>DAINOD010000015.1:37632-50040 GCA_036735545.1 Rubrimonas sp. | reverse complement strand
CCATGTAGATCGCCGCGTCCTGCAGGATGATCATCATGTTGTTGAGCGCGAAGAACCGCGGCTCGAAGATGACCATGGCCAGCGCGAGCAGCAGGATCATCGCCAGCGGGCCGATGATGTTCACGTAGCGGTCGAGCGGCGGCAGATCGACCTTGCGGCCGGCGCCGGCGCGGCCCGCGTTTGCGTTTTCGGGGCGCGCGGGGGCGTCTGCGAGGCTCATGGGCTTGTCCCTTTTCTTCCGGTTCTCAGGCGACCGCGTCCATGGTCTCGGAGCCGACGATCAGCCCCAGCACTTCGGTCTTGGAAGATGTCTTGACGTCGACGACCCCGGCGCGGCGGCCGCCGCGCATCACCTGCACGCGGTCGGCGACGCTGAAGACGTGCTCGAGGTTGTGCGAGATCACGATCACCGCGATGCCGCGGTCGCGCACGCCGCGGATCAGGTTCAGCGTGTTGCGCGTCTCCTCCGGCCCCAGCGCGGCGGTGGGCTCGTCCATCACCAGCACGCGCAGGTCGGTCTGGTAGACGGCGCGCGCGATGGCCACCGCCTGCCGCTGGCCGCCGGAGAAGGAGCGCACCGGCGCGTCGAGATCGTCGATGATGACGCCGACCTTCTCGCGCAGGATGCGGCCGGTCTCGTCCTTCATGCGACGGTTGTCGAGGAAGGGCACGCCGAGCACCTTGCGCGTGAGTTCCGCGCCGAGAAACACGTTCTGCGGCGCCGGCAGCGAGTTCACGAGGCCGAGGTTCTGGTAGACGGCCTGAATCCCGGCGTCCATCGCCTCCCGGCGCGAGCCGATCCTCACCGGCTGACCGTCGATGCGGATCTCGCCCGCGTCCGGGCCATGCACGCCGGTCAGCACCTTGATCAGCGTCGACTTGCCCGCCCCGTTGTCGCCGACGATGGCGAGCACCTCGCCGTCGAACAGGTCGAGATCGACGTCCATCAGCGCCCGCAAGCCGCCGAAGGACTTGCTGATCCCGCGCATGGACAGGATGGTCTTGCGGGGTTCCGCCATCGTCTTCTCCCTGCCTTCAGGCCGCGTTCGCGACCGTCGCGTCGTTGTCGAGGCGCGCGCCGAGCGCCCGCGCCGTGTCGCCGTCGATGATGAGCCCGCGAACGAGGCCCGAACGCAGCAGCGCCGCGGTCGCTGCGGCCTTCTCCGGCCCGCCGGCCAGCAGCACCACCGGCGCCCGGCGCAGGTCGGCCGCCGCCGGACCGATGGTGCGCTCCGAGATCGGATGCTCGACCTGTCGGCCAGCCGCATCGAAGAACATGCCCACGGTGTCGCCCACGGCTCCGGCCGCGCGAAGTTCGGCGCAGGTCTCGGGGTCGATGAACTGCTCGGCGCAGAGGGCGGCCTCGGCGTCCACCTCGCCCACCGAGACGATGTGGAGGTCGGCGGCGCGCGCGACGTCCAGCGCCGCGGCCACGATGCGCTGGGAGAGCAGCACGGCGCGGTCGGCGGGGCTGTCGGCGGCGAAGGGGGCGGGCAGGAAGCGGCCCTCGCCCCCGGCGCGGGCGGCCAGAAGATGCACCACCTCGAAAGGGCTCGCCGCGGCGTCGCGCCCGAGCGAGCCCATCAGCGACACGAAGCACGGCCGCCGCCCGGGCGAGGGCTGGAGGTGGCGCGCCATCTCGGCCAGCGTCCGCCCCCAGCCGACGCCGATCACGCGCGCCGCGCCGCACTCGATCCGCGCCTTCAGCCACCGCGCGGCGGCCACGCCCACCGCCCGGCGCGCGACGGCGCCCTGCACGCGGCGCAGCGCCGGCTCGCAGGCCTCGGGGCCCGTCTCCAGGCCCAGCGGCGGCGTCGCGATGCAGAAGTCGAGTGCGAAGACGGCGGCGATCCGCGCCTCCAGCGCGAGGTCGGCGGCCGCCGCGTGGTCGATGGTGACGGTGACGAGGCCGCTGTCGCGGGCCTCGGCCAGCAGGCGGTTGGCCCGCGTGCGCCCGATGCCCAGACGCTCCGCCGCCTCCGCCTGGCTCAACCCGCCGATGTAGTAGAGCCACGCCAGCCGCACCGACAGCGCGTCGTCCGATGGACGCGTCTCCGGCGCTGGCCGAGCGGGCTTCGCCCGTTCGTCGACCATCGCATCCTCCCCTCTCGACTTTGGTCGAGGGGCGCCGCAGATTGCAAGAAAATTGTGCGACGGCCGAACAAATGTGCGCCGCACCATGGATGGGGTTGCGATGAGCTTGAAGGCGCCTTGTCGGGCCTACGTCATGCGGGTGCGGGGCGCACGCCCATGACCGGCGCCAACGATGCGGCGCTGCTGGTCGCGCTCTACGAAACCATGCGCCGCATCCGCAGCTTCGAGGAGCGGGTGGGAGAGATGTTCCTGCAAGGCGCCACCGCCGGCTCCATGCTGCACCTGTCCATCGGCGAGGAAGGCGTGGCCGGGGTGTGCCGCGCCATGCGCGACGGCGACAGCTTCACCACCCACCACCGCGGCCACGGCGTGTTTCTAGCCCGCGGCGGCCGACCGGCGGCGATGTTCGCCGAGATCGGCGGCAAGGCTTCCGGCTATTGCGGCGGCAAGGGCGGCTCGATGCACATCGCCGACGCCGCGGTGGGCCATCTCGGGGCCAACGCCATCGTCGGCGGCGGGGTCGCCCATGCGGTGGGCGCGGCGCTGAGCTACCGCACGCAGGGCCTCGACCGGGTCTCGGTCGCCTTCTTCGGCGACGGGGCGATGCAGCAGGGCGTGCTCTACGAGGTGATGAACATGGCCGCGCTGTGGCGGTTGCCGGTGCTGTTCTGCTGCATCAACAACCAGTACGGCATGGGCACGCGGATCGACCGCGCCGCGGCCAGCCTCGACTTCGGCGCCCGCGCGCGCGCCTTCGGGCTGGCGGCGGCGGAGGCGGACGGCGCCGACGCGCTGGCGGCGTTCGCCGCGGCGGAGCCGCTGATCGAGGGCGCGCGCGCGGGCCGGCCGGCCTTCCTCGCCGTCGAGTGCTACCGCTTCCACGGTCACGCCCGCATGGACAAGAGCCCGTACCGCGACGCGGAGGAGGAGGCGGAGGGACGCCGCCGCGACCCCTTGGCCCGCGCCCGCGAAAGGCTGGAGGCGCTGGGGCTGGGCGAGCGCGCCGCGACGCTCGACGCGGCTGCGGCGGCCGAGATGGACGCGGCGATGGCCGAGGCGATCGCCGCGCCCGCGCCGGGGCCGGCGGCGATGTTCGCGGACGTCTACGCCCCCGGCGAGCCCGCGCCGCGCCCGCTGCGCGCCCATCTCGCGGCGGCGCTCGCGGAGGATCGGGCGTGAGCGCGGAGCCGGAGCAGACGACCTACCGCGACGCGCTGCGCCGGGCGCTGGAGGATGCGATGGCGGCGGACGACAGCATCGTCGTCCTCGGCGAGGAGGTCGGCCGCTACGGCGGCGCCTATGGCGTGACCAGGGGGCTGCTGGAGCGGTTCGGCGAGAAACGGGTGCTCGACGCGCCGATCTCGGAGGCGGGCATCGTCGGCGTCGCGGTCGGCGCCGCGATGACCGGGCTGCGCCCCGTGGCGGAGTTGATGTATGTCGACTTCGCCGGCCTTGCGATGGACCAGATCGCCAATCAGGCCGCCAAGATCCGCTACATGTTCGGCGGCCAGATGGGCGTGCCGATGGTCCTGCGCACGCAGGGCGGCACCGGCCGCTCCGCCGCGGCCCAGCACAGCCAGAGCCTCGAGGCGTGGTTCGCCCATGTCCCCGGCCTGCGCGTCGCCATGCCGGCGACGGTCAACGACGCCTATCACCTGCTGCGCCACGCGCTGACCGCGTCCGACCCGGTGGTCTTCATCGAGCACAAGGGGCTCTACACGGCAAAAGGCGCGCTCGACGTCGCGACGCCCGACGCGCCCTGGGGCGAGGCCCTTGTCCGGCGCCCGGGCGGCGACGTCACGCTGGTGACGTGGTCGCGCATGGTCGGCGTCGCGCTGGAGGCGGCCGAGCGGCTGGCGGCCGAGGGCGTGCAGGCCGAAGTGGTGGATCTGCGCACGCTGAACCCGCTGGACATGGCCAAGGTCGAGGCCTCGGCGCGGCGGACCGGCCGGGTCGCGGTCGTGTGCGAGGCGCATCTGACCGGCGGCTTCGCGGCGGAGATCGCCGCGCGGGTGCAGGAGCGCTGCTTCGACTGGCTCGACGAGCCGGTGATCCGCATCGCGGGCGAGGACGTGCCGATCCCGGTCGCCCCGGGGCTGGAGGCGGCGTCGATCCCGACGCCCGCGCTGGTGGCCGAGGCCGCGTTGTGGCTCGCGGGCGGGCGGGCGCCGACATGGGCGTGAGCGATCTGCTGCTGCCGCGCCTCGGCGAGACGATGGAGGAAGGCCGCGTCGTGCTCTGGCTGAAGGCGCCGGGGGAACGCTACGCCCGCGGCGACACGCTGCTTGAGGTGGAGACCGACAAGACCGTGGTCGAGGTGCCCGCGCTGGCGGACGGCGCGCTGGTCGAGATCCTCGCCGAGGCCGGCGCCACGGTCGCGGTGGGCGCGCTCATCGCCCGCGTGGAGAGCGACGCCGAGGCGACGGCCCCCGTCCGGCCGGCGCCGAGGCAGCCTGCGCCTCCCGCTGCGGAACCCGCCCGCCGCCCGCCGCCGGCCGCCGTGGCCGCGACGGACCGCGCGCCCCATGCGGCCAGTCCGCGCGCCCGGGCGATGGCGCGCGGCGCGGGCGTCGACCTGCGCGGCGTGACCGGCACGGGCCGGCGCGGGCGCATCGTCGCCGCCGACCTGCCCCCGGCCGCGGCGACGACCGGCGGGGACGAGCGGATCGCGACGAGCGGCGGCGCCCTGCGCTTGCGGCGCTGGCCGGCGCGCGGGGCCGTCCGCGGTGGCGTCGTGCTGCTGCACGGGTTGTTCGACTCGGCCGACAGCTGGGCGGGGGTGGCTGGCGTGCTGGCGCGCGCGGGCGTGGAGGCGCTCGCCGTCGACCTGCCCAACCATGGCCGCAGCGACGCGACGGCGACGGCGCTGGAGGCGGTGGTCGGGATCGTGGCCGAGGCGCTGGCCGCGGCGGCGCCGGGCCCCGTGGCGCTGGTCGGCCATTCCTACGGCGGCGCCGTCGCCGCGCGTCTCGCGGCCGATCCGGCGCTCGACGTCGCGACGCTGTGCCTGATCGCGCCCGTGGGCCTCGGCGACGCCTTCGACCGCGCCTTCGTGGACGGGATGCTCGCGGGCCCGGATCGGGAGGCGCTGCGCGCCCTGCAGGCCATGCTCTCGATGGCGCCGTCGCCGCGCTCGGACGCCGCGCTCGACGCGCAGGCGGCCGATCTGGCGGCGCGCGGCCCCCGCCTGCGCGCGATGATCGACGACGCGCTGCGGCCCGGCGGGGGCGCGCGCCTCGACGGCCTCGCCGCGCCGGTCTGCGTCGTCTGGGGCCGCGAGGATCGCGTGACGCCTTGGACCAACGCGCTCGCGGCTCCGCCGCGCACGGCGCTCCACCTCGCGCCCGGCGTCGGCCACGCGGCGCACTGGGAGGCGCCGGGGCTCTGCGCGGCCGTCATCCTCGACCGCCTCGCCCAGGGCGCGGCGCAGCGTCAGCCGACCCCGACGTAGCGGTGCAGCAGGTCGGGGTCGGTGCGCAGGGCGGCGGCGTCCAGCGTCTGCGCGACGCGGCCGTTCTCGACGAAGCACACCCGGTCGGCGATCTGCATCACCGCGTCCACGCGCTGCTCGACCAGCACGATCGCCGCGCCCTCGCCGCGCAGGCGCACCACGATGTCGCGGATCAGGGCGATCATGCTGGGCTGCAAACCCTCGGTCGGCTCGTCCATCAGGATCACCCGCGGCTCCACGCACAGCGCCCGGCCGAGCGCCAGCATCTGCTGTTCGCCCCCGGACAGCGTGCCCGCGCGCTGGCGCAGCCGGTCGCGCAGGCGGGGAAAGAGGTCGAGCACCCGCTCGCGCGTGGCGGCGCCGCGGCCGCGCGTCATCAGCCCGATCTCGAGGTTCTCCGCCACCGTCAGGTCGGCGAACAGCCGCCGCCCCTGGGGCACGTAGCCGACGCCGCGCTTGGGGATCTGGTGGGGCGGCAGCCCGTGCAACGGCGCGCCGTCGAGCGTCACGGTTCCCGCCCGGGGCGGGGTGAGGCCCATGATGGCGCGCAGCGCGGTGGTCTTTCCGGCCCCGTTGCGCCCCAGCAGACACAGGATCTCGCCCGGCCGCGCCTCCAGCGACAGCCCGCGCAGGGCCTGGGCGGGGCCGTAGAAGGCGTCGATGCGATCCACCTTCAGCATCACGCCCCCAGATAGGCCGCCTGCACGGCCGCGTCGGCGCGGATCGCCTCGGGCGGCCCCTCGGCCAGCACGGCGCCGAAGTTCAACACGGTGATGCGCTCGGCCAAGGCCATGACCACGGCCATGTTGTGCTCGATCAGCAGGATCGTGGTCTGGCCGGCGAGGCTGCGGATCAGCGCCTTGAAGCCCTCGATCTCGGCGTCGGCCAACCCCTGCGTCGGTTCGTCGAGGATCATCAGCCGCGGGCTCTGCGCCAGCCCCATGGCGATCTCCAGCAGCCGCTGGTGGCCGTAGCTGAGCGCGCCGGCGGTCTGGTCGGCGCGCTCCGACAGGCCGACGCGCGCCAGCGCGGCCTCGGCGTGGCCGGGGGCGGCTGCGGGGCCGTGTCGGGCCTGCGCGGCCAGCGCCACGTTGTCGAAGGCGCTGAGCGCGCGGAAGATCGAGGTGATCTGGAACGTGTAGGCCATGCCGAGCCGCGCCCGCCGCTGCGCCGGCAGGCGGGTCACGTCGGCGCCGTCGAAGCGGATCGCGCCCGCCGAAGCGCGGATGCGCCCGATCAGCATCCCGACGAAGGTGGTCTTGCCCGCCCCGTTCGGGCCGATCAGCGCGCGCACCTCGCCCGCCTGCAGGGCGAAGTCGACGCCGTCCACGGCGCGCAGGCCGCCGAAGTCGCGCGTCAGCCCGCTCGCCTGCAGCAGCGGCGCCTCCGGCGGCGTCACGGCAGCCACCGGGCCCGGTCGCGCACGAGGCCCATGACGCCGCGGGGCGCGAACAGGATCAGCCCGATCAGGGCGAGGCCCACGAGCAGCATGTAGGCGTCGGTCAGCCCGCTGGTGATCTCGACGAGGTAGAACATCGCCAGCGCGCCGACGAAGGGGCCGAGCGCGACCCCGACGCCCCCGAGCAGGCAGTATAGCAACGCGAAGATGGAGTACTGCACCGAGGCGAAGGTCGCGCCCACATAGCCGAACAGCAGCGCATAGGCCGCGCCCGCCGCGCCCGCGTAGAGCCCCGAGACCGCCATCGCGCCCAGCTTGCGCGCGAAAGGGTCGTAGCCCAGCAGCCGCGCCCGCTCCTCGTTCTCGCGGATCGCCACCAGCACCCGGCCCGCGGGCGACAGCACCAGCGCCAGCTTGGCGAGCAGGCATACCGCGAACAGGCTCCACGCCGCGAGGTAGCGCGGCCAGGGCTGCGCCAGATCGGCGCCGAGAACCATGCGCGCGGCGGCCGGCAGGATGAAGCCCTCGTCGCCGCGGGTGACCGGGCCGAACCAGAGGATGGTCAGGAACCCCGCCTGCGCGAACATCAGCGTGACGATCATGAAGCCGACGCCCACCGTGCGCAGGGCGAGCAGCCCCGCCAGCGCCGCCAGAGCCCCGCCCGCGGCGAGGCCGGCGAGGAACGCCGCCTCGGCCCCCCAGCCCCATTGCGTGATCGAAAGGCCCGTCCCGTAGACGCCGGCGGCGAAGAACAGCGCATGGCCGAGGCTCAGCAAGCCCGTGTAGCCGAACAGGATATTGTAGCCCATGGCGAAGCAGGCCAGCACCATGACGCGGGCCATGTTGACCTGATGGAACGGCGCCAGCAGCGGCTCGATGGCCATGAGCCCCGCCAGCAGCCCCAGATGCAGCGCGAGGATGCGCCCCATGGGCGGGCGATGCGCGCTCACGCCGCGCGGGTCCCGAACAGGCCCTGCGGCCGCCAGACAAGCACCATCGCCACCAGCAGCGTGGCGAGGATCTTGGCCAGCGTCGGTGAGAAGAACACGCTGACGATCCCGTCGCCCAACCCGATCAGGACCGCCGCCGCCACGGTTCCCTTGAGGCTGCCCAGCCCGCCGATGATGACCACGATGAAGCTCAGCAGCAGCGGGTCGCCCCCCATTAGGTAATGCGCCTGCTGGATCGGCACGATCAGCACCGCCGCCAGCGCGGCCAGCGCCGCGCCCAGCGCGAAGACGCCGGCGTAGACCCGCTCGACGGGCACGCCGAAGGCCTGCGCCGTCTCGCGGTCGAGCTGCGTCGCGCGCATCACCAGCCCGATCCGCGTGCGCGCGATCAGCGCCCAGACGCCCGCCATCACCGCGACGGCCGACAGGATGACGATCAGCTTGTAGCCCGACCAGCCGAACCAGGGCAGGCGGATGCGCCAGTCGAGGGGCGGCGGCACCGGACGCGCGTCGGGGCCGTAGCCCATCAGCGTCGCCTGCTGGATGACGTAGAGCAGCCCGATGGTGGCGACGATGGTGCGCTCGGGGTCGTAGGACAGCCGCTTGAGGATGGTCAGGTCCGCCGCCGCGGCCATGGCGCCCACGAGCAGCGGCGCGGCCACGGCGGCCAGAACGAAGCCCACCGCCGGGTGGCCGCCGACATGCGAGGTCACCCACCAGGCGATGACCGCGCCCAGCATGAAGAACTCGCCGTGGGCGACGTTGACCACGCGCATGACGCCGAACACCAGCGACAGGCCGAGCGCGGTCAGCGCCAGCACCGCCGCGGTGACCGCGCCCTCCATGGCGGCGAGCAGCAGGAAGGGACCGAAATCCATCGGCGAACGCGGCCGCGCCGCGCCGGCTCAGAAGCTCATCTTCGTGTAGTCCACCTCGTCGGGATAGAAGGTGTCCTCGATCGTTGTGGTGTGCGCCAGCTCCAGCCGGCGGTTGCGCACCTGCGTGATGTGCTGGTGGCCGAAAGCCTGATGGGTGCGGCCGTTGAAGATCTTGGCGCCCTGGGGATGTTCGCGGCCGTAGGGCATGTCGGACATGTCCTCGACCGCCTCGATCAGCTTCTCGCGGTCGGCGAAGCCCTGATAGCCCGAGACCTCCATGCCGGCCTTGATGATGAACAGCGTCTCCCAGCAGCCGAACATGTGCGCATAGGTGGAGACGTCGCGGCTGTCGGTCAGCGAGGCGCCGTTCAGGTCCACGCCCACCTTCTCGCGGTAGAACAGATCGTGCGCGGAGGTGGGCTCCTGCGCGTAGCGCGGCATCCCCTCCCACATGAACGAGCCGTCGAGGAACTCCAGCCCCGGCGCGTTGATGTCCACCGCCTCGAGGCTGTCGATGAAGCCGAACAGCTGCGGCCCCTGTCCGCCATAGAACTCGCCAAGCTCCTTGACGAAGGTCAGCACGGCCGGACCCACCATCACATGGTAGAGCACCTCGGTGTCGCGCGGGATGCGCGGGAAGTAGCGGGTGAAGGCGGTCTCGGTCGGCGGGATGGCGATGTGGGCGAGGACCTCGCCGCCCTGCCGCGCCAGCGCCTCGGTGAAGAAGTCGCGGTGGTCGTGGCCGAAGGCGAAGTCGGGGAAGATCATGGTGACCTTCTTGCCGAGGTTGGCCGCCACATAGGGAGCCATCGCCTGCACCTGGCTCTTGACGTCGGTGATGCCGGGCTGCAGCGTCCAGCGGTTGAGCATCCCCGACGCGACGTGGTGGCCCTCGGAGACCACGAAATAGGGGATCTTCAACTCGCCCGCCCGCGGCGCGGAGCCGATCACGACATGGCTGAACAGCGTGCCGAAGGCGACGTCGCAGCCGGCCTGGGTGGCGAACTTCTCCACGACCTCGGAGCCGCGGCGGGGGTCGGTGCCGTCGTCCTCGGCGACGATCTCGACGGGGCGTCCGTTGACGCCTCCCTCCTCGTTGATCAGCTTCACCGCCGCCTGGGTGGTGCGGTCGTACCAGCGCCCGTAGGGCGCTCCGATCCCGGTGCGGTGCACCTGGAAGCCCACCCTGATCGGGGCGGAGGACTGCGCCTGGATGTAGGGCACCCAGCCGGGGCCCATGTGCAGGCCGGCGGCGGCGCCGCCTGCGGCGGCGAGGCCCGTCAGCACGCCGCGCCGCGTGGGCTTCGGGCTCGACGTCGGCGCAAGGGCCGGCTTGGGGGCGGGCGCGTCGGTCATGGGGCTCTCCTGTCGCGGCGTTCTGCGCGGGTCAGGCTTTCGCCCCGGAAGCCAAAAGTCCAGAGGAATTCAGGCCCCGACCGGCGCTGACAGCAGCCACAGGCCGAGCAGCGTGTAGAGCGTCATCAGCACCGCCAGCGGCGCCTGGGCCAGCGCCGCGGCGCGCGGGTCGGGGGCGAGCGCCAGGGCGGCGCGGTGGCTCATCAGCACCGCGATCAGGTGCCCGCCGACCACCGCCCCCGCCTGCGTCAGCCAGATGCGGCGCACCGAGCCCTCCTCGAAGAAGAAGCCGGTCGTCACCACGACGGGACCGACGCCCAGCAGGTCCATGCCCTGGCTCAGCGGGTCGGTCGCGGCGGCCAGCGCATACTGGCCGTTGACCAGCAGCACCGTGAGATAGTGGCCGAAGTGATAGCCCAGCGCGATCGGCGCCAGCGCCGGCGCCTGGCGCAGGAACGCCGCGCCGAACCGTCCGCCCGAGAGCCGCGCGCCGATCCAGACGGCCAAGGCGAAAGCCCCCCCCAGCGCGACCCAGGCGCCGATCAGCCCGGCCGTGTTCTGGGCCGTGACCGCGCTGCGGCCGGTGAACTCGAGCGGATTCTCGCCGATCAGGGCCAGCCAGAAGAACGTCGCCTTCAGCCCGTCGAAGGTGACCGTGGACAGCGCCAGCAGGATCAGCGCCGCCGCGGCCGGCGAGGGCGCCGCCGCCGCCAGCAGCCGCGCGCCGGGCAGGCCGCAACGCATCGCCACGCGCGCGCCCTCGCGGTCGGTCCAGACGGGCGCTAGGCCCGCGATCAGGCGGAAGAACACGGTGAAGGGCTCGCAGCGCGCCAGCCAGTCCCGCCCGAACAGCGCCAGCCCCGCCATCGTCCCCAGCCAGTAGAGCGCGACGGCCCGGGCCAGCACCGCCGGGTCCTCCGGCGCGAGCGAGACCAGTTCGAACCAGCCGAAGGCGAGGAGCAGCGCCACCGCCGGCCAGGCGTCGAGCCAGCCCGGCAGGGCCAGCGGCGCCGGGCCGAGCCGGCGACGGAGCAGCGCATGCGGGCCCGCGAAGGGGTTCACGCCGGCCCAGAGGTCGCCCAGCACGGCCGTCGCCAGCGTGAAGCCCACCCACCACAGGGTCCAGATCGTCAGCGGCAAGGGATTGGCCAGCGGGTCGCGCGAACCGAAGAAGCCCGCCGCGATCAGCAGCCACAGCAGCGCCGCGGCGGCGAGGCTCAGCGTCTGCGCCCCCGGCAGGGCGGGCCGGCGCAGCAGCAGGCGCGGGCGGAACAAGGCGGCCAGCAGCCCCGGCGGCGCGGCGGCGGAGGCGGCCGCCGTCAACGCCACGGCGGCGACGCCGGCCAGCGTCCACCACTCGGTCGGCAGCAGCAACACGAACCCGCGCTGGCCGGCATGGGCGAGCGCCTCGGCGGGCGCCAGTGCGAGAATGGGGAGCAAGCGCAGCATGACGCCTTGCAGGGGAGGGCCATCGGGCGCCAAGATCAAGCATGTTCCGGCGTCTCGCGCCCGTGCTGGCCCTGATCGCGGTCGTCGCCGCCGCAGCGCTGTGGCTGCGGCCGTCCGGCGCGGCGCTGTCGCTCTCTGACGCGCGGGCGGCGCCGGCCGGGGCGGGCGAGGTGCGCGTGTTCCTGACCATCGCCAACGCCGGCCCCCCCGACCGCCTGGTCGGCGTCGCATCCCCCGCCGCAGCCGAGGCGCGGCTGGTCTCGCCCGAGGCGCCCGACGGTCCGCCCCTGCCGGCCGGCGCCGTGGCGAGCCTCGCCGAGGACGGCGCCCATGTCTGGCTCGGCGGCGTCGCCGGCCCGCTGACCGACGGCCGGTTGATCCCGGTGACGCTGGCCTTCGAGCACGCCGGCCGCGTGACGGCGCAGGCCCGGGTGGTGGACCCGCTGGCGCCGGGCGCGGCGGCCTCGGTGGGGCTGTTCGGCGTCGGCGACATCTGTCGCGTCGAGGACGGCGAGCCGGCCCCGCGGCTGACCCTGGCGGCCGCGCCGCACGGCGAGGGCTGGCGGGTGCAGGCGGAGGCCGAGGAGTTCGCCTTCGCCGAGCATCTGGTGGGGATGCCGCACATCCCCGGCACCGGCCACGGCCATCTCTACGCCGGAGGGCTCAAGCTCGGCCGGCTCTATGGGCCAGAGGCCGTCCTCGGCGCCCTGCCGCCGGGCGAGCATGTGCTGCGGGTGACGCTGAACAGCAACGACCACCGCGCGTATGTGGTGGACGATCTGCCGGCCACCGCGAGCGTGACCGTCGTTCAGCGCTGACCCCGGGTCGCTG
>DAINOD010000015.1:0-37532 GCA_036735545.1 Rubrimonas sp. | reverse complement strand
GATCTGCCGGCCACCGCGAGCGTGACCGTCGTTCAGCGCTGACCCCGGGTCGCTGGCCCCTGGGTCCTTACGTCTTCGCCTTCGCCTTGCGCTTCGGCTTTTCCGTGCCCTCGGGCTGGATCTGTTCGCCATAGCCGCCATAGCTGGCCATGCCCGCCGCGGTGTCGGCGATGACCTGATCCGACAGCACCACCGGCCCGCCGATCGGAAGCGTCAGGTAGTACTGCCGCGCCAGCGTCTCCAGCTCGACCGCGAGCCACATGGCGCGGTCCAGATGCGGGCCCACCGCGATCATGCCGTGGTTGGCGAGCAGGCAGCCGTTGCGCCCCTCCAGAGCCTTGACCGCGTAGTCCGACAGCGCCTTTGTCCCGAACAGCGCGAAGGGGGCGCAGCGGATCTCCGGCCCGCCGAAGGCCGCGATCATGTAGTGCATGGCCGGGATCGGCTTGCCGCAGATCGCCAGCACCGTGCAGTAGGTGGCGTGGGTATGCACGACCGCGCCGACCTCGGGCCGGGCGCGCAGGATGTCAAGATGGAAGCGCCACTCGGTGGAGGGCTTCAGCGGCCCCTCCCACGCGCCGTAGTCGCCCTCCAGCGGCATGGAGGCGATCATCTCCGGCTCCATCTCGTCATAGGGCGTGGAGGTGGGCGTGATGAGCATCCGCTCGCCGTAGCGGGCCGAGATGTTGCCGCTTGTGCCCTGGTTCAGCCCGATGGCGTTCATCTGGCGGCACTTGGCGATGATGTCCCGCCGGATCTTCAGCTCGTCTTTCTTCACGTCGTTCTCCCCTCGCATCCGGGGCGCAGGACAGCGCGTGGCGCGCGCCGGCGCAAGGCTCGCGCGCCGGCGGCGCGTCGGCCGTCGCGCTTCAGGCCGGGATGCTGTCACGCGCCTCGTCGAGCAGCTTCTTCACTTCCGAGCCCTGATAGCGCGCGATGTCGTCCTGGTACTTGAGGATCGCGCCCAGCGTGTCGGTGACGGTCTGGGGATCGAGCGCCAGCACGTCGAGCGCGACGAGGCACTTGGCCCAGTCGATGGTCTCGGCGACGCCGGGCTTCTTGAACAGGTCCTCCGTGCGCAGGCGCTGGACGAAGGCGACGACCTCCTTCGACAGCGCAAGCTGCGCCTCGGGCGCCTTGGCGCGCAGGATCGCCAGTTCGCGGTCCATCGAGGGGTAGTCGACCCAGTGATAGAGGCACCGCCGCTTCAGCGCGTCGTGCACCTCGCGCGTGCGGTTCGAGGTCAGGATGACGATGGGCGGCTCGGGCGCCTTGATCGTGCCGAGTTCGGGGATGGTCACCTGGAAGTCCGACAGCGCCTCCAGCAGATAGGCCTCGAAGGGCTCGTCGGTGCGGTCGAGTTCGTCGATCAGCAGCACCGGCGCCCCGCCGTCCTGCGCGGTCATCGCCTCCAGCAGCGGGCGGCGGGTCAGGAAGCGTTCGGAGAACAGCTCCGAGGCCAGCGAGCGGCGGTCGCGGTCGCCCGAGGCCTCGGCGAGCCGGATCTCGATCATCTGGGCCGGAAAGTTCCATTCGTAGACCGCCGAGGCCGCGTCGAGCCCCTCGTAGCACTGCAGCCGGATCAGCTTGCGCCCCAGGCTCTGCGAGATCGCCTTGGCGATCTCGGTCTTGCCGACGCCCGCCTCGCCTTCCAGAAACAGCGGCCGGCCGAGCTTCAGCGCGAGAAACACCACCGTGGCGAGGTCGCGCCCGCACACGTAGCCGGCGTCGGCGAGCATCGCCGACGTGGCGTCGATGGAGGTCGGCAGGGATCGGGTCACGGGCGGCTCCTGTTGCTGCCCGGGACAGAAGACCGCGCGGCGGATTATTTCAAGGGCGACCGGCGCCGCCCTCAGGCGAACCTGGCCCGCGCCGCCGCAAGCGAGGGCGGCTCCGCCGCGCCGAATGGCGTATGCGCGTCGCCCACGCCGCGGCCGAGCGCCGTGGTCACGGGCAGCACCCCCGCCCAGCCGCCGGCGGCGACGTCGGCCTCGTCGTCGATGGGCGGGCCGGCGCGGCGCTTCATCGTGATCGCCGCCACGTCGAGCGCGACCACCCCGGTCGCCTTGCGTTCCTGCGCCGTCATCGGCCGCACCTCCGCCGAGCGGCCGGGCAGCAGGTGATCCACCACCGCGTCGAGCGCGGCGTCCATCTCGGCGCCGGCGACGGCGCGGCCGGTCCCGTGGACCACGACGCAGCGATAGTTGACCGAATGGTGAAAACCCGAGCGCGCAACCACGATCCCGTCCACCATCGTCACCGTCAGGCACAGGGGCGAGCCCTCGGCCAGCTTCACGATCCGGGTCTTGGAGGCGCCGTGCAGATAGAGCGTCTCGCCGATCCGGGCGTAGGCCATGGGCATCACCATGGGCCGGCCCTCGGCGACGAAGCCGACATGGGCGAACAGGCCCCGGTCGAGCAGCGCGAAGGCCTCGGCGCGGTCCTCGACGGCGCGCTTGGCGACGCGGATGCGGGCGAAGGCGGGGGGGCGGACGTTCATTGCGGCGGCTCCTGTCTGCGAGTGGCGCCCTCTCTCGCGCCTCTTTCGTCTGGTGCGAAGGTCCAGTAGAGGGTCAAGCCATGGAGCCAGTCGCCCTCGCCGCCCTGTTCGCCGCCGCGCCCCAGTCGGGCGCGCCGCGCGCCGAGCGGCTCTACCGCGCGCTCCGCGACGCCATCCGCGCCGGTCGCCTGCCCGCGGGCGAGCCGCTGCCCTCAAGCCGCGCCGCCGCGGCGGCGCTGGGGCTGGCCCGCAACACGGTCACCGCCGCCTATGAACTGCTGCGCGCCGAGGGGGTCGTGGACGCACGGCAGGGCGCCGCGCCGCGGGTGGCCGAGGCGGCGCCGGCCGCCGCCGCCCCGGCGCCGACCGCGCCCCGGGCGCTGGGCCCGCGCGGCGCGGCGCTGGCGCGCGATCCGAGGGCCGGTCTCTACGCGCGCCCGGACGGCTGGCTGATGCCGGGACGCCCCGACGAGGCGCTCTTTCCCCGCGCGGTCTGGGCGCGCGCGCTGCGCCGGGCCGCGTCGGCGCTGCATGGCCGGGCGGCCGGCTACGCCGACTACGCCGGGCTGCCGGCGCTGCGCGCGGCGCTGTCGGCGCGCCTCGCCGCGGACCGGGGCGTGGTGGCGCCGCCGGAGCGGATCCTCGTCACCGCGGGCGCGCAGGCGGCGCTGAGCCTTGCGGCGCTGGCGCTGGCCGAGCCCGGCGAGGGGGCGCTGGTGGAAAGCCCGGGCTACGCCGGCGCCCGCGCGGCCTTCGCCGGCGCCGGGCTGCGCGTCCTGCCGCTGCCGGTGGACGGGCAGGGGGCGGACGTCGCGGCGGCGGCGCAGGACGCGCGGCTGGCCTATGTGACGCCCTCCAACCAGTATCCGCTCGGCGCGCGCCTCAGTCTCGCCCGGCGGCAGGCGCTGGCGGACTGGGCGCGGGCGCGGGCCGCGTGGATCGTCGAGGACGACTACGACAGCGAGTTCCACTGGCGCGGCCGCGCCATCGCCGCGCTGCAGGCGCAGGCGCCGGACGTCACGCTCTATGTCGGCTCGGCGGCCAAGAGCCTCGCGCCGGCCCTGCGGCTGGGCTGGATCGTGACGCCTGAGGGGCTGGAGGGGCCGCTTGCGCAGGCGCACCGCAACCTCGGCCTCGCCGCCAACCTGCACGCGCAGGCGGCGCTGGCGGCCCTGATCGAGAGCGGCGCCTGGCGCGCCCACCAGCGCCGCATCGCGGCCGTCTATGCGGCGCGCGGGCGGCTGCTCGCCGAGGCGCTGGAGACGCGGTTCGGCGACCGGCTGACCGTTCGGCGGCCGGACGGGGGCCTGCAGCTTGCGGCCGTGTTCGCGCCGGGGCTGGCCGAGGGGCCGGCGATGGCGCGGCTAGGGGCGGCGGGCTTCGCTGTCGCGGCGCTCTCGGCGCAAGGCGGGGGGGCGGCGGGACCGCAGGGCCTGGTGATCGGCTTCGCCGACGCCGAGCCGGGCAGGGTGGCTCGCCTGCTCGCCGCGCTGGCTCCGGCGCTGGACGGCGCCGGCTGACGCGCCGCCGGCCGGGCGGTCCTGCGGCGGGGGGGTCACGCCGCGCCCAGCAGCAGCGCGCGGTCGAGGTCGGGGCGGCGGCCCAGCACCATGTCGGCCACCGCGCGGGCGACGAAGGGGCCGGCGGTGAAGCCCATCCACGGAAAGAGCTGCAGGAAGAAGCCGGGCCGCCCCGGCGCCTCGCCGATGATCGGCCGCCAGTCGGCGGTGCCGTTGACCACCGCCGGCCAGCTCCGCGCCACCCGCGCCGCCCCCAGCGCCGGCACGGCCGCGACGGCGCTGGCCATGTTGGCGGTCAGCGACGCCGGGTCCAGCGCCAGCCCGCCGTCCGCCCGGCGTCGCGAGGGCCAGCCGCCGCCGATCAGGCAGGTTCCGTTGGCCATCTGCTTCAGCGTGAGCTTGCCCACGGCGGAATAGATCAGGTGGCCGACCAGCGGCGCCGCCGGTTCGGTTACGGTCACCTGCAGCGGCCACCCTTCCAGCGCCACGTCGAGACCGACCATGCGCGCCACCGCGGCCGCCTCCGCCCCCGCGGCGTTGACCACGCGCCGGGCGCGGATGGGGCCGCGCGGGGTGTCGGCGCGCCAGCCGCCGGGTTCGGCCTCCAGCCCCAGCACCGGCGTCTCCACCAGCAGCCGCGCGCCCCGCGCCGCCGCCGCGGCGGCCAGCGCCGGCACGACCTTCAGCGGGTTGGCCTTGCCCTCGGTCGGGCAGAAGGCGGCGCCGGTCATGCGCTCCGAGACGTAGGGCGCCAGCGCGCGCAGCTCGGCCCGGTCGAGGATGCGCGTGTCGACGCCCTGGGCGCGCTCCAGCGCCGCCTTGGCCTCGACGGCGCGGCGCTGGGCGTCGGTCTCGAACACCAGCAGCCCGCCGGGCATCGCCAGCTCCAGATCGGCGCCGAGCTGGCCGGGCAGGGCGCGCCACATCTCTACAGAGTCGCGCAGCATGGGCAGCACGGGGGCGAAGCGCCGGCCCCAGCCCTCGCCCAGCGTGGTCCACTCCGCGTACGGGATCTGGACGTGGATCGAGCCGGCGTTGGCGCCGGAGGCGCGGCCGTTCAGCGCGCCACGCTCGACCAGCGTCACGTCCGCGCCGTCGCCGGCGAGCATCCACGCCGTCGCCACGCCGGCGAGCCCGCCGCCGATGACCAGCACGTCCGTCCGATGCGCCACAAGTCGCCCCTGCCGCTGGCCCCGCCGCCGCGCGCCATGCTATCCAGCGCACGGATGTTCGCAATGCGCATCGCCCCACGCGGGGACGGATCGGGAGGGACGGGATGACCACGACGCGGTTCAGCGGCAGCTACACGGTGACGATCACGCCCTTCACCGAGGACGGCTCGGCCATCGACTACGCCGCGTGGCGGCGCTTCCTCGACTGGCAGATCGCGACAGGCGTGCCCGGCGTCATCATCCTCGGCACCACCGGCGAGTTCCTGACCCTGACCGACCGCGAGCGCAGCGCATTCGTCGAGGCGACCGTCGCCCATGTCGCGCGGCGCATCCCGGTGCTGGTCGGCACGATGAACGCCCACACCCCCAACGCCGTGCGCTATTCGGCGGAGGCCGAGGCGATGGGGGCGGACGGGCTGATGATCGTGCCGCCCTACTACTACACGCCGACCGAGGACGAGATCGTCCGCTACTACGGCCGCATCTGCGACAAGGTCGGCCTGCCGGTCATGCTCTACAACAACCCCTTCACCTCGAACGTGGACATGTCGGCGAAGCTCGTGGCCCGGCTGACGCGGGAGTTCGAGCAGGTGCGCTACATCAAGGAGGCCTCGATGGACGTGGCGCGCGTCCACGACATCATCGAGGAGACGGAAGGGCTCATGAACGTCTGGGCCGGCGAGCGTGTCGTGGAAAGCTACTCGCTGGGCGCGAAGGGCTATGTGAATCCCTACGGCAACTACATCCCCCGCGCGTCGTGGAAGTTCGTCCAGTGGTGCGAGCAGGGCCGCTGGGAGGACGCCAAGCAGGTCCAGCGCCTGATCGACCGGATGCAGCACATCATCGGCGAGGGGCACCCGACCTACGGCCACCAGTGCTACAGCAAGGCGTTGGCGCGGGCGGCGGGCTATCCGGTCGGCGACGTGCGCGAGCCGCTGACCCGTTTCGCGGACCTCGGCGCGGAGGGCGAGGCGCGGCTGGCGCGGCTCACGCCGATCATGGCGGAGCTCGACGCGCTGGTGGACAGGCTCGACGCGGCGGCGCAGGCGGCCGAGTAGTCAGAACAGCAGCACCCGGGTCTGCAGCACCGGCGCGATCTGGGTGAACAGCAGCCAGAACGCGCCGCCCAGCGCGAGGCAGACCGGCGCGATCACCCGCAGGCTGCGCCACGGGGCGGGTGAGAGCGCGGTCATGCCGAGGACGAGCGCAGGCACGGTCGCGGCGACCAGCCCGACCGTGCGCGCGAGCCAGAAGTAGACCAGCGCCCAGGCCACCGCCGCCGCCAGCGCAACGAGCGCCGGCCGCTCGGCGGCCGCGGCGGCGGGGCGCCGGGCGGCCTCGGCGGCCATGACCACCGTGGCGGGGATCATCGTCAGATACGCCAGCGCGGGCACAAGCGTCGGCCCGCCGCCGGGCCCGGGGCGCCAGGTTCCGTAGCGGGCATGAAGCAGCCCCGCGACGGCCAGCGAAAGCAGACTCAACGCGACGGCGAAGGCGCGGCTGTCGGCGATGCGGCGCATTGTTCAGCCCCTCCGCGTGGCCCAGACGAACAGCGCGATCACCCCCGCGCCGGCGATGTAGATGCCGACCGCCAGCGGGCTCTCCAGCAGATAGGCCGGGTCGTTGCGGCCGAGCAGCAGGCTCTGGCGCAGCGCCCGCTCCATGCCCGGCCCGAGGATGAAGCCCAGCGCCAGCGGCGGGATCGGGACGCCGGCGCCGCGCAGCACGACGCCGAACACGCCCGCCGCGATCAGCATCCAGACGTCCGTGACGGAGTTGGAGGTCGCATAGGTTCCCATGATCGCCAGCGCCACCACCACAGGCAGCACGAAGCGCGGCTCGATCATCGAGACCCGGGCGTAGAACGGCAGCAGCAGCTTGCTGACGCCCAGATTGCAGGCCGTGCCGAACAGCAGCAGCACGAACACCGCGTAGATGACGACCAGGTTGGCCTCGATCATGTTCGGCCCGGGGCTGATGCCCTGCATGACGAAGGCCGCCCCGATCAGCGCCGCCGAGCCGCTGCCCGGAATGCCGAAGGCGAAGAGGGGGATCAGCGTCGCCCCCGCCGTGGCGCTGTTGGCTGATTCCGGCGCCGCGACGCCCTCCAGCGAGCCCTTGCCGAACAGATCGGGCCGGCGCGCGACGCGCTGGGCGAGGCCGTAGCCGAGAAACCCCGCGAGCGTCGCCCCGGCCCCGGGCAACGCGCCGATGAAGGCCCCGGTGGCGGAGCCCACGCCCAGCGCGCGCCACTGGCCGAGCCACTCGCGCCAACCCAGCCGGTCGCCGGCGGGGTCGTAGCCGTCGGGCGCGTCGGCCGCCGCGGCCCGGTCGGCGGCGCCCCGGTCGGCGCGGACGCGGCCGATCTGCACGAAGATCTCCGACAGTGCGAACAGCCCGATCAGCAGCGGCACCAGCCCGACGCCGCCGGAAAGCTCGGGCAGGCCGAAGGTCAGCCGCTGGGCGCCGGTGAAGGGGTCGCGGCCGATCATCGAGATCAGCACCCCGATCGCCGCCGCCGCGAAGCCGCGCGCCACCTTGCCCTTGTCGAGCACGGCGATGACCACGATCGACACGACGTAGAGCGCGAAGAAGTCGCGCGGCCCGAAGCTCAGCGCCACCACGGCCAGCGGCGCGGCGACGAAGATCAGCAGGCTGACGCCGAACAGGTCGCCGAAGGCGGAGGCGTAGAGCGCCGTGTGCAGCGCGCGATTGGGGGCGCCGGCGAGCTTGGCGGGATAGCCGTCGATGACGGTGGCGGCCGCGCCGGGCGTGCCGGGCACCCCGAACATGATCGCCGAGATCGAGCCGCCGAACAGCCCGCCCTTGTAGATGCCCATCAGCATCCCGATGGCCGGCGCCGCATCCATCGTGAACACGAAGGGCAGCAGCACCGCCATCGCCATGTCGCCCGAGATGCCGGGGATCGCGCCCACGGTCACCCCCAGCATCACGCCGAGCAGCACCGCCAACAGCACCTGCGGCGCGAGCGCGATCACCAGCGCGTCGGCGAGAATGTCGATCATGCGCGGCTCACGGGCATGCGCGGCTCACGGGGCCGGAAGCGGCGGCGCGAGGGCGCCGCCGCGCCGGGCTCACTGCTGGACCGCCTCGAGCGTGGCGGCGACCGTGTCGCGGGTGTCGTCGTAGATCGTCTGCAGCCCCGCGTCGCGCGAGATCGGGATGGCGGCGATGTTGGCGCGGCCGGCGAGTTCCTGCGCCTCCGCGCTGGCGTAGGCGGCGGCGATGCCGGCGGAGAGTTTCTCCACCACGTCGGCGGGCGTGCCGGCGGGGGTGAAGATCGTGTACCAGACCGGCATGACGATGTCGTAGCCCAGCTCGCCCAGCGTCGGCGTGTCGGGCAGGCTCGCGACGCGCTCGGCCGTGGCGACCGCGAGCGCGCGGACGTCGCCCGAGGCCGCCGCGCCGGCGACAGTGGCGGGCGTGGTCACCGCGATGGGCACCGTGCCGCCGAGCAGGAACTGCACCGTCTCGCCGCCGCCCGAGGTGGGCACGTGGTTGGCCCGGGCGCCGGAGAGTTGCTCCAGCCGGATCAGCGGCAGGTGGCTCGAGCTGAGATAGCCGCCATGGGTGATCGGCACGTTCATCGGGTCGGCAGTGGCCGCGGCGACGAAGCCCTCGATGCTGTCGAAGGGCGCGTCGGCCCGGGCGACGAAGGTCGGCGCGATCTCGGTCACCTGGACCAGCGGGATCCAGTCTTCGGGGCCGTAGGGCACGCTCTCCAGCATGGGCAGGGTGATGAGCGGGCCGTAGTCGGAGATGATCAGCGTGTAGCCGTCGCCGCCGTTCTCCTTGACGAAGGTCGCGGCGGTCAGGCCGCCGGCGCCGGGCATGTTCACGATCTCGACCCGCTGACCCAGATGCGCCTCGCCCACCTGCGCGAGGATGCGCGCGGTGATGTCGATGCCGCCGCCGGCGCCATAGGGGGTGACGACGCGGATCGGCCCGTCGGCGGGAAAATCGGCTGCGGCCGCGCCGGCCGTCAGCGCGACGAGCGCCGCGAGGGCGAGCGGGGTTCGGGTGGTCGTCATCGTCACCTCCATGTCGGCCGCCCATCGGAAGGCGGCTGCTGTTCGCATTGCGCACGAATGTTCAAACGGTCGCCCGCGCGACGGCGCGCTGTCAACCGCGCGCCGTCGCGCGCAGCGCGCGGCCTGCGTCGGGACGCGACGGGGCGCGACGGGGCGCCCTGCGCCGGCGCAACTCGGTCGGGGTTGGCGGGCGATCGACGCCGGGGGCCGGGCTTCAGGCGGCCGCGCCGCGCGCAACCTCGCGCCGCAGCGCCTCCATCAGCGTCTGCAGAACGGCGTGCGCCTTGTCGTCCACGAGCTTGCCGCCGGCGAAGGCGTTGTCGGCGTTCGCGACCATCAGTTCCGGCCCCGGCGCCAGGCGCGGCCGGAAGGCGACGAGGCAGTGGCGCAGCGTCATCTGGCTGCGCGCGCCGCCCGCCCGCCCGGCGGCGGCGGACATTATGGCGGTGGGCTTGTCCGCCAGCGCCATCGGCGGGACCCGGCTGATCCAGTCGAGCGCGTTCTTCATCACGCCGGACAGTCCCGCGTTGTATTCGGGGCAGGCGATGACGACCGCGTCGGCGGCGCGAATCTGCGCCACGAGCGTCGTCACGGCCTCCGGCGTCCCCTGCGCCTCGAGATCGCCGTCGTAGAGCGGCAGGCGCAGGTCCGCGACCGTGTGGCGATCCGGCGCGAAGACCTCCACCGCCGCGCGCGCGAGGGCGCTGTTGTGGCTGTCCGCGCGCAGCGAACCCGAAATCGCCAGCAAATGCATGACGTCGCTCCCCAAATCGCGCCCGATGCTGCGCCGCGGCACCCTATCGCGCAGCGCGCGCGCCGTCAGTAGCGCCGGCACAACCCGCCGTTCACGGTCGCGTCGTCGGCGGCGTCGGGCATTTTCGCACAATGCGCGGCATTTCGGCCGATCCGGCGCCGCGTGCGCTTAACCCTGCGTTCAGCGCCGGGGCGCTTGATGCGTGACGAACCGCCAGCCGGAGTGCACGCCGATGACCCCTGCCGTTTCCAATAATTCCAATAATCTTGCAGCGTTTTCGTTGGCCAACTTCTCGCGCCTGCTGATGGTTGGTCTTGTCGTGTGCTTCGTCGCAAACCTGCTGGTGGCGCTCGTCGTCGTCGGCATGGTGATCGACGGAGAGCGTGTCGCGGCGCTGGCCGCGCCCGCCTTCGCGTTCGCGCTGACCGCCACGGCGACGGCGCTGATCTGGCGTTCCCTGCGCGGGGTCGCCGCCATCGACGCGCGCTTCGCCGAGGCGCGCCGGGCGCGCGCCGCGCTCGACGTCGCCTCGGCCAGCATGATGATCGCCGACAAGGACATGACCATCACCTACGTCATGCCGGCGCTGGAGCAGTCCCTCGCGAAATCCCGCGAATTCTGGGCCAGGAAGGACAATCCGGTCGATATCTCGAGCCTTGTTGGCAAGAACATCGACGTCTTTCACAAGAACCCGGGCCACAACCGCGGCATGCTGACCGCCATGCGGGCGCCGATGCTGGCGAAGATCGCCTTCGACGAGCGCGAATTCGACCTGCGCGTGTCGCCGATCTCGGGCGCGCAGGGCGTGCGGGAAGGCTATGTCGTCGAGTGGGTGGAGAAGACCGAGGCGCAGCGCTCGGCCAAATTGATCGCCGACGTGATCGACGCCGCCATGCAGGGCGACTTCGCCCAGCGGATCGACATGAGCCGGCTGACCCCGGAGACCCGCGCCGTCGCGAACGCGCTCTACGAGGTCTACGGCAATCTAGACGGCTATTTCCGCGACATCGACGCCGTGCTGCGCGCGCTGGCCCAGGGCGATCTCACCCGGCGGATGCCGAAGGGGCACCGGGGCGTGTTCGAGGGCGTCGCGGGTTCGGTCAACGAGACCATCGACCGGCTGGCGGAACTCGTGGGCCGCATCCGCGACACCGGCGAGGCCCTGCGCGACGCGACGGCCGACATCGCCACCGGCTCGGGCGCGCTGAGCAGCCGCGCCGAAAGCCAGGCCGCCTCGCTGGAGCAGACCGCCGCGACGATGGAGCAGATGGCCTCCACCGTGAAGTCCAACGCCGAGAACACGGTGCGCTCGAACAGCCAGGCGTCGGACGCCTCGGCGCGCGCCGCCGAAGGCAGGGTGGTGGTCTCGCAGGCGGTTGACGCGATGGACCTGATCGAGAAGAGCGCGACGCGGATCGCCGACATCACCTCGCTGATCGACAGCATCGCCTTCCAGACCAACCTGCTCGCGCTCAACGCTTCCGTCGAGGCGGCGCGGGCGGGCGACGCGGGTCGGGGCTTCGCGGTGGTGGCCTCGGAGGTGCGCACCCTCGCCCAGCGCTCGGCGGACGCGGCGCGCGACATCAAGGGTCTGATCGCCGAAAGCTCCACCCATGTCGAGCAGGGCGTGATGCTGGTGCAGAAGTCGGGTCATGCGCTCGACAGCATCGCCGTCTCGATCGCGGAACTGGCCGAAAGCATCGACGAGATCGCCTCCGCCAGCCGCGAGCAGAGCGCGGGCGTGGAGGAGATCTCCACCGCCGTGATGCGCATGGACGAAATGACCCAGCAGAACGCTGGCCTCGCCGAACAGAGCGCCGCCGCGGCGCGCGGGCTCGAAGGGCGCGCGCGGGAGCTGGGCGAACTGGTCGGCTTCTTCCGCCTCGACGCCCACAAAGGCCGCGCGGCTCCGATCGCGCACGAAGCCCTGCGCGCCGCGGAATGACCGCGGCGGCATCAGTCACAGCAACCGGGAGAACACGCCGATGAAAACGACCCTGACAGCGCTCGCCGCGATCCTCGCCGCCGTCCCCGCCTTCGCCGGGCAGGACTACAAGGCGGTCATCGCCCAGATGGTCGAGGACAGCCTGCGCGCCGACATCGCCACCCCGCAGGTGATCGCCGCCATCGAGGAGCAGAACGTCGAGCACGCCGGCATCGACCAGGCGCGCATCGACGCGCTGGACAGCCAGTGGGTCGCGGAGCTTGCAGCCGGCGGCGGGCCGCTGATCACCGAGACCATGGCCAACGCGACCTCGGACTATCTCAAGACCGTCCAGGCGAAGTACAATGGCCTGATCACCGAGATTTTCGTCGTGGACAACCTCGGCCTCAACGTCGGCCAGAGCGAGCGCACCTCCGACTACTGGCAGGGCGACGAGGCCAAGTTCCAGAAGACCTATCCGTTCGGGGCGGACGCGGTGTTCGTCGACGACGTCGACCTCGACGAGTCGACGCAGACGATGCAGAGCCAGGTAAGCTTCACGCTGGTCGACGCCTCCGGCGCGCCCATCGGCGCGGTCACCATCGGCGTCAACGTCGACGCGCTGCTGAACTGAGCGACGCGGTCGGGTCAAGGCATAGCGAGGGAGTTCGGGTGATGGCTGGTCCTGTCAGGGCCCCCGGGAAGGGGATGTCGCTGGGCCGCAAGGTCGGCGCGCTGATGGCGGCGATGGTGCTGCTGTCCGTGGCGGGGCTGGTCGTCGCCCAGTACCAGGCGCTGCGCGCGACCGCGATCGCCTCCGGCGTCGCGGCGCAGCAGAGCACCGCGGCGCTGCTGGCGGACCAGGTCGCCGGCGGCGTGCGCTGGAGCAAGTTCGACATCGTTCAGGGCGTGGTGGACCGGCTGACGGCGCAGCCCGAGGGCCGGATCGCGCACATCCACATCGCCGACCGGGCGGGCGAGACCCTGCTGGTCTGGCCGGAAGGCGTCGTGCAGGCCGAGGTGGTCGCGGCGCTGGGCGCCGCCCAGCCCGGCGCTTCGCCCGTGGTTCAGGTGACGGACGCGCATGTGCTGGTTTCGGCGCCGATCGGCGATCTCGCCGATCTGGTCGTCGCCTGGGACCTCGACGCCGTCACCGACGCGGCGGCCGCGCAGGGCGCCATGACGCTGGTCGCCGGACTTCTCGCGGCGCTCGTGATCATCGGGGTGACGTGGTGGTATCTCAACGGCACGCTGCTGCGCCCGATCGGCGCGATGACGGACGCCATGGGCAAGCTCGCGGCGGGCGACCGCGCGATCGACCTGACCGCCGCCGCCCGCGAGGACGAGATCGGCGCCATGGCCCGAGCCGTGGAGCGCTTCCGCGCCGCCGCCATCGAGAAGGACGAACTGGAGCGCGACGCTGAGCAGGCCCGCGCCTCCGGCGACGCCGAGCGCCGCGCCGCCGAGGCGGACCGCATGGCGGCCGCGCGGAAGCAGGGCGAGGCGGTGGACCAGCTTGGCCAGGCGCTGGCGAAGCTCGCCGAGGGCGATCTGACCTGGCGGATCGGCGACGGCTTCCCCGACGACTACGCCAAGCTGCGCGCCGACCTCAACGCCGCCTTCGCCGCGCTGCAGGACGCCCTGGGCAGCATCACGGCCAACGCCGAGGCGGTGCGCGGGGCCGCCACACGCATCTCCTCCGCCTCCGACGACCTGTCCCAGCGCACCGAGAGCCAGGCGGCGAGCCTGGAGGAGAGCGCCGCGGCCATCGAGGAGATCGCCGCGACCACCCGCAAGACCGCGGACGGCGCCGCGCACGCCCGCGCCGTGGTGGAGCGCGCCAAGGGCGAGGCCGAGGCCGGCGGCGCCGTGGTGCGCGACGCGGTCGCGGCGATGAGCGAGATCGAAAGCTCCTCCGAGAAGATCGGCCAGATCATCGGCGTGATCGACGAGATCGCGTTCCAGACCAACCTGCTGGCCCTGAACGCCGGCGTCGAGGCGGCGCGCGCCGGCGAGGCGGGCCGCGGCTTCGCGGTCGTGGCCTCGGAGGTGCGCGCGCTCGCCCAGCGTTCGGCGGACGCGGCCAAGCAGATCAAGGGCCTGATCCTGTCCTCCAAGACGCAGGTTGAGCGCGGGGTCGAACTGGTCGGCGGCGCGGGCGCGGCGCTTGAGCGGATCATCACCGGCGTCGCCGAGATCAACGAGGCGGTGGTGGAGATCGCCACAAGCGCCGCCGATCAGGCCACCGGGCTTCAGGAGGTCTCCGGGGCCGTGGGCCAGATGGACCAGATCACCCAGCAGAACGCCGCGATGGTGGAGCAGGTGACGGCTTCGGTGCGCGCGCTCTCTCGCCAGACCGACGCCTTCGCCGAACTGGTCGCCCGCTTCCGCACCGGCGCGCGCAGCGCGGCGCCCGCCTCCACCGCCGCCCCGGTCTCTGCGCGTCCGTCCGCGACGGTGGCGCCGCTGCGGCCGGCGCCGGGCAAGCCGGCCTTCGGCAGGGCCGAGGCGAACAAGCTGCTTCCGGCGAGGCCGGCGCCGAGCAAGCCCGCCTTCGGCAAATCCGCATCGGCCATGGCGCCGGCGCCCAAGCCCGTCGTCGCGCTGAAGCCGGCGACGCCGAAACCGCCGGCGCCCCAGCCTGAGCGGACGCCGCCCCGCGCGGCGGCGCCGGCCCCCGCCCCACGCAAGGTCGCCGCCGGCGGCGACGCCGGATGGGAGGAGTTCTGAACCATGGCCGCCAAGACACCGACCCTCGATCTGCCCGAGGCGCTCGACGCCGCCGCCGCGCCGGCGCTGACCGACAGCCTGCGCAGCGCGCGCGGCAAGCCGCTGAAGCTCGGCGCGGCCGCGGTGCGCAAGCTCGGCGGCCAGTGCGCCCAGGTGCTGCTTTCGGCCGCCGCCAGCTGGCGCGCCGACGGCCACGGGCTGGCCCTGATCGAGCCCTCGCGCGAATTCCTCGAGGCCCTGCGCCTCATGGGGCTGACCCCAGAACACCTGACCGCCGGAGATGAGAAGGCATGACCCAGCAGACCGTCCTCACCGTCGACGACAGCCGGACCATGCGCGACATGCTGCGCGTGACGCTGGAGGAGAGCGGCTATCGCGTGATCCAGGCGGCCGACGGGCTCCTCGGGCTGGAGGCGCTCGACAGCGAGACGCCCGACGTCATCGTGACCGACATCAACATGCCCAACCTCGACGGCTTCGGCTTCATCGAGGCGGTGCGCAAGGAGCGCCGCTTCGCCGGCGTGCCGATCCTCGTGCTGACGACCGAGAGCGACCAGGCGCTCAAGGATCGCGCCCGCCGCGCCGGGGCCACCGGCTGGATCACCAAGCCCTTCGAGCAGACGCGTCTCGTCGACGTCGTCCGCCGCGTCGCGGCCTGAAGGAAGCAACGATCATGGCCGACGCCCTCGCACAACTGCGCCAGACCTTCTTCGAGGAGTGCGAGGAGCAGCTCGCCGAACTCGAACAGGGCCTCCTGCAAATGCAGGACGGCGCCACCGACAAGGAGACGGTCAACGCCGTCTTCCGCGCCGTCCATTCGGTCAAGGGCGGCGCCGGCGCCTTCAAGCTGACGACGCTCGTCACCTTCGCCCATGTCTTCGAGACCGCGCTGGACGAAATCCGCGCCGACCGGCTGGACCCGGGCCCGGAGCTGATGAAGGCGATGCTGCGCGCCTCCGACGTGCTGGCCGACCTTGTCGCCGCCGCGCGCGCCGGCGGAAACGTCGACGAGGCGCTGTGGCGCGGGCTGGCGGACGAGATCGCGGCCTTCTGCGGCGGTCCCAAGGCCGAGCCGGCGCCGAAGCCTGCGGCGACGCCGGCCCCTGCGGCGGCGGCCTTCGCGCCGACGCCCATCGCGATCCCGGGCCTGCCCGCGGCCGCGCCCGCCTTCGCGCCCATGCCCATCGCGATCCCGGGCCTGCCGACGGCGGCCGCCCCCGCTTTCGCGCCGACGCCCATCGCCATTCCGGGCCTCGCGCCCGCGGCGCCGGCGGCGCCCGGTCTGACGGTGCGCTTCCGGCCGAAGATCGAGCTCTACGAGAAGGCCAACGAGGCCGTGGTGCTGCTGCGTGAGCTGGGCCGCCTCGGCGAGATGACGGTGCGCTGCGACATCTCCGGCGTCCCGCCGCTCGACGAGATCGACCCGCTCGGCGCCTATCTCGCGTTCGACCTCACCATCGCCACGGAGCGCGGCGCGGAAGCGGCCCGCGAGGTCTTCGAGTTCTGCGAGGAGGACTGCGAGCTCGACATCGTCGAGCAGGGGGCCGCCGCCGCGCCGGCGCCCGAGGCGGCGATGGGCCAGACGCAGCCCGCCGAGACGGCCGCAGCCGCCGCCCCGGTCGACGCCGCCCCGGCCGAAGCGCCCCGCGCCGAAGCCGGCCGGCCGGCCGACGACCCGGCGCAAGCCCGCGCGGCCGCTGCGGCCGCCGCGGCGGCTCCGGCGGCGGCGGCGGCGCCGGCCGCCGCCACCATCCGCGTCGATCTCGACCGCGTGGACCGGCTCATCAACCTCGTGGGCGAGCTGGTCATCAACCAGGCGATGCTCGCCCAGGCGGTGCAGGGCCAGGACCGCGCCACCGACCCCGCCGTGGCGGGCGGGCTGGACGAACTGGATCAGTTGACGCGCGAGATCCAGGAAAGCGTGATGGCGATCCGCGCCCAGCCGCTCAAGCCGCTGTTCCAGCGCATGAGCCGCATCGTGCGCGAGGTGGCCGACGCCACCGGCAAGAAGGTGCGCCTCGTCACCGAGGGCGAGTGGACCGAGGTGGACAAGACCGTGGTCGAGCGCCTCGCCGACCCGCTGACCCACATGATCCGCAACGCCATCGACCACGGCGTGGAGAAGCCGGAGGCGCGGCTTGCGGCCGGCAAGCCCGAGGAGGGCGTGGTGCGCCTCTCCGCCGCCCACCGCTCGGGCCGTGTCGTGATCCAGATCACCGACGACGGCGCCGGCGTGAACCGCGAGAAGGTGCGCCAGATCGCCATCGACAAGGGTCTGGTCCCCGCCGACGCGCCGCTCAGCGAGAACGAGATCGACAACCTGATCTTCCTGCCGGGCTTCTCGACCTCCGAGAAGATCAGCTCGATCTCGGGCCGCGGCGTCGGCATGGACGTGGTCAAGCGTTCGATCCACGCGCTGTCGGGCCGCATCTTCCTGAAGTCGAAGCGCGGCCAGGGCTCGGAGTTCACCCTGTCGTTGCCGCTGACGCTCGCCGTGCTCGACGGCATGGTGGTCAGCGTGGAGGGCCAGACGCTGGTGGCCCCGCTCAGCGCCATCGTCGAGACCATGAGCCTCGATGCGGCCCGCCTGCGCCCCTTCGGCGCCACCTCGGCGGTGATCGCCGACCGCGAGGGCTTCGTGCCGATCATCGACACCGCGGCCGAACTCGGCTTCCGCCCGCACCGCAGGCCCTCGGGCGACGGCAAGGGCGTGGCGCTGCTCGTCGAGAGCGAGGGCGGCGGGCGGTCCGCGCTGGTGGTGGACGCGATCCAGGACCAGCGGCAGGTCGTCATCAAGAGCCTGGAATCCAACTACGGCCGGGTGCCCGGCGTGGCGGCGGCGACAATCCTCGGCGACGGCCGGGTCGCGCTGATCCTCGACGTCGACGCCCTTGTCGCGGGCGCCCGCGATACGTCTGGCGCAGAACAGCTTTTCGCAGCGGAGTGACCCCCATGACCACCCAGAAGGACCCCTCGGCCGCGCCCATCGAGCTCGTGGCCTTTCGCATCGGCGCGCAGGAGTACTGCGTCGACATCATGGCCGTGCGCGAGATCCGCGGCTGGACCCCGGCGACGACCCTGCCCCATGCGCCGCATTTCGTGCAGGGCGTCATCAACCTGCGCGGCGCGGTGCTGCCGATCGTGGACCTCTCGGCCCGCCTCGGCCTCGGCGCCGCCGAGCCTACCGCGCGCCATGTCACCATCGTGGCGCAGATGGGCGGCCACATCGTGGGCCTGCTGGTGGACGCGGTGTCGGACATCCTGACCGTGACGCCCGAGCAGATGCGCCCGACGCCGGATGTCGCGTCGGACACGACGCGCCAGTTCGTGAAGGGCGTCTTCGCCATGGAGGGTCGCATGATCAGCCTGATCGAACTCGATCAGGTGCTGCCCCACGTCGAGCGCGAGGCGGCGTGAGCTTGGTAGCCGGCATCGCCGCGCCGCTGTCCGCGCAGGTCGCCGCCCAGGCGGCGGCCGGGGTCGCCCGCTCGGCCGCGGCGCGGGAGTTCGCGTTTTCTCCCAAGGAGTTCTCGGCGATCGTCGGCATACTGCGCGCTGAATCCGGCATCGACATGCCCGCCGCGAAGGAACCGCTGGTCTATTCGCGGCTGGCCAAGCGCGTGCGGGCGCTCGGTCTGGCGAGCTTCTCGGAATATGTCGCCGTCGTCTCCGATCCGGCCGCGCCGGAGCGGGGCGAGATGCTGGCGGCGCTGACCACCAACGTCACGCGGTTCTTCCGCGAGCCGCATCATTTCCAGGACCTGCGCCAGAAGACCCTGCCGCCGCTGATGGCGCGCGCCCGGTCGGGCGGGCGGGTGCGAATCTGGTCGGCAGGCTGCTCGACGGGCATGGAGCCCTACTCGATCGCGCTCTGCGTGCTCGACGTGGCGCCGGAGGCGGCGAACTGGGACGTCCGCATCCTCGCCACCGACATCAACCCCAAGGTGCTCGCCGAGGGTCGGGCCGGGCTCTATCCCGCCGACGCCCTGCGCGACGCGCCCCAGCCGCTGGTCAAGCGCTGGTTCGCCGAGGCGCCGGGCGACCGGCTTCAGGCCTCCGACGCGCTGCGCAAGCTGATCGTCTTCAACGAGCTGAACCTGATGGGCGAGTGGCCGATGAAGGGGCCCTTCGACATCATCTTCTGCCGCAATGTCGCGATCTACTTCGACGAGCCGACCCAGTGCGTGATCTGGGAGCGGCTGGCGAAGCTGCTCGCCCTCGGCGGCCGGCTCAACATCGGCCACTCCGAGCGCATCGCCGGCCCCGCCGCGGCGATGCTCGAGAGCGACGGCGTCACCGCCTACACCCGTGTCTGACATGAACCCCGCCGCCCCCCTGCGCGCCCTGTTCATCGCCGACGGCGACGTCGCCGGCGGCGCGGCCGCGGCCGCGCTGGGGGCCGATCCGGGCATCGCGCTCATGGCGCGCGCGACCGATCTGGCCACCGGCATCAATCTCGCGGCGGCGCACCGGCCCGACGTCGTGGTCTACTACACCCGCCGCGGCGCCCCCGCCGGCCAGGCGGAGCTGGAGCGGGCGCTGGCCCCTCAGCAGACCCCGCTGGTGGTGGTGGACGCCGCGGCCCCGGACAGCTTCGCGACGCTGCGCGAGCGCATCCGCGCCGCCCACGCCCCGGCGCGCGCCGGCGCCAGGGTCGCGGGCCCGGCCCCGAAGCCGACCCGCCTCATCGCCATCGGCTCCTCGACCGGGGGCGTCGAGGCGCTGGTGGAGGTGCTCGCGCGCTTTCCGGCCAGCGCGCCGCCGACGGTGATCGTGCAGCACATGCCGGCGCTGTTCACCTCGAGCTTCGCCCAGCGGCTCGACGGCCTCTGCGCCGCCCGGGTCGAGGAGGCCTGGGACGGCGCGCCGCTGGAGACGGGGCGCGTCTACCTCGCGCCGGGGGGGCCGGCGCACCTGGAGGTGCAGTGGAGCCCGACGCGCAAGGTGCGCCTTGTGGCCTGCGACCCCGTGAACCGCCACCGTCCCTCGGTGGACGTCGCCTTCGGCTCCATCGTCCGCGCCGGCGTGCAGGGCGTCGTGGCGGTCCTGCTGACCGGCATGGGCCGCGACGGGGCGGAGGGACTGCTGGCGTTGCGCCACGCCGGCGCGCGGACCATCGCGCAGGACCGCGAGTCCAGCACCGTCTACGGCATGCCGCGGGCGGCGCTTGAAAACGGCGCCGTCGACCACGGCACGCCGCTCAACCGCATCGCCGATGCGATCTTCTCACCCGAGACCCTGCAGAAGGAGGCGATCTGATGTCGCTGAAGGACGTACTGGAAGTCGCCGTCGTGGATGACACCTCTGTCAGCCGCGGCTTGCTGGTCGCAGCGCTCGAAGAGATCGGTCTCAAGAAGATCGAGATCTTCAAGAACGGCGCCGAGGCCTTCGACGGCCTGAAGAACAAGCCGAAGCACCTTGTCATCTCGGACATGAACATGCCGCAGATGGACGGGATGCAGTTGCTGGAGAAGCTGCGCGGCCACGAGCCCACCGCGGGAATGGGCTTCATCCTGGTCACCGGCCGCAGCGACGCCACGCTGATCGAGCGCGGCAAGCAGTTCCGGATGAACAACTATCTGGAGAAGCCGATCGACGCCCCGAAGATGAAGGCCTGCATCGAGGCCATCGTGGGCTCGCTCGACTGATGCTCGCCGCCGACGCCAAGCGGATCACGGTGATCCAGGGGGAGTGGGTGGTCACTCGCGACCCAGGGACCGTGCTGACGACCGTGCTGGGCTCCTGCGTCGCGGCCTGCATCCGCGATCCGCAGGCGAGCGTCGGCGGCATGAACCATTTCCTGCTTCCCGACGGCGGCGACGCCGCCCGGCCGGGCGAGGCGGAGCGCTACGGCGTCCACCTCATGGAGTTGCTGGTGAACGGGCTGCTGAAGCAGGGCGCTCAGCGCGGGCGGCTCCAGGCCCGGCTGTTCGGCGGCTGCGCCTTCATGACCGGGCGCTACGCGGTGGGCGCGCGCAACGTGGCCTTCGCCGAGAAGTTCCTGCGCGACGAAGGCATCGCCCATCTGGGCGGCAGCACCGGCGGCGCGCAGGGGCGACGGATCGAATTCTGGCCGGCCTCCGGTCGCGCCCGCCAGATCTTCCTGCAGACCGAGGTTCCTGTCGCTCCACCCCCCGCCGCGCGCGCTCCGCGCGCGCCCGCGGGCGAGGTGGAGCTGTTCTGAGGGACACGCCCATGACGCCGCAGCTCGCTCCCCGAGACCCGTCGCCCGAGACCATGCCGCTGTCGGAGCTGCTGGCGCACGCCGCGGCCGAACTGCGCGCGCTGTGCTCGGCGGCCTACACGGTGGAGACGGCGGTGGGCGCGCTGATCTCCACCACCACTGCGCGCGGCGCCGCCGAGATGCAGGGGTTGCAGGAGCTCGACCGGCTGATCCAGCACATGGACGGGCTGGCCACCTATCTCGCCGCCGTGGCGGAGGCGGCCGACGGCATGGGCGCGGTCGACGCCGCGGCGGCGCGGCGCCTGATCAAGATCGCCCGACTGGCCGACAGCCTGGCCGGCCGGCCGCCGCGAGGGATGCACACCCCCTGCGACGAGACGATCGAGTTCTTCTAGGCGACGCGTTCGGCGCGCGTCGGGTCGCTGGCGCGCGGCCCGGGCGCGCCCTATCGTGGCAGGCAGGCGCGAGAAGCGACCGAAGGCCCGCCGATGCTGCTCATCCCCTGTCCCGCCTGCGGCCTCGCCGCCCCCGAGACCGAGTTCCAGGGCGGCGGTCAGGCGCATGTCCGCCGCGCCGCGCCCGACGCCTCGGACGAGGCGCTGGCGGCGGCGCTGTTCGAGCGCGCCAATCCCCGCGGCCTCCATCTGGAGCGCTGGCGCCACGCCTTCGGCTGCGGCAAGTGGTTCACCCTCGCCCGCGACACCGTGACGATGGAGATCCATGGCGCCTATGCGGCGACCGAAGCGGCGCCGCCGGCCGACCTCGCCGCACGGATCGCGCAGCGGCGGGGCTGCTGAGATGGCGCATCGCCTCCCGGCCGGAGGGCGGCGCGTCGACCGCGCGCGGCCGTTGTCGTTCCGCTGGAACGGCCGGCGGCTGGAGGGCTTCGCCGGCGACACGCTGGCCTCGGCCCTGCTGGGCGCGGGCGAGACGCTGGTGGGGCGGTCGTTCAAGTATCACCGCCCCCGCGGCGTGCTGGCCGCCGGGGTGGAGGAGCCCAACGCGCTGGTCGGCCTCGGCCGGGGCCCCCGGTTCGAGCCCAACGCGCGGGCGACCACGGTCGAGCTGTTCGAGGGGCTGGAGGCGACGAGCCAGAACCACTGGCCGTCGCTCGGCTTCGACGTCGGCGCGGTCAACGCGGCGGTGGCCTCGGTCGCGCCGGTCTTTCCGGCCGGCTTCTACTACAAGACGTTCATGCGGCCGGCGGCGGCGTGGAAGCGGCTCTACGAGCCCGCGATCCGCGCCGCCGCCGGGCTGGGCCGCGCGCCGACCGAGCCCGACGGCGACAGCTACGAGCAGCTCCACGCCTTCTGCGACGTGCTGGTGGTGGGCGGCGGCCCGGCGGGCCTGACCGCGGCGCGGGCGGCCGGCGAGGCGGGCGCGCGCGTGCTGCTGGTCGAGCAGGCGCCATGGCTCGGCGGCCGGGCGCTGGCGGAGGAGGCCGTGGTCGACGGCCTGCCGCTGGCCGACTGGGCGGCGCGCGAGGCCGCCGCGCTCGCGGCCATGGGCAACGTCACGCTGCGCGCGCGGACCACGGCGGCCGGGCTCTACGACCATGGCTTCGCGGTGCTGGAGGAGCGGCTGGGCGACCACGACCCCGCGCGCGCCGGTCCGCGCCGGCGGCTGTGGAAGGTGCGCGCCCGGCGCATCGTCGTGGCGGCCGGCGCCTTCGAGCGGCCGATCTGCTTCGCCTGCAACGACGTGCCCGGCGTGATGCTGGCCTCGGCCGTGCGCGACTATCTCGCGCTGTGGGGCGTCGCGGCGGGGCGGCGGCTGGCGGTGTTCACGCTCTGCGACGACGGCTACAGCACCGCGCTCGCGGCCCGCGCCGCGGGGCTCGACGTCACGGTGCTGGACGCCCGCCCCGCCGCAGGCCCCCGGGCCGAGGCCGCGCGGGCGGCGGGCGCGGCCCTGCGCTTCGGCGTGGGCGTGACGCGGGCGCTGGGGGGCAAGCGGCTGGAGGCGGTGGAGATCGCGCCGCTGCGCGCCTCGGGCCGGCCGGCGGCGGTCCAGACGCTGGAGGCGGACGCGCTGGCGATGGCGGGCGGCTGGTCGCCGGCGGCGCATCTCTACTGTCACGCGGGCGGCCGGCTGGCGTGGGACGAGGCGCTGATCGCCTTCCGGCCCGACCCGGCCCATGCGCCCATCGGACCGGACGGCGCGCCGAACACCCGCTGCGCCGGCGCCGCCAACGGCGCCGTCGGCCTCGCCGCCACGCTTGCCGACGCGCGCGCCGCGGGGAGCGAGGCGGCGGCGGCCTGCGGCTTCACGGGCGCCGCGCCGGACCTGCCCGCCGTCGAGGAGCCGGCGGAGGCCCCCCCGCGAACGCTGTGGATCGCGCCGGGACGCGGGAGATACGTCCACGGGACGAAGCATTTCGTGGACTTCCAGAACGACGTCACCGCCGCCGACGTCGAGCTGGCGGCGCGCGAAGGCTACGAGAGCGTCGAGCACGCCAAGCGCTACACCACGCTCGGCATGGCGACCGATCAGGGCAAGACGTCGAACGTCGTCGGGCTGGCGATCCTCGCCGACGCGCTGGGCGCCGCGATCTCCCAGGTCGGCGTGACCACGTTCCGCCCGCCCTGGCGCCCCGTGGCGCTGGGGGCCGTGGCCGGGGCCGCGACGGGGCCGCTGTTCAAGCCGCTGCGCCGCACGCCGATGGACGGCTGGCACGACGCCCGCGGCGCGGCGTGGGAGCCGGTGGGCGACTGGCGCCGCCCCTACGCCTATCCCGCCAAGGGCGAGGATCGCGCCGCCGCCGTCGCGCGCGAAGTCCTGACGGTGCGGCGCGCGGCCGGGATGCTGGACGCCTCGACGCTGGGCAAGCTGATGGTGAAGGGGCCCGACGCCGGCGTCTTTCTCGACCGGGTCTATACCGGCGTGATGAGCACGCTGAAACCCGGGCGCTGCCGCTACGGGCTGATGTGCACCGATCAGGGCTTCCTGTTCGACGACGGCGTTGTCGCGCGCCTCGGGCCGGACGTCTTCCTGCTGCACACCACCTCCGGCGGGGCGGATCGCGTCCATGGCTGGCTGGAGGAATGGCTCCAGACCGAATGGCCCGACCTGCGCGTCCATGTCGCCAACCTCACCGAGCAGTACGCCCAGATCGCGCTGGCCGGCCCCGAGGCGCGCGCCGTCCTGACGCGCGTCGGGACCGACATCGACCTCGACGGCGGCGCCTTCCGTTTCCTCGACTGGCGCGAGGGGCGGGTGGCGGGCGCGCCGGCGCGCGTGTTCCGCATCTCCTACTCGGGCGAGCTGTCCTACGAGATCGCGACCCCCGCCGGCTGGGGCCTCGGGCTGTGGGAGGCGCTGGCGGCGGCGGGCGCGCAACCCTATGGCACCGAGGCGCTGCATGTGCTGCGCGCCGAGAAAGGCTTCATCGCCATCGGCGACGAGACCGACGGCACGGTGACGCCCCACGATCTCGGCCTGTCCTGGGCGGTGGCGGACGGCAAGCCCGACTTCATCGGCAAGCGCGCCCTGCGCCGCTCCTTCCTGACGCGCTCGGATCGCCCCCAGCTCGTCGGGCTGCTCACCGAGGACCCCGCCGTCGTGCTGCCAGACGGCGCCCCGGCGGTGGAGCGGACCGGCGACAGGCCGCCCGTGGCCGATCTGGGGCGTGTGACCTCCACCTACTTCTCGCCGACGCTCGACCGCTCCATCGCCCTGGGGCTGATACGCGCCGGGCGGGCGCGATTGGGCCAGACGCTGCAGTTCTCGACCGGGCCCGGCGCCTTCGTGGCGGCGAAGCTGGTCGAGCCGGCCTTCCACGACCCCGAGGGAGCGCGCCTGCATGGTTGAGCCGGTCCTGGCGCTGGGCGGCGCCGTCGCCGAAGCGGGCCTGACCGTCCGCATCGAGGAACTGGCGGGGCTCGGGGCGATCGCCCTGCGTGGCGACCCCGCCGACCCTGCCGTGGCGGCGGCCCTCGCCGCCGAGGTCGGCGCCGACCTGCCGCCGGTGCGCCGGTTCTCGGCGGGAGCGGAGCGGCTGCTGGTATGGATGTCGCCCGACGAGTTCCTGTTGCGCCTGCCGCGTGGCGCGGTCGAGCCGACGCTGGCGCGGCTCGATGGGGCGCTGGCGGGCGTCCATTGCCTCGCGGCGGACGTCTCGGACGCGCGGGCGACCTTCCGGCTGACCGGCGCCGGCGCCCGGGCGACCCTCGCCAAGGGCGCGCCGGTCGACCTGTCGCCGCGCGCCTTCGGGCCGGGCGACGCGCGGCGCACCCACATGGGCCAGATCGCCGTGGCCTTCTGGCAGACGGCCGCGGCGCCGGACGTCTTCGAGCTGGTGTGCGCCCGCTCCGTCGCCGACTACGCGTTCCGCTGGCTGGTGCGCGCGGCGGCCACGGACGCCGACCCCGGCGCCCTGCCCTGACGCATCACCCGGCGTCGGCCGGGGCCAGCGCCGCGACGCGCGCGATCTCCGCCAGCAGCGCCTCGCGCCGGATCGGCTTGGGGACGTGCCCGTCGAAACCGCAAGCCGCCTGGGCCCGCATCTCGTGCGCCAGCGCGCTGGCGGTCACCACAACGACGGTCGTGGGGCGCGCCCCTCGCGCGGCGTCCGCCGCACGGAGCCGCCTCAGCGTCTCGAAGCCGTCGATCCCGGGCAGCGCGAGGTCCAGCAGCACGACGTCGAATCGGCTGGCGGCGTGCGCCGCGAGGGCTTCGGCCCCGTCGGTCGCTTCGACCACGGCGATCCCCGCCGCTGCGAGCAACCCGGCGAGCTGGGCGCGCGTGGCGAGGTTGTCCTCCACCACCAGCGCGCGCAGGCCCCGCAGCGACGCCGCGGCCTGCGGCGCGCCCGGGGCGCGCGGCAGGGGCAGGCGCGCGCAGAAGACCGAGCCGCGCCCGGGCGCGCTGTCGACCGTGATGCGTCCGCCCATGGCCCTGGCCAGCCGATCGGCGAGGGTCAGGCCCAGCCCGGTCCCGCCATGGCGGCGGGTGGGCCCTTCGTCGCCCTGGCTGAAGGCGGAGAAGACGCGGGCGACGTCGTGGTCCGCAAGACCCGGCCCGGTGTCCTCGACCTCGATGCGCAGCGCGTCGACTTCGTCGATCAGACGGACCGAGACCATGCCGGCCTCGGTGAACTTGAGGGCGTTCTCGATCAGCTTGTCCGCGATGCGGACGATCTGCGCTTCGTCGCCCATGCGCGCCGCGCCCGGCCGGGCGATCACGCCGACGCCGAAGCCGAGGCCCCGGGCCGCCGCGGCGGCGGCGTGCGCGGCGTCGAGGCGCTGCGCCAGCCCGGCGACGGAGAAGGCGGCCGGCGCGGGAGGCGCGCCCGCGTCCTCGATCTCCGCCACGTCCAGCACGTCGGCCAGCACGCCGAGCAGCGCCTCGCCGCCGGCGCGGATCGCGACGAGCCGCTCCGCCTGGGCCGGGGGGAGCCCGTCGCGGTCCATCAGCGCGGCGAGGCCGAGGATCGCGTTCAGCGGCGTGCGCAACTCGTGGCTCATGCGCGCGAGAAACAGCGACTTCGCCGCGCTCGCCGCCTCGGCGCGCTTGCGCGCGGTCTCCAGCTCCGCCATCACCCGCCGCTCGTCGGTGACGTCGATCACATGGCCGTCCCAGAGCGTCGCCCCGTCCGGGGCCGTGCGCGGGGCGGCGATCGAGCGCAGCCACCGCTCGCCCTTCTCCGGATGGCGCACGCGGTAGTCGAAGCTGATCGCCGCCATGGCCGCCTGCGCGCCCTGCAGCGCATGCTCCACCCGCCCGGCGTCCGCTGGATGGGTGCGGGCGCGCAGGGCGTCGAAGCTGACCGCGGTCGGCTCGAGGCCGAACAGTTGCGGCAACGCGGCGCTCCAGTAGGTCAGCCGCCAGACGCCGTCGCGCCCGACGCGCACCTGGTGCAGCGCGCCCGGCCCGCTCCGGCTCAGACCTTCGAGCTGGGCGCTGACCTCGGCCTCGCGCTCGGCGCGCCGCTGCAGCGCCTCCAGCGCGGCGCGATGGCCGAACTCGTGCGTCTTGCGCCGGGTGATGTCGCGCTGGGCCGCGAAGAAGAACCGCGTCCGCCCGGCGGCGTCGGCGACGGGGATGATGCTGAGATCGGTCCAGAAGCTGGAGCCGTCCTTGCGGTAGTTGAGCAGGTCGGCGCGCACCGGCCGGCCCTCGCGCAGGGCGGCGCCGATTCGCGCCAACTCCGCCGCATCCGTGCCGGGTCCCTGGAACATGCGCGGGCTGCGCCCGATCAACTCCTCGCCGGCGTAACCGGTCTGGCGCGACACGGCGGCGTTGCACCACAGGATCCGCGGGCCGGGCTCCATCAGCGGCGCGGCCTCGGTGATCAGCAAGCTGTCGTCGGCGTAGGCCCCGATCGACGCGACGACGTCCTCGAGCCTCATGGCGTTCCCCTGCAAGTGCGCCAGTCGTAGGCGGTCACGGATTGCGCATAGGTTAACCGGCGGGAAGGTGCGGGTTCGCGCGATTTCGCGTTTGCACGCGCCGCGTTTCTGTCCCACCATATGTCGTGGGACCGGGCGGAAGATCCGCGACCCATACGCCTGAGCACCGCGTCTTGCGGCAATCACGCCGCAGCGCCACAGCACGGGAGCGCGGCATGGCAGCCGTCGAGCAGTTCATCAGCGAAGACGTCCACCCCATCGACATCGTCGAATCGCTCGCCGAGCATTGCGAGTGGGATTTCGACCGCATCGGCGAGGATCAGATCGCCATGGCGGTCGAGGGCAAGTGGCGGACCTACTCCATCAGCCTGTCCTGGTCGGCGCACGACGAGACGCTGCGCCTGATCTGCACCTTCGAGATGGCGCCGCCCGAGGAGCGGCGGGCGGCGGTGGCGCAGGCGATCGACCTGGCCAACGACCGGCTGTGGACGGGGTGCTTCACCTCGTGGCGCGCGCAGGGGCTGATGGTCTATCGCTACGGCCTGACCCTGGCCGGCGGCGCGATGGCGACCGGCGGGCAGGTCGAGGCGATGCTGCATGGCGCCGTCGAGGCCTGCGAGCGGTTCTATCCGGCCTTCCAGCTCGTCGGCTGGGGCGACGAGGTCCCGGAGGCCGCGATGGGCATCGCCATGACCGAAGCCTTCGGACGGGCCTGAGAGGGCGCCCGCGGTGGACGCCGCGCTGGCCCCGGTCGCGGCCGGGGGGCTTGTCCTGCTCGGCTGCGGCAAGATGGGCGGCGCCATGCTGCAGGGCTGGCTGGCCGCGGGCGTGCCTGCGGCCTCAGTCCATGTGGTGGAGCCTTCGCCGCCGCCGCATCTGGCGGGGCTCGGGGTGCGCCTCGGCGTCCCTGACCGGGCGGCGGCGGTGGTGCTGGCGGTAAAGCCGCAGATGATGGCCGAGGCCTTGCCGGCGGTCGCGCGGCTGGCGGGGCCGTCCACGCTGTTCCTGTCCATCGCCGCCGGCTCGCCGATCGCCTTCTTCGAGCGCGCGCTGGGGGCCGGAACGCCTGTCGTGCGCGCCATGCCCAACACGCCCGCGGCGGTGGGGCGCGGGATCACCGCGCTGGTCGGCAACGCCGCCGCCGCCGCGATGCTGCCGCTGGCGGAGGCGTTGGCCGCCGCCGTCGGCGAGACGGTCCGGCTCGACGACGAGGCCCAGATCGACGCCGTCACCGCCGTGTCGGGCAGCGGACCGGCATATGTCTTCCTGCTGATCGAGGCGCTGGCTGCGGCGGGCGCGGCCGAGGGGCTCGACCCCGCTCTCGCGATGCGCCTGGCCCGCGCCACCGTGATCGGCTCGGGCGAGCTTGCGCGCCAGAGCGCGGCGCCCGCCGAGGCGCTGCGTCACGCCGTCACCAGCCCGGGCGGCACCACGGCGGCGGCCCTGTCCGTGCTGATGGAGCCCGAGGCCGGACTCGCGTCCCTGATGCGGCGCGCTGTCGCAGCCGCCTCCAATCGCGCCAGAGACTTGGCCGGCTGAACGCCGGCTTGGAAGCCTGTCCGCAGGATCGGCGCTTGTAGCCTCTGCTGCGATGCAGCATAACTCCGTGGAGCAACCAATTCCGCGCGGCAGGCGCGGTGTGCCGCGAGGAGACGCAGAATGTACGAGAAAAACTTCTTCCCGTTCGACGCCGAGAAGATCGCCGAGATGTTCAAGACCCCGGACATGACCAAGATGTTCGAAGGCATGAAGATGCCGGGCTTCGACATGACCGCGATGATGGACGCCCAAAAGAAGAACGTCGAGGCGCTGATGGCCGCCAACCGCGCGGCGGCGGCGGGTTATCAGGACTTCTTCAAGAAGCAGATGGCGATCTTCGAGGAGACCATGAGCGTCGCGCAGGCGCAGATGGGCTCGATGGGCGAGGGCGTGAACGCCGATTCCGCCTCCAAGCAGGCCGACCTCTATCGCGTCGCCTTCGAGAAGGCGCTGGGCAACATGACCGAGCTGGCCGAGGCCGCCAAGAAGGCCAACGAGGAGGCCTTCGCCATCGTCTCCGCCCGCGTCAAGGAGAGCCTTGCCGAGCTTCAGGCGATGACCGGCAAGCACTGAGACCGATTCGGACCCGCTCGCCACGGCGGGCGGGTCCGTCTACCCTTCCCCGGACGCCAGACGGAGAGGGCCATGGCCGACGAGGCCACGTTCGACGACTTCCAGAAGATCGACATCCGGGTAGGGCGCGTGGTCGACGCGCAGGATTTCCCGCAGGCGCGAAAGCCCGCGCTGAAGCTGTGGATCGACTTCGGCCCCGAAATCGGGGTGAAGCGCAGCTCAGCCCAGATCGTCGCACGCTACAGCCCCGCCGAGATCATCGGCCGGCAGGTGCTGGCGGTCGTGAACTTCGCTCCCCGCCAGATCGGCCCCTTCGTTTCGGAAGTCCTGACCCTCGGCGTCGCCGACCCGCAGGGCGCGGTGGTGCTGGTGGCGCCCGACGCGCCGACGCCCCTCGGCGCGCGGCTGCACTGAGCGGTCTGGCGGTCCGGCCGGGACATTGACCCCCGGCCGCCGCGCGCTCACTGTCCGCGCGCGTCGACCCTGCCGCCCGGAGCGCCCATGTCCATTGTTCCCTTCCGACTTTCCGCCGTCGCGATGGCGCTGAGCCTCGCGGGGCAGGCCGAGGCGCAGAGCGTCGAGTGGCGCTTCAACAACAACTACGCGCCGACGCGCCCCGAATCCGCGCATGTCCGCGCCTTCGCCGAGGACGTGGCCACTCGGACCGGCGGGCGGATGACGATCTCGGTCTCCGAGGGCGGGGCCATGGGCCTGAAGGACGCCGACGCGCTGCGCTACATGCAGGCGGGCACGCCCGAGATGTCCTTCATCTGGTCGCCCTTCCTCGGCCGCGACGCGCCTGACCTCGCCAACGTCTACGTCTTCGGCCTCGTTTCGACGGCTGACGAGCACCTCGCGGCGCTGCCCGCCGTCAAGGACGTGCTGCGCGAGGGGATCGAGAAGCGCGGCGTCTCGGTGATCGGGTTCATGGGCCTGCCGATCATCGACGCGACGCTGTTCTGCCGCGAGCCCGTGACCAGCCTCGAGGCGCTGCGCCGCGTCAAGCTGCGGGTCGGCACCCGCGAGCAGGTCGAGACGTTCTCGGCGCTCGGCGTCGCCGCGCAGATCGTGCCGCAGAACGAGCTTTATGCGGCCCTGCAGACCGGGGTGATCGATTGCGCCCTCTACGCGGCGCGGTTCGCGAAGTCGGTGTCGCTGCAGGAGGTCGCCCGCCACGCCACGCCGGTCGGCTTCCCCTTCCCGCCGACCCCCTACGCCATGCTCGCCAACCGCGCCAAGTGGAGCGCGCTCGACGACGGGCTGAAGGCGCAGGTCGGCGAGGCGCTGGCGGCGCTGGAGACGGCGAGCTTCCGGTTCGAGGGCGACGCGGAGGCCGAGACGGCGGCGCGGGAGGCGCTGACGCAGGACGGCGTCACCTGGCATGCGCCCTTGCCGGAGGCCGACGTGGCCGCCATCCGCGCCGCGGCGCTGGAGACCTGGGCGACGCTGGCCGCCGAGGCCGGGGGCGAGGCGGAGGCCTATCGCCAGCGGGTGCTGTCGCTTCTGCCGCAATGACGCGCGCGGAACGGCTGTTCGAGGCGCTGGCCCGCGGGCTCGCGGCGCTCGCCGCCGCCTGCCTCGCCGCGATGGCCGTGATCGTCTGCGCGGCGGTGGCCATGCGCTACGCCGTGGGCGCGCCTTTCCGGTTCACCGAGGAACTCGCGGGGCTGTTGCTGGGCGCGGTCGCGTTCCTTGCGCTGCCCCATGCCGTGCTGGCCGAGCGCAGCGTCCGCGTGACGCTCGTGACGGATCGGTCGCCGCCGCGTCTTCGGCGGGCGGCGTGGGTCGCGGGGCAGGGCGTCTTCGTCGCCTTCGCGGCGATCTTCGCGGCGGAGACCTGGGCCGTCGCCCGGTTCACGATGATGCTGGACCTGCGCACCGACCTCGCGCGCCTGCCCCTGACGCCGTTCATGACCGGCGCGGCAGCGCTGCTGGTCGTGGCCGGGGTCCTCGGCGCCTGGCGCGCGCTGTCGCCGCTTCGCCCGAACCGCTGATGGTCTGGACGGTCCTCGGTCTCTCGCTCGGCGTCACCGCGCTGAGCGGCGCGATCCTCGGCGGGGCGCTCGGGCTGACCGGCTTTCTCATCCTGCAGGTCTTCGCCGGCGGCGCGACGCAGCTCGGGGCGCAGGCGGTTCTGAACGTGTTCAGCGAGTTCACGCTGACGGCGATTCCGCTGTTCATGCTGCTGGGCGAGGTGCTGGTCGCGAGCGGGCTCGCGGCGCGCGCCTACGGGGCGCTGTCGCCGCTGTTCGGCCGCGCCCCCGGGGGGCTGCTGCACGTCAACGTCGCGGTGTCGGGGCTGTTCGGGGCCGTCTCCGGCTCCTCGCTGGCGGTCGCGGCGGCGGTGGGGGCGGTCGCCTACCCGGAGCTGTCGAGGCGCGGCTACGACCGGCGGGCCGTGCTGGGTTCGCTGGCCGGGGGCGGCGCGCTGGGGCTGCTGATCCCGCCGAGCCTGTCGCTGCTGATCTTCGGCGCGCTGACCGACACCTCGATCGGGCGGCTGTTTCTCGGCGGCGTCGTTCCGGGCCTGCTGATGCTGGTCCTGTTCCTGCTCTGGATCCGCTTCGACGCCCGCCGGCGGCCGCACATCGCGCCGCAGGAGCCGCCGGTTCCTCTCGGGCAGGCGCTGCGCGCCGCCGTGGCGGTCTGGCCCGTGCTGCTGCTCGCCGGGCTCGTGCTGGGCAGCCTGTTCGCCGGCCTCGCCACGCCCACCGAATCGGCCGCCGTGGGGGTCGCCGCCGCGGTCCTCATCGGCGCGACGGTCGGGCGCCTCACGCTGCGCGGGCTGGCCGACGCCTGTTTCGCGACTGCGACGGGCTTCGCCGTCATCGCCACGGTGTTCATGGGGGCGGTGGTGCTCGCGCAGTCGATAAGCATCCTGCAACTGCCCCAGCACCTGCTGAGCGCCGTCGCCGCGCTGGGCGCGGGCCCGCATCTGGTGCTGCTGATCGTCGTGCTCCTCTATCTTGCGCTGGGGCTTTTCTTCGACGGCCTGTCGATGATGGTCATGACGCTGCCGATCGTGTTTCCGCTGCTGACCGGCCTCGGCTTCGACCCGATCTGGGTCGGGGTCATGGTGACCATCATGATCGAGATCGGGATGCTCACCCCGCCGGTCGGCATGAATCTGACGGTGCTGGTCGGCGTGACGCAGGGCGAGGCGACCCTCACCGAGGCGGCCCGCGGCGCGCTGCCCTACTGGCTGCTGCTGGGGCTGGGCCTCGGGCTGATGACGCTGTTCCCGCGACTCGCCACCGGCTTGCCCGCGCTGGTGGGGCCATGAGCCGCGTGGATCGCGCGCGGGCCGCCCGCGAGCTGGCGGCGGAAGGGCTGGATGCGCTGGTCGTCGCGGCGCCGGAGGCGTTCCGCTATGTCGCCGGGGCCCGGCCCGGACCGGCCGCGCTGTTCCGGCGGGCCGGCGCGGCGCTGGCCGTGCTGCCGGCCGATCCGTCGCGCCCGCTCGCCGTCGTGACGAGCGAACTGGGCGCCGCCGCCGTCGCCGCTGCCGGGGTCGCGGACGTGCGGACCATCCCCGACTGGGTGGACGCGGCGCGGCTCGGCCCCGACGACGGCAGGCCGCTGGCCGAGCAGCTCGCCGCCGCGCGGCCGGCGTCGGCCGGGCCGCGGCCGGAGACCTTCTCGGCCCGCGCCGCCTTCGCCGCGCTGCGCGGCGCGCTGGCCGACCGGGGGCTGGAGCGCGGGCGGATCGGGCTCGATCTCGGCTTCTGGCCGGTGGCGGACTTCCGGCTGCTGCGCGAGGCGCTGCCCGAGACGCGCCTCGAAGCCGGCGACGCGGCCCTGACGCGCCTGCGCGCGGTCAAGTCGGCGGCCGAACGCGCGTGGCTCGCCGCCGCCGGGCGCTGCGCCGAGGCGGGCGTGCGCGCCATGCTGGAGGAGACCCGACCGGGACTGTCTCGCGCCGATCTCGCCGAGGCGTGGCGCCGCGGCGCGCTGGATGCGGCCGCCCGCGCGGGCGTCGTGCTGGAGAACCTTCTGGAATACATCGGGTTTGGTCCCGATCCGTGGCGTTCGGCCGGCCGGCTGGCGGCGGGCGACATTCTCAAGGTCGACGTCGGCTGCGTGGTCGAGGGCTATGTCTCCGACAGCGCCCGCACCTTTTGCCTCGGCGCGCCGCCCGCGCGCGCGCAGGCGGTTCACGACGCCCTTGCGGCGGGCTTCGCGGCGGGCCTGCCGCTGTTCCGACCCGGCGCCCGCTTCGCCGAGATCCACCGCGCGGTGGTCGGCGCGGCGCGGGACGCGGGTCTGGCGGGCTACGACCGCGGACATGTCGGCCACGCGCTGGGGGCCGACGTCTTCGGCGAGACGGCCCCCTTCCTGTCGGCGACGTCGGATGCCGCGGTGGCGCCGGGCATGGTGCTGGCCTTCGAGACGCCGTTCTACGCGGAAGGTCTGGGCGGCTTCATCATCGAGGACCAGCTCGCGATCGACGACGACGGCGCTCAGGCGCTGTGGCGTTCGCCGCGGGGCCTCGTCTCGGTCTGATCGCACGGCCCGCGAACGCATCCCGACGGGCTAGCGGTCCTTCAGCAGCAGCGCGAACAGCGTCGGCTGGTCGGGCAGCCCGTGCGCCTCCAGCCCCTCGGCGCGCTGGAAGGCGGCGAGCGCGGCGGAGACGGCCTCGTCGAACGCGCCGTCGGCGGCCCCCTCGTAGTGGCCGAGCGCCGCCAGCCGCGTCTGCGCCGCCGCCACGACGGCGCGATAGACGAGGGCGCCGCGGCCGCCGACCTGCACCGCCTCGATGGGCGACTGCGCGGTCAGTCGGTGCGGCGCCAGGATGCGCGCGAGGTCGGCGAAGGCGTCCATGAAGCGCGTCTCCGGCGGCGCCGCGCTGCAGACGCTCTGGGTCAGGCCAAGCATCGTCTGCGCGTTCTGCCACGGGGCGAAGTCGAAGGCGTCGGGGGTGAACTGGTTCAGGGCGGTGACATAGCCGTCGATCCAGCCGGCGTAGAGGGCGAGATCGGGCGAGCCGGCCGCCACCGCCTCGATGAAGGCGGCGCAGTCCTGCAAGCCCGCGCCCTTGATGGCGAAGAGACCGGCGTCGTCGGCTGCCTCCGCCGCATCCGCGCCCGCGACCAGCGCGAGGGCGAGAAGCGGCGCCCTCACCCCCACGCCGCGAGGCCGTTTCCGGTCACGCCATGGCCCTCGGCCGGTCGGGGCGGGCCGGCGTCAATGGCCGGGCGCGGCCGGCCGCCGGCGGCGCAGCACGAACGCGGCGAGCCCGAAGGCGCCGCCCATCAGCCACGCTCCGGCCGGCAGCGGCACAACCGCTCCCACCTCAACGGGAGAGGGTGAGAAGTCGACCACGATCGGCGTCATGATCACGGTGGTGCCGGTCGAGATGCGGTCGAAGGAGACGCCCGTGGGGAACAGCGTCGGGTTCGTCGGGTCGAGCATCAGCAAAGGGTCGATGCCGTCGAGCACGAAGGAGACGGGCGCGATGTCGAACGTGGCGAGGAAGTCGAGCGTCTCGCCCGGGGCCAGGGCCACCGTGGCCCCCCCCACCGTGATGAAATAGCCGTCCGGGTCGTCGATCACGGCAAGCGTGGGTGCGGTCACGCTGGCGAAGGCGGCGCCGCCGAGGGCCTCGTACTCGAAGCCGACGCTGACGGGTGGGTCGATCCACACCGTGGCGCCGGCGGGCACTTCCGGCAGGTCGAGCACGAAGCCGCCGGCCTCGTTCACCCCGGAGGGCAGAACAGGCATGGTCTCGGTGGCCCCCGCCTCGATGCGGACAAGGCCGCCGGCGAGAAACACCGTGCTGTCGGACTGCTGATCGACCCCGTCAGCGAGCAGCAGCGTCACCCGGTTCGCCTCGCCCGGCCTCAACGCCACGTCGAAGCGCAGCACCGGATCGCCGCCGGGCGCGATGACGCCGTCCAGCTCCGTCCCGGGAATGGCGGCCATCGCCGGGTGGCCCGAGCTGAGGGGGAACGGCGCGCCGTTCACCGGCGCCAGCGCCACGTTCACGCCGTTGACGAACAGCCCGAAACCGTCGGCGAAGGCGGATTTGAATTCCGGAAAGTCCTCCGTGCCGAAGACGGCGCGGAAGCTCAGGCCGACGACGTCGACCGGCGCCTCGAAGGCGAAGTCCAGCATCACCGTGTCGAAATGCGCGGACTTGCCGGTGATCGGCGCCAGAAGAGCCTGCTGCTGCGCGGTCGCCCTGCCGCCGAAAAGGGTCTGGGTCTGGCGGTTGAGGTTGGGGCCCGCCGCGTAGTCGCGCACGTCGCCGGTGCTGAGCGCGACGCCCGTCGCAGGCAGGCCGTAGACGCGATCGGCGTTGGAGAAGACCGCCGCCTGATGCTCTGTCTTCCGGGCGGGCTGGCCGGCGGCGTCGGCGCCGTGGCTCAGGCTGGCGGCGGTGAACGCCAGCCCAGCGAGATCGCCGAACAGCGCCCGGGCCAGCGCCTGCGTGTCATGGGTCGCCGAAATCGTTATGGCTAGTCCGGGGCCGGCCCAGAAAGCGCCGAGCAGGCCAAACAGCAAAGGGCGCACACGACTCACGCGAAACTCCCGCAGGTTGACAGAAGATTAATACGCGCATCCTGGAATTGAGCAACTGCGATTCCTGTCCGCGGGAGGCGGTGAAGGAGCATGGACGATCTCGAGCCGCTGGCCGCGCTGCTCATGGGGCGGCGGACCGACCGGGGCGGCTTCGCGCTGATCCGCGGGCCGCGGGCCGCCGCGTCGGTCCCGCGCGTTCTGGCCGACTGCCCGCGCCGGGCGGGGCCGGGGCCTGTCGCCCGCCACCTGCTCGCTGCGCCGGCGGACGGGCGGACGCTCGCGCGCCTCGCGGCGGCGCTGCGGCAGGAGGTGGGGCGCAACCTGCAGGGCGCGCGCGGCTGCGCGCCCGTGGGTGCGGCCGAGGCGGCGGCGGGCGGCGTGCTGCTGACCGCCATGCTGACGCCGCTGGACGGCGCCGCCGCGGCGCCCGGCGCGCTGGACGCGCTGCGACGAATATTCCATGACGGCGAGCGGGCGCGCTGGGCCGCATGGGCATTGCGCGGCGCGAGGGGGCGGGGCGCATGTTCGAGAAGATCCTGATCGCGAACCGCGGCGAGATCGCCTGCCGCGTGATCAAGACCGCCCGGCGCCTCGGCGTGCGCACCGTCGCGCTCTACTCCGACGCCGACCGCGACGCGCTGCATGTCCGCATGGCGGACGAGGCCCTGCATATCGGCCCACCGCCGGCCGCCGAAAGCTACATCGCCATCGACAAGGTGCTGGCGGCGATCCGCGCGAGCGGCGCGCAGGCCGTCCACCCCGGCTACGGCTTTCTGTCCGAGCGCGCCGAGTTCGCGCGCGCTCTGGAGGAGATGGGGGTGGCTTTCGTCGGCCCGCCGTCCTCGGCCATCGACGCCATGGGCGACAAGATCACGTCGAAGAAGCTCGCCGCCGCGGCCGGCGTATCGACCGTCCCGGGCCACATGGGGCTGATCGCGGACGCCGACGAGGCGGCGCGCATCGCGGCCGACATCGGCTATCCGGTGATGATCAAGGCCAGCGCCGGCGGCGGCGGCAAGGGCATGCGCATCGCCTGGAGCGACGCGGAGGCGCGCGAGGGCTTCCAGTCCTCGAAGAACGAGGCCAAGGCCAGTTTCGGCGACGACCGCATCTTCATCGAGAAGTTCGTCACCCAGCCGCGCCACATCGAGATCCAGGTGCTGGGCGACCGGCGCGGGAACGTCATCCACCTCGGCGAGCGCGAATGCTCGATCCAGCGCCGCAACCAGAAGGTCATCGAGGAGGCGCCCTCGCCCTTCCTCGACGCCGCCACCCGCCGAGCCATGGGCGAACAGGCGGTCGCGCTGGCCAGGGCGGTGGACTACTGCTCGGCCGGCACGGTGGAGTTCATCGTGGACGGCGACCGCAACTTCTATTTTCTCGAGATGAACACCCGGCTGCAGGTCGAGCACCCGGTCACCGAACTGATCACCGGGCTCGACCTCGTGGAGCTGATGCTGCGTGTGGCGGCCGGCGAGAAGCTGCCCTTCGGCCAGGACGACGTGCGGCTGGACGGCTGGGCGATCGAGAGCCGCCTCTACGCCGAGGACCCCTATCGCGGCTTCCTGCCCTCAACGGGGCGGCTGACCCGCTACCGCCCGCCGGCCGAAAGCTGCGGCCCGAGCGCGGTGGTGCGCAACGACACCGGCGTCTACGAGGGCGGCGAGATCAGCCGCTTCTACGACCCGATGATCGCCAAGCTGTGCAGC
>DAINOD010000014.1:0-50084 GCA_036735545.1 Rubrimonas sp. | reverse complement strand
GACCAGACCGAGGCCATGACCATGGCCACCCATGTCGGCGTGCTGGAGGAGGGACGGCTGATCCAGTTCGGCCCGCCGCGCGAAGTCTACGAGAACCCCGCCACCGCCGCGGTCGCCGCGCGCCTCGGCCAGCCGCGCATCAACCTGCTGCCGCCCGACCTGTTCGGCCCCGCCCCCGCCCGGGCCGCCCGCATGGGCCTGCGGCCGGAGCATGTCGAACCCGGCGACGGCCCCGCCGCGCGCGTCGCGCGCGTGGAGCGGCTGGGCGACCAGACGCGGCTGCACCTGCACATCGGCGGGTGCGACCTCGTCGCCCTGACCGATCCCCACACGCCGCTGCGCCCGGGAGAGACGGTCCCGATCCGCGCCCGCCGGGCGCTGTGGTTCGACGCCGACGGCCGCCGCATCGAGGAGCACGCCCCGTGAAGCAGTTCATCAACGAAAAGGACGCGCTCGTCACCGAGGCGCTGGACGGCGTGATCCGCGCGTCGGGCGGACGGCTCGCTCGGCTCGACGGCTATCCGCACGTCAAGGTCGTGGTGCGCGCCGACTGGGATCGCGGCAAGGTCGCGCTGGTCTCGGGCGGCGGCTCGGGCCACGAGCCGGCCCATGCGGGTTTCGTCGGGCGGGGGATGCTGACGGCGGCGGTCTGCGGCGAGGTTTTCGCGTCGCCGTCGGTGGACGCCGTCCTGGCGGGCATCCTGGCCGTCACCGGCAAGGCGGGCTGCCTTCTGATCGTGAAGAACTACACCGGCGATCGGCTGAACTTCGGGCTCGCCGCGGAGCGCGCGCGCGCCTTCGGGCGGCGGGTCGAGATGGTCGTGGTCGGCGACGACGTCGCGCTGCCCGACCTGCCGCAGCCGCGGGGCGTCGCCGGCACGCTGTTCGTGCACAAGATCGCGGGCGCGCTGGCTGAGCAGGGCGCCGATCTCGACGCGGTTGCGACGGCGGCGCGCGGCGTGATCGAGGGCGTCGTCTCCATCGGCATGTCGCTCGACACCTGCACGGTGCCCGGCGCGGCGCGCGAGGCGCGCATCGGCCACGGCAAGGCGGAGCTGGGCCTCGGCATCCACGGCGAGCCCGGCGTCGAACAGGTGGACTTCGCCGGGGCCCGGGCCGCCATGGCGATGGTGCTGGACCGCCTCGCGCCCCACGTCGCCGAAGGGCCGCAGGTCGCGCTCGTGAACAACCTCGGCGGCGCGACGCCGCTGGAGATGGCCGTGCTGACCGAGGAGTTGGCCCGCTCGCCGCTGGGGCCGCGGGTGAGCCACATCGTGGGCCCGGCGCCGATGATGACCTCGCTGGACATGCAGGGCTTCTCCATCTCGTTGCTGCCCGCCACGGCCACGGCGCTGGCGGGCCTCGCGGCGCCCGTGGAGCCCTGGGCCTGGCCGGTCCTGTCGGACTTCGCGCCCGTCGCCGTGCAGCCGCTGCCGGACGGACTGGCGCCGATCCGCGCCACGCCCTCGCCCCACCCCGGCCGCCGGGCGCTGGTGGCGCGCTGCTGCGCGATCCTGTCGGCGATGGAGGCGGACCTCAACGCGCTCGACGCCAAGTCGGGCGACGGCGACACCGGCTCGACGCTGGCCACGGCCGCCCGGGCGCTCGACGCCGCGCTGGACCGGCTGCCGCTGGCCGACCCGACGCAGCTCTACCGCGCCATCGGCGACGAACTGAGCCAGACCATGGGCGGCTCGTCGGGCGTGCTGCTGGCGATCTTCTTCGCGGCCGCGGGCGACGCCTCGGCCTCGGGCAAGGACTGGGTGGGCGCGCTATCGGCGGGACTGGAGCGCGTGATGCAGGTCGGCGGCGCCGAGCCGGGCCACCGCACCATGATCGACGCGCTGGCCCCCGCGCTGGCCGCGCTGCCGCAGGGCCTCGCGTCGGCGTCGGCCGCCGCGCGCGCCGGCGCCGACGCCACCGCCGGCATGAGCCGGGCGCGGGCGGGGCGGGCGAGCTACGTGTCGGCCGACAAGCTGGCGGGCTGGAACGACCCGGGCGCCGAGGCGGTCGCGCGGCTGTTCGAGAAGCTGGCCGAGGGCGCGATGGCGGCCTGACCGCCTCAGCGCGGCCCGTCGTCCCCGGCGTCGGTGGGCGCATCGTCGTTGGCCCAGCCGGTCGGCCGGCCGGTCTGCGGCAGCTCCAGCCGCGCGCCGCGGTCGTGCATCCAGGCCTTCGCGATCATGTTGGCGGCGATCGGCGCGGTCAGGAACAGAAACAGCGCCACGAGGATCTCGTGCCAGGAGAACACGCCCTCCGCGCCCCAGAAGTGCAGCATCGAGGCCATCAACACCCCGCCGACCCCCAGGGTCGTCGCCTTGGTGGGCGCATGCAGACGGGTGATGAGGTCGGGCAGCTTCAGCAGGCCGTACGAGCCGACGAAGCCGAACACGGCGCCGACGACGATCAGCAGGCTCGCCAGCGCCTCCAGCAGCGCGATGCCGGCCCCGCTCATTCGATCACGTCCCCGCGCAGGGTGAACTTGGTCAGCGCGACGGTGGAGACGAAGCCGACCATCGCCAGCAGCATCGACGCCTCGAAGTAGACCGAGGTGCCCTGCGAGATGCCGATCAGCATCACCAGCGCTATGCCGTTGATAACCATGGTGTCGAGCGCGAGGATGCGGTCGGCCATGCTGGGCCCCTTGGCGAGGCGGTAGAGGTTCATCAGCAGCGCCGCGCCGAAGCAGAGATAGGCGAAGGAGAGGGCGTAGAAGATCATCGGAAAATCTCCATAAGCCGCGCCTCGTAGCGGCTCTTGATCTCGTCGCGCACCGCGTCCGGGTCGGGCGCGTCGAGGACATGGACCAGCAGCGCCCGCCCGTCCGCGGACAGGTCGCACGACACGGTGCCGGGGGTCATCGTGATCGTGCCGGCCAGCAGCGTGATCGCCTCGGGCGCGCGCAGCGCGAGCGGCACGGTGAAGAAGGCGGGCCGCAACGTGTGGTTCGGCCGGGTCAGGATGATGCGGGCCACGACGATGTTGGCCGTCACGATGTCCCACAGCACGATCAGCAGGTAGCGCCCCAGCTTGCCAGCGCTGCGCACCACCGGCCGGTCGGGCCAGTAGGCCGAGGTCATCAGCGGAATGGCGATCCCAAGCGCCAGCCCCAGCACGACGCCGCCGATCGAGACGCCGTTCTGCAGCATGAGCCAGACCACCGTCAGCAGGACGGTCAGGCGCGGGTGGGGCACGAGGGAACGGATCATCTCAGCGCCCCATCGCCAGCGCCGCGGGCCCCAGCACCGCGGCGATATAGCCCTGCGGCGCATGGAGTTGCGTCGCGGTGGCGTCGAGATAGCGCGTCGCCGGCCCGGCGAAGACGGTCAGCGCCACCACGGCGGCGAGCATGTAGCCCGCGCCCCACAGCGGCGCCGCGCCCGCCTCGGGCGCCGGCGCTTCGCCCTCCGCCCGCCAGAACAGCAGCGAGCCGGCGCGCGCGAAGGCCACCACCAGCAGCAGCGAGCCGGTCAGCACCACGCCCCAGACCCACCAGGTGGCGGGGTCGTCGCGGGCGGCGTCGAGCACCATCAGCTTGCCGAGAAAGCCGCTCAGCGGCGGCATCCCGGCCATGGCGATGGCGGCGAGCAGGAACAGACCCGCGATCGTCTCGCCCTGCGCCAGGGCGGGACCCGCGGTGAGCGCGTCGCCGGACGGGCGGCGCCGGGCGATCACTTCGACCAGCAGGAACAGCGCGGCGGCGGCGAAGGTGGAGTGGATCAGGTAGTAGAGCGCCGCCACGGTCGCCGTGTGCGTGAACACGCCGAGCGCGGCGAACAGCGTGCCCATCGAGGCGATGACCGAGAAGCACACCAGCGCCGACAGCGACCGCGCCCCCAGCGCGCCCACCGCCCCCACGGCCAGCGTGACCAGCGCCGCGGGCACGAGCCAGCCATAGGCGAGCCAGGTCGCCGCGCCCGCGTCGGCCCCGAAGATCAGCGTGTAGACCCGCAGCACGGCGTAGGCGCCGACCTTGGTCATGATGGCGAAGAAGGCCGCCGCCGGCGCCGGCGCCGCCGCATAGGCGACCGGCAGCCAGAAATGCAGCGGCACGAGCGCCGCCTTCACCCCGAACACCACCAGCAGCAGCATGCCGCCGACGCGCAGCAGCATGGCGTCGCCGCCGGTCGCGGCCCCCGCCTTCAGGGCGAGGTCGGCCATGTTCAGCGTGCCGGTCGCGGCGTAGATCGCGCCCACCGCGAACAGGAACAGCGTCGAGCCGGCGAGGTTGACGACGACGTACTGCAGCCCCGCGCGCAACCGCGCCGCGCCGCCGCCGTGGAGCATCAACCCGTAGGAGGCGATCAGCAGCACCTCGAAGAAGACGAACAGGTTGAACAGGTCGCCGGTCAGAAAGGCGCCGCAGACGCCCATGATCTGGAACTGCATCAGCGGGTGGAAATGCCGCCCGCGCGCATCCCATCCCGAGGCGATGGCGTAGCCGACCACCCCGAGCGCCAGCACCGCCGTCAGCAGCACCATGACCGCAGCCAGCCGGTCGAGCACCAGCACGATGCCGAAGGGCGCCGGCCAGTCGCCGAGCAGATAGACTTGCGGATCGCCCGCCGCCGCGACGAACAGCGCCACGGCCACGCCGAGCAGCGCCACGGTGGCGGCGAGGGAGAAGATGCGCTGCAACGACAGGTCGTGGCGCAGCGCAAGCACCATGAGCGGCGCCGTCAGCGCGGGCAGGACGATGGGGACGACGATCCAGTGGCTCACCGTTCGCGGTCCTCGGTCGGGGGCAGGTCCACGGCGTCGTCGCCGGTCTCGAGATAGGCGCGCAGGGCGAGCATCACGACGAGCGCCGTCATGCCGAAGGAGATGACGATCGCCGTCAGCACCAGCGCCTGCGGCAGCGGGTCGATCACGCCGGCCGCGCTGGCCCCGAGAATGGGCGGCTTGTCGATCTCCAGCCGCCCCGTGGCGAACAGGAACACGTTCACGGCGTAGGACAGCATGGCCGCGCCGACGATCACCGGAAAGCTGCGCATGCGCAGGATCAGGTAGACACCCGAGGCGGTCATGGCGCCGACGGCGGTGGCGACGAGCAGCTCCATCCTAGGCCCCTCCCGTCCGGGCGGTCCGAGGCGCGGAGGGATCGACGTCCATCGGCCGGTCGTCCGGCGCCGTCTCGGTGTAGCGCGCCACGCGCGACAGGTTCGCCAGCGCCAGCATCACCGCCCCCACGACGGTCATGAACACGCCGAGGTCGAAGGCCATGGCGGTCGCCAGCTCGAACTTCTCCAGCGGCCAGATCGTCACGTAGCCGTAGGCGCTGGTCAGGAACGGCGCCCCGGCGAGCCACGCCCCGGCCCCGGTCAGCCCCGCCAGCAACACGCCCCCGCCGATCAGCGCGTGATAGTCGAAGCGCCGACGCTGCGCCGTCCAGGCGTAGCCCGAGGCCAGATACTGCATCAGCAGCGCGATCGCGACGACGAGACCGGCGATGAAGCCGCCGCCCGGCTCATCGTGTCCGCGCAGCAGGATGTAGACGCCCACCAGCAGCGCCAGCGGCAGCAGGAACCGCGTCGCCACCACCAGCATCAACGGGTGGCGGTCCTTGGAGCGCGCCTGGTCGGGCACCCAGGAGATGACGCGCGACAGCGCCGGGCCGCGCAACGCGCCGTCCAGAAGGGCGAAGATCCCCAGCGCCGCGATCGCCAGCACGATGATCTCGCCGAAAGTGTCGAAGCCGCGGAAATCCACGAGGATGACGTTGACCACGTTGGTCCCGCCGCCGCCCGGATAGGACTGCGCCACGTGATAGTCCGAGATCGAGGCCCCGTCCCGCGTCATCACCGCGAAGGCCAGCATCGCCGCGCCGACGCCGGCCACCAGCGCCAGCGCCCCGTCGCGCCAGCGCCGCAGCGGCGAGGAGCTCATCGGGGTGTCCTTGGGGAGGAAGTTCAGCGCCAGCAGCATCAGCACGGTGGTCGCGACCTCCACCGAAATCTGCGTCAGCGCGAGGTCGGGCGCGGAGAGGTAGATGAACCCCAGCGAGACGATCAGCCCCACCATGCTGGTCAGCAGCAGCATCAGCAGCCGGCTGCGATGCATCACCGCGGCCGCCAGACAGGCCCCTATCAGCAGCGTCCAAGGCGCCGCCGCCACGACGGGCGCGGCCAGCGTCGGGCGCGGGCCGACCACCCCCGCCGAAGCCCAGACCGAACCCGCCACCACCAGCAGCGCCACGGTCAGCGCGGAGAGCGCCCGGCCCAGCGAGCCGTCATGCACGAACTCGGTCGCGCGGCGCGACGCCCCCGCGAGCCCCGCCACCAGCGCGTCGAACAGCTTCTTGGCCTCGGGCCGCGGGGCGCGCGTCCAGCGCGCCAGCGCCGCGGGATAGGCGCGCAGAAGCAGGAAGCCGCCGCCCACCGCCACGACGCTCATCACCAGCGCCAAATTCAGCCCGTGCCACAGCGCGAGCTTCACCTCCACCGGCCCGCCGACCACGGCGCCGGCCGTCAGGCTGACGAGGCCGCCGGCCACCGTCATCGGCGCCAGCCCGATCAGCACGACCAGCGAGGCGAGCAGCGCCGGCGCGGCCCAAAGGCCGAAGCCCGGGTCGTGGGGCGTCTCGGGATAGTCATACCGCCGCGGTCCGAGAAACACATGGGCGATCAGGCGGAACGAATAGGCCGCCGAGAACAGCGCGCCGACCGTCGCCAGAAGCGGAAACAGCGCCCCGCCGGCATGCGCCGCCTCGTCCAGCATCATCTCCTTGGAGAGAAAGCCGTTCAGCGGCGGAATGCCGGCCATCGACAGCGCGCCCACAACGGCGATGCCGAAGGTCAACGGCATCAGGTGACGCAAGCCGCCCAGCCTGCGGATGTCACGGGTGTGCGCGGCGTGGTCGATGACGCCGGCGACCATGAACAGCGAGGCCTTGAAGGTCGCATGATTCAGGATGTGGAACACCGCGGCGACGGCGGCGGCACTGGTGCCGAAGCCCAGCAGCATCGTGACAAGGCCTAGGTGGCTGACGGTGGAGAAGGCCAGCAGCCCCTTCAGGTCGTCCTTGAAAAGCGCCACCACCGCCGCGCCCACCATGGTCACGAGGCCGGTGGTCGCCACCAGCGTCGTCCACTCCGGCGTGCCCGCCAGCACCGGCCACAGCCGCGCCATCAGGAAAATGCCGGCCTTCACCATGGTCGCGGAATGCAGATAGGCGCTGACCGGCGTCGGCGCGGCCATCGCGTGGGGCAGCCAGAAATGGAACGGGAACTGCGCCGACTTGGTGAAGCAGCCCAGAAGGATCAGGATCAGCGCCGGGAGATAGAGCGCCGACTCCCTGATCTTGTCGCCGTTGCGCAGGATCTCGCTGAGGTCGTAGGAGCCGACGATCCCGCCGAGGATCAGCATCCCGCCGATCATGGCGAGCCCGCCCATGCCGGTGACCGCCAGCGCCATCCGCGCGCCCTGACGCCCCTCCGGCGCGTGGCGCCAGTAGCCGATCAGCAGGAACGAGCTGAGCGAGGTCAGCTCCCAGAAGATCAGCAGCAAGAGCACGTTGTCGCTGAGCACGATGCCCACCATCGCGCCCTGGAACAGCAGCAGATAGCTGTAGAACCGCCCCATCGGATCGTCGCGGTCGAGGTAGAACCGCGCGTAGAGGATGATCAGCAGGCCCATGCCAAGGATCAGCCAAGCGAAGAACAGCCCCAGCCCGTCGAGCATGAAGGAGGCGTTCAGCCCCAGCGCCGGCAGCCACTCGACGCGCTGCAGCACGACCTCGCCGCGCCAGACCGCGGGCGCCTCGATCATCAGCAGCGTCAGCGCGAACAGCGTGACCAGCCCAGTCGCCATGGCGCAGGCGTTGCGCCCGGTGCGGATCATCAGCGCCGGCAGGATCGCCCCGAGAAAAGGCGTCAGGGCGATCAGGGCAAGGGTCATGCCGCTCCCGTCTTGTCTTCCCGGCCCGGGGCGGCCGGCGTTCCCCTCGATCCGGCGGACGACCCCGCCGGTTCGCCGCGCACCATAGCGGCTGCGCGGCGAAAGGGAACAGGGGGCGGATCAGCGCGCGGCGAGCAGCTGCGTCTCGCCGCGGCGATAGACGTCGGCGTGCCGGACCAGCGCGCCGCCCGGGTCGGGAAAGGCGGTCTGGTAGGTGATGATCACCGCGGCGCCGTCCGTGGGCTGGTCGAAGGTGCGCCGGCCCTTGGTCCACTCGGCCACCTGCTCGGGGGTCTCGTCCAGCAGCCAGGCCAGCACCTCGTCCAGACGCTCCACCCGCACGCAGCCCCAGGAAAGCGCGCGCGCGTCGCGGGAGAACAGCTCCGGCCGGTTGGTGCCGTGCAGGTAGATCAGGTCCCCGTCCGCCAGCCGGATCGCCGCGGCGCCGAGCGGGTTGCGCGGCCCGGGCGGCACCAGACGGTCCTCGTAGGCGCCCGATGCGATCATGCTGGGCGTGGGCCGCCAGTGCGGGCGGAAACGCACCACGGTGGTCGTGGTCTCCATGTTCGGGGTGCGGCGCGAGGGCGAGCCCACGATCACCCGGCTGCGCATCACCTCCACGCCGTCCTCCAGCAGCACCGCCTCGAAGGAGGGAATGTTGACCACGATGGCCTTGCCGACCGCGGGCGTGCGCAGCGGCACGCCATGCAGATCGAGCACCGACTGGAACGTCGCAGGCTCGGGCGGCAACACCGCCGCCTCGGGCTGCATGGCGGCGTAGCCCAGCGGCGCCACCGGCGCGACGGTCGCCTGCGGGCCGGCGCAGGCCGCCAATGCGAAGCCTGCGAGGATGAGAATCATGCGCATCTTGGTTACTCTCCACTCTTCCGCCCAACGCGTGGCGGCGCCATCGGTTCGCCTGTCAGTGGCGATAATCCGATTCGAGCCTAGGGGGATGCGCCTTTCCCCACAGCTAAGCGGTGCGACGGTCCGTCGCGTTAAGCATCATTTCCGCATCATTGCGCGCAGCCCCGGTCGAGCGCCGCCAGCACCGCCGTCGCCGCCGTCCCGGTCGGCGTCAGCGAGGCCCGGTCCTCGCCGGGATAGAACCGCGCGCGGGTCGCGGTCGGCATCGCCGGCGGATGGGCCAGTGACACGCGCAGCGTCGTGCGCTGCGTCTCCGCCGCCCAGGCGGTCCAGAACGCGCGCGCGGCGGCCTTGGTGGCGGCGTAGGGCGAGAAGAAGGGCTCGCCCTCCCGCGCGTCGTCCATCAGCACGGCGAAGCCCTGCGGCGCGGCGCGCAGCAGCGGGTCGAGCACGCGGACCAGCCGCTGGGTCGCGCGCGCGTTCACCGCCCAGGCGCGGTCGAGATCCTTGGGCTCGACATGGTTCGCCGGCGCGCAGGGCGGGGCGTGGACGGCGCAGTGCAGCCAGCCGTCGAGCCGGCCCCACTTCTCGAACACCGCCGCGCCGAGCCGCGCCAGCCCCGCGTCGTCGGTCACGTCGAGCGGAACCAGCGTCGCCGCCCCGCCGGCGGCGCGGACGGCGTCGTCCAGCTCCTCCAGCCCGCCGACCGTCCGCGCCAGCGCCAGCACATGCGCCCCGCGCCCCGCCGCCGCGCGCGCCAGCGCCCAGCCGAGCCCGCGCGAGGCTCCCGTCACCAGAACGACCCTGTCCCGCCAGTCGATGCTCATGATCCGCCGCTTAAGCGCCCCCCGCGGCCGCCGCAAGGCCCGCCGGGGTCTGTCCGATGGCGGGCCGGAACGGCTTCGCCTCACCGCGCCGCCAGCAGGGCGCGCGCCGCCGCCCGGGCGCCGTCCGTGACAGTCTCGCCGGCGAGCATCCGCGCGATCTCCTCGGCCCGCGCCGGGGCGTCCAGCGCCGTGACGCGCGTGCGCAGCGCGGCGCCCTCGGCGCGCTTCTCGATGCGCCAGTGCGAGGCGCCCAGCGCCGCCACCTGCGGCGAGTGCGTCACCACCAGCACCTGCGCGCCTTCGGCCAGCCGGGCGAGGCGCCGGCCCACCGCGTCGGCGGTGGCGCCGCCTACGCCGCGGTCGATCTCGTCGAAGATCAACGTCAGTCCCTCGGCGCGGTCGGCGAGGCAGACCTTCAGCGCGAGCAGGAAGCGCGACAACTCTCCGCCCGAGGCGATGCGGTCGAGCGGCCCGGCCGCGGCGCCGGGGTTGGTCGCCACGGTGAAGCCCACCCGGTCGACGCCGTCCGGGCCCGCGGCTTCCTCCGAGACGACGGTGCGGAACACGGCGCGCTCCATCTTGAGCGGCGCAAGCTCCTGCGCGACGGCGGCGTCGAGCCGCGCGGCCGCCTCGCGGCGGATCGCCGAGAGTCGCGCGGCCTCGGCGGCGTAGGCTTCCCGCGCCGCGGCGAGGGCCGCCGCCAGCGCCGCGCGGCGCGTCGCGCCGTCCTCCACCGCCTTCAGCATCGCCGCCAGCCGCGCCGCCTCGGCGGCCAGGTCGTCCGGCGCCACGCGGTGCTTGCGCGCGGCGGCGCGCAAGGCGAACAGGCGCTCCTCCGCCCCGTCCAGCGCCTGCGGGTCGAAGGCCATGCCCTCCGCCGCGGCCTCAACGCCCGCCTGCGCGTCGGCGATCTCGGCCAGCGCGCGGTCGAGCGCGGCGATGGGCGCGTCGAGCGCGCCTTCCGCCGCCGGCGCCGCGACCTCCAGCCGCCGCGCGGCGTCGGCCAGCGCCGCCTCGGCCGCGCCGACGCCCTCCAGCGCCCGACCGACGTCGCCGGCGATGCGCGCCGCCGCCTGCATCCGCCGCCGCGCGGCGTCGAGCGCCGCCTCCTCGCCCGGCTCGGGCGCCAGCGCGGCCAGCTCCGCGGCGGCGTGGGCGAGCCATTCCGCCTCCCGCGCCGCCGCCCGCTCGGCCTCCTCGGCTTCGGTCATCGCGCCTTGGGCGGCGCGCAAGGCGGCCCAGGCGGCGCGTGCGGGCGAAATGTCGAGCCCGGCGAAGGCGTCGAGCAGGGCGCGGTGACCGCCCGGGTTCAGCAGGCCGCGCTCGTCGTGCTGCCCGTGGATCTCCACCAGCGTCTCGCCGAGCCGCGCCATCAGTTCGGCCCCTGCGCGGTGGTCGTTCACGAAGCCGCGCGAGCGGCCGTCGCCGCCGATGGCGCGACGCAGGATCAGCGCGTCGTCGTCCGCAGCGAGGCCCGCGTCGGCCAGCACCGCCCGGGCGGGATGGTCGTGCCCAATCTCGAACTCCGCGATCACCGAGCCCTCCGCAGCGCCGGGGCGCAGCATGTCGGCCCGCCCCCGCCGGCCCAGCGCCAGACCCAGCGCGTCGAGCAGGATGGACTTGCCGGCGCCGGTCTCGCCGGTCAGCACGTTGAGCCCGGGCCCGAGCCTCAGCTCGACCGCGTCGATGAGAACGATGTCGCGGACCCCGAGGGCGCGGAGCATCGCCCGCTCAAAGCCACTCGCCGAGCACCACCTGCCGATAGACGCTGGCGAGCCAGGAGTTCGAGTTGAGCTGGGGCGCGGTGTTCGCCCCGGTCAGCAGGTCGTAGCTCGAGGCGTACCAGCCGGAGCCGGGGAAGTTGTAGCCGAGCACCGCCGCCGCGGTCTGCGCCTCGCCGACGACGCCGAGCGCGAGATAGCTCTCGACCAGCCGATGCAGCGCCTCGGGCGCGTGGCTGGTGGTGTCGTACTGCTCGATGACGGTGCGGAAGCGGTTGATCGCGGCGATCTGCTGGTCGCGCTTCAGGTAGTAGCGGCCGATCTCCATCTCCTTGCCCGCGAGCTGGTCCATGGTGAGGTCGAGCTTGAGCTGGGCGAGCCGCGCGTATTCGCTGTCGGGATAACGCACGACCGTCTCGCGCAGGGCCGTCTGCGCCTCGCGCGTGGCGCGCTGGTCGCGGCCAACGTCGACGATCTCGTCGTACCAGGTGGAGGCGATGATGAATTGCGCCTCCGCCGCCTCCGGGTCGGCGGGATAGAAGTTCAGAAAGCGCTCCGCCGCCAGCCGCGCCTGCGCCGCGTCGCCGGCGAGGTAGTAGGACTGGGCCGCACGCAGCATCGCGCTCTTGGCGAGCTGCGAGTAGGGGTAGAGCCGCTCCACGTCGTCGAAAACGGCCGCCGCCGCCGCGGGGTCGCCCGACCGCAGCAGCCCCTCCGCCTGCTCGTAGATGACCTCGGCGGGGCGGCTGTCGAGCACTTCCTGGTCCGGCGTGGTCGAGCAGGCCGCCGCGGCGGCCAACAGCCATGCCGCGGCGATACGGAGCGGAAGGCGGGCGAAGGTCATGGGCGCCTCGTCACAGGGTCGCGTTGCCGGAGCGCAGGGAATGCGCCGCGCGCATCGGTTAGCACAACCCCGCGCCCACCGACAAAGGGACTCAGGAGGCCCGTCGCAACGCAGCCGCGTCGAGCGCGCGCCAGACCTTCTCGGGCGTCGCGGGCGTCTCGATCTCCCCCGCCCCCGCCCGGTGCAGCGCGTCGAGCACGGCCAGCGCCACGGCGGGCGTCGCCGCCACCGCGCCGGCCTCGCCGCAGCCCTTCACGCCGAGGGGGTTGGAGGGGGTCGGCGCGCCCTCGTTGAAGGAGACCTCGAACGAGGGCGCATCGGCGGCCCGGGGCATGGCGTAGTCCATGAAGCTCGCCGTCAGCGGCTGGCCGGTCTCGCGGTCCCAGCGCGCGTGCTCCATGAGCGCCTGCCCGGCCCCCTGCGCCAGACCGCCGTGGACCTGCCCCTCGGCGAGAAGCGGGTTCACCAGTCGCCCGAAATCGTCGACCGCGACATAGCGGGTCAGCGTCACGCGCCCGGTGTCGGGATCGATCTCAATCTCGGCGGCGTGGGCGCCGTTGGGGTGGGTGCTCTCGCGGTCGTCCACGCCGCCCTTGCCGCTCAGCCCGCCGGCCGCCGCGGCCAGCTCCACCAGCGCCACGGTGCGGTCGGTGCCGACGATGCGGAACAGCCCGCCGTCCCCGGCGGAGAACTCGATGTCCGCCGCCGCCGCCTCCAGCCGCTCGGCCGCCAGCGGTCTGGCCTTCTCGACGATCTCGCGGGCGGCGAGCATCAGCGTGCGCCCGGCCATGATCAGCGAACGCGAGCCGCCCGTGCCCCCGCCCGCCGGCAGCGCGTCGCTGTCGCCCGTCTCCAGCGTGATTCGCTCGAAGTCGAGGCCGAGCTCGCTGACCACGATCTGCGGCCAGACGGTCTCGTGACCCTGGCCGTTGCTCTGGGTGCCGACGCGCAGGACCGCGGCGCCGTCGGGGGCGATGTCGATCTCGGCGCGCTCCACCGGCCCGCCGCCGGTGCGCTCCATGTAGTAGCAAAGCCCGAAGCCCAGCAGCCGGCCCCGGGCGGCGGCGGCGGCGCGGCGCGCCTCGAAGCCGTCGCGGTCGGCGGCCTTCGCGCAGGCCAGCACGTTGGCGTGGGGGTCGAGGCTGTCGAACACCATGCCCCCCGGCGTGGCGTGGGGCAGCTCGGCCGGGGTCAGGAGGTTCCTCAACCGCATCTCGATGGGGTCGATGCCCATCTCGCGCGCGGCGCGCTCCATCAGCCGCTCGCCGACATAGATCACCTCCGGCCGGCCTGCCCCGCGATAGGCGTCCGTCGGCGTGGTGTTGGTGAAGACGCCGCGCACCTCCACGTGCGCCGCAGGCAACCGGTACATGCCGCCGACGATAGGGGCGGAAAAGGCGGTGTGGATGCCCGCCCCGTTGGTGGAGTAGTAGGCCCCGAGGTTAGAGACCGACCGCCACCGGAAGGCCAGCAGCCGCCCCTCGGCGTCGAAGGCCGCCTCGGCCTCGGTGCTGAGATCGCGGCCCTGAGCGTCGGCGAGCATGGCGTCGGAGCGTTCGGCGATCCACTTCACCGGCCGGCCGAGGTCCTGCGCGGCGAGGCAGGCCAGCGCGTGCTCAACATGCGCCATCAGCTTCATCCCGAAGCCCCCGCCCACGTCGGGCGTGCGGACGCGGATGCGCCCGGCTTCGACGCCCAGCGCCGCGGACAGGCGCGCGCGCGCGGCGTGCGAACCCTGCGTGCCCATCCAGACGTCCCACCGCCCGGTGGCGGCGTCGTAGGCGACCGAGACGGCGCGCGGCTCCATCGAGGCGACGACGAGGCGCTGGCAGCGGGTGCTGAGCCGGGTGACGTGCGCGGCGCGCGCGAAGGCGGCGTCGGTCGCCGCGGCGTCGCCCAGCTCCCAGGCGAAGGCGAGGTTGCCCGGCGCGGCCTCGTGAAGCTGCGGCGCGCCCGTCGCCAGCGCGTCGTCGGGTTCGACCGCGACGGGCAGGCTCTCGTAGTCGACCGCGATCAGTTCGGCGGCGTCGCGGGCCGCCGCGGCGGTTTCGGCGACCACGAAGGCGACGGCCTCGCCGGCGTAGCGCACGCGTCCGATGGCGAGGTGGGGGTGCGTCACCGGGGCGCCGGGCGAGCCGTCCGTCTGCTTCATGGCGTATTCGCCGCGCAGCGGGTTCAACCGCTCCTCGACATCGGCGCCGGTGTAGACGGCCAGCACGCCGGGCGCCGCCCGGGCCGCCGACACGTCGATCGAGAGGATGCGCGCATGGGCCTCGGGGCTGCGCAGCACATGGCCGACCGCGGCGCCCGCATGGGCCACGTCGTCGGTGAAGCGCCCCCGGCCGGTGAGGAAACGCACGTCCTCCCTGCGGGCGGCCGGCTGGCCGATGCCGAATTTCATGAGATGCGCTCCTTCGCGAGGTCGCGCGGAGGGTAGGCGTTGCGGTTGCGGCGTCAACGCCCACGTTTTGCGCTGCAGCGCGCTTGCGCGCGTCGGGCGCGCTTGCTGTCCTGTCAGCAGCGACTCACCGGCCGCCCGGACAGGAAGGGCTCGCGACCATGCCCGAGCACAGCGCCGACCGGCGCCCGCACCCCGCCGTCGCGCCGATGGCGGCGGCGGCGCGCGCTGGGCGCATGGACCGGCGCGAGTTCCTGGCGCTGGCCACCTGCCTCGGCGCGACGCCGATGGCCGCCTGGGCGCAGATCGGCGAGCCGCAGCCGGCCGCGCCCGAGGGCGCGCGGCGGCGGGGCGGGGTGCTGCGCATGGCGATGACGGTCTATCCCGTGCGCGACCCGCGGCTGTTCGACTGGTCGGAGATGGGCAACATCGCGCGCCAATGCCTTGAGCCGCTCGTGCGGTATCGTCGCGATTTCACCTTCGAGCCGTGGCTGCTGGCGGGCTGGGAGGTGTCGGAGGACGTGCGCACCTACACGCTGCGCCTGCGCGAAGGGGTGCTGTGGACCGACGGCGCGTCCTTCGAGGCGGCGGACGTCGCCCACAACTTCCACCGCTGGTGCGCGCGCGACGTGGCGGGCAACTCGATGGCCGCGCGGGTGGACGCGCTGATCGACCCGGCCACGGGCCAGGCGCGCGACGGCGCCATCGAGATCGTCGACCGGCTGACGGTGCGACTTCACCTGTCGCGCCCCGACATCGCGCTGATCGCCAACATCTCCGAGTATCCCGCCCTGATCGTGCGCCGCGACTTCGACGAGGCGGGCGCCGACTTCTCGGCCGCGCGGGTCTCGACCGGCCCCTTCGAGCTGGTCTCCATCGAGCCCGGCGTCAGCGCCGAGGTGCGCCGGCGCACCAGCGGCGCCTGGTGGGGCGGCGAGGCGCTGCTGGACGCGATCCAGTGGCGCGACTTCGGCCCCGACCCCCTCGCGGAGGTGGAGGCGTTCCGCCGCGGCGAGATCGACGCCAACTTCTGGAGCACCGCCGCGTTCACCGCGACCTTCGACGCGCTGGGCCTGACGCGCCACAGCGTCGAGACGGCCGCGACCGTGGTGGCGCGCATGAACGTCACCCATCCTCCCTATGACGACCCCAGGGTGCGGCGCGCGCTCCAGCTCGCGGTCGACAACGAGGTCGTGCTGCTGCTGGGCTACGCCGGCGACGGCACGGTGGCCGAGAACCACCACGTCAGCCCGATCCACCCGGAATACGCCTCCCTCCCCCCGCCGCGCTACGACCCCGCCGAGGCGCGGCGCCTGCTGGCCGAGGCGGGCGCGTCGGAGGTCGAGCACGAACTGGTCTCGATCGACGACGACTGGCGGCGCAACACCGCCGACGCGCTGGCGGCGCAATGCCGCGACGCCGGCATACCCGTGCGCCGGACCCTCGTGCCCGGCGTCGAGTTCTGGCCACGCTGGACCGAGTATCCCTTCTCCACGACGAACTGGAACATGCGCCCGCTCGGCGTCCAGACGCTCGCTCTGGCCTATCGCAGCGGCGCGGCGTGGAACGAGACCGCCTTCTCCGATCCCGCCTTCGACGCGGCGCTGAACCGCGCGCTGGCGACGCTGGACGTTGAGGCGCGGCGCGAGATCATGGCGGAGCTTCAGGGCATCCTGCAGGACAGCGGCGTGATCATCCAACCCTACTGGCAGGCGCTGAACTGCCACTCCGCGCCGCAGGTGCGGGGCTATTTCAAGCACGCCAGCCACGAGCTTCACCTCGAGGACGTGTGGCTGGCGGAAAGCTGAGCCGACCGCCGCAGCCCGGAGCCGCCCATGCCGATCCTCACCCCCACCGCGATCACGGGCCGTGTCGTCTGGCTGGGCCGGGTGCGCGACCGGGCGGCCGGGCTCGACTCCGCCCCCGTCGAGCGCGTCGAGGCGACGTTCGAGGGCTTCGCCGGAGAGGCCCATGGCGGACTGAAGCGCAAGGCCTGCTCGCGGACCCGGCTGCAGTACCCGCCGGGAACCGAGATCCGCAATGTGAGGCAGATCTCCGTCGTCTCGGCCGAGGACCTGGCGGAGATCGCCGCGGCGATGGGGCTCGACCGCATCGCGCCGGAATGGCTCGGGGCCGGCATGGTCGTCGAGGGCGTGCCCGAGTTCACCACCATCCCGCCGTCGTCGCGGCTGGTGTTCGCCGGCGGCGCGGGCCTCGCGGTCGACATGGAGAACGCGCCCTGCCGCTTCCCCGCCGAGCGCATCGAGGCGGCGCATCCGGGCAAGGGCATGAGTTTCGCGCGGCGCGCCGTCGGCAGGCGGGGCGTCACCGCATGGGTCGAGCGGCCGGGGACCATCGCGCTGGGCGAGGCCTTCACGCTTCACGTCCCGCCGCAGCGCCTCTATGCGCCGCTGCGGACGACGGCGCGGGCGCGCGGCGCCGCCTGAGGCTTGGCGCGGCGGAACCCGCGCCCTAAAGGATAGAGCCCGCATGTCGGCGCGAGGAGGGCGCCGGCGCCCCCGCCCGAGAAGGCCCGCCGCGCCGATGGCCCACCACCCCGAGAGCACGCCGGCAGGACCGTGGCGCTTCCTGCCCGCCGTCGCCTCGGCTCTCGCCGCCATGTGGTTCGCGTCTCAGGCCCCCGCGGTCGCCGCCGGCGCGGTTCCCGAGATCGCATGGGCGTGGTTTCCCGCCTTCGACATGGCGTTTTCGTTCCGGCTGGACGGGCTCTCGATGGTGTTCGCGCTGCTGATCACCGGCGTGGGCGCGGCGGTGCTGCTCTATGCGGCGGAGTATTTCCGCACCGATGCGCGGCTGCCGCGGCTGATGGCGCTGATCGTGCTGTTCGAGATCGCCATGGTCGGCCTCGTCACCGCCGACGACGTGATCGGGCTGTTCCTTTTCTGGGAGGGCACGACGATCCTGTCCTACCTGCTGGTCGGCTACGACCACGAGCAGGCGGACGCGCGCGCCAAGGCGCTGACGGCGCTGCTGGTCACCTTCCTCGGCGGGCTGGCGCTGCTGGGCGGGCTGATCGTGCTGGCGCAGATCGCCGGCACCTGGCGGCTGTCGGAGATGGCCGCTTCGGGCGCGATGCTGCGCGCGCATCCAGGCTATCTGGCCTTCCTGATCCCGATCCTGATCGGCTGCTTCACCAAGTCGGCGCAGTTCCCGTTCCACTTCTGGCTGCCCGGGGCCATGGCTGCGCCCACGCCCGTCAGCGCCTACCTGCACTCGGCGACCATGGTGAAGGCCGGGGTCTATCTGCTGGCGCGCCTCTCGCCGGAGCTGGGCGGGACCGAGGTCTGGATGTGGTCGCTGACCCTGACCGGCGGCGCCACGATGCTGGTCGGCGCGGTCTGGGCGCTGCGCCAGACCGACCTCAAGCTAATGCTGGCGCACACCACGGTGTCGGGGCTGGGCTCGCTGGTGATGTTTCTCGGCTCGCAGGAGCCTGTGGCGATCGCCGCCGCCTCGACGTTCGTGATCGTGCACGCCTTCTACAAGGCGGCGCTGTTCATGGTCGTGGGCGTGCTCGACAAGGCGGCGGGCTCGCGCACGCTGGGCGCGGTCTCGGGGCTGGGACGGCGGATGCCGGTGGCCTGGGCGGTCGCGCTGGTCGCCGGCTTCTCGATGGCGGGCTTTCCGCCGCTGCTGGGCTTCATCGGCAAGGAGCTGAAATACGAGGGCGCGCTGGCGGTGGCGACCGAGCCGCTGTTCTTCGCCGCCGCCGCGGTGCTGGCCAACGCCATGGTCGCCGCGGTCGGCTGCGTGATCGCGCTCAAGCCCTTCACCGGGCGCCTGCGCGCGCCCGTGGCCGAGCCGCGGGAGGCGCGCTGGCCGCTGCTGGCGGGGCCTGCGGCGCTCGCGGCGTGCTCGCTGGGCTTCGGCGTGGCGCCGGGAACGCTGGACGCGCTGCTGATCCAGCCCATGGCGGTCGCGATCCGCGGCGCGCCCGTGGCGACAGACCTCAAGCTCTGGCACGGGGTCAACCTGCCGCTCCTGCTTTCTGTCCTGACCTTCGCGCTGACGGCGCTCGGCTTCGTCTTCCGCGCGCGGCTGCGGCAGGGCCTGATGCGGATCGAGCCCTATCTGCCCTGGGCGGGCTCGGGCTTCGACCGCGCCTTCGACGGCTTCAAGGCGCTGACCGCCGCCACCAAGGCCGCGCTCGCGCCGGGCCGGCTCGACGCGCATCTGGTGACGATGGTGGGCGCCATGGCGGCGCTGCTGGCGGGGGCGCTGTGGCTGGGGACCGGGACGGTCTGGCCGGACATGCCCGCGCTCACGCTGCTGGAGGCGGGGCTCGTGCTGATCACCGCCGCCGGCGCGGTGATGACCGCCGCGGCCGAGAACCGGCTGGCTGCGCTGACGGCGCTCGGCGTCTCGGGCGCCGGGGTGGCCGCGATCTTCGCGCTCTACGGCGGGGTCGATCTGGCCATCACCCAGCTTCTCGTCGAGACGCTGATCGTGGTCATCGCCGCCGTCGCGCTGATCCGCCTGCCCGAGATGCCGCCCGCCCAGCCGCGCCTCTTGCCGCTGCTGATCGCCGTGGTCTCCGGCGTCGGCGTCACCATGGCGATGTGGGCCGCGCTGGCGGCGCCCTTCGATCCGGCGGCGACGCGCTTCTACGAGGCCGCCTCTTGGCCCGAGGCGCTGGGGCGCAACATCGTCAACGTGATCCTCGTGGATTTCCGCGCGCTCGACACCTTCGGCGAGATCGCGGTCGTCGCGCTGGCGGCGATGGCGGCGCTGGCGGCGCTGAAGGGGGGGCGGCGCGCATGAGTTCGCTGATCCTCACGGCGGCGACGCGGTTCCTGACGCCGATGATCCTCGCCTTCTCGGTCTTCATCCTGCTGCGCGGCCACAACGAACCCGGCGGCGGTTTCATCGGCGGCCTGCTGGGCGCCATCGCGCTGTGTCTCTACGCCAAGTCCGAGGGCGTCGACGCCGCGCGCCGGGCGCTGCGCGCGGGTCCCGTGACGCTGGCCATGGCGGGCGTCGCGACCGCGCTGGCGGCGGGGCTCTGGGGGCTGGTCGCGCAGGGGTCGTTCCTTTCGGGCGTCTGGCCGCTGAAGCAGCAGGGCGTCGCGATCGGCTCGATCCTGCTGTTCGACACGGGCGTCTATCTCGTCGTTGTCGGCGCGGTCGGCGCGCTGTTCTTCGCGCTGGAGGGCGAGGTCGAAGGCTCGCCCGAACCCGAGGAGGACGTAGACTGATGGAGACCGCCCTCGCTCCCCTGTGCGGGCTGATGTTCGGCGTCGCGGTCTGGCTGTTGCTGGCGGGCGATCTGGTGCGCTTTCTCATCGGATTCGCGCTGATCTCCACGGCGGTGAACCTCGCTATAGTCGCGGTCGGGCGCCTGAGCTGGGCGGTGCCGCCGCTGATCGCCGAGGGCGCCGTCGCGCCTGATCCGGGCGTGGCCAACGCGCTGCCGCAGGCGCTGGCGCTTACCGCCATCGTGATCGGCTTCGGCCTGTTCGCCTTCATGCTCGCGCTGGTGTTCCGCGCCCGCTGGACGCCGTGATCCCGCTCGCCCTGCCCATCGCGCTGCCCTTCGCCGCCGCCACGGCGCTGTGGATTCTGCGCGCCCGGCCGGGGCCGCGGCGCGCGGTCTCCATGGGCGCCGCGGCGGCGCAGGCGGGGCTCGCGGCGGCGGTCTTCGCGCGCGTCCGCGCAGAGGGCGTGGTGGCCGAGACCATGGGCGGCTGGCCCGCGCCCTTCGGCATCACGCTGGTCGCGGACGCCGCCGCGGCCACGCTGTTGCTGGTCGCCATGGCGATCGCCGCGCTGGTTCTGGTCTTCGCGACGGCCGACGTCTCCGAGACCGAGGAGCGCCGCGGCTTCTCCGCGCTCGCCCACGCGCTGCTGGGCGGCGTGTCCGGGGCGTTCCTGACGGGCGACCTGTTCAATCTCTACGTCTGGTTCGAGGTCGCGCTCATCGCCGCCTTCGGCCTGATGGCGCTGCGCGACGGGGTTGAGGCGCGCGAGGCCGCGATCCGCTACGCGGCGATGAACCTGCTCTCGGCGCTCGCGATCCTGCTCGGCGTCGGCCTGCTCTACGGCGGCACGGGCGCGCTCAACATGGCCGAGCTGTCCCTGGCGCTGGAGGGCCGCGGCGCCGAGGCCGCCGTGCTGGCGCCGGCGGCGCTGCTGTTCTTCGGCTTCGCCGCCAAGGCGGGCTTCTTCCCGCTGTTCTTCTGGCTGCCCGAGAGCTATCACGCCCCGGCCCAGAGCGTGACGGCGCTGTTCTCGGCGCTGACGACCAAGCTCGCGGTCTATGCGCTCTACCGCGTCTTCACGCTGGTCTTCGACCTCTCCGCCGCGCCCTTCCTGCAGGACCTGCTGCTTTGGACGGCGCTGATCACGATGGTCGTCGGCGCGCTGGGGGCCGGCGCGCAGACGGGGGTGCGCCGCATCCTGGCTTTCCACATCGTCAGCCAGATCGGCTACATGGGGCTCGGGCTGGCGCTGGGCGGGGTCGCGGGGCTCGCGGCGGGGCTGTTCCACCTTGTGCACAACATGCTGACCAAGACCAACCTGTTCCTGACCGGCGCCATCGCCGCGCGACTGACGGGCTCGGAGGATCTGGGCCGCATGGGCGGGCTCTGGGCGGCGCGGCCGGGCCTGTCGCTGATGTTCCTGCTCAGCGCCCTGGCGATGGCTGGCGTGCCGCCCCTGCCCGGCTTCTGGGCCAAGTTCCTGCTGCTGCACGAAAGCTTCGCGCGCGAGTGGTGGATCGCCGGCGCGGTCGCCCTGGGAACGGGGTTGCTGACGCTCTACTCGATGACCAAGATCTGGGCCGAGGCGTTCTGGAAAGCGCATCCCGACCCCCACTGGCGCCCCGGGCCTGCGCCGCGGCGGATGATGGGGGCGGCCGGCGTCATGGTCGCGCTGATCGTGGCGATGGGCCTCGCGATCGGCCCGGCTTACGATCTGGCGACGGCGGCGGCGACGGCGCTGGACGACCGCGGGCCCTACGTCGCCGCGGTGCTGGGAGAGCGGCCATGATCTTTGCGGTCAACCTGCTGATCATGATCGGCTGGGCGGCGGCCTCGGGAGACTTCTCCAGCGGCGGGCTGGCGGCGGGCTTCGTTGTCGGCTTCGCGGCGCTGTGGCTGGCGCGCGGGCTGTTCGGCCCGAACCGCTACCACGCCCGCACCTTTGCGGCGGTCGTCCTGGTCCTCACCTTCTTCCGCGAGCTGTTCGTGTCGAGCTTCCAGGTCGCCGCCATGGTGCTGAATCCTTTCGCGCAGCCGAAAGGCGCCTTCCTGACCGTGCCGCTGGACGCCGAGACGGACGTGGAGATCCTGTTGACCGCCAGCCTCATCTCGCTGACGCCCGGCACGTTGACGGTCGACGTGGCCGCCGACCGAAGCGCCCTGCTCGTCCACGCCATGTCGGCAGACGACCCGGCGGCGGCGGCGGCGGGCATCAAGGCTTCGCTGGAGCGGCCCGTGCTGGAGGCGATGCGATGACGCTGTTCGAGACCCGGCTGGAGGGCTTTCTCGATTTTGCGGCGCAGGGCTGCGGCGCGATGCTGCTGCTGGCGCTGCTGTGCGGCGCGCTGCGGGTGGCGCTGGGGCCTACGGCGGCGGACCGGGTGGCGGCTCTGGATTTCGTCGCGATGACGCTGGTGGCCTTCCTGATGCTGATGGCGCTGGCGGCGCGGCGCTACGCCTATCTCGACGCGGGCCTGGCGCTGGCGCTGGTCGCGTTCCTGGCCACGGTCGCCTTCGCGCGGCTGCTGGAACGGCGGGGTCGGCGGTGATCGCGCTCGACCTTCTCGCAGGCGTCGCGCTGCTCGGCGGCGGCGCCTTCACGCTGGTGGCGGGCATCGGGCTGGTGCGGCTGCCGGACGTCTTCATGCGGATGCACGCCTCGACCAAGGCGGGCACGCTCGGCGCCGGGCTCGTCGCCGTGGCGGTGGCGCTCAGCGCGCAGGAGGCGGGCGTGGCGAGCCGCGCCGTGGGGTGCCTCGCGTTCCTGCTGATGACCGGCCCGGTGGGGGCCCATCTGATCGGCCGAGCGGCGGCGCGGACCGGCGCGCCCCAGCCTCTCGCCCAATCTCCGGACCAGCCCCCGCTTGACCCGCCATCGGGATCGGCATAGCCACAGGGCAGCGCGGGCGTAGTTCAGTGGTAGAACGTCAGCTTCCCAAGCTGAATGTCGTCGGTTCGATCCCGATCGCCCGCTCCACTCTCCCCGGTTCGGCCATGCTGCGCAGTCACGGCGCCCCGACCACCTTGACATGCGCTTCGAGGCCGAAGACCTCGGTGCGCGTGCGGGCCGGCGCCTTGCGCAGGCGCAACCGACCACGGCGCGCTCCGGCGGCGACCCCGGTTTGCCCGCCGCAGGACGGACGCGGTCGGCCGGCGCCAGCTCTTTCACGGGCTCCGCTCGGGGAGGTTTGCGACAACCACGCCGGTCGCGCTAAGTAGCGCCCGGCGAGCGTCGCGTCGGCGGCGAGGGGAGACGGGAATGACGATGGAGCTTGGCGCAATGCGCGCCCCGGCGGGGGCGCCGGCGGTGATCGAGGGATCGGACGCGACCTTCATGAAGGACGTCGTCGAGGCCTCCCGCGAGGCCGCGATCGTCGTCGACTTCTGGGCCCCGTGGTGCGGGCCGTGCAAGACGCTGGGCCCGCTGCTGGAGCAGGCGGTCGCCGCGACGCGCGGTCGTGTGCGGCTGGTCAAGATCGACGTGGACAAGCACCAGATGGTCGCCGGACAGCTGCGGGTGCAGTCGATCCCGGCGGTCTTCGCCTTCGTCAACGGCCAGCCTGTAGACGGCTTCATGGGCGCGGTCAGCCCGGGTGAGATCAAGGCCTTCGTCGAGCGGCTCGCCAAGGACAGCCCCTCGGGCGACCCGATCGCCGACGCCCTTACCGCCGCGGAGGAGATGCTGGAGACCGGCGCGGCCGCCGACGCCGCCGAGGTCTTCGCCGCCGTGCTGGCCGAAGCGCCGGAGACGGCGCGCGCGGTTGGCGGACTGGCGCGCGCCTATCTGGCGCTCGGCGATCTCGCGCGGGCCGAGGCCGTGCTGGACGCGGCGCCCAAGGCGATCGTCGCCGACGCCTCGATCCAGGCCGCGCGGGCGCAGCTCGACCTCGCCCGCGCCGCCGAAGGGGTCGGCGAGACGGCCGATCTGCGCGCCCGGCTCGACCGCGACCCTGCCGACCACGAGGCGCGGCTCGACCTCGCGACCGCGCTGATGGCCAAGGGCGACGCCGGGGCCGCCATCGACGAACTGCTGGAGCTGTTCCGTCGCGACCGCGAGTGGAACGACGGCGCCGCCAAGGCGCAGCTGGTGAAGATATTCGACAGCCTCGGGCCCAAGGACCCGCTGGCGGCCAAGGGTCGGCGCCGGCTTTCCTCGATGATCTTCGCCTGATGATCCGCCGATTCACACCCCCGGATCTGCCCGAGACCATTCCGGTGTTCCCCCTGCCGGGAGCGCTGCTGCTGCCCCGCGCCCGGCTGCCGCTGAACATCTTCGAGCCGCGCTATCTGGCGATGCTCGACGACACGCTGAAGACCGATCACCGGCTGATCGGCATGATCCAGCCCTTCGAGCGCAATGGCGACGGTCCTCCCCTGCTGCGCAAGATCGGCTGCGCCGGCCGCGTCACCTCGCTCAGCGAGACCGAGGACGGGCGCTATCTGATCGCGCTGTCGGGCGTGGGCCGCTTCCGGGTGAAGTCCGAGGTTGAGGGCTTCACGCCCTATCGCCGCGTGACCGCCGACTGGGCAGGCTTCGAGCGCGACCTCGCGCCCAAGGACCGCGACCCAGAGTTCGACCGCCGCGCCTTCCTCGGCCTGCTGAAGCGCTATTTCGAGGCCGCGAAGCTGTCGAGCGACTGGGAGAGCCTCGAGGACGCCGACGAGGAGATGCTGATCAACTCGCTGTCGATGCTCTGCCCCTTCGCGGTGGAGGAGAAGCAGGCGCTGCTGGAGGCGCCGCGGCTGGCCGAACGGCGCGAGACCATCTGCGCGCTGATGGAGTTCGCCATCGCCTCGCGCGGCGAGGAATCAGGATCGCTGCAATGACCGAACCGGCGCCCCACGCCACGGCGCCCGAGATCGACCGCCGCCTGCTGGAAAGCATCGTCTGCCCGCTGACGCGCAGCGTGCTGAGCTTCGACGCCGAGCGTATGGAGTTGGTGTCGCGGCAGGCGGGCCTCGCCTTCCCGATCCGCGATGGCATCCCGATCATGCTGGAGAGCGAAGCGCGGTCGCTCGACGACTAGTCGCGGGCTGCGCCGCCTCGCGGGCGGGAAGACGCCCGGCGTGAGGGGCGCGCCGGGCGTCCCGCCTTGCGGCGTCTCCGGCCGAGGGGAGGCCGGGTCGGGATGCCGGCCCGAGGGGTGGCCTGCTCCCATGAGTTGTGAGATGGGACCCCCGCCCGCGCCGTCAAGACCGGCTTCAGGGCGCGAGGCGGTAGCCGCCGGCCTCCGTGATCAGCAGGCGCGCCTGGGCCGGGTCGGGTTCGATCTTCTGCCGCAGCCGGTAGATGTGGGTCTCCAGCGTGTGCGTCGTGACCCCGGCGTTGTAGCCCCAGACCTCGTGCAGCAGCACGTCCCGAGTGACCACGTTGTCCCTGGCGCGATACAGATACTTGACGATGTTGGTCTCTTTCTCGGTGAGCCGGATCTTGCGGCCGTTCTCGTCGAGCATCAGCTTCTGCGACGGCCGGAAGCTGTAGGGCCCCACGGTGAAGATCGCGTCCTCGCTGCTCTCGTGCTGGCGAAGCTGGGCGCGGACGCGGGCGAGCAGGATCGCGAACTTGAAAGGCTTGGTCACATAGTCGTTGGCGCCCGCGTCCAGACCGAGGATCTGGTCGCTGTCGCTGACATGGCCGGTCAGCATGACGATGGGGCAGCGGACACCCGCCTTGCGCATCAACCGGCACACCTCGCGCCCGTCCATGTCCGGCAGGCCGACGTCGAGGATGACCAGGTCGTGGGGTTGGGCCTTCGCGCGCTCGATGCCCATGGCGCCGGTCTCGGCCTCGAAGACGTCGAATTCCTCGGTCAGAACGAACTGGTCGGCCAGCGCCCCGCGCAGGTCCGCGTCGTCGTCCACCAGCAGGATCTTCTTCAGCGTGCTCATCCCGTGCTCCCCGGCTGACCCGTGTCCCGGCCAGACGTCGCGCCGCCGCCGGTCCGCTGCAAGCGATGTTGCAGGGCCTCACGCAGCCGTCACGCGCGGGCGGGCTTTGTTTCAGCGCCGCCCTTGCCGACGCGGGGCCGCAGTGCGACATCACCGGCCATGAGTCTGCGCCTGTCCACAGCCGAAATCGTCGCCCGCGCCCGCGCAGACCTGCGCATCGGCGCCCCCGTGGCCGTGCTGACCGAGGAGGGCGGCGCGCTGGTCATCGCCGCCGAACTGACGACGCCCGAGCGGCTTTCGGCCCTGCGCGCGATGGGCTCGCTCGATCTCGCCGTCAGCGCGCGGCGGGCCGAGACCCTGCGGGCGCGCGCCTATGACGGGGACGTGGCGCGCATCGCCGTGACGCCGGACATGGACGCCGCGCGCATCCGCGCCGCCGCCGACCCTTCGCGCGCGCTCGTCGCGCCGCTGATCGGGCCGTTCATGACCCGCCGCGACGGCGCCGCCGCAGCCCACCGGCTGGCCCTGCGCCTGTGCAAGCAGGCCCGCCTCCTGCCCGCCGCGCTGGTGGCGCCGGTCGCCGACGCCGCCGCCCATGCCGCCGCGCTGGGGCTGTCGGTGGTGACCGCCGCCGACATGGCCGCCTCCGACGCCGCGGCGATCCGGCTGGAGGCCGTGGCCGCGGCCCGCGTGCCGCTGGAGGTGTCGGTGGACGGGCGCGTCCACGTCTTCCGACCCGCCGACGGGGCCGAGGAGCATTACGCCATCGAGATCGGCCAGCCCTCGCGCTCGGCCCCGGTCCTGTCGCGGCTGCACTCGGCCTGCTTCACGGGCGACCTGATCGGCAGCCTGAAATGCGACTGCGGCCCGCAGTTGCGCGCGGCGCTGGACCAGATCGGGGCCGAGGGCGCCGGCGTGCTGCTCTACCTCAACCAGGAAGGCCGCGGCATCGGGCTGGCGAACAAGATGCGCGCCTACGCCCTGCAGGACGAGGGCTTCGACACTGTGGAGGCCAACCACCGCCTCGGCTTCGAGGACGACGAGCGCGACTTCCGCCTCGGCGCCGAGATCCTGCGGCGGATGGGATTCTCCGCGATCAGGCTCATGACCAACAACCCCGGCAAGGTCGCGGCGATGCGCGGCATGGGGCTGGACGTGGTGGAGCGGGTGCCGCTGCGGGTGGGCCTCAACCCCCACAACGCGCGCTATCTCGCGGTGAAGGCCGCCAAGAGCGGCCACATGCTCTGATCCTGCGCGTGCGCGGCCGGCGGGCGTGGTTCATGGGCCGCGCCCTGCCCTGCGAGATCGGCCGCGCGGGCGCCCGCGCCGACAAGGCCGAGGGCGACGGCGCGACGCCCGCGGGCCTCTGGCGCATGACGGCCGTGCTGTGGCGGGCTGACCGGTTGCCCCGCCCGCGCGCGGCGCTGCCCGGCCGCCCGATCGGCCCGCGCGACGGCTGGAGCGACGACCCCGCCTGCCCCCGCTACAACCGCGCGGTGCGCCTGCCGCACGCCTTCTCGGCCGAGCGGCTGCGGCGGCGCGACCGGCTCTACGATCTCGTCGTCGTCACCGACCACAACGCCGCGGGCCGCCCCGGCGAGGGCTCGGCGGTGTTCCTGCACGTGCGCCGCGGCCCCGGCCGGCCCACCGCGGGCTGCGTCGCCTTCGCGCGGGCGGACCTTCTGTGGTTGCTCGCCCGCTGGCGGCCGTGGGGGCGCGTCGACGTGGCGCCGTGGCGAGGGCCGGCGCGGCGTCTATCTGGCCCCGCAGGTGGGGAGTAGGCGCGCATGGCAGGGCTGATCGCGATCGTCGTCGCCACGGTGGTGTTCGGCTACATTCAGTTCCGCGTCAGCATGGCGACGCTGATGCGCCAGCTCGACCAGAAGTCGCGCCCGCTGCAGGACGACGTTCTGGAGGCGCTGGTGGCGCGGCTGGGGCGCGCGGTGGACCTGCCGGACCTCAAGGCCCACGTCTTCGACATGCCCGTGGTCAACGGGCTGGCGACGCCGGACGGGCGCATCTTCGTCACCACGGCGCTGTTCGACAAATACCGCTTCGGCATCATCAAGGCCGACGAGGTCGCCTCGGTCATCGCCCACGAGCTTGGCCACGTCGCGCTGGGCCACCACTCCCGGCGCCTGATCGACTGGACCGGGCAGAGCGCGGCGCGCATGGCGCTGGGGCTGATCCTCAACCGCTTCATTCCCGTCATTGGCTTCTGGATCGCCAACGCGCTGGCGGCGCTGGTGATGGCGCGGCTCAGCCGGCGCGACGAGTTCGAGGCCGACCGCTACGCCACCGCGCTGATGCTGAAGGCCGGCCTCGGCCACGCGGCGCAGGTGGGCATGTTCCGCAAGCTGGAGAAGATGGTCCCCGCCGCCGCCGGCCAGGGCGGCGCCGCGTGGCTGGCCAGCCACCCCCCGGTGGAGGAGCGGGTGGCGGCGATAGAGGCGAACGTGGCGGCGTGGACGGAAGGGGCGCGGTAGGGGGGTGGAGTGGCCATCGGCGACGTTGCGCACAGGGCGGACGGTCGTGGCAGGCCCCGCGGCGCGCGAAAGCGACCTGCAGGCGGCAGGTCGCGCGCGCCGCATCGGCGGAGGCGTGAGCCGGAGCCGATCCCGGCAGCGCCGCCGGGCGCCACGGAGGGTGGCGGCGACCGCCCGGGCGGCGCCCACGGCGACGCCCGCGGGGGGCGGGCGTCGCCGCCCGGCGGGCTTTGGCCCCCCGGGCGGGGCTGGCGCGACCCGGGGCGCTGGCCGCCGGGCGATGGCCCGGCGGCTGGCAGCCGGACGCTAGAGAGCATCAAGCCGCGAGCGGCCGCCTCCCGCGCAACTCCCCCTATCCCTCCAGCTCGAACACCACCGCCGCCAGCGGCGGCAGCGTCACCGCGATGCTGTCGGGGCGGCCCTGGGCGGCGACGGGGCGGCTCTCGACGCCGCCCATGTTGCCGAGCCCCGTGCCGCCATAGACCGCCGCGTCGGTGTTCAGCCGCTCCACCCAGCGCCCCGCGGCGGGCACGCCGATGCGGAAGCCCGGCCGCTCCACGGGGGTGAAGTTGAAGGCCGCCACCACCGGCCGCGCCCCGGGCGCGAGGCGGGCGAAGGCGTAGACCGACACGTCCGCCGCGTCCGCCTCGATCCACTGGAAGCCCGAGGCGTCGCAGTCGCGCGCGTGCAGCGCCGGCGCGTCGCGGTAGAGCGCGTTCAGGTCGCGCACCAGCCGCTGCACGCCGGCGTGCGCGGGGTCGGACAGCGCGCCCCAGTCGAGCTGGTCTTGCGCGTTCCACTCCGCCTTCTGACCCCACTCGCAGCCCATGAACAAGAGCTTCTTGCCGGGGTGGGTCCACATGAAGGCGTAGTAGGCGCGCAGGTTGGCGAATCGGCGCCAGTCGTCGCCCGGCATCCGGTCGAGGATCGAGCCCTTGCCGTGCACCACCTCGTCATGGCTGAGGGGCAGCACGAAGTTCTCGCTGAAGGCGTAGAGCAGCCCGAACGTGATCTGGTGGTGGTGGTGCCGGCGGTGGATCGGGTCCTTGCCGATGTAGCTGAGGCTGTCGTGCATCCACCCCATGTTCCACTTGTAGCCGAAGCCGAGGCCTCCGTGATGCGCCGGCTTGGTGACGCCGGGCCAGGCGGTGCTCTCCTCGGCCACCGTCATCACCGAGGCGTCCTCGCCGTAGACGGCGACGTTCATGCGTTTCAGAAACTCCACCGCCTCGAGATTCTCGCGGCCCCCGAAGCGGTTGGGGATCCACTCCCCCTCCTTGCGGCTGTAGTCGCGGTAGAGCATCGAGGCCACCGCATCGACGCGCAGGCCGTCGACATGGTGCTCCTTCAGCCAGTAGATCGCGTTGGCGATCAGATAGTTGCCGACCTCGCGGCGGCCGTAGTTGTAGATCAGCGTGTTCCAGTCGGGGTGGAAGCCCTCGCGCGGGTCGGCGTGTTCATAGAGCGCGCCGCCGTCGAACTTGCCCAGCCCGTGCGCGTCGGCGGGGAAATGCGCCGGCACCCAGTCGAGGATCAGCCCGAGCCCCGCCTTGTGGCAGGCCTCGACGAAGTCGCGGAACTCGCCCGGCGTGCCGTGGCGGATGGTCGGGGCGTAGAGGCCGACCGGCTGGTAACCCCATGACCCGTCGAAGGGATATTCGCTGACCGGCAGCGCCTCGATGTGGGTGAACCCCATGTCGACCGCGTAGGGCACCAGTTGATCGGCCAGTTCGTGGTAGCTGAGCGGCCTGCCTCCCGGCGCGCGGCGCCAGGACGGCAGGTGGACCTCGTAGATCGAGATCGGCGCGTTGGTGGCGTTGCGCGCGGCGCGGCCCGCCATCCAGTCGTCGTCGCGCCAGACCCGGCCCCGCAGGTCGCGCACGACGGAGGCGTTCTTGGGCGGGTGCTCGGAGCCGAAGCCCACCGGGTCGGCCTTCAGCGGCAGGAGCCGGCCGTCGCGGCCCTTGATCTCGTACTTGTAGGCGGCGCCCTCGGTCACGCCGGGGACGAAGATCTCCCACACGCCCGTGGTGCCGCGCGGACGCATGACATGTCGCCGCCCGTCCCACTGGTTGAAGTCGCCGACCACGGCGACGCGCTGCGCCGAGGGCGCCCAGACGGCGAAGACGCAGCCCTCGGCGCCCTCGTGGGTCACGGGATGGGCGCCGAGGCGCTCCCACAGGCGCAGGTGGCTGCCCTCGGCGATGAAGTGCTCGTCCTGCGGGCCCAGCACGGGGCCGAACTGGTAGGGGTCCTCCGACGCCCAGGTCTCGTCGCCCCGGGTCGCGCGATAGCGCCATGGGGCCGGGCGGTCGGGCAGCAGGGCCGAGAAACAGCCCTCGACCGGGCCGGGGGAGAGGCGTGCGATCTCGGCGCCGTCCTGCAGCGCCACGGCGGTCAGCGTCTCGGCGCCGGGCGCGAAGGCGCGCAGCGCCCAGCCTCCCTCGACCGGATGGGCGCCCATCAGGGCAAAGAGATCGGCGGCCTGGCCGTTGGCGACCGCGGCGGCGGCGGCGGCGTCGAATGGCGCGGGGGGGAACGTCATGGGGGCGGCTTCCCTTGCGAGGATCGTCCGGCGCGGCTTCGGCGCCGCGCACCCCATGCTTAACGCGCCACGGCCCGCTTGGCGACCGCCCGCATGGCGACGGCCGTTCTGCGAACGGTCCGTGAAGTATCGCGACGCTGCGCGCTTCGCGGTTGCAACACGGTAGCCCTTGCCCCACCGTCGCGCAGCAGGCGCCGGGACGTGCGCCGGACATCGGGGGGATGCGGACATGGCGATGGATCGGGTCGAAACCGGCGCGCTTGCGCGCCAGGCGATGGCTTTCGTGCTGGCCGGCGGGCGCGGCTCGCGGCTGAAGGAGCTCACGGACGTCCGCGCCAAGCCCGCGGTCTATTTCGGCGGCAAGAGCCGGATCATCGACTTCGCGCTGTCCAACGCGCTGAATTCGGGGATCCGGCGCATCGGCGTGGCGACGCAGTACAAGGCGCATTCGCTGATCCGCCACCTGCAGCGCGGCTGGACGTTCCTGAACGCCGGTCGCAACGAGGGGCTCGACATCCTGCCCGCCTCCCAGCGCGTGGACGAGCGCAGCTGGTATCTGGGCACCGCAGACGCGGTGACGCAGAACATCGACATCATCGAGAGCTACGCCCCGAAATACATGGTCGTGCTGGCCGGCGACCACATCTACAAGCAGGATTACGGCCAGATGCTGGCGCAGCATGTCGAAAGCGGCGCCGACGTGACCGTGGGCTGCGTGGAGGTGCCGCGGGCCGAGGCCAGCGCCTTCGGCGTGATGGCCGTGGACGCGACGGGGCGCATCGAGGCGTTCGTGGAGAAGCCCGCCGACCCGCCCGCCATGCCGGACCGACCGGACATGGCGCTGGCCTCGATGGGCATCTACGTCTTCGACACCGACAGGCTGCTCGACATCCTGCGACGCGATCAGGCGGACCCCGACAGCGAGCACGACTTCGGCAAGGACATCATCCCGTGGCTGGTGCGCCATGCCAAGGCCGTGGCGCACAAGTTCTCCGACAGCTGCGTCATGACGGGCACCGAACAGGCGCCCTACTGGCGCGACGTCGGCACCATCGACGCCTTCCATTCCGCCAACATCGACCTGACGGACTTCGTGCCCGAGCTCGACATCTACAGCGAGAACTGGCCGATCTGGACCTACGCCGAACTGACCCCGCCGGCGAAGTTCGTCCACGACGAAGACGGCAGGCGCGGCATGGCGATCAGTTCGCTGGTGTCGGGCGGCTGCGTGGTTTCGGGCTCCTCGGTGACGCGCAGCCTGCTGTTCACCGGCGTGAAATGCCACTCCTTCTCCAGCCTCGACGGCGTGGTTGCGCTGCCCTATTGCCAGATCAACCGCCACGCACGGCTGAAGAACGTTGTGCTCGACCGCGGCGTGGTGATCCCGGCGGGCCTTGTGGTGGGCGAGGATCCCGAACAGGACGCCCGGCGTTTCCGGGTCAGCGAGGGCGGCGTGACGCTCGTCACCCAGCCCATGCTCGACAAGCTGGCGTAAGGATCGCGCGCGCGCATGGACGTTCTCTTCGCCGTCTCCGAATGCGCGCCCTTCGTCAAGACGGGTGGACTGGCCGACGTCGCGGGCGCGCTGCCCAAGGCTCTCGCGCGGGTCGGCGTGCGGGCGCGGGTGCTTATGCCTGCCTATCGCGGCCTCGACGCCCTGCCGGACGCCGTCGTGGCGGCGGAGATCGAGGGCGCGCGGGTGTCGGCCGTCTCGGCGGAAGGGCTGGAGTTGCTGCTGCTCGACGCGCCGGCGCTCTACGACCGTCCGGGCGGGCCCTACCTCGGCGAGGACGGGCGCGACTGGCCCGACAACGCCCAGCGCTTCGCCTTGTTGTCGCGCGTTGCGGCGCGCCTCGCGGCCGACGGGGTCGCCGGCTGGCGGCCGCAGGTGCTGCACGCCCACGACTGGCAGACGGCGCTGGCCGCGGTCTATCTCGGCGGCGCCGGCCCGAAGACGGTGCTGACGATCCACAATGTCGCCTTCCAGGGCGTGTTTCCCGCCGCGCTCGGGCCTTCGCTGGGCCTGCCGCCGGCGGGCTTCACGCCGGAGGGCTACGAGTTCTACGGCCAGATCGGCTTTCTCAAGGGCGGCCTGACGGCCTGCGACCGCATCACCACCGTCAGCCCGACCTATGCGCGGGAGCTGGCCAGCCCAGAGTTCGGCATGGGGCTGGAGGGCGTGATCGCCGCCCGCCGCGCCGTGCTGGAGGGGGTGCTGAACGGGGTGGACCTCGACGTCTGGAACCCGGCCGACGATCCCCATCTGGCCGCGCGCTTCGACGCCGCCGACCCCGCTCCCCGCGCCGCCAACCGCGCGGCGCTGGCGGAACGCTTCGGGCTGGACCCGGCCCCGGACGCGCCGCTGTTCGCGGTGGTCAGTCGGCTGACGCGCCAGAAGGGGCTCGACCTGCTGCTGGAGGCGCTGCCGCGCCTGCTGGGCCGGGGCGCGGCGCTCGCCGTGCTGGGCGCCGGCGACGCCGACCTCGAGGCCGCCTTCCGCGCCGCCTCCAGCGCCCATCGCGGACGAGTGGGCGCGATCATCGGCTACAGCGAGCCGCTCGCGCATCTGGCGCAGGGCGGCGCCGACGTGATCCTCGTGCCCTCGCGCTTCGAGCCCTGCGGGCTGACCCAGCTCTACGCCCTGCGCTACGGGGCGCCGCCGCTGGTGGCGCGCACGGGCGGACTCGCCGACACGGTGATCGACGCCAACGCGGTCGCGGTGGCGGCGGGCGCGGCCACCGGCTTCCAGTTCTCGCCCATCACGGCGAGCGCGCTCGGCGACGCCGTCGACCGCGCCTGCGACGCCTTCCAAGACCGCACGCTGTGGGCGCGGCTGACGGCGGCCGCCATGGCCACGCCGGTCGGCTGGGAGACCTCGGCGACGCGCTACGCCCAGATCTATTCGGAGCTATCCGCGTGAAGCACGCCCTGTCCCCCGGCCACCCCTTTCCCATCGGCGTCGAACCCGACGCGGCGGGCTGCAACGTCGCGGTATGTTCGGAGAACGCGACAGGCGTCGACCTGTGCCTGTTCTCCGCCGACGGGGCGAAGGAGACGGCGCGCATCCCCCTGCCCGAACGCACCGGCCACGTCTGGCACGGCCATGTGGCGGGGCTGAAGCCGGGCCAGCTCTACGGCCTGCGCGTCCATGGGCCCTGGGCGCCGCAACACGGCCACCGCTTCAACCCGGCCAAGCTGCTGCTGGACCCCTACGCCCGGGCCTGGGTCGGCGCCTTCGACCCGACCTCGGCGCTGCTTCTGGGCCACGACCCCGCGCGCGAGGACGTCGCCAGCGTCGCCGACAGCGCGCCCGCGATGCCCAAGTGCCGTATCGCCGGACCCTTCGAGCCCGTGCCCGGCGACGAGCGCCCGCGCACGCCCTGGTCGCGCACCGTGATCTACGAGGCGCACGTCAAGGGCCTGACGATGCTGCACCCCGAAGTGCCCCCGGCCCTGCGCGGCACCTACGAGGCGCTGGCGCATCCCGCGATCGTCGCGCATCTGAAGGATCTCGGCGTCACGGCGCTGGAGCTTCTGCCCGTGCAGGCCTTCGTCGACGACGGGCGCCTGTTGCTGATGGGGCTGACCAATTACTGGGGCTACAACACGATCGGCTTCTTCGCGCCGGAGCCGCGCTATTTCGGGCCGAAAGGTGCGGCGGGGCTGCGCGAGGCGATCCGCACGCTGCACGGCGCGGGGATCGAGGTGCTCCTCGACGTGGTCTACAACCACACCGCCGAGGGCGACCACCGCGGCCCGCATTTCTGTTTCAAGGGGCTGGACAACGCCGGCTATTACCGCCTCCAGCACGGGCGCGCGCGGCGCTACGTCAACGACACCGGCTGCGGCAACACCTTCCGCGCCGAGCATCCGATGGCGTTGCGGCTGGTGATGGATTCCTTGCGCTACTGGGTTCAGGCCTATGGCGTAGACGGCTTCCGCTTCGACCTCGCCACCTCCACGGCGCGCGAGGCGCATGGCTTCGACCCCCATGGCGGCTTTCTCGACGCGCTGACGCAGGACCCGGTGCTGGCCGACGTCAAGCTGATCGTGGAGCCCTGGGACATCGGCCCGGGCGGCTATCGCCTCGGCGGGTTCCCGGCGCCGGTCGCGGAATGGAACGACGCCTTCCGCGACACCGCGCGCAAGTTCTGGCGCAGCGAGCCCCACGCGGCGCAGGAGCTGGCGGAACGGTTGCTGGGCTCGGCCGGCGTCTTCGACCGGCCGGGGCGGCGGGCGTGGAGCTCGGTCAACTTCATCGCCTGCCACGACGGCTTCACGCTGGCCGACGTGACCGCCTACAACGACAAGCGCAACGAGGCCAACGGCGAGGGCAACCGCGACGGCCACGGGGCCAACTACTCCGACAATTGCGGCGTCGAGGGGCCGACCGACGAGGCCATGGTGTTGGCCCGTCGGGCGCAACGCCGCCGCGCGCTGCTCGCCACGGTGTTCCTGTCGCAGGGCGCGCCGATGCTGCTGGCGGGCGACGAGATCGCCAATTCGCAGGACGGCAACAACAACGCCTACTGTCAGGACAACGAGATCGGCTGGGTGGACTGGGCGGGCGCGGACGCCGCGCTGATGGCCTTCGTCAGCCGGCTGATCGCGCTGCGCCGCGACCACCCAGCCCTGCGCCAGAGCCGCTTCCTGCACGGCGAGCCGCGCGCAGACGGCGCGGTAGACGTCGAGTGGTTCGGCTTCGAGGGGGGCCAGCCGGCGTGGCGCGACCCGGGCCTCTCGCGCTTCTGCCTGATGCTGCGCGGCTCGGCCGAGGCGCCGGACTATCGCGCCACAGACGACGCCATGCTGCTGGCCTTCAACGGCGCCGCCGACGCCGCAGATCTGACCCTGCCGCCGCCACCCGAGGGCCGGACCTGGCTTCGGGCGCTGGACGTCGCGGCGCCGGAGGCCCCGCTCGCCCCCTGCGCGGCGGTCGAGACCGTGGCGGGCGAGGCGGTGGTCGCGTTCACGCTGACGCCATGACGGACGACGCCAGAGCGCGACTCGGGGCGGCCATGGGCGTGGCGGCGCGCTGGCGCGACATCGAGGGGCGCGACCACGAAACCGGCGTCGAGACACTGGTCGCCCTGCTCGCCGCCATGGGGCTAGACGCCGCGACCGAACCCGCCGCCGCCGCGCTGCTGGCCGAGCGCGAGGCCCGCGCCGCGGCCCGCGCCCTGCCCGAGGAGGCCGTCGCGACCGCGGGCGCGCCGCTGTCGCTGCGCCTGCGCGGGCCCTGGCGGCTGCTCTGCGAGGACGGCGCGACCGCCGAGGGCGCGGCCGACGGGCTTTGGCGGGCCACCCTGCCCCCGGGCCTGCACCTGCTGGAGGCCGGCGGCGAGACGTGCCTGATCGTCGCCGCCCCGGCCCGCGCGCCGGCGGTGGAGGACGTGGCGGGCCGGCCCCGTGTCTGGGGGGCGACGGCGGCGCTCTACGGGCTGTGGTCCGCGCGCAGTTTCGGGGTCGGCGACTACGCCGACCTCGGCGCGGCGGCGGCGGCGGTCGGCGGACTCGGGGCGGACTTTCTCGGGGTCAACCCGGTCCATGCGCTGGGCGCGGCGCACGAGGGGATCAGCCCCTATTCGCCGACCTCGCGCATCGCCTACGCCACCGCCCACATCGCGCCGGACCGCGCCCCCGGCTTCGACGCCTGCGCCGAGGCGCGCGCGCTCACGGCCGAGGCCGCGCCCGGCCTCGCAGCGGCGCGGCAGGGCGAGCTTGTCCATTGGCGCGCTCACGCCGCGGCGACCGCCCCGGTCCTGCGCGCCCTGTTCGAGGCCGGCGGCGGCGAAGACCCCGCCTTCCGCGCCTGGGCCGCCGGCGACCGAGCCGCGCTGGCCGATTTCGCCCTCTTCGAGGCCTTGTCGCTGCGGTTGGGCGAGGACTGGCGCTATTGGCCCGCCGGCTACGAGAGACCCGACGCGCCCGGCGCCCGGGCGCTGGCGCGCGAGCGGCCCGAGGAGGCGCGCTATCACCTCTGGCTCCAGTGGCTCGCAGACCGCCAGCTGGCCGCGGCGCAGGCCGACGCGCGGGGCGCGGGCATGGCGTTGGGGCTCTATCTCGATCTCGCCGTGGGTGTGCGGCCGAACGGGGCCGACGTCTGGGCCCATCCCGGGGCCTTCGCCCGCGGCGTCTCGCTGGGCGCGCCGCCCGACCGCTTCGCCCCCGGCGGCCAGACCTGGGCGCTGGCGCCCTTCGCGCCGGAGGGGCTGCGCGCCGCCGCCTACGCCCCGTTCCGCGCGGCCCTGCGCGCGGCCATGCGCCATGCGGGCCTGCTGCGCATCGACCATGCGCTGGGCTTCGCCCGCGCCTACTGGGCGCCCGACGACGGGGCGCCGGGCGGCTATGTCGCCTATCCGCTGGAGACGCTGCTGGCGATCGTTCGGCTGGAGGCCGCGCGCGCCGGCTGCGTCGTGGTCGGCGAGGATCTCGGCACGGTGCCGGAGGGCTTTCGCCGGTCGCTGGCGGCCTCGGGCCTCTACGGCTGCGCGGTGATGCAGTTCGAGAAGACCGGCGCCGCCTTCACCCCGCCGCGGCGCTGGCGCGCGGGGGTGCTGGCGAGCTTCGGCACCCACGACACGCCCACCCTCGCCGGCTGGGCGGCCGCCCGCGACGCGGACTGGCGCGGACGCCTGGGCGTCGCCGACGCCGAACGGGCCCGCGCGGCCCGCGCCGCCGAACGCCCGGCGCTGGAGCGGATGCTGCGCGCCGAGGGGCTCGACGCGGACGACCCCGTCGCGGCCGTCCACGCCGCGCTCGCCTCAAGCCCCGCCGCGATGGTCGCCGTCGCCGTCGACGACGCGCTGGGGCTGGTCGAGCAGCAGAACCTGCCGGGCACCGTCGACCAGCATCCGAACTGGCGTCGCCGCCTGCCGGTCGCTATCGAGGCGCTGCCCGACCAGCCCGGCCTCGCCCGCCTCGCCGCCCTGATGCGCGCCCACAGACCTCGAGGAGCCGCCATGACAGAGCCCGCACCCGGCGCCCGCGCCGTCCCGACCGCGCCGATCCCGGGCCAGAAGCCCGGCACCTCCGGCCTGCGCGCCAAGACCGCGACCTTCATGGGGCCGAACTACCTCGAGAACTTCGTGCAATCCATTTTCGACGGGATAGGCGGCGTCTCGGGCAAGACGCTGGTGGTGGGCGGCGACGGTCGTCACTTCGGGGTCGAGGCGACGCGGATCATCCTGCGCATGGCCGCCGCCAATGGGGCGGCGCGCTGCGTCGTCGGCCGCGACGGGCTGCTTTCCACCCCCGCCGCCTCGGCGATGATCCGCGCGCGCAGGACCGACGGCGGCATCATCCTGTCGGCCAGCCACAACCCCGGCGGACCTGAGGGCGACTTCGGCGTGAAGTTCAACATCGCCGCCGGCGGCCCCGCCCCCGAGGCGGTGACCGCGGCGATCCACGCCCGCACCGAAACGATTGCGGAGTATCGCATCCTCGACGCGCCCGACCCCGACCTCTCGCGCGACGGCGAGAGCACGCTGGGCGCCATGGTCGTGGAGGTCGTGGACCCGGTGGCGGGATATGCGGAGTTGATGCGCACGCTGTTCGACTTCGAGGCGATCCGCGCGCTGCTCGCTTCGGGCTTCCGGATGAAGTTCGACGCCATGCACGCCGTAACCGGGCCCTATGCGAAGGCGATCCTCGCCGAACTGGGCGCCCCCGCCGACGCGGTCATGAACGGCACGCCGCTGCCGGATTTCGGCGGCGGCCACCCGGACCCCAACCCGGTCTGGGCGCACGAGCTGATGGCGATGATGACCGGCGACGGGGCGCCCGACTTCGGCGCGGCCTCCGACGGCGACGGCGACCGCAACATGATCGTGGGCCGCGGCTGCTACGTCAGCCCTTCCGACAGCCTCGCCGTGCTGGCGGCCAATGCGCATCTCGCGCCGGGCTACGCCGCGGGCCTGAAGGGCGTCGCGCGCTCGATGCCGACGTCCCGCGCCGTCGACCGCGTGGCGGCGAAGCTGGGGATCGGCGCCTACGAGACCCCCACGGGCTGGAAGTTCTTCGGCAACCTGCTCGACGCCGGCCGCGCCACGCTGTGCGGCGAGGAGAGCGCGGGCACCGGCTCCGACCACGTGCGCGAGAAGGACGGACTCTGGGCGGTGCTGCTGTGGCTGAACGTGCTCGCGGCGCGGCGCCAGTCGGTCGTCGAGATCATGGCGCAGCACTGGCGCGACTACGGCCGCGACTACTACACCCGCCACGACTATGAGGCCGTCGACAAGGCGGCCGCCGAGGCGCTGGTCCAGAACCTGCGCGACCGACTGCCGAACCTGCCTGGCCAGAGTTTCGCGGGCATGACCGTCGCCGCGGCCGACGATTTCGCCTACGCCGACCCGGTCGACGGCTCGACCAGCGCGAAGCAGGGCGTGCGCGTCTTTTTCGAGGGCGACGCGCGCGCGGTGTTCCGCCTCTCCGGCACCGGCACCGAGGGCGCGACGCTGCGCGTCTATCTGGAGCGCTACGAGCCCGATCCGGCGCGGCAGGGGCAGGACCCGCAGTCGGCGCTGGCGGAGGTCATCGCGGCGGCCTTGGCGCTGGCCGAAATCGGGCACCGGCTGAAGCGCGACGCGCCCGACGTGCGCACCTGAGCGCCCATACGCTACCTATCTCGGGGTTGCGTCCCTGGCGCGGCCGTCGCAGTTTGGCGGATGTTGCATCGCAACAGGAGAAGTGACGCCATGGACGGAACGCAGACGACGCCGGACGCGCCCATCGCCGAGGTGACGGCGGAGACCATCGCCGAGGCGATGGCCCGCCAGTTGCGCTACGGCATCGGCAAGAATCCGCGCGCCGCCACGGTGTCGGACTGGCGGTATGCGCTGTGCCGGGCGATCCGCGACCTCGTGGTCGACCCCTGGTTCAAGGCGACCCAGCGGGCGTGGGACGAGCAGCACAAGCGCGTCTACTACCTGTCGATGGAGTTCCTCATCGGCCGCCTGATCGAGGACGCCATCCACAACGTCGGCGTCGAGGAGGCCGCGCGCGAGGCCTGCGCCCGTCACGGTCAGGACTACGACGCGGTCGTCGCCGACGAGCCGGACGCGGCGCTGGGCAACGGCGGCCTCGGGCGGCTGGCGGCGTGCTTTCTCGACAGCATGTCCACCATAGGCGTCGCCGCCCACGGCTACGGCATCCGCTACGCTCACGGGCTGTTCCGCCAGTCCTTCCACGACGGCTGGCAGGGCGAGGAGGCCGAGGACTGGCTGCGCCAGCGCCACGCGTGGGAGTTCGAGCGCCCCGAGGTCGCCTATCCGGTTCACTTCGGCGGCCGCACGCGCGAGACCGACCGCGACGCCGCGCGCTGGGAAGGCGCGGAGACCGTCATGGCCGCCGCCTACGACACGCCGGTCCCGGGCTGGCGAGGTCGCTGGGCAAACACCCTGCGCCTTTGGCAGGCCCAGCCGATGCGCGCGTTCGACCTGGCGCCCTTCAACCGCGGCGACTACATGGCCGCCGCCGCGCCCTCGGTGCTGGCGGAGACCATCAGCCGCGTGCTCTACCCCGACGACACCACGCCGCAGGGCAAGGAGTTGCGGCTGAAGCAGGAATACTTCTTCACCGCGGCCTCGCTGGCCGACATCCTGCGCCGCCACCTCGCCGCTGGCCACGACGTGCGCGCGCTTCCCAAATACGCCGCGATCCAGCTCAACGACACCCACCCAGCCATCGCCGCGCCGGAACTGGTGCGCCTGATGGTGGACGAGCACGGGCTGAGCTTCGGCGACGCCTTCGACGTGGCGCGGCGCTGCCTGAACTACACCAACCACACCCTGATGCCGGAGGCGCTGGAGCGCTGGCCGGTAGACCTGATGACGCGGGTCCTGCCGCGCCACATCGAGCTGATCGCCCGCATCGACGCCCTGCACGCCACCGCCTGCAAGCGCCCGACTTCGGTGAAGATCATCGATCACGGCGAGGTGCGGATGGGCGATCTCGCCTTCATCGCGGCCAACCGCGTCAACGGCGTCTCCGCCCTGCACACCGAACTGATGAAGCAGACGGTCTTCGCCGAACTGCACGCGCTGCACCCGGACCGCATCGTCAACCAGACCAACGGCGTTACGCCGCGGCGCTGGCTCTATTCCTGCAACCCCGGCCTGCGCGATCTGCTGACCGAGACGCTGGGCGGCGAGGGCTGGGTGACCGACCTGGACGAGGTGCGCGCGATCGAGCCGCGCATCGCCGAGCGCGGGTGGCGCGACCGCTACGCCGCGGTCAAGCACGCCAACAAGGCGCGATGCGCGGCATGGCTGGCGGACCGCCACGGCGTGACGGTCGATCCGGCGTCGATGTTCGACATCCAGATCAAACGCATTCACGAATACAAGCGCCAGCTGATGAACGCGCTGGAGACGGCGGCGCTGTGGAACGCGATCCGTCAAGATCCGGGCGGCGCCTGGGCGCCGCGCGTCAAGATTTTCGGCGGCAAGGCCGCGCCGGGCTACGCGATGGCCAAGCAGGTCATCAAGCTGATCAACGACATCGGCGCGACCGTGAACGCCGACCCGGCGATGCGCGGCCGCCTCGCGGTGGTCTATCCGGCCAACTACAACGTCACCATGGCCGAGGTGCTGATCCCCGCGGCGGACCTGTCGGAGCAGATCAGCACCGCCGGGAAGGAGGCCTCCGGCACCGGCAACATGAAGTTCGCCATGAACGGCGCGCTGACCATCGGCACGCTGGACGGCGCCAACGTCGAGATCCGCGACGCTGTGGGGGCCGAGAACATCGTCATCTTCGGCCAGACCGCCGACGAGGTGCAGGCCACCCGCGCCGCCGGCTACGACCCCTCCGCCGCCATCGCCGCCGACCCCCGGCTGGCCGAGGTGGTCGAGCAGATCGAGGCGGGCGTCTTCTCGGGCGGCGACGGCGCGCGCTTCGCGCCGCTGATCCAGAACCTGCGCGGCCACGACTGGTTTCAGGTCTGCGCCGACTTCACCAGCTACTGGGACGCCCAGCGCCGGGTCGACGCGCTGTGGGCCGACCCGGACGGCTGGACGCGCATGGCCGCGATCAACACGGCGCGGATGGGCGGCTTCTCCTCGGACCGCACAATCCGCGGCTACGCCCGCGACGTGTGGGGCGTGACCCCGCTGTTCTGAGCGGCCCAGGACCGGACGGCCGCGCTCAGCCGCGGCCGACGAAAGGCATCTTCGTCGCCATGACGGTGACGAACTGCATGTTGGCGTCCAACGGCAGGTCGGCCATCGTCACCACCGTGTCGGCGACATGGCGGACATCCATGGTCGGCTCCGTTCGCACCGAGCCGTCGGCCTGCGGCACGCCGCGCTTCATGCGCTCGGTCATCTCGGTCGCGGCGTTGCCGATGTCGATCTGGCAGCAGGCGATGTCGTGCGCGCGGCCGTCCAGCGAGATGGTCCGGGTCAGCCCGGTGATCGCATGTTTGGTCGCTGTGTAGGCCACCGACCCCGGCCGCGGCGCATGGGCGGAGATCGAGCCGTTGTTCACGATCCGCCCGCCCCGGGGGCTTTGCGCGCGCATCATCCGATAGGCGCCGCGGGCGACGAGGAAGGCGCCGTCGAGGTTCACCGCCACGATGCGCCGCCAGTCCTCCCACGCCACGTCGCCGAAATCGGTGGAGGGCAGGCCGGCGCCGGCGTTGTTGAACACCACGTCGAGCCGGCCCCAGCGCGCCGCGATCCCGGCGAACAGCGCGTCGACCTCCACCGGGTCGGTGACGTCGCAGGGCGCGGCCATGGCGCGCTCGCCGTGCGCCCGCGTGGCCTCGGCCAGCTTGTCGGCCTGCCGCGCCGCGTAGACCACCCGCGCGCCCCGCGCGACGAAGGCGTCGGCCGTCGCGCGGCCGATGCCCTGGCTCGCCCCGGTGACCAGCACCACCTTGTCCTGAAGTCCCATCTTCCCCTCCCCGTGAGATCGGCGCCATGGCCCGTCGTAGGCGAGCTTGGCCCCGGTGACCACAAGGGTGGCGAGGATAACCCCGTCGAACCTCGCCTGCGGCCCCCGCAGGCGCCGCCGACCGGACGAGACCGGGCGTCGCGACAACCCCGAGCGCAGCGTAGCTCCCCAGCCTGACCACGTTGATCCACCGGCATGTCTCAGCGACCCTCGCCCGACTGGCGGTCTAGCCGAGCCGCCGAGGCAGCGGCGAGGCAGGTCCGCGACCCGATGTCGTCCGCGCCCGGACCCGGGCTGCGGGCCCGACCAGGGTCCATGACGCGACGTCTCCCGGGCGCGGAAATCGCGGCAAGACGGACTGGACGGGCGCCGCCGACGTCGCCTAATTCCTGTGCATGGACCCTGCCGAACCCGAGCGGGGCGGCGCGCTAGACCCGTCGCCAGCCCACCGCGTCCGCCTCGCCGCGGCGGCGGCGCGGCTGGCCGGGGCTGAGCGGGTGCTGGATCTGGGCTGCGGCCAGGGCGCGCTGACGCTGCAACTGGCCCGCGGCGGCGTCTCGGTGACGGCGGTGGACTCGAGCCTTCCATCGCTGCAGGCGCTGGAGCGCACGCTTCGGCGGGAGCCCGAGGCCGTGCGCTCCCGGGTCGTGCTGCTGCACACGTCGCTCGAGGCGCTGGACGCGCGGCTCGCCGGCTTCGACGCTGCGGCGCTGGTGGAGGTGATCGAGCATGTCGAGCCCGAACGTCTCACGCCGCTGGAGCGCGCCGTCTTCCACCGGCTGCGCCCCGGCCGCATCGTCCTCACCACCCCCAACATCGAAGTCAACGGCGCGCTGGGCCTGCCCCCGGGCCGACTTCGCCACCCCGACCACCGTTTCGAGTGGCCGCGCGACCGCTTCGCCGCCTGGGCCGCGGGCGTGGCCACCCGCGCGCGATACGCGGTCGCGGTGGACGGCATCGGGCCGGAGTTCCCGGGCGCCGGTCAACCGACGCACCTCGCGGTGTTCGAGCGGTTGGACTGACCGCGACAAACCGGCGAACGATCAGACGGCGTGATGGCCAGAAGCTTATCCCGAACAGGGAGTTGACTGTCCGGCTCGCGGGCAGGCGTCTCGAACTTGTCGCGCGGATGACGTTTGGGCGACACAGGCGCGCGCTAAGGAGCAGGACATGAAAGACGTGATCGCCCACCCACGCCCCATGGTCATCCACACCGACCGCCTGCTGACGCCCGAGGGCGTCGTCGCGGCGGCCCTGCGCGTCGAGGAGGGTCGCATCGTCGAGATCGGGGCCCCGCCCGATGCGGACGCGCTGCGGCTCGACGCGCGCGGGTTGCTCGTGGCTCCGGCGCTGGTCGACGTGCACGGCGACGCCTTCGAGCGCCAGATGGCGCCGCGCCCAGGTGTCCATTTCCCGCTCGACGTCGCGGCGCTCGACACCGACCGCCAGCTCGCCGCCAACGGCGTCGCCACCGCCTACCACGCGCTGACGCTGAGCTGGGAGCCGGGGTTGCGCTCGGTGGCGCAGGGCGAGGCGTTCCTCGACGCGCTGGAGGCGCTGGGGCGGCGTCTGGGCGTCGAACACAGGCTGCAACTGCGCTGGGAGACATTCGCGACCGAGGCGCTGCCCTTTCTCGCGCGCGCCCTCGCCGGGCCGCTGACGCCCTCGCTGGCCTTCAACGACCACACGTCGATGACCCTGCGTCCCGCCGGCGTGCCGGTGCAGGAGCGCGCCCCCGACTGCGACCCGGACCGCCCCGCCGCCGATCCGCGCGACCCGGCGATCGCCTCGCGCATCGACGGACCCGCGAAGCGCGCGGGTCTCGCGCCCGAAGCCTATCGGGCGATGCTGGCGACGGTCTGGGAGCGACGCGGCGCCGTCGGCGCGGTCTGCGCGGATCTGGCGCGCGACGCGGCTTCCGCGGGGGCGCCGATGCTGAGCCACGACGACAACTCGCCGACGATCCGCGCCCACTATCGCAGCCTCGGCGCGCGGATCGCGGAGTTCCCGATGAACATCGAGACCGCGAGGGCGGCGCGCGCGGCTGGCGATTTCATCGTGTTCGGCTCGCCCAACGTGGTGCGCGGGGGCAGCCACCTCGGCGGATCGCCGAGCGCGGCGGACATGGTCGAGGAGGGGCTCTGCGACATCCTCGCCTCGGACTACTTCTATCCCGCGATGATCCACGCCGTCGCGCGCCTCGTGCGCGAGGGCCGCGCGGGCCTGCCCCGGGCATGGGACCTCGTGTCGGGGGGGCCTGCGCGGGCCTCGGGGCTCGCCGACCGCGGGGCGCTCACGCCGGGGATGCGGGCCGACATCGTCGTTCTCGACTGGCCGGAGCAGGGCGCGCCCTCGGTGAAGGCGACGCTCAGCGCGGGCCGCATCGCCCATCTCAGCGGAATGAGCCCCACATGACCCGTCACGTCCACCGCTTCGAGGGCCTCGCGGCCGAATACGACCGCTGGCGCGAGGACTATCCGCCGCCGCTGTTCGCCTCGATCGTGGACGAGGCGCCCGACGCCCCGCCGCTGGCCGCCGACGTCGGCGCCGGCACGGGCCTCGCGACGGCGCGGCTGCTGGAGGCGTCGCCGCAGGGCTGGACGGTGATGGCCGTGGAGCCCGGCGCCGACATGCGCGGCAGGCTGGAGGCGCGCTTCGCCGCCGAACCGCGGGTGCGCGTCGTGGCGGCGCCGGGCGAGGCGCTGCCGGTCGAGGATGGCGCGCTGGCGGTGATCACGGTCTGCGCCGCGTTCCACTGGCTCGATCAGCCCACCTTCATGGCGGAGGCGCGACGCGCGCTGGCGCCCGGCGGGGTGCTGGCGGTCGTGCGCAACAACCGCGTCGAGGGCGCCGCGATGGCCGCGATGTCTTCGTGGCTGAAGGCGCACAGCGAAGAAGACGCCGCGTGGCGGCAGACGCCGGAGCAACAGGCGGCAGTGCTGGAGGCGGCCCCGGGCTTCGGCGCGGTGATCGTCCGCAAGGCGCCGTGGGAGCGGACGCTGGAGCGCGACGCCCTCGTCGCGCTGGCGCTGACCCGATCCACAGCCCTGCCAGCCCTGCGCAAGCTGGGGCGAGAGGCGGTGGAGGCGGCGCTGCGCGAGGTCTACGCCGGCGCCGCCGGCGACGCGCCGGTTCGCCTGCGCTATGACGCCGCCGCGCTGATCGTGCGGCGGCTCGACTGACCGCCCGTCAGCCGTAGGCGACCCACAGCAGCGCGACGCCGAGGCCCAGGCGGTAGACCACGAAGGGCGTCATCGACCAGCCGCGCAGCATCCGCATCAGCCCCCACAGCGTGGCGAGCGCGGCGAGGAAGCTGAGCGCGGCGGCGAGGATCGCGTCGAGGCCGAGCGTCGTGTCGCCGGAGCGCACGATCTTCACGGCGATCCACGCCCCCACCGCCACGATGGCGGGGATGGACATGAGCATGGCGAGCCGCGCCGCCTCGACCCGCCCGAAGCCGAGCGCGCGCGCGGCGGTGTAGGTGACGCCGGAGCGCGAGGTGCCGGGCATCAGGGACAGCGCCTGCGCGAGCCCCATCACCGCCGCGTCGGGCAGCCGCCAGCCCCAGAACTCGCGACGGACGGGGCCGAACTGGTCGGCGAGCCAGAGCGCGACGGCCCAGACGATGGTGGTCCAGGCGATCAGCTTCACCGACCGCAATTCTTCGTCGAGGCCGGCGACCGCGATGGCGACGCCCGCGATCACCACTGGCACGGTCGCGAGCGCGAGCAGCCACGCCAGCCGCGCCTCGGCGTCGTCGCGCCGGCCGGTCGCGAGCTTGAGGCAGCCGCGGGCGAGCGCGGCGGTCTCGGCGCGGAAGTAGAGCATCACCGCGGCCAGCGTGCCGACATGAACGGCGCCGTCGATCATCAGCCCCTGGTCCTGGCCGCCGGTCAGGGCGGGGAAGAGAATCAGGTGCGCGGAGCTGCTGATCGGGAGGAACTCGGTGATCCCCTGGATCAGCGCGAGGATGGCCAGCGTGGTTAACGACACTTAGGAAACTCCGGGAAAAGTCTTTCGCGGATGGCGGCGGCGGGGCGGATCGGAGCAGTAGGTCAGCTTGATTGACGTTTCTGGCGGCGTTGGCGGAGCAAAGTCGGCGGATGGCGTGGGTTCTTTCGCAGAAAGGTCAGTATGGCTGACTTTATTGCCGTCGGCGGATCGACTATCCAACGGCGACAGGGGTATAGCCGCCGGACGGGACGCACGCCATGGCCCAGAAGATGCTCAAGTTCACCAGCGTCTCGCGCGAGACGCCGCCCAAGCGCGAAGTGGATGAGCGCGCTCAGGATTTCGGCGAGATCTATCGCGAATACGCGAGCGCCAAGGCGGCCGAGCAGGCGGCGCGGTGCAGCCAGTGCGGCATTCCCTTCTGTCAGACCCATTGTCCATTGCACAACAACATTCCCGACTGGTTGAAGCTGACCGCGGAAGGCCGGCTCGAGGAAGCCTATGAGCTGAGCCAGGCGACCAACACCTTCCCCGAGATCTGCGGCCGCATCTGCCCGCAGGACCGGCTCTGCGAGGGCTCCTGCGTCATCGAGCAGTCGGGACACGGCACCGTCACCATCGGCGCCATCGAGAAATACATCACCGACACCGCCTTCGCCGAGGGCTGGGTGAAGCCGATCCGCCCCGTCGCGGAGCGGGAGGAGAAGGTGGCCATCATCGGCGCGGGGCCCGCGGGGCTGGCGGCGGCCGACGCGCTGCGCCGGCGCGGCGTGCAGGTGACGGTCTACGACCGTCATGACCGCGCGGGCGGGCTGATGACCTACGGCATCCCCGGCTTCAAGCTGGAGAAGGACGTGGTGATGCAGCGCGTCGCCCAGTTGCGCGAGGGCGGCGTGAGCTTCCGGCTGGATTGCGCCATCGGCGACGACATCGCCTTCGAGACCGTGCGCAAGCACCACGACGCGGTGCTGATCGCGACCGGCGTCTACAAGGCGCGCGAGATCGGCGGGCCGGGCGCCGGCCTGCCCGGCGTCGTGCCGGCGCTGGACTACCTGATCGCCAGCAACCGCAAGGGCTTCGGCGACGCCGTGCCCGACTTCGACAGCGGCGTGCTGGATGCGGCGGGCAAGAACGTCGTCGTCATCGGCGGCGGCGACACGGCGATGGACTGCGTGCGCACCGCGGTGCGGCAGGGGGCGAAGTCGGTCGCCTGCCTCTACCGCCGCGACCGCGCCAACATGCCGGGCAGCCAGCGCGAGGTGCAGAACGCCGAAGAAGAAGGCGTGCGCTTCGTGTGGCTGTCGGCGCCGAAGGCGTTTCTCGGCGACGACCGGGTGAGCGGCGTGCGCGCGGCCACGATGCGGCTCGGGCCGCCCGACGCGACCGGGCGGCAGGCGCCGGAGGAGGCGCCGGGCGCCGACGAGACCTTCCCCTGCGATCTGGCGATCAAGGCGCTGGGCTTCGAGCCCGAGGACATCGTCAGCCTGTGGGGCGTGGAGGGGCTGGAGGTGACGCGCTGGGGCACCGTCAAGGCCGACTTCCGCACCAAGGAGACCACGCTGGAGGGCGTCTACGCCGCGGGCGACATCGTGCGCGGGGCCTCGCTGGTGGTGTGGGCGATCCGCGACGGGCGCGAGGCGGCCGAGGCGATGCTGCGCCGCTTCGACGGGCGGGCCAGCCAGCGCATCGCGGCGGAATAGGTCAGCGGTCATGCCCGTCTTTGCGGCAAGCTTCGTGAACGCGCGGGCTGGGGTGCTGGAACACCACACGTTTTCAGGCGGTTTTCGCGGGTTTTCGCGCGATTCCGGGGGGTCTTTTCGCGTATTGCGTGTGCTGCATGGCTGAAATCCACCTTGATGAAAGGCGGGGGCGATGAGCGAACATCTGCGTGAGGGCGGCTGTCTGTGCGGCGCGGTGCGCTACCGCGCGCGACTGGCCTGCGCGACCTTCGGCGCCTGTCACTGCGACGACTGCCGGCGCTGGACCGGCGGCGCGCTGATGACGGTGCGCACGGAGCCGGGCGACGTGCGCTTCGAGAGCGCCGAGCGGCTGGGCGTCTACCGCTCCTCGGAATGGGCCGAGCGGGGGTTCTGCACGGTCTGCGGCTCGTGCCTGTTCTACCGCATCACGCTGACCGAGGGGCCGCATGCGGGCAGCCTGCACCTTGCGGTGGGCACGCTCGACGACCGCTCCGGCCTGACGCTGGACGAGGAGCTGTTCGCCGACCGCCCCGGCCCGGCCTATGCTTTCGTCGGCGAGCACCGGCGACTGAGCGCGGCCGAGACGGTGGCGATGTTCGGCGGCGACAACACCTGACGGGCCGTCCCGCCCGGCGACGATGCGGGCGGCGCCGCCCGGAACGAGACGGGCGGTTCCGCCCAGAGCGACCCGGGCGGCGCCGCCCGGGATGAGACGACGCTAACGCCGACCGCCTGCTGGCCAAGGGAGACACGCCATGACCGATGCGAACGACTGGGCCGACCGGCAGGAAGCGGCGCGCGCGAAACTGGCGGCCACGGGCATGTGGCGGCCCGAGGACGACCGCGACGCCTGCGGCGTGGGCTTCGTCGTGGCGGTGGACGGCAAGCCGCGGCGGCAGGTGGTGGAGCACGGCATCGCCGCGCTGAAGGCGATCTGGCACCGCGGCGCGGTGGACGCCGACGGCAAGACCGGCGACGGCGCCGGCATCCACGTGCAGATCCCCAAGCCCTTCTTCGCCGACCAGATCGCGCGGACCGGCCACGAGGCGGGCGAGTCGCCCATCGCGGTGGGGATGATCTTCCTGCCGCGCTCGGACCTGGGCGCGCAGGAGACCTGCCGGACCATCGTGGAGTCCGAGGTGCTGCGGCTGGGCTACTACATCTACGGCTGGCGGCAGGCGCCGATCAACGTGCGCGTGCTGGGCGATAAGGCCAACGCGACGCGGCCCGAGATCGAGCAGATCCTGATCGGCAACCACAAGGGCGTGGACGAGGTGACCTTCGAGCGCGAGCTCTACGTCATCCGCCGGCGCATCGAGAAGGCGGCGGCGGCGGCCGGCGTGCAGGGGCTCTATGTCTGCTCGCTGTCGTGCCGCAGCATCATCTACAAGGGGATGATGCTGGCCGAGCAGGTCGCCGAGTTCTATCCCGACCTGAAGGACGCGCGTTTCGAGAGCGCCTTCGCGATCTATCACCAGCGCTATTCCACCAACACCTTTCCGCAGTGGTGGCTGGCCCAGCCCTTCCGCATGCTCGCCCACAACGGCGAGATCAACACGCTGAAGGGCAACCTGAACTGGATGAAGAGCCACGAGATACGGATGGCCTCGACGTCCTTCGGGGAGCTGGCCGAGGACATCAAGCCGATCGTGGGCGGCGGCATGTCGGACAGCGCGGCGCTGGACGCGGTGTTCGAGGTGATGGTGCGGGCCGGGCGCAACGCGCCCATGGCCAAGACCATGCTGATCCCCGAGGCGTGGTCCAACAGCGCCACCGTCATGCCCGAGGCGTGGCGGGCGATGTACGCCTACTCCAACGCCGTGATGGAGCCGTGGGACGGGCCGGC
>DAINOD010000013.1:0-51329 GCA_036735545.1 Rubrimonas sp. | reverse complement strand
AGGGCGACCGGGTGAAGTCCGGCGACGTGATCGCCGAGATCGAGACCGACAAGGCCACCATGGAGGTCGAGGCGGTCGACGAGGGAACGATCGGCAAGATCGTCGTTCCCGAGGGCGCGCAGGGCGTGAAGGTCAACAGCGTCATCGCGGTGCTGCTCGCCGAGGGCGAGGACGCAGCCGCCTTGAAGGATGCGCCGAAGGACGCCGCCCAGAAGGACGCCGCCCCGAAGGCGGAGACCGCCACGGCCGAGGCCGCGCCGAAGGCAGAGGCGCCGAAGCCGGCGCTCAACGGCGCCCATGGGCCCGAGGGCCACGGCGGCGAGCGGGTCTTCGCCTCGCCCCTCGCCCGACGCATCGCCAAGGATCGCGGGATCGACCTCGGCGCGCTCAAGGGCTCCGGCCCGCACGGGCGCATCGTGAAGGCCGACGTCGAGGCCGCGCAGCCTCAGGCCAAGGCAGCCCCGGCACCCGCCGCCGAGACGCCCAAGCCGGCGACGCCGGCGACCGCGGCCCCGCAGGGGATGTCCGCGGAGACGGTGAAGAAGATGTACGCCGGCCGCGCCTTCGAGGAGATGTCGCTGGACGGCATGCGCCGGATCATCGCCGCGCGGCTCTCCGAGGCCAAGCAGACCATCCCGCATTTCTACCTGCGGCGCGACATCGAACTCGACGCGCTGATGGCGCTGCGCGAGCAACTCAACGCCAAGGGGTCGGCGCGCGGGGTGAAGCTGTCGGTCAACGATTTCATCGTGAAGGCCTGCGCGCTGGCGCTGCAGAAGGTGCCAGACTGCAACGCCGCCTGGGCGGGCGACCGGGTGCTTAAGTTCAAGGCGTCCGACGTCGCCGTGGCCGTGGCCATCGAGGGAGGGCTGTTCACGCCCGTGGTGCGCGACGCCGACGCCAAGTCGCTGTCGGCGATCAGCGCCGAGGTGAAGGACCTCGCGGCGCGGGCCAAGGCGCGCAAGCTGCAGCCCGCGGAGTATCAGGGCGGCTCCTTCGCGATCTCGAACCTGGGCATGTTCGGCATCGACAACTTCGACGCGGTGATCAACCCGCCCCACGCCTCGATCCTGGCGGTCGGCGCGGGGGTCAAGAAGGCGGTCGTGAAGGGCGACGCGGTGGCGATCGCCACCGTCATGTCGGTAACGCTGTCGGTCGATCACCGCGTCATCGACGGCGCGTTGGGGGCGAGCTTCCTGTCGGCGGTGAAGGACCTGCTCGAAGACCCGATGGCGATGCTCTTCTGAGCCGGCGATGCTGCGGGGCCGGACGGCGCTCAGACTGTTCATCTGGGTCGCCGGCCTCGCCGTCGCGTCGCTGCCGCTGCTGTTCGCGGTGGCCGGCACGCCGGCCGGTCTGGACAAGCTGTTCCTGCTCGACAGCTACGCCCCCCACGTGGAGCGCATCCTGTTTCTCATCGTCGCGGTCGGCGCGCTGCTGATCGCGGAGGGCGTGGACTATCTGCTGGAGATCGACCGCGAGCGCGACGGGGTGCGCGGCAACTTCGTCGGCTTCCTGCTTCTGATCGTGCTGCTGATGGTCGTGGTCGCCGCGCTGCTCTATGGCGTGCTGGCGCCGCAGGATCTTTCGGCATGCGCTGCGCCTTCGGCGCCGCCCGACTGCGCTGTGGCGCGCAGCAACGTGCGCTCGACGCTCACGATGCTCGGCGCGCTGCTCGTGATCGCGGCGATGCTCAAGCTCGCCTACTTCACGGTCCGGCCCCGTTGAATTGACTTGGACGAGCGACCGCCCCACCTGTTACGATGAGAACGCAACAAAGGAGAGCCCCATGGCCATCGTTATGTATGCGATTTCCGCCGTAGGCCTCGCCGCGTCGATCGCGGCCTTCGTGGTCTTCTCCCGCGACGACCGCGAACTGGCGCGGCAGGAGCAGGCGGCGCGCGACCGCGCGCAACGCCCGGCGCGCTGAGGCTCAGCGCCCTTCCACCCGCCACGCCGCCAGCAACAGCGCGCCGGTGACCAGCAGCATCAGCCAGCCCGGCGCGAGCGCAGTCAACCGCACGTCCTCGACCGCATAGGCCTCGCGCCGCGCCAGTCCGACCCAGCCGCGCCCGTCCGCGGCGCGACCCTCTCGCACCCGGCGCAGTTCGGGCACGCCGTCGAGCAGGCGCGCCACGCCGCCGCCAGAGGCCGCCACCAGCCCGGCCAGCGGCGTCGTCGACGAGATCGGGTTCTCGAATTCGCGCGGCGAGGTCGGGCCGACCGCCGCAACGCCGCTCAGCGCGCCGTCGCTCAGACGGTGCAGGCCGGCCTCCTCCACCTCGAGCAGCGCCCGCCAGCGACCGGGGCCGACGGCGGCGAAGTCCACAACCGTCTCCGCGCCCGAGGGCGCGATGGCCGTCAGACGCTGCGGGCCGTCGCCGACCGAGCGTCGCTCCACCGTCACCTGCGCGCCCTGCACTGTGGCGGTCAGCGCCTCCTCCTCCAGCTCGGGCTCCTTCATCAGCCAGTGCGCGAGGCGGCGCAGCAACTCGGCCTGCGGGCCGCCGCCCTCATGGCCGCGCGTCCAGAGCCACGCGTGGTCGGAGGCGAGCACCGCCACCCGCCCCTCGCCCACACGGTCGAGCACCAGGAGCGGCCGCTCCTGCGCCCCGGTCATCAGGACCGCACCCGAGGTCGGCTCCACCTCCACGTGCCGGAACCAGCGGCCCCACGGCTGCTCGCCCTCGGGCGTGCGCGGGGTCAGGCCGGCGGTGACCGGGTGGCGCTCGCCGTCGGAAGTGACGGCGGGCAGATAGCCCTCCTCGAACACATGCGCCGTGGGCCGGGCCGGGATGACGTCGGCCAGCGGCGTGCGGTAGAGGCTTTCGACCCCGGCGAAGGCGTCGCCCTCGGCCAGCAGCACGGCCCCGCCGTCGCGGACATAGCGAGCGACGTTGGCGATGTAGGGCGTCGGCAGGATGCCGCGGCGCCGATAGCGGTCGAAGATGATGAGGTCGAACTCGTCGACCTTCTCCAGGAACAGCTCGCGCGTCGGAAACGCGATCAGCGACAGCTCGAAGACGGGCGTGCCGTCCTGCTTGCTGGGGGGGCGGAGAATGGTGAAGTGCACCAGATCCACCGAAGGGTCTGCCTTCAGCAGGTTGCGCCAGGTGCGCTCGCCGGGATGAGGTTCGCCCGAGACCAGCAGGACCCGCAGCCGGTCGCGCACGCCGTTGACGGTGAACACGGCGCGGTTGTTGCGGTCGGTCAGCTCGCCCTCGACGACGGGAACCGACAGCTCCACCACGTTCGAGCCGCCATGGGTGATCGGGATCGGGATCGCGACGGTCTCGCCGACGCGGGCGGGGACGCGGCTCGGCGGCTCGCCGTCGATGGAGACCAGCACTTGCGTCGGCGCGCCCGCCGGCGCGTCGCCTAGGGGCAGGACGCGGGCCGTGGCCGTCACCGTCTCGCCGACGATGCCGAAGGCGGGAGCGGCGTCCAGCGCGAGCCGGTAGTCGATCTCCCCCTCGCGGCCCGTGAGCAGCAGGTGCACCGGGCCGGGGAACTCGGCGAGGCGGTCGGCGTCGTGGACCTGACCGTCGGTCACCAGCAGGGCCCCGGCGATGCGGCTGGCGGCGACCTCGGCGGCCGCGGCGTCCAGCGCCGCCAACAGTTCGGTGCCGCCGTTCGCGGTCGGCCCGCCCGCGTCACGCACACGCAGCGTCCGCAACTCCAGCGGCGCGTCGGTCCCGCCCCTCGCGGCGAGCGTCTCGGCGGCGGAGGTCAGCGCGGCCTCGGCTGCGGCGGTCGTCCCGGCGCGGTCCTCGATGCTCTGGCTCGCGCTCTCGTCGATCACCAGGAAGGCGACGTCGGGCAGCGGCCGGCGATTCTCGCGCACCAGCGAGGGGTTGGCGATGGCGACCAGCAGCGCCGCGAAGGCGGCGGCCCGCAACGCCCAGCCCGGCGACCGCCGCCAACCGGCGAGCGCCGCCATGACCAGCGCCAGCGCGCCCCCGGCGATCAGGAGCCATTCGGGCGCAAGCGGGGCGAAGACGACGGAGGCGTTCACGCGTGCCCCTTTCCTACTGACCCAGGCGCTCGAGGAGCGCCGGCACATGCACCTGATCGGACTTGTAGTTGCCGGTCAGCGCATACATCACGAGGTTGACGCCGAAGCGGTAGGCCATCTCGCGCTGGCGCCAGCCCGAGGTCCCGGCGACCGGGGCGAGGAACTGGCCCTGTTCGTCCACCGCCCAGGCCGCCGCCCAGTCCACGGCGCCCACGACCACCGGAGACACCCCGTCGTTGAGGTTGCGGAAGGGCGCGCCTTCCATCTGCTCCTCGTCCGGGTCCGGCGCCGCCTCGACCCAGACGCGCCCGCCGGCGTGGCGGCCGGGAAACTCGTCAAGCAGATAGAAGGCGCGGGTCAGCACATGGTCGGGGGGCGCCGCCTCCAGCGGCGGCAGGTCCAGCCGCGCGGCCAGCCGGCGCAGGGCGGCCGCGTTGGGCGAGCCGCCGCCGCCGACGTCGAGATGGCGGTCGCGCGTGTCGAACACGATCATGCCGCCGGTGCGCATGTAGGCGTTCAGCTTCGCGACCGCGACGTCCGAGGGCGTCGGCTGGTTGGCCGTGATCGGCCAGTAGAGGATCGAATAGAATGACAGCTCGTCGTTCTCGAGGTCGACCGAGTGCGGCGGCCCGGGCTCGATGGCGGTGCGCGCCGTCAGGATCGCGCCGAGCCCGGCGAGGCCCGCGCGGGCGAAGCGGTCCACCTGCGCGTCGCCGGTGCGCACATGGGCGAAGGTGGTCGCCAGCGACGCCTCCAGCGCCCGCGCGTCGTCGGCCTGCGCGGGCGGCGGGGCGGCGCCGAGCGCGGCCAGCAGCGCCGCGGCGGCGGCGGCTCCGCGAGCCGCGCGCAGCCGGCCCGACAGCGCCAGCGTCGCGACCGTGTCCACCGCCAGCAGCAGCAGCGCGAGCGCCAGCAGCCAAGGCGCGAGCGGGGTCTCACCCTCCCCGCCCAGGGTCTCGCGCGCCGCGCCGGACGGGACCGCCGCGGGGGTCAGCGTGGCGTCCGCGCCGTGGACGTTGAAGGCGATGAGGGCGCCTGCGGCCTCGTAGACCCCCGGCGGCGCGTCGGGTCCAGGCTGCGCGTCGAGCCGTTCGACCGGGACGCCGACGGCGGCGGCGGCGTCGGTCATGCGGCCGAAGCCGTCCAGCAGCGTGACCGGCCGCGCCGTCGCGCCCGCCAGCGCCGAGCGGTCCGCGGCCCCGTCGCCCCCGCCCGAGAGCTGGGTGAGCCGGGCCACCATCTCGACGAAGAGGCCCGACAGCGGAAGCGAGGACCACTCGGCGTTGGCGGTGACGTGAAACAGCGCCACCCGCCCCGCCCCCATCGGCGCGGCGGTGACCAGCGGCGTGCCGTCCTCAAGCGCCGCCCACGTGCGCTGGGAGAGCTCCGGATCGAACTGCGCGAGGATCTGCCGCGCGATGGTCACGTCCTCCGGCACCGCGAGCCCGTTGAACGGACTGTCGGCGGCGAAGGCGCGGACGCGCTGCGGCTCGCCCCAGGCCATGGCCCCGCCCACCGCGCGGCCTCCGGCGCGCAGGCGCACCGGCAGCAGGGGGTCGTCGGCGGCCGCCTCGCCTGACAGCGCGTCGGCCCCGCGCGCCAGACGCGGGCCTGCGAAGCGCACCAGCAGGCCGCCGTCCTCGGTCCACGCCACAAGGCGCTCGGCCTCGGCGTCGGTGAAGCGGCCGACGTCCGCGAGGAAAACGACGTCCGGGCCGGCCTCCAGCACCTCGACGATGTCGCCCTCAACCACCTCCGCGGCGCCCTCCAGCGCGGCGCGCAGATAGTGCAGGTCCGACACCAGCCGCAGCGCCTCGGCCGCGGAGCCGCCGGAGACCAGACCGGCGCGGCGGCGCCGCACGCCCTCGTCGGCCAGCGCCACTGCGCCGGCGCTCTCGACCCCGGCGATGGCGATGCGGTCGACCCGGTTGCGCAACTCCAGCGGCAGTTCGAAATCGGCCCGCGCCTCCGTGGCTTCGGCGGGGAAACTCGCCAGGGTTTCGCCAAAAGCGCGCAGGCCGCGCGCGTCGGAGACGCCGAAGGCGGTCAGCGTCAGCGCCAGCGGCTCGCCATCCTGTGCGCGCAGGGCGGTCGCGGTCAGTCGGCCGTCGATCAGCGCCGGGGCGCGCAGGGCCGGTGCGGTCTCGGCCGTCCCGACCACGGCGATCCCGCCGATCCGCTCCAGCGCCGCCACGAAGGCCGCGTCGCCTTCGGGGTCATGAGCGAGCCCGTCCGAGATCCAGACCGCCTCATCGAACCCGTCCGGGCCGTCCAGCCGCTCGGCCCATGCGCCGCGCAACGGCGCCCAGGGCGCGGGGGTCAGCGTCTCGATCTCGCCGCGCCAGTCTGCGGCGGGGCGCAACGTCAGCGCGCCCTCGCCGGGCGGGCGAGCCAACGCGGCGAAGGCGACCGGGCGGCCGGCCCGCTCGGCCTGGGTCAACGCCTCCAGCGCGCGCCCGCGCCGCGCCTCCCAGTCGGGCGCGTCGGCCCAGCCTGCGTCCACGGCGATCAGCAGCGGACCCGAGCCCGCCAGCCGCGCCTTCGGGTTCATCAGCGGCTCGGCGAAGGCCAGGATCGCCAGCGCGGCCACCGCGCAGCGCAGCAGCAGCAGCCACCACGGCGTCTTGTCCGGGGTGCGCTCGGCGTCGGCCAGCCCGAGCAGCAGCCGAACGCCGGGGAAGGCGAAGCGCCTGGGGCTGGGCGGCGTCGCGCGCAGCAGCCACCACAGCACCGGCAGCGCCGCCAGCGCGCCCAGCAGCAGCGGGTTGAGGAAGGCCAGCGCGCCGAAAGTCAGCATCACATTCCCCCGCTGACGGCGCCGAACAACCAGATCAGCCCGCGCCTCGGGCTGACGTCGGTGTGGTGCGCCGTCACCCGCCAGCCAGCCCGCCGGCCGAGCCGAGCCAACTCGTCGCGCCGCTCGGCCAGACGGGCCTTGTAGGCGTCGGCGAGGCCGCGGGCGCGGTGGGTCTCGAAATCGACCAGCCTGCCCATGCTCTCGAAGATCATGCGCCCGTCGAAGGGGAAGGTCTCCTCGGACGGGTCGAGCACCTGCACCAGCGCGCCGCCCACGCCCGCCTCGGCGGCGCGGCTCATGGCCGCCTCCAGCGCGTCGAGCGGGCCGAGGAAATCGGAAATGAACACCGCCTTGCCGCCGCGCGCGAAGGGGGCCGGCGTCGGCGCGCCGAAATCGGGCCGCCCCTCACGCGCCTTGGTCAGCTCCAGCGCCAGACGGCGCAGCTGCGACTCGCCCGACAGCGGCCGGGCCGCGTCGGTGCCGATAAGGCCGATCCGCTCGCCGCCGCGCACCAGCAGCACCGACAGCGCCATGGCGAGCAACGCCGCCCGCTCGCGCTTGCTGCGCGGCGCGGCGGCGGAGCGGTAGTCCATCGACAGCGCGTCGTCGCACCAGATCCAGCAGGTCTGGGCCGATTCCCACTCCATCTCGCGGATGAACACATGGTCGGACCGCGCCGAGCGCCGCCAGTCCACCGCCGTCAGCGGATCGCCCGGCACCGCCTGCCGGTATTGCCAGAAGGTCTCGCCCGGCCCCGAGCGCCGGCGGCCGTGCACCCCCGCCGAGACCGTGGCGGCGAGGCGCCGCGCCTCGATCAGCAGCGCCGGCAGCGCGCCCGAAATCCGCTCCGCGTCGCGCCGAAGCCAGCCGGGGCCCGAGCGCTCGGCGACTTCGTTCATGCCGCCGCCTGGGTCACGAGGGTCCGGCTCGCGATGGCGTCGACCACGCGGTCCACGGTGTCGCCTTCGGCCTTGGCGGCGAAGGTCAGCGCCATGCGGTGCTTCAGCGCCGGTCGCGCCAGCGCGTGCACGTCCGCCACCGACGGCGCCAGCCGCCCCTCGATCAGCGCCTTGGCGCGGGCCGCCATCATCAGCGCCTGCGCGGCGCGCGGGCCGGGGCCCCACGCGACGTTGCGGTCCACGAAGTCGAAGCTGCCTTCCTCGCCCGGGCGCGCGGCGCGGACGAGGCGAAGGATCGCCTCCACCACGGTCTCTCCGGCCGGCATCCGGCGCACGAGCTTCTGGATCGCCTCCAGATCTCCCGGGCCCATGACGCGCTCCGACACCGCATCCTCGGCGCCGGTGGTGGCCAGCAGGATGCGCCGCTCGGCGTCGAGCGACGGATAGTCCACGTCCACCTGAAGGATGAAACGGTCGAGCTGGGCCTCGGGCAGCGGATAGGTGCCCTCCTGCTCGATGGGGTTCTGGGTGGCCAACACGTGGAACGGGTGGGGAAGCCTGCGATTCGCGCCGGCGACGGTGACAACCTTCTCCTGCATCGCCTGCAGCAACGCCGACTGGGTGCGGGGGCTGGCGCGGTTGATCTCGTCGGCCATCAGCAGCTGGCAGAAGATCGGGCCCTCGATGAAGCGGAACTCGCGCGTCCCGTCGCGGCCTTCCTCCAGCACCTCGGCGCCGAGGATGTCGGCCGGCATCAGGTCCGGCGTGAACTGCACGCGCTTGGCGTCCATGCCCAGCACCGTGCCCAGCGTCTCGACAAGGCGCGTCTTGGCCAGTCCCGGCGCGCCGACCAGCAGGGCGTGGCCGCCGGAGATCAGCGCGTTCAGCACCAGATCGACAACGGTTTCCTGACCGATGACGCGCTTGGATATCTCCGCCCGCACCCGCGTCATGGTCTCGCCGGCGCGCTCGAGTTCGGCTACGGCGTCCTCGCTCATCGGGCTCTCCCTCGGGGGTCCTGCGGCGGGCGGTCGCGGCCCGCGTCGCAAAGCGTAACGTGATCGCCTATGATGTCGAGCGTCACATGGATCACGGACCCGAGAATGCCAGACCCTGCGAGCCTCGCCGCGCAACTGGGCGCCGGCCCGAAAAAGGGCCCGGCGCCTGTGCATCTGTGGAATCCGCCCCATTGCGGCGCCATCGACATGCGCATCGCGGCCGACGGGACCTGGTTCTATCAGGGCACGCCGATCGGCCGTCCCGCCATGGTGCGCCTGTTCGCCTCGATCCTGCGCCGCGATCCGGAGGGCTTCGTGCTGGTCACGCCGGTCGAGAAGGTCGCGATCACCGTGGATGACGCCCCCTTCGTCGCGGTCGATCTGCGCCGCGACGGCGACGCGCTGGTTTTCACGACCAATCTCGGCGACGAGACCGCCGCCGGCCCGGACCACCCCATCCGCGTCGCGCCCGGGCCGCGGCCCTACGTTCACGTCCGCGGCGGGCTGGAGGCTCTGATCGACCGCAAGAGCTTCTACCGCCTCGTCGATCTCGGCGAGACGCGGCCCCATGCCGGCGCCGACTGGTTCGGCGTCGCCTCCCGCGGCGCGTTCTTTCCCATCCTGCCCGCGGCCGAGTTGGCCGGATGAGCCCCTTCACGGTGTCCGAACTCGCGCTGCGCCGCGCGATGCTGCCTCCGCCGGGGGCGCCCGTGGGCGACGCGCTGGAGGAAGGCGCGCCGCCGCGCATCCGCCCCGCGGCCGTCCTGTGCGCGGTGGTGCGCCGGCCATCGGGGCTGCACGTTGTGCTCACCCAGCGCCCCGCCACCATGCGCGTGCACGCCGGCCAGATCGCCCTGCCCGGCGGGAAATGCGACGCTGGCGACCGCTCGCCCATGGCCGCGGCCTTGCGCGAGGCGCGGGAGGAGATCGGCCTGCCGGCCGAGCAGATCGACATGCTCGGCCCCTTCGAGCGCTACGTCACCCGCACCGGCTTCGCGGTGACGCCCTTCGTCGGCCTTGTCGAGCCGGGCTTCCAGCCCTTGCCCGAACCCGGCGAGGTGGAGGAGGCCTTCGAGGTCCCGCTGGACTTCCTGATGAACCCCGCCAATCACCAGCGTCTGACCCGCGAGGTCGCCGGCCGGCCGCGCGCCTACTGGGCCATGCCCTGGCGCGAGCGCCACATCTGGGGCGTGACCGCGGGCATCCTGCGTCGGCTCTCGGAGCGGGTGGCGGATGCGCGCAGGGCCGAGGCGGCGTGACCGCCCCGCGCATCGCCCCGCGCTGGCTGACCGCCCCGCCGACGCGCGCCGTGCTGGCGGCGCTGGGCGAGGCGCGGCCGCTGTTCGTGGGAGGCTGCGTGCGCGACGCGCTGATGGGGCGAGAGGCGGCGGACGTGGACCTCTGCGTCGCCTGCCCGCCCGAGCGCACCATCGCGTTGCTGGAGACGGCGGGGCTCGGCGCCGTCCCCACGGGCGTCGCCCACGGCACCGTGACCGCGGTGGCGTTGGGTCGGGGCTTCGAGGTGACGACGCTGCGCCGCGACGTCGAGACCGACGGCCGCCGGGCGAAGGTCGCCTTCACCGACGACGTCGCGCAGGACGCCGGCCGGCGCGACTTCACCATGAACGCGCTCTACGCCGACGCCGACGGCGCGGTGCTCGATCCGCTGGGCGGACTGCCCGACCTGACCGCGCGCCGGGTGCGCTTCATCGGCGAGCCCGCCGCCCGCATCGCCGAGGACCGGCTGCGGGTGCTGCGCTTCTTCCGCTTCACGGCGTGGTTCAGCGCGACGGGGGTGGACGCCGCGGGCCTCGCCGCCTGCGCCGCCGCCGCCCCCGGTCTGCCGACGCTGTCGCGCGAGCGGATCGGCCACGAGATGAAGCGCCTGCTCGCCGCCCCCGACCCGGCGGAGGCGGTCGCCGCGATGGCCGACGCCGGCGTCCTGGCCGTCGTGGCCCCCGGCGCGAGGGCCGCGGCCCTGCGCCCCCTCGTCGCCGCCGAGGCCGCCGCGGGGGCGGCGCCGGCCTGGCCGCGCCGCGCGGCGGCGATGGGCGCGGACGGGTCCGACTGGCGGCTCTCCCGCGCCGACGCGCAGCGGCTCGGCGCCATCGCCGCCGCGTGCGCCCTGCCCCCCGACCCGGCGGGCCGCGCCCACCGCTGCGGGGTCGAGGCGGCCCGCGACGCATGCCTGATCGACGCAGCCGCCGCCGGCGCGGCGCCGCCGGCCGGGCTGGAGGCGCAGCTGGCCCGCGGCGCGGCGGCGCGCTTTCCGCTGAGCGCCGCGGACCTGATGGCCGCGGGGATGCCGGCTGGCCCCGAACTCGGCGCCGCGCTGGCCCGGCTGCGCGATCGCTGGATCGCCGAGGACTTCCGCCCCGACCGCGCCGCGCTGCTGGCGGGGCTGTGACCGCTGCGCCCGAGCGCCGCTAGCTCACGCCTCCGCCAGCGCCGCCAGCCGTTGCGAGGGCGTGATCGCGGCGCGGTCGGTCGCCAGCCGCAGGACCGCGGGCAGGCGATGCTCGGCGATCCACTCAAGCGCCTCGTCCAGCGCCGGGCCCACCGCCGCGTCGGCGTCCACCGAAGCGCCGAACAGGCCGTAGGCGCGGGCCAGCGCGGCGAAGTCGGGGTTCCGCAGGTCGGTGGCGACGACGCGGCCGGGGTGGTGGCGCTCCTGATGCATCCGGATCGTGCCCCACATGCCGTTGTCGCAGATCAGCAGCAGCAGCGGCGCGCGGGACTGCGCGGCCGTGCCCAGTTCCTGCATCGTCATCTGGAAGCAGCCGTCGCCGGCGAAGGCGATCACGGGGCGGTCGGGGCTTCGCAGGGAGGCGGCGATGGCGGCGGGCAGGCCGTAGCCCATCGAGCCCGAGGTCGGCGCAAGCTGCGTGCCGAAGCGGCGGAAGCGGTGGAAGCGGTGGACCCAGACCGCGTAGTTGCCGGCGCCGTTGGCGATGACGGCGTCCTCGGGCAGTCGGGCCGCCAGCGCCGCCACCACCCCGCCGATGTCCACGCCCGAGCCGCCCGTGCGGGGGCGCGGCGCGCTCCATGCCAGATAGTCCTCGTGCGCCGCAGCGGCCCGACCGCCGGCGGCGCGGCCCTCCAGCGCCGCCACGGCCTGCAGGAAGCGGCCGGGCGTGGCGTTGACGCCGAGATCGGGGGCGTAGATGCGGCCGATCTCCTCCGCCCCGGGATGGATGTGGACGAGGCGCTGGCGCGGCCTGGGGATGTCGAGGAGCGTGAAGCCCTGGCTCGGGTTCTCCGACAGCCGCGCGCCCAGCAGGATCACCAGATCGGCCTGCGCCACGCGGGTCTTCAGCGCCGGGTTGACGCCCAGCCCCACGTCGCCGGCGAAGGCCGGATGCAGGTGGTCGAACAGCTGCTGGCGGCGGAAGCTGATGGCTGTCGGCAGGTCGTGGCGCGCGGCGAAGTCCTGCGCCAGCGCCACGTCCTCGGCCCGCCAGCGCGAGCCGCCGAGGATCATCACCGGCCGCTCGGCTTCGCGCAGCATCTGCGCGAAGCGGGCGACATCCTCGGGCGCCGGGGCGGGCTCGGCCACCTCGACCCGCGGGCCGGGGGCGGCGTCGGCCACGTCGCGCAGCATGTCCTCGGGCAGCGCCAGCACCACCGGGCCGGGACGGCCCGCCATCGCGACGTGGAAGGCGTGGGACATCACCTCGGGGATGCGGTCGGCGTGATCGATCTGCTCGACCCACTTGGCGAGGTCGCCGAAGGTCTGGCGGTAGTCCACCTCCTGGAACGCGTCGCGCCCGCGCATCCGCCGGCCGATCTGGCCGACCAGCAGCACCATGGGCGTCGCGTCCTGCATCGCGACATGCACGCCGGCGGCGGCGTTGGTGGCGCCGGGGCCGCGGGTGACGAGGCAGACGCCCGGCCTGCCGGTCAGCTTGCCGTCCGCCTCCGCCGCCATCGCCGCGCCGCCCTCCTGCCGGCAGGCGACGACATCGACGCCGCTGTCGTGCAGCGCGTCCAGCACCTCCAGATAGCTCTCGCCCGGCACGCAGAAGACGCGGTCCACGCCCTGCGCCTTCAGACAGCCTACGATGAGTTCGCCGCCGGTCGGCATGGTCGCGCTCCTTGATCCCGGTGTCGCGCCTATGGGGCTCGCCGGGCGGGCGCGCGTCAACCCGCCTCGCGCGGGGCGGCCAGCACGGTCTCGGTGACGGCCGACAGCGCCAGAGCCGCGGCGCCGTGGGCCCAGAGCAGGTCGCCCCAGGCGTGGACCTCGATGGGCGGCGGAGGTCGGTCGGCGGCCACGATCAGGCTGGACAGCTCCGCCAGCGCCTCGTCGGAGTAGAGGTAGTCGTAGCGCATCCGCTCGCCCGACAGGATGATCAGCGCCGGGTCGAACAGGTTGATGACGTTGGCTATGCCGACCGCCAGATAGCGCCCGGCGCGGCGGAAGATCGAGCGCGCCGCCGCGTTGCCGGCCTTGGCGTGATCGAACAGGCTCTCCAGCAGCACGCCCGGCGGCTGGCCGTCTCGGTGCGGCCAGTCCAGCGCGGTGGCGGCCTCGCGGGCCAGCGCGTAGTCGGCGACATAGGCCTCGAGGCAGCCGCGCTGGCCGCAGCGGCACAGGGCGCCGTCGAGCTGCACCTTGACGTGGCCGAGCTCCGCGCCGACGCCGCGCGCTCCGCGATAGAGCCGGTGGTTGATGACGAGCCCCAGACCCACGCCGTGCTCGATGGTGACGACGGCGAAGTCGTCCAGCGCCCGGCCGGCGCCGAACCACAACTCGGCCAGCGCGACGAGGTTGGCGTCGTTGTCGACATGGACCGGCAGGGCGAGCCGCTGGGTCGCCGCGGCGGCGAGGGCCACGTCGCGCTCGCGCAGGATCGGCGACCACAGGACGCGCCCCGAGGCCGCCTCGACGAAGCCCGGCACGCCAAGCCCCACGGCCCGGATCTCGCGGGCGTCCACGCCCGCGCGGGCGCAGACGCGGCGCAGCAACGCCTCGGCCGCGCCCAGCACGGCGGGCAGGCTGCGGTCTCCCGCGCCCTGCGCCACCGCGTCGCTGGCGATAAGCCCGCCCGCGAAGTCGGTCAGCACCACCGTGTGCTCGGCGTCCGACAGCTTGATCCCGGCGACGATCCCGGCGTCCCGGCGCACGCCCAGCGAGACGGCCGGTCGGCCACGCGCGCCCTCCGCGTCGGCGCGCGGCGCGATCTCCTCGACCAGCCCGCCGTCGATCAGGTCGGCGACGATCGGGGTGACGGAGCCGGGGCTTACCCCAAGCACCTTTGCGACCTGCACGCGCGGCATGGCCCCGGCGGCGCGGATGCGCTCGAACACGCGCTGGCGCAGGGGCGTCAGCGAGACGCTGTCAGGCGGGACGAGCGGGCCGACGCCGGGGCGGGCGTCGGCGAACGCGCGCAGCTTTGATTCAGGCGCTGAATTAATGATCATACCTTTTGGTCCCACCTCGAGCGCGTTGCGCACTATTCGTGCTGCGATGCAGCATGATCGGACGGAAAGGACGCAACGCCGCAGCATGGCGGGCGACAATAATTTTGACTACCGAATTTATGAGCGGCAGGATGCCCCATGTTCCGGCGGTCACAGCCGGGCGACCGACTCGGTCGCGCGCACAGGGAGGTTTCGAATGCGCACTCTCGTCATCGCCGCGGCGGTCGCCGCTGCAGGTTTCTCCTCGGCCGCATGGGCCCAGTCGCTGACGGTCGGCGTCAGCTGGTCGAACTTCCAGGAGGAGCGCTGGAAGACCGACGAGGCGGCGATCCGCGCCGCGCTTGAGGAGCTCGGCGCCACCTACGTCTCGGCCGACGCGCAGTCCTCCTCCGCCAAGCAGCTCTCCGACATCGAGAGCCTGATCTCGCAGGGCGTCGACGCGCTGATCGTGCTGGCGCAGGACGCGCAGGCGATCATCCCGGCGGTGCAGGCCGCAGCGGACGAGGACATCCCCGTCATCGCCTATGACCGGCTGATCGAGGACCCGCGCGCCTTCTACCTGACCTTCGACAACGTCGAGGTCGGCCGGATGCAGGCGCGCGCCGTGCTCGAAGCTGCGCCGTCGGGCCGCTACGTCATGATCAAGGGCTCGCCGACCGACCCCAACGCCGACTTCCTGCGCGGCGGCCAGCAGGAGGTGCTCCAGGCGGCCATCGACGTGGGCGACATCGAGATCGTCGGCGAGGCCTACACCGACGGCTGGCTGCCCGCCAACGCCCAGCGCAACATGGAGCAGATCCTGACCGCCACGAACAACGGCGTCGATGCGGTCGTCGCCTCCAACGACGGCACGGCGGGCGGCGTCGTCGCGGCGCTGACGGCGCAGGGGATGCAGGGCATTCCGGTCTCCGGGCAGGACGGCGACCACGCCGCGCTGAACCGCGTGGCGCTCGGCACCCAGACGGTCAGCGTCTGGAAGGACGCGCGCGACCTCGGCGACGCCGCCGCGCGCATCGCCGTCACGCTGGCGGCCGGCGCGCCGATGAAGGCCGTGATCGGCTCGGAGGAATGGTCCTCCCCGGGCGGGACCACGATGACCTCGCTGTTCCTCGCGCCCGTGCCGGTGACCCGGGCCAACCTGCCGCTGGTGGTCGACGCCGGCTGGATCGAGCAGTCCGCGCTTTGCCAGGGCGTGAGCGCCGGCCCGGCGCCCTGCAACTGAGGCCGTCGGCGCCGGTCCCCGCGGGCCGGCGCCGACCCGCTGCAAGGAACACGCCCATGGCCGATCTGGCCCAGACCGGCGCCGCGAAACCGCGGCGCAGCCTCGTAGACGCGCTGGAGCTCGACCTCCGCCTGCTCGGCATGATCGGGGCTTTCGTCGCGCTGTGCCTGGTGTTCGACTTCGTGACCGACGGGCGCTTCCTGACGCCACGCAACGTCTTCAACCTGACGATCCAGACGGTCTCGGTCGCGATCATGGCCACGGGCATGGTCTTCGTCATCGTCACCCGCCACATCGACCTGTCGGTCGGCGCGCTGCTGGCGATCTGCTCGGCCGTGATGGGCGTGGCGCAGGTGGCGGTGCTGCCGTCGCTGCTGGGCTTCGGCCACCCGCTGATCGCGCCCGTCGCGATGCTCGCCGGCATGGGCGTCGGCGCGGCCATCGGCGCCTTCAACGGCTGGCTGGTGGGCTACCAGCTCATCCCCGCCTTCATCGTCACGCTGGGGGGGCTGCTCGTCTGGCGCTTCGTCGGCTGGTACATGACCGGCGGGCAGACGCTGGCGCCGCTCGACCCGACCTTCCTGATGCTGGGCGGCGCGGAGGGCACCATCGGCGTCACCGCCTCGTGGATCGTCGGGGCGCTGGCGTCGGCGGCGGCGGTGTGGGCGCTGTGGTCGGCGCGGCAGGCCAAGCTGCGCCACGAGTTTCCTGTCAAGCCGCTCTGGGCGGAAGGCGCGCTGATGGCGATCGCGGTCGGCGCCATCATGGGCTTCGTCGCCACGCTGAACGCCTACGAGATACCGGCCGGACGCCTGCGCCGCATCTTCGAGGCGCGCGGCGAGGTGATGCCCGAGGGCTACACCGAAGGCTATGGCCTGCCGATCTCGGTGCTGATCCTGATCGCGGTGGCGGTGGGCATGACCATCCTCGCCCGCAAGACCCGGCTCGGCCGCTACATCTTCGCCACCGGCGGCAACCCCGACGCGGCGGAGCTATCGGGCGTGAACACCCGGCTGCTGACGGTCAAGGTTTTCGCGCTGATGGGTTTCCTGTGCGGCCTCTCGGCGATCATCGCCCAGGCGCGTCTCCAGTCTCACCCCAACGACATCGGCACGCTGGACGAGTTGCGCGTGATCGCCGCGGCGGTGATCGGCGGCACGGCGCTGTCAGGGGGCGTGGGCACGATCTACGGCGCCATCCTCGGCGCGCTGATCATGCAGTCGCTGCAGTCGGGCATGGCGATGGTCGGCGTCGATGCGCCCCTGCAGAACATCGTCGTGGGCGTGGTGCTGGTCTTCGCGGTGTGGATCGACATCCAGTACCGCAAGCGTCTGGGGGTGGGCAAATGACGCCGCTGGTGGAGATGCGCGACATCTCGATCGCCTTCGGCGGCGTGCGCGCCGTCGACGGCGTCAGCATCGACCTCTATCCGGGCGAGGTGGTCGGGCTGCTCGGCCACAACGGGGCCGGCAAGTCGACGCTGATCAAGTGCCTTTCGGGCGCCTATCGCATGGACGCGGGCGAGATCCTCATCAACGGCGAGAAGGTCGAGATCGCCAATCCCCGCGACGCCCGCGCCCACAACATCGAGACGATCTACCAGACGCTCGCGCTGGCGGACAATCTCGACGCCGCCTCCAACCTCTTTCTCGGGCGAGAACTGGTCACGCCGTTCGGCTTTGTCGACGAGGGGCGGATGGAGGCGGAGACGCGGCGCATCATGGGCCGGCTCAACCCGAACTTCACCAAGTTCGCCAGCCCCGTCTCGGCGCTGTCGGGCGGGCAACGCCAGTCGGTGGCCATCGCGCGGGCGGTCTACTTCAACGCGAAGATCCTCGTCATGGACGAGCCCACCGCCGCGCTGGGCCCCCAGGAGACGCAGATGGTCGCCGAGCTGATCGGCGAGCTGAAGAAGCAGGGCCTCGGCATCTTCCTCATCGACCATGACGTGCACGCGGTGAAAAAACTCTGCGACCGCGCCTCGGTGATGAAGAACGGCAAGCTGGTGGGCACGGTGAAGGTCGACGAGGTCACCGAGGACGACATCCTCGGCATGATCATCCTCGGCAAGAAGCCCGAACATCTGGCGGCCTGACATGTTCATCGGAATCGACCTCGGCACCTCCGGGGTGAAGGCGGTGCTCATCGACGACGCCCAGCGCCTGCTCGCCGAGGCGTCGTCGCCCCTGACCGTGAGCCGGCCCCATGACGGGTGGTCCGAGCAGAACCCCGCCGACTGGCTCTCCGCGACCGAGGCCGCCATGGCCGCGCTCGCCGCACGGCGCACGCTGAAGGGGGTCGCGGGGATCGGGCTTTCTGGGCACATGCACGGGGCGACGCTGATCGACGCCGCCGACGAGGTGCTGCGGCCCTGCATCCTGTGGAACGACACCCGCGCCGCCGCCGAGGCCGCGGCGCTCGACGCCGACCCGCGCTTTCGCGCGGTCACCGGCAACATCGTCTTTCCCGGCTTCACCGCGCCCAAGCTCGACTGGGTGCGGGCGCACGAGCCCTCGGTCTTCGAGCGCGTGGCGCGGGTTCTGCTGCCGAAGGACTATCTGCGGCTGTGGCTGACCGGCGAGGCCGTGTCGGAGCCGTCGGACGCCTCAGGCACCGGCTGGCTCGACGTCGGCGCGCGGGTCTGGTCGGACGACCTGCTCGCGGCCACCCGGCTCAGCCGGTCGCAGATGCCGGCGCTGGTGGAGGGCTCGGCGGTCTCGGGCAAGCTGCGCGACAGCCTCGCCGCGCGCTGGGGCCTCGGCGCCGGCGTCGTGGTGGCGGGCGGGGGCGGCGACAACGCGGCCTCGGGCGTGGGCGCCGGGATCGTGGCGCCGGGCGCGGCCTTCGCCTCGCTCGGCACCTCGGGCGTGCTGTTCGCCGCGAACGAGCGGTTCCGGCCCGACCCGGAGACGGCCGTGCACGCCTTCTGCCACGCCCTGCCGGGAACCTGGCACCAGATGGGGGTGATCCTCGCCGCCACCGACGCGCTGAACTGGCTGGGCCGGCTGCTGGGCGCCGAGCCCGCGGCGCTGACCGCCGGCCTCGGCCCGCTGCAGGCGCCGGGGCGGACGCTGTTCCTGCCCTACCTCGGCGGCGAGCGGACGCCCTGGAACGACGCGGCCGCGCGCGGCGCCTTCATCGGGCTCGACCACGCGACCGACCGCGCCGCCGCGACGCGCGCGGTTCTGGAGGGCGTGGCCTTCGCCTTCCGCGACTGCCGCGACGCGCTCGGGGCGACGGGCACTCGCGTGGAGCGGTTGCTGGCGCTGGGCGGCGGCGCGCGCTCGGACTACTGGCTCGCCGCCATCGCGACCGCCCTGGGCGCGCCGGTGGACGTGCCCGCGGCCGGCGACTTCGGCGCCGCCTTCGGCGCGGCGCGACTGGGCATGATGGCCGCCACCGGCGCCGGCGCCGAGATCGCCACGCCCCCGCCCGTCGCGCGCAGCGTCGCGCCCGATCCTGCCCTCGCCGCGGCCTTCGACGCCGCCCACGCCCGCTACAGGACCGCCGCTGCGGCCGCCCGGAGCCTCTAGATGAGCTATTTCGCCGGCATTCCGTCCGTCTCCTTCGACCCCTACGGCGACGGCGATCTCGCCTTCCGCCACTACGACCCGGACGCGATGGTCATGGGCAAGCGCATGGAGGATCACCTGCGCTTCGCGGTGGCCTACTGGCACTCCTTCGCGTGGGAGGGGGGCGACCCCTTCGGCGGGCGCACCTTCGAGCGTCCCTGGTTCGGTTCCGACATGGGCCACGCGAGGGTCAAGGCCGACGCGGCGTTCGAGATGTTCCGCATTCTCGGCGTGCCGTATTTCTGCTTCCACGACGCCGACGTGCGCCCAGAGGGCGCGACCTTCGCCGAAAGCCGCCGGCGGCTGGAGGAGATGACCGATCACTTCGCGGCGAAGATGGAGGGCGCCAAGGTCCGCCTGCTTTGGGGCACGGCGAACATGTTCACCCACCGTCGCTGGATGTCAGGCGCCGCGACCAACCCCGACCCGGACGTCTTCGCCTACGCCGCCGCCTGCGTGAAGGCCTGCATGGACGCCACGCTCAAGCTCGGCGGCGAGAACTACGTTCTGTGGGGCGGGCGCGAGGGTTACGAGACGCTGCTCAACACCGACCTCAAGCGCGAGGGCGAGCACGCCGGGCGCTTCCTCCAGATGGTCGTCGACTACAAGCACAAGATAGGATTCCAGGGCGCGATCCTGATCGAGCCGAAGCCGCAGGAGCCCTCCAAGCATCAGTACGACTACGACGTCGCCACGGTCTACGGCTTCCTGAAGCGCTTCGGGCTGGAGGGCGAGGTCAAGGTCAACATCGAACAGGGACACGCCATCCTCGCCGGCCACAGCTTCGAGCACGAGATCGCGCTGGCGGCGTCGCTGGGCGTGTTCGGCTCGATCGACATGAACCGCAACGACTACCAGTCCGGCTGGGACACCGACCAGTTTCCCAACAACGTCCCCGAAGTGGCGCTGGCCTACTACGAGATCCTGCGCGCGGGCGGCTTCACGACCGGCGGCACCAACTTCGACGCCAAGGTGCGCCGCCAGTCGCTGGACCCCGCCGACCTGATCGCCGCCCATGTCGGCGCGATGGACGTCTGCGCCCGGGGTCTGAAGGCGGCGGCGGCGATGCTGCACGACGGGACGCTGGAGGCCCTGCGCGCCGAGCGCTACGCCGGCTGGGACCGGCCGGCGGCGCAGGCGATGCTGAAGGGCGACCTCGCCGCGGCGGCGGCGCGCGTGGAGGCGGAAGGCATCGAGCCCGAGCCGCGATCCGGTCGTCAGGAGCGGCTCGAGAACCTGGTCAACCGTTACATGTGAGCCGGAGAGAGGCCGGCGCGCGATGGCTCACAGGAGCCTGCGACCGGCCGGGATGGCTGGCCGCAAACCGGTCGGATCAGGCGCAGCGGGCAGCCATCGCCGGGTTTCAAGCGGCGGGCGCGGCGCCAACGACCGCTCTGCGCAAGTCGCTCGCGCAAGCGGTCGGGCGCCCGATCCGGCGGCCCGCCGGCGTTCCTGTCTTCTACGCCTCCAGCAGCACAACGACCCCTGAAGGATCGCGCCCGCCCGCGGCGGCCAGCCCGGCCGCGAGGCGGGCGCGGGCGTCGTGGTCGGATGCGGCCAGCGTCACCGCCTCCAGGCCCGGCTGGCCGGGGCGGCGCGGCGGCAGGGGCCCCGACCAGGCGTTGACCGCGAGGTGGTGGTGATAGTCCCCCGCCCCGAACCACGCCGCGCCGGGACGACGGTGGGTCACGGCCATGCCGAGGCCCTCGACATAGAGCCGCTCGGCGGCGGCGAGGTCGGCGGCGCGCAGGTGGACATGGCCGATGCGCGTCTCCGGCGGCAGCGCGCGCACGGGGCCGCCGCCCTCGGCCAGCAAGGCGGCGACGTCCATGCGGTGCGTGGTCATGGCGTAGCCGTCGCCCTCGCGCGCCCACGCGGCTCGCGGGCGGTCGGCGTAAACCTCGACGCCGTTGCCCTCCGCATCGCTGAGGTAGAAGGCCTCGCTGACGCCGTGGTCCGAGGCGCCCTCGAAGATCAGCCCCGCCGCGCGCTGCGCCGCGAACCAGCGGCCGAGCGCGGCGCGGGAGGGCAGCACGATCGCGGTGTGGAACAGACCAGCCGCCGGCCGGTCGGGCGCGGTGGCGGCGACGATGCGCAACCACCCCGCTCCGCCGGCCCCGAGTACGAGCGCCCCGTCCGCATCGGCGAGGCGCGCGAGCCCAAGCCCTTCGTAGAACCGGGCCAGCGCCCCGGGCGCTCGGGCCGCCAGCGTGACGGCGGCGACATGGAAGGGCGCGTCGACCGCGGCGAGCGGGGCGGCGTCTGCGAGGGCGGTCATGGCGATGCTCCTGCGGCGCGGGGCGAAAACCCGACGTCGTATAAATCGCCCTGTCCACGGCACGGCGCCAGTGGGCGCGCGGCGCCCAGATTGGCGCCGGAATGGAAACTCAGCGCTTCAACGCTTCGAAGGTCCCGAACCGCGTCGCCACCGCTACCCGGCTGGGCCCCCAGAACCCGTCGCGCAGGGGCGCCAACGACACCGCCAGCGCACCCGGCGCGGTCGCACGCGCGACGCCCGGGCTGCCGGGGCGGTGGCCCGCGACGGGGCGATAGGTGACGGAGCACTCCACGGAGCCGTCCGCGGCCGTCACCGCGCCATCCAGCACGAGGTCGAAGCGCGTATAGCCGCTGAACACCGGCAGCACGCGACTGCAGGCGGCGGCGGGTGTCGAGATCGCGGCGGCAGGGATGACGAGCGCGCTGAGAGGGTCCATCACGCCCGCTAGATGCGCCTCGGTAACCGGTATGCGGCCCTCCGCGAACTCTGCGGGGATCGGCGGCGCGCTGTCCCAACTGACGGCGCGGCCGTCCTCGAAGGCGATCTCGACGCGCCCCGGGCGGCGAACGCCGCGATAGGCCAGTTCGTAGCGGGCCGGCGCCAGCCGCTCGCCGCCGAACGCGCCCTGCGCCACGGCGGCGCCTTCGCCGCCCCAGAACAGGAAGCCGAAATCCGCAGCGCCCTCCACCGCATAGCCGGTGGGCGTGGTCTGCACCGAAAGGCTCGCCTCGCCGATCCGGATGCCGGCGATGGACAGGTCGAAGGCCGCGTCCGCCCCGCGCGTGGCGTTGAGCGGCGAGGCGAGGGTCGCGAACGCGCAGGCGCCGATGAGCAAGATCCGCATGGCCGGTCTCCCCGATTTGCTGCGACCAAGAGTAGCGCAATTCCTACAATTGTCAGCGGTCCGACGCCGGCGCCGCGCCTATATGCCAGACAGGGACAGGAGGATGGGCATGGGCTGGGAGCCGGCGCTGCGGCTTGGCGTGTTTCTGGGCGTCTTCGCCCTGATGGCGGCGTGGGAGTTCACCGCGCCACGGCGGCGGCTGCGGGAATCCAAGCCGCGACGCTGGGGCACGAACTGGGCCATCGCGATCCTCGACACGGCCGTGGTGCGGCTGCTGTTCCCGCTGGCGGCGGTCGGGGCGGCGCTCGACGCGCAGGCGAACGGCTGGGGGCTGCTCCCGGCGATCGGGGCGCCGTTCTGGCTGGCCTTCGCGCTGACCCTGCTGGTCATGGACTTCGCGATCTGGCTGCAGCACCTCGTCAGCCACAAGGTTCCGGCCCTGTGGCGGCTGCATCAGGTCCACCACGCCGACCCCGACATCGACGTGACCACGGCGATCCGCTTCCACCCCGTGGAGATCGCGCTGTCGATGCTGCTCAAGATCGGACTGGTCTATGCGCTGGGCGCGCCGGCGGCGGCGGTCGTGGCCTTCGAGGTGATTCTCAACGGCATGGCGATGTTCAACCACGCCAACGTGCGCATGCCCGGATGGCTCGACCGGCGGCTGCGGCTGGTGGTGGTGACGCCGGACATGCACCGCGTCCACCATTCGGTGGAGCGCCGCGAGCACGACGCGAACTACGGCTTCAACCTGTCGGTCTGGGACCGGCTGTTCGGCGTCTACCTCGCCCAGCCGGAGAAGGGCCACGAGGGCATGGAGATCGGGCTGAAGCCATGGCGCCGGGGCGAGCCGGTGCGGCTGGGCTTCTCGCTCGCCCTGCCCTTCCGGCGGCTGAAGCCTGACGCGTGAACCGGGCGCCTGAACCGGACGCCCGAGCCTGCGCTTGAGCCGCACGGCCCGTTCGCTATGCTGACTTTCGTGCGACATGCGAACGGAGGCGTGCGATGACAGGGCTGGCGGTGGCGGCGAGCACCTTTCCCTATCTCTACTCCCACTCGGGTCTCGACGCCCTCAAGCACCTGAAGGGGCTGGGCTACGACAAGTTCGAGATGATGATCTTCCCGCCCCATTGCTGGCCGGCCGAGATGACGAAGGCCCAGCGAGCCGACTACGCGGCATGGCTGAAGGGCGAGGGCGGCGCGATCACCTCGTTCTGCTATCCGCTGCTGGACAACAACCCCAACGGCGTGGACCGTCTGATGCGCGCCTACACCCTCGACCGCTACCGCGAGGCCATCGACCTCGCCGCCGAGTGGGGCTGCCCATGGGTCGTGGCGATCCCCGGCCCGGTCAACAGCCTGATAAACCCGCCGCGCCAGTGGATGCTGGACTGGTTCGTCGAGGGGATGCAGGCGCTGGTGGCGCACGCGAGGGGGACGGGCGTGGGCCTGTTGCTGGAGAACGTGCCCTTCACCTTCCTGCCCACGGCGCAGGACATGAAGGACACGGCGGCGCTGATCGACCCCTCGGTCGGGGTGAACTTCGACGTCTGCAACTCGGCCTGGATCAAGGAGGACGTGCCGGCGGCGATCCGCCTGCTGGGGCCGCTGATCCGCAACGTCCACATCTCCGATTCCGGCTACGGCGACTTCAAGCACGACCGGCTGGGAACCGGGATCGTCGAGCCCGGTCCCGCTGCGGCGGCGCTGCGCGAGATCGGCTACGATGGCGTGACGGTGCTCGAGATCATCGCCGACGCGCTGGACGCGGCGAACGACCCCGACGGCGACATCCGCGCCAGTCACGCGATCCTCGCGCAGCACGGCTGGGCGCCCCTAGGCTAGGCCGCACTCCACCGGCAGCACCGCCCCGGTCATCCCCGCCGACAGGTCGGAGGCGAGAAACAGGGCCGCCGCCGCCACGTCCGCCTCGGTCGCGATGCGGCCGAGGGCGGTCTGGGCGGCCAGCGCGGCCATCGCGGCGGCCGGTTCGGGTCCGCCCGCCTCGTGGCGGGCGTCTAGGCGGTCGCGCAGGGCCTCGGTCGCCACCGGGCCCGGTGCGAGCGCGTTGACCCGCACGCCACGCGCCCCGAGGTCGAGCGCCGCGGCGCGGGTCAGCCCGACCACCGCATGCTTGGTCGCGGTGTAGAGCGCCTGTCCCTGCGCCGCGCGATAGCCGTTGATCGACGCCATCAACACCGCCGCGCCGCGCCCCGAGGCCGAAAGCGCGGCGGCGAAGGCCTGCAGCGTCAGCGCGGCGCCACGGACGTTGAGGGCGAAGACCCGGTCCCACTCCGCCCAGTCGAGCGCGCCGACCGTGCGCCACGGCGGCACGGCCCCGGCGTTGGCCACCACCGCGTCTACCGCGCCCAGCCGCCCGGCGAGGCCCGCCAGCGCCTCCGGCGCCGTCGCCGCCGTCAGGTCCAGCGCCATCGTCCGCGGCGCGCCGGGCTCCAGCGCCGCGGGCAGGTCCACCGCCCAGACCTCCGCCCCCTCGCCCGCGAGGCGCGCCGCGATCGCCCGCCCGAGCCCCCTGCCCGCCCCCGTCACCACCGCGCGCCGCCCCGCCATCGCCCCCATCGCCGCCCCCGCTTGACGCCCCCCGCCCTGCGCACAACTGTGCGCAGCGCGAACGGGCGCGTCGAGGGAGACGCCATGGGCGAGATCATGCGGGCGGGCGTCGTCGGCGCGGGGTCGATCGGCCTCGGCTTCGCCACGGCCTTCGCCGACCGCGGCTGGGCCGTGACGCTCGCCGAGACCGACCCCGACCGCCGCGCCGCCATCCCCGCCGAGATCGCGCGCCGCCACGGCGCCCTGGCGCTCTGCGGCCGGGCGCAGGGCGCGGCGGCCGCGGCGGCGGCGCGGGTCACGCCCGTGGCCACGGCGGCCGACGCGGCCGCCGGCGCGGCGCTGGTGATCGAGGCGGGGCCGGAGCGGGTCGAGATCAAGCGCGCGCTCTTCGCCGATATCCTCGCCGCCGCGCCCGGATCGACCCCGGTGGCCACGGCGTCCTCGGCCATCACCGTCTCCGACATCCTGCCCGAGCGGGAGGCCCAGGCGCGCTGCCTCGTCGCCCACCCGGCCAACCCGCCGACCGTGATCGCGGTGCTGGAGATCGTCGGCGCCCCCGGGACCGACCCCGCCGCGCTCGACGCGGCGGAGGCCGCCTTCCGCGCCGCGGGCTTCGACCCGGTGCGGCTTGGGCGCGAGGCGCCGGGCTTCGTCTTCAACCGCCTGCAGGGCGCGATGCTGCGGGAGGCCTATCGGCTGGTCGCGGAGGGCGTCATCGACGTGGACGGGCTCGACCGGCTGGTGCGCGACGGGTTGGGCCCGCGCTGGTCGCTGTCGGGCCCCTTCGAGACCGCCGAACTGAACACCCCCGGCGGCATCGCCGCCCACGCCGCGCGCATGGGCCCGGCCTATCGCGCCATGGGCGAGGCGCGGGGCGAGCGCGACTGCGTCTGGGGCCCCGAACTGGTGGCCGAGGTGGAGCGCCAGCGCCGCGCCGTGCTGCCCGCCGAGGCGCTGCCGGCCCGCGCCGCCTGGCGCGAGGGGGCGGTGGCGCGGCTGATCGCCGCCCGCGCCGCCCTGCTGCGCGATGGCTGAGCCGCGCGCGGACGTCCTGGTCATCGGCGGCGGGATCACGGGGCTGACCTGCGCGCTGGCGCTGGCCGAGGGGGGGGCCTCGGTCACGCTCGTCGACGCCGGCGTGAACGCCGGCTCGAACGCCAACGCCGGCAGCCTGCACGTCCAGCTGCAGAGCCGCTTCCTGCGCCTCTTTCCCGAGCAGGCCCCGAACGTGGAGGCGTCGTTGCCGCTCTATGTCGCCGCGGTGCGGGAGTGGGAGCGGCTGGACCAGCGCTTCGGCCCCTTCGACCTCGTGCGCGAGGGCGGGCTGATGGTGGCGGAAAGCGCCGAGCAGTTGCGCTTTCTCGACGCCAAGGCGGCGCGGGAGCGGCGGCAGGGGGTGGACGCGGAGATCCTCGACCGCGCCGACCTCGACCGCCTGGCCGACTGGCTGGGCCCCCAGATCGTCGGCGCGGAACTGTGCCGCGAGGAGGGCAAGCTCGACCCCCTCGCCGCCAACCGCCGCCTGCGCGCCGCCGCCGTCGCCGCCGGCGTACGGCTGGCCCGCGACCGGATCGCGGCGCTGGAGACCGGCCCCGAGGGCGTCACGGCGCGGGGCGCGGCGGTCTGGCGCGGCGAGCGGGTCGTGATCGCGGCGGCGTGGGGATCGGGCCCGCTGGCCGCAGCCTGCGGGCTGGCGGCGCCCACCGCGGCCGAGCCGCTGCACATGAACGTCACGGAGCCGGCGGAGTATCGCATCCGCCACCTCGTCCAGCACGCGGAGCGCTCGATCACGCTCAAGCAGTTCTCCTCGGGCCAGATCGTCATCGGCGGCGGCTGGCCGGCGCGGCTCTCGGGCGAGCACGCGCAGGCGAGGGGCGAGAGCTTCGTCGGCAACGTGGCGCTGGCGGCGCGGCTCGCGCCCGGCATCGGACCGCTGCGCGTGTTGCGGACCTGGGCCGGGCTGAACACCACGGCCGACGGCAAGACCATCCTCGGCGCGCGCGGCCCCGCGGTGATCGCGGCGCCGGGGGACGCGGGCTATACGCTGGGCCCGCTGGTCGGCCGGGCGGCGGCGGCGCTGGCGGCGGGCGCCGAGCCGCCCTTCGACCCGGCCCCCTACGCCCCGGACCGCTTCGCGGCGTGAGCCGTCACAGCCAGCAGACCACGCCGAAGCAGACGTTCCAGATCATCCGCGCCACCCACCACCCCACGATGTCGGCCAGCGCGATCACCCCCAGCGCCGGGCCGGTCAGCCACAGCGCGGCGATCCACAGACCGCGCGCGGTCAGCCGCGGGCCCGGCAGGTCGTGACCCATGACACTCTCCTTGCGCATCGCGACTCACGCCCTTCGTTAACCATTCCCGGGCGAGATGCTTCGCCATGGATGGTGAATGGATCGTTGACGATCGCGCCGGCTGGGACCGGCTGAACGGGGCGGCGCCGTGGCAACAGCGCTGGGCCTATGGCGCCGCCGTCGAGGCGCTGGGCGGGCGCGTCCTGCGCGGCGTCGCGCGGCTGGGGCGGCGCGTGGTGGCGCAGGCGCAGTTCACCGCGCGCAGCCTCGGGCCGCTGGCCCATGGCGCGCTGGCCGCGCGCGGGCCCGTCTTCGCTCCCGACGCCAGCGAGAGCGAGCGCGTCGCCGCCTGCCGCGTCCTGCGCCGGACCGCGCCCCTGCCGTGGCCGCGCCTCGTGCTGCTGGCGCCCGACGGGGCGGAGGCCGCGACGCTGCGCGCCGCGGGGCTGGCCTGCGTCGTGACGGGCGCGGCGCGGGCGACGCTCGACCTTGGCCCTGCGCCCGAGGCGCTGCGCGCGGCGCTGGACCAGAAGTGGCGCAACCGCCTGAAGGCGGGCGAGCGGACGGGCCTGCGGGTGATCCTCGACGACGCGCCCTCGGCGCAGACGCTGGCGGCGGTGGCGGCGCGGGAGGCGGCGCAGGGCCGCGCGCGGGGCTACGCCAATACGCCGGTGGCGCTGGCCGCGGCCTGGGGACGGCTCGCCGGTCGGCGGTCGCTGACGCTGGCGCAAGCCGATTCGACCGGCGAGACAGTCGCGACGATGCTGTTCGTGCGCCACGGCGCGGGCGCCCTGCAGCACTGCGCCTGGCGCGCGCCGCAGGCGCCGGAGGGCGCGCACCCGCTCCTGCTCTGGCGCGCCATGCTGGCCCTACGGGCGCAAGGGGTCGCGACGCTCGACCTCGGGCCGCTGGACACGCGCCGGGCGGCCGGGCTCGCGCGGTTCAAGCTCGGGTCCGGCGCGCAGCCGGTCCCGAGCGTCGGGCTGTGGACCTGAGCGCCGCCGACCTACCTGCGCTCGATGGCGATCTTGCGCCCCGAGGCGATCGTCTCGCAGCGCTTGGCCACCGTCAGCGTCAGCACGCCGTCCTTGAAGGCCGCGGCGATCTTGCTCTGGTCGGCGTCGGCGGGCAGGCGGAAGCTGCGCTGGAAGGCGCCGTACTCCCTTTCGGTGAAGAAGAAGCTCTTGCCTGTCTCCGTCCGCTCGGCGCGCTTCTCGCCCTTCACGAACAGCGCCCCGTCATGGACCGACACCTCCACGTCGTCCGGGCTGACCCCCGGCAACTCCATGGTGATCTCGTAGACCTCGCCATCGACGGCAGCCTCCGAGCGCGGCGTCATCCAGTCGGCGACCCGTTCGCCGAGCTGTCGAAGCGGATCGAAGACGCTGGGCCACCAGCCGGTTCCGTGGGTTTTCTCGACCATGCGCGCATCCTCCCGATCGCGTGGGTGAACGCGGCGATCCTAACTGCGCCGCGCGACGGCGCGTTGACTGCGGTCAATCCTCCAGCAACCGCCACTCGGTCGGCGCGTCGAGGCCGCCGCGGGCGAGCGTGAACCAGCAGCCCCCACCGCCGCCCGGCTGGTCGAAGGCCCGCCCGATGGGCGCGCCGCGCGCCCAGGCCTGCGTCAGGGCGCCGATCCCGCCATGGGCGACCACCGCGACGTCGCCGGGCGGGCTCTGTGCGTCCACCCGGCGCAGGGCGGCGACGACGCGGGCCTGCGCGTCGGCCGCACGCTCCCAGCCGCGCACGCTGTCGTGGGGGCGGGCGAAGAACGCCTCCACAACCGGCCAGAACTCGGCCGGGGGCAGGAAGCCGGTGGCGCTGCGGTCGTTCTCGCGCAGGCCGACCTCGACCTGCGGCGCAAGGCCCAGCGCGGCGCCGAGGATGTCGGCGCCGTCGCGGGCCTTGCGCTCGGCGCTCGACCAAACCGCGCGCACGCCCTCCAGCAGCGGGAGCGCGGCGAACAGCGTCATCCGCGCGACGCCCCGCGGGCTCAGCGGCCAGTCCGGCACGGGGACCGCCGGATCGACGACGACCTCGGGGTGGGTGATGAAAAGAAGCCGGCTCACCACCACGCGTCGGGGCGCGCGGAGAAGCCCGCGGCGCGCTCAAGCGCATCCGCGACCCGCAGGAGACCCGCCTCGTCCCAGGGTCGGCCGATGAGCTGCAGGCCCAGCGGCAGGCCCTCTGCGCTGAGCCCCGCAGGCACCGACGCGGCGGGCAGGCCGGCGAGGTTGACCGTGATGGTGAACACGTCCTGCAGATACATCGCCACCGGGTCGTCGGCGCCGACCTCGCCGAGGCCGAAGGCCGGGCCCGGCGTCGTCGGCGTCAGGATGGCGTCCACGCCCTCCGCGAAGACGCGCTCGAAGTCGCGCCTGACCAGCGCGCGCACCTGCTGGGCGCGGAGGTAGTAGGCGTCGTAGTAGCCCGCGCTCAGGACATAGGCGCCGATCATCACGCGGCGTTGGACCTCCGGCCCGAAGCCCTCGGCGCGGGTGGCCTCGAACATCTCCGTCACGCCGCCCGACGCCTGCGCGCGCAGGCCGTAGCGCACGCCGTCATAGCGCGCGAGGTTCGACGAGGCCTCGGCGGGCGCGATGATGTAGTAGGCCGGCAGCGCGTACTTCGTGTGCGGCAGAGAGACGTCCACCACGCGGGCCCCGGCCTCGGCGAGCATCCGCCGCCCCTCGTCCCACAGCGCCGCGATCTCGGGGCTGAGGCCCTCCACGCGATACTCGGCCGGCACGCCGATGGTCATGCCGCGCACGTCGCCCGACAGCGCCGCGGCGAAGTCCGGCACGGGCTGGGGGGCGGAGGTGCTGTCCCTCGCGTCCTCGCCCGCCATCGCCCGCAGCACCAGGGCCGCGTCGCGCACCGAGCGGGCGAAGACGCCGGCCTGATCCAGCGACGAGGCGTAGGCGACGATCCCCCAGCGCGAGCAGCGCCCGTAGGTCGGCTTGACCCCCACGACGCCGCAGAAGGCCGCCGGCTGGCGGATCGAGCCGCCCGTGTCGGTGCCGAGCGCCGCCGGCATCAGCCGCGCCGCCACCGCCGCCGCAGAGCCGCCGGAGGAGCCGCCGGGGCTCAGCGGGCGGTTGTCGCCGCGCCTGCGCCAGGGCGAGGCGCAGGGGCCGTAGCAGGAGCTTTCGGTCGAGCTTCCCATGGCGAACTCGTCCATGTTCAGCTTGCCCGCCAGCACCGCGCCCTCGGCCCAGAGCCTTGCAGTGACGGTGCTTTCATAAGTCGGCGTGAAGTCGCGCAGGATGTCCGAGGCCGCCTGGGAACGCACGCCCTGCGTGCAGAACAGGTCCTTCACCCCCACCGGCACGCCGCAGAGGTCCGGCGCGTCGCCCGCCGCCAGCCGCGCGTCCGCCGCATCGGCCATGGCCAGCGCCCGCTCGGGCGTCGGGGTCACGACAGCGTTCAGCAGCCCTGCGCCGTCGATGGCGTCGAGGCAGGCCTCGGCCAGCTCGCGGGCGGTGAAGGCGCGCGCGCGCAGACCGTCGCGCGCCTCCGTGACGCCGAGATCGGCCAGCGCGGTCATTCGACCACCTTCGGGACGGCGTAGAAGCCCTCGCGGGTCAGGGGCGCGTTGGCCAGCACGGCGTCGCGGTCGGCCCCGTCCGTCACCAGGTCTTCGCGCAGCTTCAGCTTCATCGGCGTGACGGCGGTCATCGGCTCGACGCCGGCGACGTCCACCTCCTGCAGCTGCTCTACCAGCGCGAGAATGCCGGACAGCTCGCGCGCGAGGGCTGGCAGCCGCGCCTCCTCGACGCGGATGCGCGCCAGATGCGCCACCTTGCGCACGGTCGCTTCGTCCACCGCCATGGATCGCCCTCCCCTGCCTTCGCGGCAGGTGGTTAGCCCGCCGCCGGCGCCGCCGCAACCGGTCGGGCGGCGGGGACGACGCGCGCCCCGTGGCGCAGCCAGCCGAACAGCAGCGTCCCCAGCACAGCGCCGTTCACGAGGTGCCAAAGGAAATGCGTGCCGAGCGGAAACGTATCGCAGACCCGTCCGTCCAGGCCGCGGAACGTCAGCGACACCACGAACAGCGTTCCCGCCCCGATGAGCCACAGCGCCGCGGGATGCCGGCGCGCCGCCAGCAGGGCGCCGCAGACCAGCAGCGCCACCAGCGCCGGCAGATAGCCGAAGGCGGGCGACAGGATCGGCGGCAGCGAGGTGGCAGCCGCGCTCCGCAGGCCGCCGGCGAAGAACAGGAAGCCGACGCTGAGCGCGATCGCCTCGGCCCCCCGCGCCCCGAAGAAGCGCCAGATGGCGAGCCCGAAATAGCTGAGGATGAACAGCAGGATCGGGATGACGTCCGCCGCCCCCGCCCAGCGCTGGGCGAAGGTGTGCCACAGCGTCGAACCGACGCCGACCGCAAAGGTGAGCCCGATCAGCAGCGTCATCGTCCAGTCGAGCCGCCCCGCAGCCCGCGCGGCGCGCAGCGCAAGCCAGGCGGCGAGAAAGAAGGCGGCGTTGGTGACCGCATTCAGCGGCTCGGCGAAAAGGCCCGGCCCAAGCCGCTCGCAGTAGACGTTCACGCTGGCGGTCCAGTTCATCGCGCCCTCCCCCGACTCTCCGCGCTTTGTAGCGCCGGGGGCCGCGGTTGAAAGTGTCGCCGTGTCGGCCGATCCTGCCCGCCGGCACGCAGGGAGGCGAGACGATGAAGATCACATGGCTGGGACATTCGGGCTTCCGCATCGAGACGGGCGGGCAGGTGCTGCTGATCGACCCCTGGCTGCGCGGCAACCCGGTCTTCGACGAGGCCCGCTTCGACGAGGCCGTCGCCGGCGCGACCGCGGTGCTGGTCAGCCACGGCCACTTCGACCACGCCTCGAACGCCGCCGAGATCTGCAAGGCCACGGGCGCGCCGCTGGTGGCCGTCTACGACCTCGCCTCCTGGATGGGCGAAAGCGAGGGGATCGCCGCCGAGGGCCTGAACATGGGCGGCACGCTGGCGCTGGGCGACGTCGCCGTGACGATGGTCCGGGCGGCGCACTCCTCGTCGGTCTCGGTCGAGGGCCGGCCGGTCTACGCCGGCTCGGAGGGCGGCTTCATGATCGCCGGCGAGGGGCGCACGATCTACTTCGCCGGCGACACCGACGTGCATGCGGACATGGGCCTGTTCGCCGAACTGCACCGGCCGCAGATCGGCATCCTGCCCACGGGCGGGCGGTTCACGATGGACCAGAAGCGAGCGGCCTTCGCGTGCAGGAAGTTCTTCGACTTTGAGGCGGTGATCCCCTGCCACTACAAGACCTTCCCGTTGCTGGCTCAGAACGCGGACGAGCTTGCCGCGGCGCTGGCGCCGATGCCGGTGCACCAGCTCGACGTCATGGGCTCGGTCAGCTTCTGAGGCCCGCGAAGAAGGCGCGCAGCAGCGCCGCGGCCTCAGCGGCGGCGATGCCGTCGTAGATCTCGGGCGCGTGGTGGCAGGTGGGGTGCGAGAACACCCGCGCCCCATGCGCCACGCCCCCGCCCTTGGGGTCGGCCGCGCCGTAGTAGAGCCGGCCGATGCGCGCCGCCGAGATGGCCCCCGCGCACATCGGGCAAGGCTCCAGCGTGACGTGCAGGTCGAGCCCGGTCAGCCGCTCAGAGCCCCGCGCGGCGCAGGCGGCGCGGATGGCGAGAATCTCCGCATGCGCGGTGGGGTCGGCGAGCTGCCGGGTGCGGTTGCCATCCGCGGCCACCACGGCGCCCGTCGCGGGGTCCACCACGGCGGCGCCCACCGGCGTCTCGCCCCGCGCGGCGGCGGCCCGCGCCTCGGCCAGCGCCCGCGCCATGCCCGGCGAGCGCGCCGTCGTCGCAGCCCTGCCCGCCTCCGGGCCGGCCACGCCCTTTTCTGCGCTGGGGGTGTCTTCCGCCATGGCCGGACCATCGCGACGGCGCCGGGCGCGCGCAAGCCTTCCGGCCCGCGCGCGCAGGGTGTAGACGGACGCATGGAAGACACGCCCGACGCCCCCGAACGCATCGCCAAGCGCATCGCCCGCGCCGGCCTCGCCTCGCGCCGCGACGCGGAGCGGCTGATCGCCGAGGGCCGGGTGCGGCTCAACGGCCGCCTGCTGGACACGCCGGCCGTCACCGTCACCGAAGCCGACCGCATCGAGGTGGACGGCAAACCCCTCGCCGCCCCCGAGCCGCCGCGGCTGTGGCGCTATCACAAGCCCGCGGGCCTCGTGACCACCGCGCGCGACGAGAAGGGGCGCGACACGGTGTTCGACCGCCTGCCGCCCGACATGCCGCGGGTGCTGAGCGTCGGCCGGCTGGACCTCAACTCCGAGGGCCTGTTGCTGCTGACAAACGACGGCGAGCTGAAGCGGCGGCTGGAGCTGCCCTCCACCGGCTGGACGCGCAAGTATCGCGTCCGCGCCCACGGCGCGCCCTCGGACGCCGCCATGGAGCGGCTGCGGCGCGGGATCGAGCTGGACGGCGAGCGGTTCCGGCCGATGACGGTGACGCTCGACCGCATCCAGGGCGCGAACTCCTGGCTGACCATCGGTCTGCGAGAGGGCAAGAACCGCGAGGTGCGCCGCGCGTTGGAAAGCGTCGGCCTCGCGGTCAACCGCCTGATCCGCACCTCCTACGGCCCGTTCCAGCTCGGCGATCTCGCAGAGGGGGCGGTCGAGGAGGTGAAGGCCAAGGTGCTGGCCGACCAGCTCGGCCTCGACCGGACCGGTTGGGCGCAGAAGGGCTCGACAGCCGCGCCAGCCCCTCGCACAACAGCACGCAAGGATGCGGGAGGACGCCATGCTCGACGCCGTGAAGCCTGACCCCAAGCCCAGGTTCCGCGCCGACCATGTCGGCAGCCTGCTGCGCCCGGCGCGCCTGAAGAAGGCGCGCGAGGATCGCGCCTCCGGGCGCATCGACGCAGAGGAGCTGGCGGCGGTCGAGGACGAGGAGATCGCTCGCGTCGTCGCCGCGCAGCAGGACATCGGCATCCCCGCCGTCACGGACGGCGAGTTCCGCCGGGCCTTCTGGCACTTCGACTTCATGGGGATGCTCGACGGCTTCGCGCTGGAGGAGCGCGGCGACGGCGTGGCCTTCCACGGCGCCACGCTGAAGCCGGTGCATCCCGTGATCCGCGAGCGCGTCGACTTCCCCGACGACCACCCGATGCTGGCCCACTTCAGGTATCTCGCCAGCGTGACCGGGGCGACGCCGAAGATCTCGATTCCCGGCCCCTCCTGCTGCCATTTCCGCGTCGAGAAGGCCGACATCGCGCCGCCGGAATACGCCGACGAGGAGGTGCTGTTCGCCGATCTCGCCGCGACGTACCGCAAGGCCGTGCACGCCTTCTACGCCGCCGGGTGCCGCTACCTTCAGATGGACGACATCTTCTTCGCCTATCTGTGCGACCCGAAAATTCGCGCCGAGAAGGCCGCGCAGGGTTGGGACTGCGACCGCATCATCGGCCGCTACGCCTGGATGATGAACGAGGCGATCAAGGACCGCCCCGCCGACATGACCATCGCGATGCATCTGTGCCGCGGCAACTTCAAGTCGACCTGGGTCGCCGAGGGCGGCTATGACCCGGCGGCGGAGGCGATCTTCTCCACCGACATCGACATCTACTTCATGGAATACGACAGCGACCGGGCCGGCGGCTTCGAGCCGCTGCGGCTTCTTCCGAAGGGGACCAAGCGCGTCATGCCCGGCGTGGTCACCACCAAGACCGCGACGCTGGAGCCGCTCGAGTCGCTCAAGCGCAAGTTCGACGAGGCGTCGAAGTTCGCCGACCTCGACCAGCTCGGCCTCGCGCCGCAGTGCGGCTTCTCCTCCACCGAGGAGGGCAACCTGGTCACCGAGGACGACCAGAAGCGCAAGCTGGAGTTGGTCGTCAAGGCCGCCGAGGCGATCTGGGGGCGCGTCGACAGCTGATCGCGCTTCCGTTCCCCCCGGCGCGCTCCCCCAACCATGGCGACCGACGCGGGGCGCGGCCGGACCTCGTCGTGCTTCATCACACGGCCATGGCGACGGCCGAGGCGGCGCTGGAGCGCCTGTGCGACCCGGCCGCCGAGGTCAGCGCCCACTACCTGATCGCCGAGGACGGGCGCGTCTGGGCGCTGGTCGACGAGGACCGCCGCGCCTGGCACGCCGGGCGCGGCGCCTGGGGCGACTGCGGGGACATGAACAGCCGCTCCATCGGCGTCGAGCTCGCAAATCCCGGCGACGTCCCCTTCCCCGCCCCGCAGATGGCGGCGCTGGAGACCGTGTTGCGCGCGATGCTGGCGCGCTGGGCGATCCCGCCCGAGCGCGTCATCGGCCACGCCTGCATGGCCCCCGAACGCAAGCAGGACCCCTCGGGCCGTTTCGACTGGCGGGCGCTGGCGCGGTCGGGCCTGTCGGTGTGGGCGGACACGCCGGCCGCGGCAGGCCCGCCGGACCCGGCGGCCTTCGCCGACGCGGCGCGCGCCTTCGGCTATCCGCCCGCGGCGCCCGACGCGCTTCTGGCGGCGTTCCGTCGCCGCTTTCGCCCCGGCGCGACGGGGCCGCTGGAGGCGCGCGACGTCGCGACGCTGGTGGCGCTGGCGTCGCGCTGGCCGGCCAGACGCGGCTGAGCGGCGCATTGGCGCGGACCTGCGCCTTGCGCCATGGTCGCGGCCGGCGAAACGGCCAGAGGGGGTCCGGGTGCGCAAGTTCATGGTCGTGGTCGACAGCACGCCCGAGTGCATGAACGCCCTGCGCTATGCGGCGCGCCGGGCGGCCCGCACCGAGGGCGGCGTGACCATGCTCTACGTCATCCCGCCCGAAGAGTTCCAGCATTGGGCCGGCGTGGCGGAGGTGATGCGGCGCGAAAAGCGCGACGAGGCGGAGGCGCGGCTGACCGCGCTGTCCGACGAGGTGCGCGCGCTGGCGGGCGTCATGCCGGAATTCGCCATCCGCGAGGGCGAGGCCGACGCCGAGGTGCTGGCCCATATCCGCGAGAACGACGACATCGGCGTTCTGGTGCTCGGCGCCGACGACGCCGGCGAGGGGCCGGGACCGCTGGTCTCGGCGCTGGTCGGCAAGCGCGGCGGGCGGATGCCGATCCCCGTGACCGTGGTCCCGGGCGGCATGTCGCTCGAGGAGATCGACAAGGTGACGTGAGCGGGATTGGAACGGTTCTTGATCCGGAGCCGTTGCGGGCGCATGTGTGGGGCGACGCACAGGAGACCCGCGCATGTTCATCCAAACAGAATCGACGCCCAACCCGGCGACGCTGAAGTTCCTGCCCGGGCGCACCGTGCTGGCCGAAGGCGCCGCCGACTTCACCAGCGCTGAGGCCGCCGGCCCCTCGCCGCTCGCGCGCCGGCTGTTCGCGGTCGAGGGCGTGGAGGGGGTCTTCCTCGGCTCCGACTTCATCACCGTCACGCGCGGCGACGCCGACTGGGCGCATCTCAAGCCGGCCGTGCTGGGCGCGATCATGGAGCACTTCACCTCCGGCGAGGCGGTGATGGAGGGCGCGGCGCAGGCCGGCCACGCCGCCCATGACGGGCCGGACGGCGAGATCGTGGTGCAGATCAAGGAGCTGCTCGACACCCGCGTGCGGCCGGCCGTGGCGCAGGACGGCGGCGACATCACGTTCCACGGCTTCGAGAAGGGCGTGGTCTATCTGCACATGCGCGGCGCCTGCGCCGGCTGCCCGTCCTCCACGATGACCCTGAAGATGGGCATCGAGAACCTGCTTCGGCACTACATTCCCGAAGTGACCGAGGTCCGTTCTGTCGCGGTCTGAGCCGCGGCTGCTCGTCCTCGACACAGCCGCCGCGCGCTGCCTGGCGGCGGCCTGCCTTGGCGCGACCGTGCTGGCCGCGCGCGAGGAGGCCATGAGCCGCGGCCACGCCGAGCGGCTTTTTCCCCTGGTCGAGGCCGCGCTCGCCGAAGCCGGCTGGACGCCGAGCGGGCTAGACGCCGTGGTGGTCTGCACCGGGCCGGGCGGCTTCACCGGCGCGCGGCTGGGGGTGGCGGCGGCGCGCGGGCTTGCGCTGGCGCTGGGGCGGCCCGCGTTGGGGGTGGACTGGTTCGCGGCGCTCGCAGGCGGGAATCGCGCCCTTGTCGTCCTGCCCGGCCCGCAAGGCGCGCTCTGGCTGCAGCGCTTCGCCGGCGGTCGCGCGCTGGGGCCGGTCGAAACCGTCGCGCCGGACGATCCGGCCCTTCGCCCGCGCCCCGGCGAGACGGCGCTCGGCGAGGCCGACCGCGCCGCGGCCGGCGCCGGCGCGCTCGCGGCGGCCGGCCTGCGCGCGCTGCGCTCGGGCGACGCCCCGCGTCCGGCGCCGCTCTACCTGCGCCCGCCCGACGCCCGGCCCGCCGCCGCGCAGTGAGGCCCGACCCGGCGTTCCTGGCCCCGCCCCTAGCGCCCGCGCGCGCCGAGGCGCTCGCCGCGCTGCATGCCGAAGCCTTCGCCGGCCGCGATCGGGCGTGGTCCGCGGCCGAGATCGCCGCGCTGACCGCCGCCCCCGGCGCGGCGCTGACCGCCGCCGGAGACCCTCCCCTCGCTTTCGCGCTGGCTCGCGTCGTCGCCGACGAGGCGGAGCTGCTCACCCTCGCCGTGGCCGTCGCCGCCCGCCGCCGCGGGCTCGCGGCCGCGCTGCTCGACGCCGTGGAGGCCTGGGCGCGACGGACCGGCGCGCAGACGCTGCTGCTCGAGGTGGCGCAGGACAACACGGCGGCCCAGGCGCTCTACGCGGGGCGCAGTTATTCGGAGGTCGGCCGCCGCCGCGGCTACTACGGGAGCGGCCCCGCGCGCGCCGACGCCCTGACGCTGCGGCTCGCGCTGTAACGTTGCTTGCCGCAAGGGGCGCGGTATTTCGACCCGCAGCTACCTGAGTCGCCGAATTCGGGTTCAGTCGGCGATTTCGCGGTCAAAACCGTTGGACCGGAGCCGAATTGCTGTGCTCTTCTCTTGCAGCGCCCGAGAATCCCGTCCATATATCGAACATGGCGACGACATGCGCCGACAGCCGATGAAATTCTGACCGCTTCGGCGCGCAGACGCGCGCCATGCGGCGACGGCGGCGAAGTGAAGGAGACCCTCATGTCCAACGAGCAGTTGAACACGTCTGAGCTGTTGAACCTGACCTCGGAGATCGTGGCGAGCCATGTCTCCAACAACACCGTGGCCATGGGCGACCTGCCGCAGTTGATCGAGCAGGTCTATGGCGCGCTCCGCGGGCTCACCAGCCCTCCGGCCGAGCCCAAGGAAGAGCTGCGCCCGGCGGTGCCGATCAAGAAGTCGATCACCGACGACTACATCATCTGCCTTGAAGACGGCAAGAAGATGAAGATGCTGAAGCGGCATCTGGCGACCGCTTACAACATGACGCCCGAGCAGTACCGGGAGAAGTGGGGTCTCGGCCCCGACTATCCGATGGTCGCCCCGACCTATTCGCTCAAGCGCCAGCGCCTGGCGAAGGAAAACGGACTGGGCCGCAACCGCACGCGCGACTGAGCCCACCTGCGGCGGTTGTCGCCGCACGCAGCCCCGATTAAGACCGGCGCGCCACACAGGGCGCGCCGTAGGCTTTCTTGGGGGAGCGACGCGATGACCGAACCGACCCGGCGCGTTTTCCTGCGCGCCTACGGCTGCCAGATGAACGTCTATGACGGTCAGCGGATGCTCGACGCGCTGGCGCCTTCGGGCTATGCGACCGTCGAGACGCCGGAAGAAGCCGATCTCGTCCTGCTGAACACCTGTCACATCCGCGAGAAGGCCGCCGAGAAGGTCTATTCCGAACTCGGACGCCTGCGCGTGATCGCCGAGGCCAGGGCCGAACGGGGCGAGCGGCTGGCCATCGGCGTCGCGGGCTGCGTCGCGCAGGCCGAGGGCGCCGAGATCGTCCGCCGCGCGCCCATGGTGGATTTCGTCGTCGGCCCGCAGGCCTATCACCGTCTGCCCGCGATGGTGGCGCAGGTGGAGGCGGGGCGGCGCGGCCTGATCGACACCGACTTCGCGGCGGAGGACAAGTTCGACCGCCTGCCCCTGCCCAGCCGGGCGGCGCCTGCGGCGTTCCTGACAGTGCAGGAGGGCTGCGACAAGTTCTGCAGCTTCTGCGTCGTGCCCTACACCCGCGGCGCCGAGGTTTCGCGCCCGGCGGAGAAGGTCTTGGCCGAGGCGCGCGCCCTCGCGGCGCGCGGGGCGCGGGAGATCACGCTGCTGGGCCAGAACGTGAACGCCTACCACGGCGCGGGGGCGGACGGGCCGTGGTCGCTGGCCCGGCTGATCCGGGCGCTGGCGGAGGAAGGCGTGGAGCGGATCCGCTACACGACCTCCCACCCCAACGACATGACCGAAGACCTGATCGCGGCCCACGCCGAGGTTCCCGCGCTGATGCCCTATCTGCACCTGCCGGTGCAGTCGGGCTCGGACCGCGTGCTGAAGGCGATGAACCGGCGGCACACCGTCGAAAGCTATCTCGCCCTGCTCGACCGGGCGCGCGCGGCGCGGCCGGACATCGCCCTGTCGGGCGACTTCATCGTGGGCTTCCCCGGCGAGACCGAGGCCGACTTCGCCGAGACGTTGCGGCTGGCCGAGGCGGTCGGCTACGCGCAGGCCTACACCTTCAAGTATTCGGCGCGCCCCGGCACGCCGGCGGCGGACGCGAAGGCGCAGGTGCCAGAGGACGAGATGGCGGACCGTCTGGCGCGGCTGCAGGCGGTGGTCGCGCAAACGCAGGCCTCCTTCAACGCGGCGACCGTGGGCCGGACGGCCGACGTGCTGCTGGAGCGGCCTGGCCGCCAGCCCGGGCAACTGATCGGCCGCTCGCCCTGGCTGCAGTCGGTCCATGTCGCGGCGCCCGGGGCGATGCTCGGCGCGGTCGCGGCGGTGCGGTTCGAGGCGGCCGGGCCGCGCTCGATGGACGGCCGCCTCGCCGCCTGAGTCGGGCTTGCGGCGCCGCGCCGCAGCGGCTACCTCGCCGCCGCGGACAGGGCGGAGCGGGCGATGGGCGAGACGCTGGGGCTGGCGGCGGGCGCGCTGACGACGCCGATGGTGCTGTTCTTCGCGCTCGGCCTCGGCGCGGCGCTGGCGCGCTCCGACCTCGCCTTCCCCGAGGCCGTCGCCAAGGGCATGTCGCTGTATCTGCTGTTCGCGATCGGCTTCAAGGGCGGGGTGGGCGTCGCCGAGCACGGCGCGGACGCGGCGCTGGCTGCGGCGCTGCTGGCGGGGGTGGCGCTGTCGGCGCTGACGCCGGTCGCAGCCTTCGCGCTGCTGCGTCTGGGCACCGGCCTGTCGCGCGTCGACGCGGCGGCGGTTTCGGCGCATTACGGCTCGATCTCCATCGTCACCTTCGTCGCCATGACGGCGCTGGCGGAATCGCAGGCGCTGGAGCCGGAGGGCTTCATGGTGGCGGTCGCGGCGGCCATGGAGGCGCCGGCCATCGTTGTGGCGCTGCTGCTGGCGCGCGGCGGCGCGGCGCTGGACCGGGCGACGCTGCACGAGGCGACGCTGAACGGCTCGATCGTGCTGCTGGTCGGCGCCTTCGCCATCGGCTGGATCACCGGACCGGCAGGCATGGCCGAGATCGAGCCCTTCATCGCGCCGCCCTTCAAGGGCGTGCTGGCGCTGTTCCTGCTCGACATGGGGCTGATCGCCGGCCGTGGCCTGCTGCGCTCGGCAGCCAAGCTTACGCCGGCGCTGGTCGCCTTCGGCGTGGCGATGCCGCTGATCGGCGCAGCGCTGGGGCTGGGGGCGGGGTGGGCGCTGGGGCTCTCCACCGGCGGGGTGGCGGTGCTGGCGGCGCTGGCCGCCTCCGCGTCCTACATCGCCGCGCCGGCGGCGATGCGGGTGGCGCTGCCCGAGGCGGACCCCGCCATCTATGTGACGCTGGCGCTCGGCGTGACCTTTCCCTTCAACCTGACGCTCGGGCTGCCGCTCTACCTCGCCGCGGCGCGGGTTCTGACCGACGGAGGCTGAGCGGTGCGGACCTATCCCGTCAAGCGCATAGAGATCGTCGTCGAGGCGCCCGTGCTCTCGCGCCTGACCCGCGCGCTCCGCGAAGCCGGCGCGCAAGGCTTCACCGTGCTGCCCGCGGCGGGCGGCGACGGCCGCTCGGGGCCGTGGAGCCGCGAGGGCCAGGTCGGCGCGGCGGGCGCGATCGCGGTGGTGGTCTGCCTCGCCGCGCCCGAGGACGCCGAGCGGCTGACCGAAGCGGCCTTCGCCGTGCTGGCGCCGCACATCGGCGTGGTGTCGATCAGCGACGCTGAGGTGATCCGGCCCGAACGGTTTCGCCGCGACGCCTGAAACTCCTTGCGCGCCGGCGCCGCTCTCGGTCACCATCATGGCGTGGTCGTTGAGGAGGCTTCGTGGCGACTCGCGTGGCGAATGACTGACCAGCTCGTAGAGCAGCGGCTGGAATACGCCGACAACCGCAAGCTGGCTGACCTCTGCGGCGCCTTCGACGCCAATCTCGCCCGGATCGAGCATCTGTGCGGCGTCGGCATCCAGAGGCGCGGCAACCTGCTCACCGTGCACGGGCCGACCGAGGGCGTGGATCGCGCCGGCGAGGCGCTGGACACGCTCTATGCCCGGCTTGAATCGGGGCGGACCGTGGAGCCGGGCGACATCGACGCCGCTCTGCGCATGGGCCGGGCCGCCGCGGCGCGCGACCAGCTCGAGCTTTTCGAGGGCGGGCGGGTCGAGATCCGCACCCGAAAGAAGACCGTCGAACCCCGCACCCCGGCGCAGAAGGCCTATGCCCGGGCGCTGTTTTCCAGCGAACTGGTGTTCGGCATCGGGCCGGCGGGCACCGGCAAGACCTATCTCGCGGTCGCCGCCGCGGTGTCGATGTTCATCGAAGGGCGGGTGGACAAGATCATCCTCAGCCGCCCGGCGGTTGAGGCCGGCGAGCGGCTGGGCTTCCTGCCGGGGGACATGAAGGAGAAGATCGACCCCTATCTGCGCCCGCTCTACGACGCGATCCACGACATGCTGCCGGGCAAGCAGCTCCAGCGCGAGATGGAGCTCGGCAACGTCGAGGTGGCGCCGCTGGCCTTCATGCGCGGGCGCACGCTGTCGAACGCCTTCGTGGTGCTGGACGAGGCGCAGAACACCACCGAGATGCAGATGAAGATGTTTCTCACCCGCCTCGGCGAGGGCTCGCGCATGGCCATCACCGGCGACCCGACCCAGATCGATCTGCCGCGCGGCGTGCGCTCGGGCCTCGACGAGGCGGCGCGGGTGCTGGAAGGCGTGCAGGGCATCGCCTTCTGCCGCTTCGCAGCCGCCGACGTCGTGCGCCATCCGCTGGTCGCGCGCATCGTCGAGGCCTATGGCCGTGCGACGGCCGCGACGCGGTGAGCGCCCGCAGGCCACGCCCGAGCCCGCCGCCCGCGCCTCTGGTCGAGACGCTGGCTGAGGCGGGCGACTGGGCGCCCTTCGGCCGCATCGAGACGCTCGCGCAGAAGGCGGCGCTGGCGGCGCTCGACGCGGCCGGCGTGGACGCGGCGCGCTGTTCGGTCAGCGTGATGTTCTCCGACGACGCCGAGATCGCCGCGCTGAACCAGCGTTTCCGGGGCAAGGAGGGGCCGACCAACGTCCTGTCCTGGCCCGCCTTCGCGCTGATCCCGCCCGCGCCCGGCGCCACGCCCCCGCCGCCGCCGCTGAGCCCCGCGAGCCGCACGCTGATCGGCGACGTCGCGCTGGCGGCGGAGACGATCCTGCGCGAAGCGCAGACGCAGGGTCTTGCGCCGGGCGATCATCTCGCGCATCTGATCGTTCACGGCGTGTTGCATCTTCTCGGCTACGACCACGGGACGGATGCGGACGCGGGGCTGATGGAGGGGCTGGAGCGCCGCGCGCTGGCGGGACTGGGGGTTTCCGACCCCTATGCCTGAAACGGTGCGGCGGGAGAGCCCCCAGACGGGGAAGATGGACGGCAGTCACTTGCGCCTCGCCGGGGAACCGGCGCAGGCGGTCGATGCGGGCGGCGACGCGCAGGACGCGGGCGAGCCTCACAGTTTCATCGGGCGCCTGATGCGCCGCGCGGGGCTCGCGCGCCGCGACGCGGCCGAGGCGGCGACCAACCGGGCGTCGGCGGCGCCGAAGGCGGCGCGCAACGAGCGCACGATCATCTCCAACGTCATGCGCATGCGCGACCAGCGCGTCGAGGACGTGATGATCCCGCGGGCCGACATCACCGCCGCGCCCGAGACCGCCACGCTCGAGCAGTTGGTGGACGCGTTCCGGCAGGCGTCGCTGACGCGGGTGCCGATCTACCGCGAGACGCTCGACGACCCGCTGGGCTTCGTCCACCTCAAGGACCTCGCCTTCGCCTACGGTTTCGACGGCGAGGCTGCGCGGGCCAGGTTCGAGATCCACCGCCACATCCGCCAGCTTCTCTACGCGCCGCCGTCGATGGCGACCGCGACGCTGCTGGAGAGGATGCAGGCCAGCCGCAAGCACATGGCGCTGATCATCGACGAGTACGGCGGCGTCGACGGGCTCGTGACGATCGAGGACCTGGTGGAGCAGATCGTCGGCGACATCGACGACGAGCACGACGACGCCGACCCCCTGCCCTGGCGCGAGGAGAGCCCGGGCGTCTTCGTCGCCAGCGCCCGCGCCGACGTCGCCGCCTTCGAGGTGGCGGCGGGCGTGGACCTGCTGCCGCCCGACCTCGACGAGGAGGTGGACACGCTGGGCGGCCTCGTCTTCATGCTGTCCAACCGCGTGCCCGAGCGGGGTGAGGTGATCACGACCGACGACGGCCACGAGTTCGAGGTGATCGAGGCGGACCCGCGGCGCATCAAGCGGCTGCGGGTGACCCTGGCCGGCCGCGCCGCGCCCGCCGCCTGAGTGGGCCGTCTGCGCCGGGTCGCCGCCGCGCTGGCGGGCTGGCGTCGCGCCGCAGCGGCCTTCGCGCTGGGCGCCGCGCTGACCGCCGCGCAGCCGCCCTACGGGCTGTGGCCGGTCCTGTTCGTCGCGTGGCCCGCGCTGTTGCTGCTGCTCGACGCCGCGCCCTCCCCCCGCGTCGCCGCCGCCGCAGGCTGGTGGGCGGGGTTCGGCTTTTTCCTGACCGGCGTCTGGTGGGTGGCGAACGCCTTTCTCGTCGAGGCGGAGCGCATCTGGTGGCACGCGCCGCTGGCCCCGGTGGCCGTCGCAGCGCTTGCGGCGGTTCTGGCGGCGTTCTGGGCCGGCGCCTTCGCCGCGGCGCGACGGGTATGGCCGGCAGGCTGGGCGCAGCCGCTGGCGCTGGGCGGGGCGATGACGCTGGCGGAGTTGGCGCGCGGCTCGATCCTGACCGGCTTTCCCTGGGCGCTGCAGGCCTACGCCTGGGTCGAGACGCCGGTGATCCAGTCCGCCGCCGTCGCGGGCTCCTACACGCTCGCCGGGCTGACGGTGGCCGCGGCGGCGAGCGTCGCGGCGGGTTGGCGGCCGGCGCTGCTGGCGGGGCTGATCGTCGCCGGCGTATGGGGCTGGGGCGCGGCGCGGCTGGCGGGCGCGCCGCAGACGGCCGACGGCCCGGTGATCCGCCTCGTACAGCCCAACGTGCCCCAGCGCGACCGCTGGCGGCCGGAGCTGATGGTTCCCATTTTCCACGACCTGCTGGCGCTGACCGAGGCGCCGGGCGAGACCGCGCCGGCGCTGGTGGTCTGGCCCGAGGTCGCCGTGCCCTTCCTCTACCGCGACAGCCCCGAGGCCGTGGCGATGGCGGCGGCGGCGACGCCGGCGGGCGGAGCGCTGGCGGTGGGCGCGGTGCGCGCCGAGGACGCGAGCGCCACGCGGCGGCTCTACAACAGCCTGACGTTCCAGGACGCGGAGGGTCGGCTGCTTGAGATCTATGACAAGCGCCACCTGACGCCTTTCGGCGAATATGTTCCCTACGCCTCGGTGCTGGGCGCGCTCGGTCTCGGCACGCTCGGCGCGGGCCTGAGCGGCTTCGAGCCGGGCGCAGGCTCGCCACCCCTCGCGCTGCCGGGCCTGCCGCCTTTCGCGCCGCTGATCTGCTATGAGATGGTGTTCCCCATCGAGGTGCGGGCGGCGGCGCGCGGGGCGGACTGGATGCTGCAGGTGACAAACGACTCGTGGTTCGGCGACAGCGCCGGGCCCCGACAGCACCTCGCCCAGGCGCGCGTCCGCGCGGTCGAACTGGGACTGCCCGTGGCGCGCGCGGCCAACACCGGCATCTCGGCGATGATCGACGCCCATGGCCGGATCCGCGACCTTCTGCCCCTCGACCACCGCGGCTTCATCGATTCGGCCCTGCCGCCACCCGCCTCTGCGACGGTTTACGGAAGGTTCGGCGACACGCCGCCCCTCGCGCTTTGGTTGTCGCTCTCTGCGCTGGCTACCCTCATGGGGGGCATTGCGCGCCGCGGGAGCGCCCCGATAGGCTGAAACATGGGTTAACGCCTGATTTGATTGTATTTTTAACCAAGTCGCTCGTTCAGGTTGCGCTGCGTCAAGAGGGAGTAGCAACCGATGTCGCGAGCGCCTGATCCGATCGACCTGCACGTCGGGGCGCGCCTTCGCCTGCGCCGGATGATGATCGGCGTGAGCCAGGAGGCGCTCGCCCGCAAGCTGGGCGTCACGTTCCAGCAGATCCAGAAATACGAGAACGGCCAGAACCGCGTCGGCGCCAGCCGGCTCTACCAGCTGTCGCTGGCGCTGCGGGTGCCGGTCGGCTTCTTCTTCGCCGACCTGCCCGGCTCGGACGGAGCCGACATCGACGAGGAGGCGCAGTCGGCGCTGGCCTTCGTCAACTCGCCCGAGGGGCTGCAGCTGAACCTCGCGTTCAGCCGCATCACCAACCCCGCCACGCGGCGGCGCGTGGTCGACCTGCTGGCGACGCTCGCGGCCGAAGCCGCATGCTGATGCTGCGGCGCCGTTGACCGGCGCCCGCATTGTTTCTAGACGTCGCCACGCCGCGAGAGGCGCGGTCACATCACGAGGGGGCCGTCGTGGCGCGCGCCGACTATCTGTTTACCTCCGAATCCGTCTCCGAAGGTCACCCTGACAAGGTCTGCGACCAGATCTCCGACGCGGTGCTCGACGCGTTCCTGACCCGCGACCCCGAAGCGCGCGTCGGCTGCGAGACCTTTGCGACCACCGACCGCGTCGTGGTCGGCGGCGAGGTCCGAGGCCCCGGCGAGGTTCTGCACGAGGTCGAGGACATCGTGCGCCACGTCGTGCAGGAGATCGGCTACGAGCAGAAGGGCTTTCACTGGGCCAACCTGACGGTCCACAACTATATCCACGGCCAGTCGCCCCACATCGCCCAGGGCGTCGACGCCTCCGGCAACAAGGACGAGGGCGCCGGCGACCAGGGCATCATGTTCGGCTACGCGACCGACGAGACGCCCGAACTGATGCCCGCACCGATCCTATACGCCCACAGGATGCTGCGCCTGATGGCGGAGGCGCGGCGCGACGGCAGCGCCCCGCTGCTCGGCCCCGACGCCAAGAGCCAGGTGACGGTGGAGTATCGCGACGGCAAGCCCGTGCGCGCCCACACCATCGTCATCTCCACCCAGCACGTCGAGAACGACGCGTCCGGCGCGGAGCTGACCTCGGCCGCCGTGCGCGAGATCGTCGAGCCCTATGCGCTGGCCGCCCTGCCCGAAGGCTTCGTCGACGCCGGGACGATCTGGCACGTGAACCCCACCGGACGTTTCGTGATCGGGGGTCCCGACGGCGACGCCGGACTGACGGGCCGCAAGATCATCGTCGACACCTACGGCGGCGCGGCCCCGCACGGCGGCGGCGCCTTCTCCGGCAAGGATCCCACCAAGGTCGACCGCTCGGCGGCCTACGCGGCGCGGTATCTGGCGAAGAATGTCGTGGCGGCCGGGCTGGCGCGGCGCTGCACCATCCAGCTCTCCTACGCCATCGGCGTCGCCGAGCCGCTGTCGATCTACGTCGACACCCACGGCACGGGCGAGGCGCCCGAGGAGGCCATCGAGAAGGCGATCCGCGGCGCTATCTCGCTGACCCCGCGCGGGATCCGCACCCATCTCGGCCTGAACCGACCGATCTACCGCCGCACCGCCGCCTATGGCCACTTCGGCCGCGAGCCGGACGCCGACGGCGGCTTCTCGTGGGAGCGCACCGACCTCGCCGACGTTCTGAAGGGCGGCCTCTGACCAATTCGGATGACGGGCCGCCGAAACGGCCGGACGGGGCGGAGTGGCTGAACTTCTACGGCCGTCGGCATGGCAAGCCGCTGCGACAGCGCCAGCGGGGGTTGCTGGAGACACGGCTGGCCGAACTCGCCGCGCCGCCGGGCCCGCTCGACCACGCGACGCTCTTTCCCGGGGCCCGCGCGCTATGGCTTGAGATCGGCTTCGGCGGCGGCGAGCATCTGCTGCGCATCGCCGCCGACCATCCCGACGTCGGGATCATCGGCTGCGAGCCCTTCGTGAACGGCGTGGCGAAGTTCCTGAGCGCGCTGGAGGTGACCGGCGCGACCAACGTGCGCCTGCACGCCGACGACGCGCGCTTCCTGCTGGAGCGGCTGCCCGAGGGCGCGCTCGAGCGGGTCTATCTGCTGTACCCTGACCCGTGGCCGAAGCGGCGCCATGTCGAGCGCCGCTTCGTGAACCCTGGCAACCTCGACATGCTCGCGCCGACCATGGCGCGCGGGGCGGAGTTGCGGCTGGCGACGGACGTCGCCGACTACGCGGAGCACGCGCGCCGGGTGCTGGGCGCGCGGCCGGACTTCTCGGCAATCTCCGACGGCCCCGATCCGTGGCATGGCTGGCCCGGCACGCGTTACGAGGCGAAGGCGCTGCGCGAGGGCCGCGCGCCGTGCTACCAGATCTGGCGCAGGAACTGAGGGAGGCGGCCATGCCGGCGGGGCGCTGTCTGTGCGGGGGCGTGTCCTTCGTCTATGACGCGCCCGAGAAGTGGCGCGCGCACTGTCACTGCGAGAGTTGCCGGCGGGCAACCGCCTCGCCCTTCACCACCTTTCTCGGCGTCGCCGACGGGTCATGGCGCTGGACCGGCGCGACGCCCGCGACCTACGCCTCCTCGCCCGGCGTCGAGCGGCGCTTCTGTCCGACCTGCGGCGCGCAGGTGGCCTATCGCTGCGACCGCTGGCCGGGGGAGATCCACTTGTACGCGGCGCTGCTCGACGATCACGCCGGCTTCGCGCCACAGGCGCATGTGCACTGGGCCGAGAAGGTGGACTGGATCGCGTTCGATGACACTTTGCCGAAAATGCCCGGGACGGGTTGACGCAGGGGGCGGCGCGCTAACTTCCATCGCAACAATGTTGCGGAGCGAGCCGATGACGATCATCAAACTGGCGCTCTTCGCGCTGGTCCTGTTCATGACAACCCGCCGCTGCGGCCGTCCGCGCTTCGGCCGGCCCGTCGACAGCGCCGGCGTCGCGGCGTAAGAGGCGCTCCGGTTTCCAGCCGGAGCGCCCATGTCAGCCGCCGACCAGCCCGTTCCCATGACCGCCCGCGCCGGCGCGCCGTTGCGCGGCGAGGCGCGCATTCCCGGCGACAAGTCGATATCCCACCGCGCCCTGATCCTCGGCGCGCTGGCCGTTGGCGAGACGCGCATCGAGGGGTTGCTGGAGGGTCAGGACGTCCTCGACACCGCCCGCGCCATGGCGGCTTTCGGCGCCGAGGTCGAGCGGCTGGGCGAGGGGCGCTGGCGGATCTGCGGCGTGGGAGTCGGCGGCTTCTCCGAACCTGCGGACGTCATCGACTGCGGCAATTCCGGCACGGGCGCCCGACTCATCATGGGGGCCATGGCGACGACCGCCATCGCCGCCACGTTCACCGGCGACGCCTCGCTGCGCAGCCGCCCCATGGGCCGCGTCACCGAGCCCCTCGGCCTGTTCGGCGCCGTGGCCCATGGCCGCGCCGGCGGCCGGCTGCCTCTCACGCTGGTGGGCGCGCGCGACCCCGGGCCGGTGGAATACCGCCTGCCGGTGGCCTCGGCCCAGGTGAAGTCGGCGATGCTGCTGGCGGGCCTCGCCGCGCCGGGGATGACCACCATCATCGAGCCCGAACCGACCCGCGACCATTCGGAGCGGATGCTGCGCGGCTTCGGCGCCGCGGTCAGCGTCGAGCAGACGCCGCAGGGCCGCGTCATCCGTCTGACCGGCCAGCCCGAGCTTGCCGCGGTCGCGATCACCGTGCCGGGCGACCCCTCGTCGGCCGCCTTCCCAGTCTGCGCCGCGCTGATCGTGGAGGGCTCCGAGGTGCTGGCGCGCGGCGTCGGCCTCAATCCGACGCGGGCCGGCCTGTTCGAGACGCTGCGCGAGATGGGCGCCGATCTGACCTACGAGAACCCGCGCGAGGAGGGCGGCGAGCCGGTCGCCGACCTGCGCGCACGCTTCTCCGCCCTGCGCGGCGTCGAGGTTCCGCCGGAGCGCGCGCCCGCCATGATCGACGAGTATCCCGTGCTCGCCGCCGTCGCCGCCTTCGCCGAGGGGCGCACGGTCATGCGCGGCGTGGGCGAGCTGCGCGTGAAGGAATGCGACCGCCTCGACGCCACCGCCCGCGCGCTGGAGGCCTGCGGCGTGCGCGTCGAGGAGGGCCCGGACTTCCTGATCGTGCATGGCCGCGGCGCCGACGGCGTGCCGGGCGGGGCGCGGGTCGCCACGCGGCTCGACCATCGCATCGCCATGGCCAATCTCGTGATGGGCCTCGCGACGCAGCGGCCGGTGACGGTGGACGACGCCAGCCCCATCGCCACGAGTTTCCCCGGCTTCGAGGCTTTGATGACCGGCCTCGGCGCCGCCATCGGCCGCGACAACCGCTGATGCGCTTCTGCGTCGCCATCGACGGGCCGGCGGCGGCCGGCAAGGGCACCATCGCCCGGGCGCTGGCGGACCGCTTCGGCTTCGCGCACCTCGACACCGGCGCGCTCTACCGGGCGGTCGGCGCGCGGCTGCTGGCCTCCGGCCTCGACCCGCGCGACGCCGAAGCGGCGGCGGCGGCGGCGCAGGCGCTCGACGCCGCCGATCTTGCGCGTCCCGACCTGCGCAGCGCCGCCGCCGGCGAGGCCGCCTCGCTGGTCGCCGCGGAGCCTGCGGTGCGGGCGGCGCTGCTGCTTTTCCAGCGCGACTTCTCGCGGCGCGAGGGCGGCGCGGTGCTGGACGGGCGCGACATCGGCACCGTGGTGCGGCCGGACGCCGACGTGAAGCTCTTCGTCACCGCCACGCAGATCGCCCGCGCCGGCCGCCGCGCCGCCGAACTCGGGGCCGACCTCGACGCCACGCTGGCCGATCTGGCCCGCCGCGACGCCCGCGACGCGGGCCGCGCCGATGCGCCCATGGCGATGGCCGAAGACGCATGCTTGCTCGACACCACCGATTTGACTATAGACGCGGCCGTCGACCGGGCGGCCGACATGATCGAGAAGGCGCTGCGCAGGGTGCGGTGAGAAAGCCGCGCCCACGAGGCGTTGAAAGACCGTCGCCCATCAACCCGACCAGACCGCCGGATACAACCGGCCGGCCCGTCAAATTTGCAGGAGAACGCCGGATGGCTCAGGCCTCCATGGCTGAATTCGAAGCTCTGCTGAACGAGAGCTTCACGCTGGACACGCTCGAAGAGGGCGCCGTGGTCAAGGGTCGCGTCATCGCGATCGAGAACGGCGCCGCGATCATCGACATCGGCTACAAGATGGAAGGCCGGGTCGACCTCAAGGAATTCGCCCGCCCCGGCCACAACTCGGACCTTCAGCCCGGCGACGAGGTCGAGGTCTATCTCGACCGGGTCGAGAACGCCCGCGGCGAGGCCGTGCTGTCGCGTGAGAAGGCTCGCCGCGAGGAGGCCTGGGACCGCCTGGAGAAGGCCAACGACAAGCAGGAGCGCGTCGAGGGCCAGATCTTCGGCCGCGTGAAGGGCGGCTTCACGGTCGACCTCGGCGGCGCCGTGGCGTTCCTGCCCGGCTCCCAGGTGGACGTGCGCCCGGTGCGCGACGTCGGCCCGCTGATGGGCATTCCGCAGCCGTTCCAGATCCTGAAGATGGACCGCCGCCGCGGCAACATCGTCGTCTCCCGCCGCGCCGTTCTGGAAGAAAGCCGCGCCGAGCAGCGCGCCGAGATCGTCGGCAAGCTGGCCGAGGGCGACATCATCGACGGCGTGGTCAAGAACATCACCGACTACGGCGCGTTCGTGGACCTGGGCGGCGTGGACGGCCTGCTGCACGTCACCGACATGGCCTGGCGCCGCGTCAACCACCCCTCCGAGATCCTGAACATCGGCGAGACCGTCAAGGTCCAGGTGGTCAAGGTCAACAAGGAGACCCAGCGCATCAGCCTCGGCATGAAGCAGCTGATGTCCGATCCGTGGGACGGCGTGGCGGCGAAGTATCCGGCGGGCTCTAAGTGGTCGGGCCGCGTCACCAACATCACCGACTACGGCGCCTTCGTGGAGCTGGAGGCCGGGGTCGAGGGTCTGGTGCACGTCTCCGAGATGAGCTGGACCAAGAAGAACGTCCATCCGGGCAAGATCGTCTCCACCTCCC
>DAINOD010000012.1:0-53400 GCA_036735545.1 Rubrimonas sp. | reverse complement strand
AGCACGGTCTTGGTCCGCCGCTTGTTGCGCATGAATTCAACCAGCACCAGCTTTTCATGCATGATGCTGCCGCCCTTCTGCTGGAGGTAGACGCTCACGCCGTTGACCGCGAGCTCCTTGCAGGCCTCCTGCACATAGTAGACGGCGTTGCGCCCCCTGCCGACGCAGGCTTCGTCGAACTGGCCCTTGTCGAGCACGACCGACACCTCGGCCCCGGCCTGCTTCAGGGCGATGAGGGCGCGCAGGATGTCCTTCTGCTCGGCGGTCGGCTGATCGACGACGAACTGGCGCAGCGTGATCTTCACGTCGACCGCGCCCTCCGCCCGCTGCAGTTCCTCGTAGACGAAATCGCGGATGTTCACGAAGGGCGCCAGCGCCACGCGGATACGGTTGTCGGCGTTGAAGCGCGCGATCTGGTCGGTGAAGGCGCCGTCCGACAGGGTTGACGCGCCGAGCGCCGGGGCGTCGGGATGCCGTACCGCGCTCGGGTGGCGTCGAATGCGCTCGAAGTACTCCCGGAACAAGATCGCCACCATCGGGTGCTTGATGTAAACGGCGCATTCCTGGTTATTGTTCAATCCCTTGAAGGACAGGTTCGGCGATCCCGTTATGACACCGGTCCCGCCGACAAGATAGAATTTATTGTGCATCTTCTCATTTTCCGGAAGATCTATTACTGCGCTGTCTCTCGAATAACCACCGAAGGTATCGTCAAAGCTCTTGAGGGTTCGGTTCGGGTTGGATGCCAGCCGACCCGCGTTGACGCCCTTCACCTTGGCCACGTCGTTGCCGACCAGATCGTTCAACAGCGCCGGATCGGTCAGCTGGTCGACGGAGATCCGCACCGCTTCGGCGGTCGTGATCCAGCCCGAGATGAACGCTTTCATGTTCTGGCGCTCGGACGTCGCGTAGGCCAGCCGCGCGGGCGTGAAGAACCCCTTCAGGATCCGCTCCGCGAAGTCGCGGTGCGCCTTGCTGACGAGCCGCAGCGTGAGAAGGTCGCGCTCGCTGAGAAAGAGGCGGATGCGCTCCATCTCGCGCACGTAATCCTGCTTGTCGAGATCCTGCACGGTCCAGATCGTCGGCGCCGGAACCATGGGCTTGTTGACCAGGGCGTTGGCGGGTTGCGGCGGCGCGGGCTTCTGGACGGGCTTCGGGACCGAGGGCGTCCGCGCGACGGCATGAACCGACGGCCCTGTCGGCGGAAAGGGCGTCTGGTGTGACGGATGGGGCGGATGAAAGACCGGCTGTGGTGGAAAGTAGCCGATGTAGAACATGAACGCACGATGGGTCGGGCACACCACCGGCACCGTGTCCGGTCGCGCAGGATCGCGGGAGACGCGCCACTCCGGCGGGCTCGGGTGGTAGAAGACGCCCCTGCAGACCGAACACTGGTAGCCGTGCATCCGCCGCCCCGCACGCCGCCCTGCAACCTTCGCGATTACACCACAGTCGGATGCTCGCGTCGCCTGCAATCGCGCGCCGGAGGCTGCGTCAGGCCGCCTTCTCCGCCAGCGCCGCCAGCTCGCCGGGCAGCGCGTGGGCCCAGGCTGTGATCGTGCCGGCGCCGAGGCACACGACCATGTCGCCCGGCCGCGCCTCGGCGGCGACCAGCGCGGCCAGCGCCTCCGGCGCCTCCAGCGCGCGCACGCCGCGGTGGCCGTGGGCGCGCAGGCCGCCCACCAGCGCGTCGCGGCTGACGCCCGCGACGGGCGGCTCGCCGGCCGCGTAGACGTCGGCGATGGCCACCACGTCGGCGTCGTTGAAGCAGGCGCAGAACTCGGGGAACAGGTCGTGCAGGCGGGAATAGCGGTGCGGCTGGTGCACGGCGATCAGCCGGCCCGCGGTCGCGGCGCGCGCGGCCTTAAGCACCGCGGCGATCTCGACCGGATGGTGGCCGTAGTCGTCGATGATCGCGACGCCGTTCCACTCTCCGACCTTCGTGAAGCGCCGCTTGACGCCCTTGAAGCCCTCCAGCCCCTTGCGGATCGCCGCGTCGCCGATCTTCAGCTCCCGCGCCACCGCGATGGCCGCGAGCGCGTTCGAGACATTGTGCTCGCCCGGCATGGGCAGCGTCAGCCCCTCCAGCCGGTCGAAGCCGTCGCCCCGGCGGATCACCACGTCGAAGACGCCGGCGCCGTTCTCCCAGCGCAGGTTCTCCGCCCGCACGTCGGCCTGGCGGCTGAAGCCGTAGGTGACCACGCGGCGGTCGTCGATCTTGCCGATCAGCGCCTGCACCTCGGCGTGGTCGATGCAGCAGACGGCCAGCCCGTAGAACGGGATGTTCGAGACGAAGGACAGGAAGGCGTCGCGCACGCCGTCGAAATCGCCGTAGTGATCGAGGTGCTCGGGGTCGATGTTGGTGACGATCGCGACGGTGGCGGGCAGCTTGACGAAGGTGCCGTCGCTCTCGTCGGCCTCCACCACCATCCAGTCGCCCGCGCCCAGCCGCGCGTTGGAGCCGTAGGCCTGGATGATGCCGCCGTTGACCACCGTGGGGTCGATGCCGCCCGCGTCCAGCAGCGCGGCGACCATCGAGGTGGTGGTGGTCTTGCCGTGGGTGCCGGCGACGGCGACGTTCTGGCGCAGGCGCATGAGCTCCGCCAGCATCTCCGCCCGGCGCACCACGGGCAGGCTGCGGGCGCGCGCCTCGTCCAGCTCGGGGTTGCCGGGCTTGATGGCGGAGGAGATGACCACGACGCGGGCCTGACCGATGTTCTCCGCCTTCTGCCCGATGAACACGGTCGCGCCGAGGCCGCGCAGGCGCTCGATGATCGGGCTTTCCCGCAGGTCGGAGCCCTGCACCTGATAGCCGAGGTTCAGCAGCACCTCGGCGATGCCGGACATGCCGATGCCGCCGATCCCGACGAAATGCAGCACGCCGATGTCGAGCGGCAGGGCGGTGGTCATCATCCGGGGCTTCTCCCTCGGGAAAGCGTTTCGACCAGATCGGCGAGTCTTTGCGCCGCATCGGGCTGAGACAGGGTTAACGCGGCGGCGGCCATAGCGGACAGGCCCCGCGGATCGGCCAGCAGGCGCGCCAGATGCCCCGAGAGCGCCGCCGGCGTCAACGCCGCCTCGGCGTGGACCTCGGCGGCCCCGGCGGCGGCCATGGCGGCGGCGTTGGCGCTCTGGTGGTCGTCCATCGCCGCGGGGAAGGGGATCAGCAACGCCGGCCGGCCCATGGCGCACAGCTCGGCCACCGTGGAGGCGCCCGAACGGGCCACCACCAGATGCGCGGCAGCGAGGCGCTGGGGCATGTCGTCGAAAAAGGGGCGCACCTCCGCCGTGATCCCCGCCTCGTCCAGCGTCGCGCGCACGGCGTCGGCCTCGGCCTCGCGCGCCTGCATCGCCACGCGCAGGCGGCGACGGTCGGGCAGGGCGGCGAGCGCGGGCGGGACAAGCCGGGAGAGGGCGCTGGCGCCCTGCGAGCCGCCGAAGATCACCAGCCGCGTCTCGCCCTCGGGCGGGGCGTAGGGCGCGCGTGCGGCCAGCACGGCGGGACGCACCGGATTGCCGGTCTCCACCAGCCGCGCGCCGGCGGGCGCCCGCGCCAGCCCCCCGGGCGGGCAGGCGACGGCGTGCACGCGCGCGGCGAACAGCCGGTTCACCCGGCCCAGCACGCCGTTGGCCTCGTGGATCAGCCGCGGCAGGCCCAGCATCCACGCCGCCGCCAGCGCCGGAAAGGCCGGGTAGCCGCCGAAGCCCGCCACCACGGCCGGCCGCGCTCCGCGCATCCAGCCCCGCGCCGCCCACGCCCCCCGCGCGAGCGCGACCAGCGCCAGCGGGCCGCCGCGCGCGGGGCTTTCGGCGCGGAAGCCGACGCGCTCGACCGCCGCCGGAAAGCCGCCGGCGTAGCGCAGGCCGCGGGCGTCGGTGCTCAGCGCCACGCGCCAGCCGCGCGCCAGCAGCGCCTCGGCCAGCGCCTGGGCGGGGAACATGTGGCCGCCCGTGCCGCCGGCGGCGATGACGGCGAGCGGGCTCACGCGAACGACGCCTGCGCGCGTCGGCGCGTCAGCGCCAGCAGCATCCCCAGCCCGATCCCCACCGCCAGAACCGAGGAGCCGCCATAGGAGATCAGCGGCAGCGTCATGCCCTTGGCCGGCAGCAGCCGGATCGCGACCCCCATGTTCACCAGCGCCTGCATCCCGAACAGCGCCGCCAGCCCCATGCCGGCGAGCCGGGGAAAGGCCTCGCCCTCGCCCAGCAGCCGCAGCATCGAGCGCAGCACCACCGTGGCGAACAGCAGAATGATGACGATGCAGGCGACAAGCCCGTATTCCTCGGCGGCGACCGCGATGATGAAGTCGGTGTGCGCGTCGGGCAGGCTCCACTTCACCGTGCCCTCGCCGACGCCGACGCCGAACAGCCCGCCCGACAGGATCGCGTCGGTGGCGTAGCCAAGCTGGGTCAGCGGTTGCACCTCGGCGGTCAGGAAGGCGTCGATGCGGCTGGCGAAGTGGCTCGACACGCTGTAGGCGCCGAGGCCCGCCGCGCCGACCATGCCCGCCAGCGCCACCAGCAGCAGGATCGGCGCGCCGGCGGCGAAATACATCAGCCCCCAGACCCCCAGCACCAGCGTGGCCTGCCCGAAATCGGGCTGGATCGCCAGCGACCCCGCCACCGCCGCGGCCAGCAGCAGCGACAGGAACGCCCCCGGCGGCCCGTTCTGCTCGGCCGAAGCCGACAGCAGCCAGGCGGCGAACACCACGAAGAAGGGCTTTAGGAACTCCGAGGGCTGGACCGAGCCGAAGCCGAAGCTGAACCAGCGCACCGCGCCCTTGCCGAAGTCGGTGCCGAACCAGGGCAGCAGCAGCACCATGCCGAAGAAGAAGGCGAAGCCCAGCGTCGAGAGCCGGCGCACCTGCCGCGGCGTCGCCAGCGACACCACGACCATCACCCCCAGCGCCAGCACGCCGAAGAAGCCCTGCCGGATGACATAATGGAAATGCGGCAGACCGTGCTTGGAGGCCAGCGGCACCGACGCGGCCAGCCCGAGGATCATGCCGATCAGGAACAGCAGACCCGCCGCCCAGATCGTCCACTGGTCCACCGAGCGCCACCAGCGCCCCAGCACGGACGGATCGGCGGGCGGCGCGTCGTAGAGGACGAGGCTCATCGGGCGATCTCCTGCGCCAGGGCCGCGAAGGCCTCGCCGCGCTGCTCGTAGTCGCGGAACTGGTCGAAGCTGGCGCAGGCGGGGCTCAGCAGCACCGCCTCGCCCGGCTGCGCCTCGGCCGCGGCCATGCGCACCGCGGCGGCGAGGTCGCCGCACAGCGCGTGGGGCGTATCGCCGAGCGTGGCGGCGAAGGCGGGCGCGGCCTCGCCGATCAGGTAGGCGCGGGCGACACGGTCGAACAGCGGGCGCAGCGGCTCGATGCCGCCGGCCTTCGGCACGCCGCCGGCGATCCAGCGGATGCGGTCGTAGCTGCGCAGCGCCTTCTCCGCCGCGTCGGCGTTGGTGGCCTTGCTGTCGTTGACGAAGACGACGCCGCCCTTCTCCGCCACCTTCTGCATCCGGTGCGGCAGGCCGGCGAAGCTGACCAGCGCCGGCTCGATGGCGCGCGGCCCGAGCCCCAGCGCCCGCGCCGCGGCCCAGGCGGCGCAGGCGTTCTGGTGGTTGTGCGCGCCCAGCAGCGCGGGTGCGAGCCGCATGTCGAAAGCGGCCACCTGCGCGCCCTTGCGCCATTCGGTCAGGAAAGACTTGTTCAGGAACACCGACCAGCCCGGTCCCCGCAGCCGGCGCGTGACGGAGATCTCGGTGACCGGCTCGCCCGTGGCGGGCTCCTCGCGGCAGGCGGCGGCGAGGAAGCGCCCTGCCGGATCATCGACGCCCACGACGGCGCGGCCGGGGGCGCCGAGCTCGAACAGCCGGCGCTTGGCGGCGAAGTAGCCGCCCTCGCCGCCATGGCGGTCGAGGTGATCGGGCGAGAGGTTGAGAAACACCGTGACGTCGGCCGCCAGCGCGCGCGCCAGTTCGATCTGGTAGCTCGACAGCTCCAGCACGAAGGTCTCGCCGTCCGCCGGCGGGTTCAGGTCCAGCACGCCGCGGCCGATGTTGCCGCCCACCTGCACGGGCCGGCCGGCGCCGGCGAGGATGTGGCCGATCAGCGCCGTGGTGGTGCTCTTGCCGTTGGAGCCGGTGACGCAGACGACGCGCACGTCGGCCTCGCTCATGGCGATGGCGCGGAAGAACAGCCCGACGTCGTTGTCGATCAGCGCGCCCGCCTCCTGCGCCCGCGCCACCGCCGGGTGCGGGGCGGGCCACAGATGCGGCACGCCGGGCGAGACCACCAGCAGGCCGATCTCAGCCCAGGGTTTCTCGCGGGTCAGGTCCTCCACGGCGAAGCCCTCGGCGGCGGCCTTGTCGCGCGCGGCCTCGCCGTCGTCCCAGCAGACCGGCGTGGCGCCGCCAGCCGCCAGCGCCCGCGCCGCGGCGAGGCCGGAGCGGCCCAGCCCGAGAACGCCGACGCGCCGGCCGGTATGCCCCCGAACCTCGATCACCGCAGCTTCAGCGTGGCGAGGCCGATCAGCGCGAGGATGACGCTGATGATCCAGAAGCGGATGACGATGGTCTCCTCGCGCCAGCCCTTCTTCTCGAAGTGGTGATGGATCGGCGCCATCAGGAACACCCGCCTGCCCGTGCGCTTGAACCAGAACACCTGGATGATGACCGACAGCGCCTCGGCGACGAACAGCCCGCCGATGATGGCCAGCACGATCTCGTGCTTGGTCGCGACCGCGATGGCCCCCAGCGCGCCGCCCATCGCGAGCGATCCGGTGTCGCCCATGAACACCATCGCCGGCGGCGCGTTCCACCACAGGAACCCCAGCCCCGCCCCCATCAGCGCCGCGCAGAACACCGCGATCTCGCCGGTGCCGGGAACGTAGTGGAGTTGCAGGTAGTCGGTGAAGTCCACGCGGCCGACGACATAGGCGATCACCCCCAGCGAACCACCGGCGATCATCACCGGCATGATCGCCAGCCCGTCGAGCCCGTCGGTCAGGTTCACCGCGTTGGCGCTGCCGACGATCACCAGCATGGCGAAGGGAAAGAACAGGAAGCCCGCGTCGATCAGAACCGTCTTCAACACCGGCACCGCGATCTGCTCCGACAGCGCGGCCGGCTGCAGCCATGCGGCCCAGACGCCCGCGCCCAGGGCGATCGCGAGGCCCGCGCCGAAGCGCAGGCGCGCCGAGACGCCCTTGACGCTGAACTTCGTCACCTTGGCGAAGTCGTCGACGAAGCCGATGGTCCCGAAGCCCACCGTCACCAGCACGACAAGCCACACGAATCCGTTGTCGAGCCGCCCCCACAGCAGCGTCGCGAGCAGCAGCGAGCCGAGAATCATCACGCCCCCCATTGTCGGCGTGCCGGCCTTGGCGACGATATGGCTCGCGGGCCCGTCGTCGCGGATCGGCTGGCCCTTCTTCTGCATCCGCCGCAGCGCGCGGATCACGGCGGGGCCGAAGATGAAGCCGATCAGCAGCGCGGTCATGAAGGCGCCGCCGGCGCGGAAAGTTATGTAACGAAACAGATTGAAGACGTCGCCGCCCTGCGACAGCGGCACGAGCAAATGATACAGCATCTATTGGTCCTCGCCGGCGGCGTCATCGCGCGCCGCGCCCATGGTCTTCAGCGCCTCGACGACGGCGCCCATCCTCATCGACTTCGAGCCCTTGACGCTGACGACGTCGCCCGCGTCCACGACCTTGCGCAGTCGCGCCGCGCAGGCCGCGCTGTCCTCGAACCAGCCGCCGCGCTTCTCGGGCGTCAGCGCCTCGTGCAGCGCGCGCATCCGCGGGCCCACCGCGAAGACCTGATCCACCGCCGCCATCGCCGGATGGGCGGCCAGCGCGGCGTGGGCGGCCGCCTCGCCCGCGCCCAGCTCCAGCATGTCGCCCAGCGCCGCGATGCGCCGGCCGCGGGCGATCCGGCCGACGCCGTGCTCGACCGGCGTGGCGGCCAGCACCGTCAGCGCCGCGCCGACCGAGACGGGATTGGCGTTGTAGCTCTCGTCCAGCAGCAGGATGGCGCCGTCGACGCCCTCAGGCCCCAGCGCGATGCGCCAGCGCGCGCCCCGACCCGCCGGCGCCCGCCAGCCGGCCAGCGCCAGCGCCGCCAGCGCCACGTCCGCGCCCGCCGCCTGCGTCGCGGCCAGCGCGCCCAGCGCGTTCATCGCCAGATGCGCCCCCGGCGCGCCCAGCTTGAAGACGATCTCCCGCTCCCCCAGCGCCGCGCGCACGACCGTCGCCGCTCCGCGCACCTCGGCCGACAGCAGCCGCGCCTCGGCCGCCGGGTCGGCGCCGAAGCCGACGACCCGCGCGCCGGTCCCACGCGCGGCGGCGGCGAGGCGGTCGAACCAGCGGTTGTCGCGGTTCAGCACGGCGACGCCGCCAGGCTCCAGCCCCGCGAAGACCTCGGCCTTGGCGTCGGCGATGGCGGCCTCGTGGGGGAAATGCTCGATGTGGACCGGCGCCACGTTGGTGATCAGCGCGACATGGGGCCGGGCCATGCGGCTGAGCGGCGCGATCTCGCCGGCATGGTTCATCCCCAGCTCCAGCACGGCGAAGGCGGCGCCGCGCGGCAGGCGGGCGAGCGTCAGCGGCGCGCCGATGTGGTTGTTGAAGCTGCCCTCGGCGGCGTGGGTCGGGCCCTGCGCGGCCAGCATCGCGCGTAGCATCTCCTTGGCGCCGGTCTTCCCGACCGAGCCCGTCACCGCGAGCGTGCGCGCGGACGAGCGCGCCCGGGCCGCCGCGCCGAGCCGTCCCAGCGCGGCGAGGGTCTCGTCGACCACCAGCAGCGGCGCGTCGGCCGCCACGCCCTCGGGCCGCCGCGCGACCATCGCCGCGGCGGCGCCGCGCGCCAGCGCCGCCGCGACGAAGTCGTGGCCGTCGCGCGCCTCGCCCGCCAGCGCGACGAACAGATCGCCGGGGGCGAGCGTGCGCGTGTCGATGGCGACGCCCGAGACGCTCCAGTCGCCGGTCGTGGCGCCCTTCGTCGCCGCGACGGCCTCCGCGGCGCTCCACAACACGTCCCCCGTCATGCGTCCCCCCCGCCGAGCGCGGCCACGGCGGCGCGCGCGACCTCGGCGTCGTCGAAGGGCGTGGTGCGCCCAGCGACGGTCTGCCCCGTCTCATGCCCCTTTCCGGCGATCAAGAGGCGGTCGCCGGGCTGCAAGGCGGCCACGGCGGCGGCGATGGCCTCGGCGCGGTCGCCGATCTCCTCCGCCCCCGGCGCGCCCGCCATGACGGCGGCGCGGATGGCGGCGGGATCCTCCGAGCGGGGGTTGTCGTCGGTCACGATCACGCGGTCGGCGCGCGCCGCCGCCGCCGCGCCCATCAGCGGCCGCTTGCCCGCGTCGCGGTCGCCGCCGGCGCCGAACACCGCCACCAGCCGACCCGGCGTATGCAGCCGCAGCGCGTCGAGCGCGACCGCCAGCGCATCGGGCTTGTGGGCGTAGTCCACGAAGACCTGCGCCCCGTTGGGCAGGCGGGCCACCCGCTCCATCCGCCCGCGCACCCCGCGCAGCGCGGGCAGCGCGGCGAAGACCGCCCCGGCCTCCGCCCCGGCGCCGACGCACAGCGCCGCGGCCATCAGCGCGTTGGAGCCCTGGAAGCCGCCGACCAGCGGCAGCGCCGCCGCGTGCTCCCTGCCCTCCCAGCCGAAGCGCAGCGTCTGGCCCTCGGGCGTCAGGTCGGCGCCGAGCAGGCGCAGGGCGCCGGCCTTGCCGACCGTGACAAGGCGCTGGCCGCGGCTGCGCGCGACGTCGGCCGCGAACGCGGCGGAAGGGTCGTCGGCGTTCACCGCCGCCGCCGCGCCCTCGGGCAGGACGCGGGCGAACAGGCCGAGCTTGGCGGCGAGGTAGTCGGCGCGGTCGGCGTGATAGTCCATGTGGTCGCGGCCGAGGTTCAGGAAGGCAGCCGCCGCCAGCCGGCAGCCGTCGACGCGCCGTTGCGCCAGACCGTGGCTCGACGCCTCCATGGCCGCGTGGCTAACCCCCTCGACCGCCAGCCGCGCCAGCAGCGCGTGCAGCGCCACCGGGTCGGGCGTGGTGTGCGACAGCGCCGCCGTCACGGCGCCTTCCACGCCCACGGTGCCGAGGTTGACGGCCCGCAGCCCCATCGCCGCCCAGATCTGGCGCGTGAAGCTCGCCACCGAGGTCTTGCCGCTGGTGCCCGTCACCGCGACCAGCGTGGCGGGCTGGCCGCCGTGCAGGGCCGCCGCCGCCAGCGCCAGACGCCGGCGTGGGTCCTCGTCCACGACGAAGGGAACCGCCATGCCGCCCGCCGCCTCGGCCGCGCGCAGGGCGCCGTCGAGGCTCGCCAGCACCGCGACCGCGCCTGCCGCGACGGCCGCGGGCGCGTGCGACGCGCCGTCGGCCCGCGCGCCCCTCAGCGCCGCGAAGACCCAGCCAGGCCGCACCGCGCGGCTGTCCGCCGTGATCCCGGCGACCGGCGTCGCAGGGTCGGGCCGCGGCCCGAGGCTCAGCCCCGAGGCGAGGCCGAGCGTGGCGAGGGTCGCGCCGGCCACGGCCTCACTCCCGCGCCGCGACAAGGACGGGCCGCGCCGGGCGCAGCCCCAGCAGCGGCGCAAGCCTGCGGATCGCCTCGCCGGTCAGCGGCCCCACCGTGGCGCCCGCGGTGCGGCGGGGCTGGGGGCCGGAGCGGTCGACCGGCTCGTCGAGCGTGATCAGCAGCACATAGGCCGGGTCCGACATGGGGAAGGCCGCCGCGAAGGTGGCCATGGTGCGGTCGTTGGCGTAACCGCGCCCGGTCGTGCTCAGCTTGTTGGCCGTGCCGGTCTTGCCGACGACCTCGTAGCCCGGCGCCTCGGCGCTGCGGCCGGTGCCGCGCTCGATGGTGGCGCGCAGCACCTCGCGCATGGCGACCGAGGTGCGGTGCGACAGCACCCGCGCCGCCTCGCCCGGCGGCAGGGCGTCGGGGTCGAGCGTCGGCGTCACCAGGAAGCCGCCGTTGACCAGCGCCGCATAGGCGACGGCGAGGTGCAGCTGCGTCACCGACAGCCCGTAGCCGAAGCTCATGGTGACGGTGGACAGATCGCTCCAGCGCTGGGGCAGGAGCGGCTGGCCCAGCCGCGCCTCGGGCAGATCGAAGGGCACGGGGCGCGTCATGCCCAGCCTCGCGAGGAACTCCTGCGCCGCCGGCGTGCCCGACATCAGCGCGAGGCGGATGGTGGCGACGTTGGAGCTTTTCGCCATGGCGTCGGCCACGTTCATCTCCGGCGGCATCCGGTAGTCGTCCTTGAACCGCGAGCGGCCCCAGAAGAGCGGGCCGCGGGCGTCGATCATCGTCGTCATGTCCACATCGCCCCGCTCCAGCGCCAGCGCGGCGAAGATGGGCTTGGCCACCGAGCCGAACTCGTAGACCCCTTCCACCGCCCGGTTGCGCAGCGGCGCGAGGCGCGCCACCTCGGGGTCGTTGGGGTCGGGGCGGGCGTTGGGGTCGAAGTCGGGCAGCGAGACCATGGCGACGATCGCGCCGGTGCGCGCGTCCATCAGCGTCGCCGCCGCGCCCTTGGCGCCGAGCCGCGCCATGCCGGCCCCCACCACCTCGGTCAGCGCGGCCTGCGCGCCCAGGTCGATGGAGAGCCTGAGCGGCGCGCCCTCGCGGCTCGGGTCGCGCAGGGCCTCGTCGCGACTGCGCTCGACGCCGGACAGGCCGATGACCTCGGCGCCGCCGACGCCTTCCTCGCCCGCGCGCACGCCGCCCAGCACATGCGCGGCCATGCGCCCCGCCGGATAGACCCGCGCCTCCCGCGCGCCGAAATAGACCCCGGGCACGCCGGCGTCGTGGACGGCCTGGCGCTGCTCGGGCGTGATCGGGCGGCGGATCCACTCGAAGGCCCGCCCGCGCGCGAGCCGCTCGCGCAAGGCGGCCTCGTCGAGGCCGGGCAGGGCCTCCGCGAGGTTGCGCGCGGCGCGGGCGACGTCGTCTATCTCGCGCGGATGGGCGTAGGCCGACCAGGCGGGCAGGTTCATCGCCAGCGGCCGGCCGGCGCGGTCGACGATCTCGGCGCGGGTGGCGTGGGCCTCGGCGGCCTGCGCCGCGACCCGCGGCTCGGCGGGCTCGGACAGCGCCAGCGCGCCCATGCGCAGGCCGACCGCGAGAAAGGCCATGCAGAAGGCCGCCGCGACCAGCGCGAGCCGCCACTCCGCCTGCGCGCGCCGCACGTCGGCGGGCTCGGGCCGGCGGGCCCCGGCGCCGATCACCGCGGCCAGCGGCGGTGTCTCGACCGGCCAATCCAGCGTCTCGTCGGGCGCGTCGAGGCTCATGGGTTCGCGCTCCCCGGCGGCAGGCCGAGAAGGTCTGGATCGACGCGGACCCAGAAGCTGTCGGGCGGCGGATAGGGCAGCGCGGCGAGATCGACAAAGGCGGCGCCGGCGAGCGGCGCGAGCGCCAGCGTCTCGCCATGGGCGGCGAGCAGGGCGCGCAGGCGCTCTGGCGCGGAAAGCCACGCGATCTCGGCGCGCAGGACCGTGATCGCCTCGCGCTCGGCGACGATGTCGGCGCGCAGGCGCGCGACCCGCTCCAGCGCCTCCTGCGCCGCGTAGTTCACCCGGTATGTCCAGAAGGCCGCGCCCGCGGTCAGCGCCGCCGCGGCGAAGTAGATGGCGCCCCTCATCGCCGCGCTCCCGCCAGCGCAAGCTCCGGCAGCCCCAGCGCCTGCGCCGAGGGCGGGCGCGCCGGCGCGCCCGTGCGCCGCGCGGCGCGCAGCTTGGCCGAACGCGCGCGCGGATTGCGGCGCACCTCGTCCTCGCCCGGCCCCTCGGCCCGGCGGGTCATCAGCGCGAAGGCCGGCGCCTCCTCGACCTGCTCGGGCGCATGGCGCGAACCGCGGGGCGCGCGGCCGCCGCGCAACTGCAGGAAACGCTTCACGATGCGGTCCTCCAGCGAGTGGAAGCTGACCACCGCCAGCACCCCGCCTTCGCCCAGCGCCCGCTCGGCGGCGGCCAGCGCGCGGGCGAGCTCGCCCAACTCGTCGTTCACCGCGATGCGCAGCGCCTGGAAGCTTCGGGTTGCGGGATGTATCTGGCCCGGGCGCTGGGGCGGCAGCGCGGCGGCGACGACCTCGGCGAGCCGGCGCGTGGTCTCGACCGGCTCCTCGGCGCGAGCGCGCACGAGGGCGCGCGCGATGCGCCGGGCCGCGCGCTCCTCGCCATAGTGATGAAGGATGTCGGCGATGCGCCCCTCGTCCAGCGTCGCCACCAGATCGGCCGCGGAAGGCCCGTCGCGGCTCATGCGCATGTCGAGCGGCCCGTCGCGCATGAAGCTGAACCCGCGCCCCGCCTCGTCGAGCTGCATCGACGACACGCCGACGTCCAGCGCCACCCCGTCCACCGCCGGCGCGCCCTGCGCCTCTGCGATCGCGTCGAGATCGCCGAAGCGGCCGTGGACCAGCGTGAGACGCCCGTCATACCGGTCGGCCCAGGCCATGCCCCGGGCGATGGCGTCGGGGTCGCGGTCTATGGCGATCACCCGGTCGGCCCCGCCCTCCAGCAGCGCCCGCGCATAGCCGCCCGCGCCGAAGGTGCCGTCCACGAACACGCCGCCGCGCGCGGGATCCAGCGCGGCGACCGCCTCGTCGCGCATGACCGGCGCGTGCAACGTGGCGGCCGCCTCCATCGCGCCGCCGGTCATGCGGCGCTCCCGCGCCCGGCGGCGCGCATCTTCAGCGCGGTCATGTTCTCGAGCTGCATCTTCTTCAGCGCCGCGCGCCGCTCGGCGTAGGCCGCGGGATTCCATATCTGGAAGGTGCGGCCGAGACCGACGAAAAGGGCCTCCTCGCCGGTCAGACCCGCTATCTCGCGCAGGTCCTGGCCCAGCACGATGCGGCCGGCGTCGTCGATCTGGAGCTGTCGCGCCTCGCCGAGGATCGCGACCTTCAGCGCATAGGTGATCTCGTCGAGCGAATCGCGCTCCTCGATCGCGGCGGCGAACTGCTCCAGCCGGGACTGGCCCATGCCCTCGATCGTCGGCAGCCCCTCGAGCTCGGGGATCAGCACGACGCCGGGGGTCTCCTCCTGCTCCAGCACCTTGCGGAAGGCGGCAGGGATCGAGACGCGCCCCTTGGCGTCGATCCGGTTGGTGGCGTTCGAGGAGAAGAGCCGCATGCCCGCGCCGCCGATCCCGACATCCCCACGCCCGGACGTCGCCCGGGCCGGCCCCTCCGAAACGAAACGGGCCGCGCGCCATTCGCAGCGCGCGACCCGTCCGACTGCCCCTTCGCGCCACCGACTTCGCGCATCGCCGCCTTCTGGCGGTCGCCCCGTCCATCGATCTCGCCGCCGGGCGGCCTGCGTGACCTGCCTCTGGTCTTATTGTGTTCACCCGGCGTCGTCGTGAGATGGTTATGGCACGGGATTCGATGCCTGGCAATGACAAAACATGGGCTGACATCCCATTTCACAGTCAAGCGGGCCATATCCGGCGGCGCAGCCATGGGAATGGCCCCTCTATTCATACTTTGTTCCAAAATTTACCAACAGCGTTCCCTTTCGGTTGCGCCCTTGCGGTGGGTTGGGGGGTGGACGGTCTGTAAGCCGGGTTCTGTCCGGGGGCCTCGCGACCCCCTGTATGGCCATTCGTCTGGACCCGCCGTCGCCGGCGGGTTCTCGCGATCAACCCGGGCCGCCGGGCGGGAACACCCGATGCGCGGCCCCTTCTCGATCTTGCTCCCGGCGGGGCTTGCCATGCCGCCCCCGTCGCCGGGGGCGCGGTGGGCTCTTACCCCACCCTTTCACCCTTGCCGCGATCCCCGGCGAACCCGAGATCGCGGCGGTCTGCTCTCTGTGGCGCTTTCCCTCGACGGCCCGAAGACCGCCGGCCGGGCGTTACCCGGCGCCGTGTTCCCGTGGAGCCCGGACTTTCCTCACCCCGCGCCGGGCCGGGACCCGGTGCGCGGCGCGGCCATCCGACCGTCCGCCGCGACAGCTAGACCCTCCCGCCGCCGCGCGCAACCGCGCGGCGTTTGGAGAAAACGCGTCGTCGCGCTAGGCTTGCGCGCACGGGCAACCCGAGGATAGCTGCGGCCGATGACCCAGCGCGACGCAGACAAGGACGGATCGCCGGCCGCCTCGGACGCAGCCTTCGGCGCCGCGACCGACGCGGACGGGAGCGGCGCGCCCGGCGAACAGGTCTGGGAGCGGTTCGAGTCGATCCTGGCCGAACGCTCGACGGCGCCGGAGCCTCCCGCCCGCGCGCCGGCGCGGCCGCTGACGCCGCCGGCGCCGCCGCGCCTTGTGGCGGACCCGCGACACCAGGCCATGCGCCCTGCGCCGGGCCGAACCGCCCCGCCGCCGGCGCACGCCGCGGCCCTCGGCCGGGGCTCGATCTGGCGCCACCGCGCAGAGGGCGCCGTCGCCATGGGGCTGCTCGTTCTGCTCGCCTTCGCCGCCGGCTGGGCCCACGGCGTGATGGCGCCCCCGCCGCCTGAGTCGCAGATGGCGTTCCGCGAGGCGGAGGCGGAAGCCGGCTTCGCCGAGGACAGCATGCTGGCCCTGGCGGAGACGGCGCGGGTCGCCGCCATCGCCGCCGCCGACCCGCCCTATCGCGTGGTGCTGCATGTCGAGGACGGGGTGGAGGCGCGCGATCTGGCGCGGCTCGACACCGCGATCCGCGCCTGGGGCTTTCCACCGGCGGAGCGCGTCCCTGCGACGGACAGCACGCCGATGCCTGAGGTGCGGTTCCACGACGAGGCCGACCGCGAGGCGGCGCTGACGCTCGGCGGCGTCGCGGAACGCCTGCTGGGCGAGGCGGTGCTCACGCCGCCGGCGCGCGGCGGCGACGACCCGGCCCCGCTCGCCGGCCTCGCCGCGCCGGAAGGGGCCGAGGCCGCCGCGTCGGCGCCCGACGTCCCGCCCGCGCGACTGCTGGAGCTGCACGTCCCGGCGCGCCCCGCCCCCGCGGCGCTGAACTGAGCGCCGTCTCCGGGTCTCCGTATCCCAGGCCGCCCCGATCCCAGGCCGCCCCGATCTCAGGCCCGCGTGCGCAGCAGCCCGGCCAGCGCAAAGGCCTCGCGCACGTTGGGCGCAGCGATGGCGTCGGCCCGCGCGGCGCCGTCGGCCAGCACCGCGTCGATGTGGCCCGGATCGGCGAGCAGGTCGCGCATCCGCCCCGCGATGGGCGCGATGCGGTCCACGGCCAGATCGGCCAGCGCCGGCTTGAAGGCGGAGAACGGCTTGCCCGCCCATTCCGCGATCACCGCCGCCTTGGTGGTGTCGGCCAGCGCCGCGTAGACGCCGACGAGATTGTCCGCGCCGGGGCGTCCGGCGAGGCCCTCGACCGAGTCCGGGAGGGGCTCGGGGTCGGTCTGCGCCTTGCGGATCTTCATGGCGATGGCGTCGGCGTCGTCGGTGAGATTGATCCGGCTGAGGTCGGACGGATCGGATTTCGACATCTTCTTGGAGCCGTCGCGCAACGACATCACGCGGGTCGCCTCGCCCTCGATCAGCGGCTCGGGCAGGGGAAAGAAGTCCGGCGCGCCGAAGTCGAGGTTGAACTTGGCGGCGATGTCGCGGGCGAGCTCGAGGTGCTGCTTCTGGTCCTCGCCGACCGGCACGGCCGTGGCCTTGTAGAGCAGGATGTCGGCGGCCATCAGCACCGGGTAGGCGTAGAGACCCACCGAGGCGCCTTCGCGGTCCTTGCCCGCCTTTTCCTTGAACTGCGTCATGCGGTTCAGCCAGCCGACCCGCGCCACGCAATTGAACAGCCACGCGAGTTCCGCGTGGCCGGAGACCTGGCTCTGGTTGAAGACGATGGAGCGCTTCGGGTCGAGCCCGCAGGCGAGAAAGGCCGCAGTCAGCTCGCGGATCGCGCGGGTCAACGCCGCGGGATCCTGCGGAACGGTGATGGCGTGGAGGTCGACGACGCAGTAGACGGTCTCTATGCCGCGCCCTTGAAGCTCCACGAAGCGTTTGACCGCGCCGAGGTAATTGCCCAGATGAAGGTTCCCCGAGGGCTGGACCCCCGAAAACACACGCTGAACATGCCCAGCCGCACTCGACATCGCCGCCCCCCCCCGCCATGGCGCGCGCCTTATCGCCGTGGCGTCCGAGGGGGTCAAGCCGGCCGCGCCGGGGACGGTGTCCCGCGGGCCGCCGCTTCGTGAGGAGCGGCGCTCCCCCGCTCGTGCTGGCGATCGCCGGCGCCTTCGTCGTGATCGAGGCCGTGCTGACAGCCTCGGACCTCGGCGTCCTGCCGCGCGGGCTGCGCTTCGCGGCCTACCGGCAGTTCGCCTTCTTCGAGCTCTATTTCGAGGCGGCGCTGTCCGGGCAGGAGGTCAGCGCGCAGCTGATCTGGTCCTTCGTCACCCATGCCTTCTTCCACGGCGGCCTGCTGCATCTCGCCATGAACACCGCGGTGTTCGTCGCGCTGGGCTCGCATCTGTGCCGGGCGGTGGGCGAAGGGGCGATGCTCGTCCTGTTCCTCGTCACGGCGGTCGCCGGGGCGCTGACCTTCGGGCTGATCGCCGACACCGGGCGGCAGTTCATCCCCATGGTCGGGGCCTCGGGCGCGCTGTTCGGGTTCCTGGGGGCGATGAAGCGGTGGGAGTGGCGCTACGTCGCGGGAGCGGACCTGCCCAAGCGGCGGTTCTGGAGCACGCTGCTGGCGCTGGCGGCGGTCAATGTGCTCCTGTCCATCGGCTTCGGCGACGGCGAGGGCGGCGGCGTGGCGTGGGAGGCGCATCTGGGCGGTTTCGTCGCCGGCTGGGTCGCCGGCGGGCTCGTGTCGCCGCGCCGCGGCATGTGGATCGGGCCGATCTGACGCCGCTTCGCGCGCCGTCCCGTTCTTAATACAACCCGCCCGGCGCGCCGAAGGCGCCGCTGATCGCCGGCGTCTGGCGGCGCGCGGCGTCGCCGGTCGGCGCGGCGGGCGCGTCCCCGTCGAGCGTCGCAGGCAGATCGCCGCCGTCGTAGAAGAAGTCGCCCGCCCCAATCACGTCGCCCGCGAAGGCCGAGGGTCCCCAGCCGGCGCGGAACACCTCGGCGATGGCGTCGCCGCCGGGGGAGCCGCCGGTCGGCCGGCCACTCCAGCGGTTCACGGTGACGAACTCCACCCCGGGCGGCGCCGCGAAGCGGTCGACGGGGCGGTCCTCGTAGGCCTTGCGGATGAAGGCCGCGACCACCGGCGCGCAGAGCGTGCCGCCGAAGGCGCGCGCGCCGAGGCCGCGCGGCTCGTCGTAGCCGATGTAGCAGCCCACCGCGATCGAGGGCGTGAAGCCGACGAACCAGACGTCCTTGGCGTCGTTCGTCGTGCCGGTCTTGCCGGCCACCGCGGCCTCGATGCCGGCGAAGGGGCGCGTGGCGGTGCCGCGGGTCACCACGCCCTCGAGCATCGAGACGATCTGGTAGGCGGTGACGGGGTCGAGCACCTGCTCGCCGGTCTGCGCGGGCTCCGGCGCGCGCGCGCCCTCCGCGTAGGGCTCGGCGCAGGGGCCGCAGATGCGCGCGCCATGGCGCCAGATCGTGCGGCCGTGGCGGTCCTGCACCCGGTCGACGAGCGTCGGCTCGATGCGCCGGCCGCCGTTGGCGAACATGGCGTAGGCGGCGACCATCTGGCTCAGCGTCGTCTCGCCGGCGCCCAGCGCATAGGACAGCAAGTGCGGCATGTCGCGGTAGACGTCGAAGCGCTCGGCGTAGTCGGCGACCACGTCCATGCCGATCTCCTGCGCCAGCCGCACCGTCATCAGGTTGCGCGACAGCTCCAGCCCCACCCGCATCGGCGAGGGGCCGTAGAAGCGCCCCGAGGCGTTCTGCGGCTTCCAGACCCCGCCGCCGGTGTCCACCACCACGGGCGCGTCGAGGATCACCGAGGCCGGCGTCAGCCCCCGCTCCAGCGCCGCGGCGTAGACGAAGGGCTTGAAGGCGGAGCCGGGCTGGCGCAGCGCCTGGGTGGCGCGGTTGAACACCGAGGCGTCGTGCGAGAAACCGCCCTGCATGGCGAGCACGCGACCCGTCTCGATCTCCATGGCCATGACGGCGCCCTGGACCTCCGGGGCCTGGCGCATCAGCCAGCCGTCGCCCTCGCGCTCCACGATGATGACGTCGCCCACTTCCCAGACATCCGCAGGCGTCTGCGGCCGGGGACCGACCGAGCCGTCGCGCCCGCGCCGGCGCGCCCACTCGCGCACCGAGGAGAAGGGCAGCGAGACCGGCTCCGCCTCGCCCTCCACGCCCACCGTCGCGCTGCGCTCGCCGACCGACAGCACCACCGCCGGCCGCCAGCCGGGGACGTCGCGCACCGCCGGGGTGGCGGCCAGCGCCTCGGCCCAGCGCTCGGGCGTCGCGCGCTCGGCGGCCAGCGTCGTCAGCGGGCCGCCGTAGCCGCCCTGGGCGCGGTCGAAGGCGATCAACTGCTCGCGCAGCGCCTGCCCCGCGATCGCCTGCAGGTCGGGATCGACGGTCGCGCGGATGGTCAGGCCGCCGTCCAGCAGCATCTCGGCGCCGAGGTTGGCGGCCATCTGCCGCCGCACCTCCTCGGAGAAATGGTCGGGCCGGGAGGGGCGGGCGACGCGCGTCTCCATGTCGCCGTCGAACAGGGTGCGCAGCGGCTCCATGCGCGCGGTCAGCAGGTCGATCTCGGTGATGTTGCCGTTCTCGAACATCTGCCGCAGCACGTAGTTGCGCCGCTCCTCGGCGCGCGCGCGCTGGCGCACCGGATGCAGCATGCTCGGCGCCTGGGGCAGCGCGGCGAGATAGGCCGCCTCGCCGATCGTCAGGTCCTCCAGCGTCTTGCCGAAATAGCGCTGCGCCGCCGCGGCGACGCCGTAGGCGTTCTGGCCGAGAAAAATCTCGTTGAGATAAAGTTCGAGGATGCGATCCTTGCTCAGCGCCTGCTCGATGCGGATCGAGAGGATCGCCTCCTTGATCTTGCGCTCGATGGAGCGGTCGGAGGTCAGAAGGAAGTTTTTCATCACCTGCTGGGTGATGGTCGATCCGCCCTCAAGCCGGCTGTCGCCTGCGCGCAGCGCTTGCAGGTTGGCCAGCGCGGCGCGGGCGATGCCTGTCGCGTCGATGCCGGGGTGGTTGTAGAAGTTCTTGTCCTCGGCGGAGATGAAGGCGTCCTTGACGACCTGCGGGATCTCCTCGATGGGCGCGAAGATGCGGCGCTCGCGCGCGAACTCCGCCAGCAGGCGGCCCTCGCCGGAGTAGACTCGGCTCAACGTCGCGGGCTCGTAGGCGGCGAGGCTGGCGTGGTCGGGCAGGTCGCGGTCGTACATCCAGACGACCATGCCGACGCCCGCCATGGCGGCGATCGCCGCCAGAGCCCCGAAGCTGAACAGTCCGCCGATCAGTCGCAGCATAAGCCCGCCGCCTCGCCCGCAAGAATCCCCAACGCCACCCTGCCATAGAGCATAGGGCGTCAACGGGGCAAATTCAGCGGCCCCGCGCTCATTGCGCCGAGAACCAGCGCGCCACGCCCTGCGCGACCGCCGCCGCCGCGTCCGTCCGCCAGGCGGGGTCGGCGAGACGCTCCCGGTCTCCGGCGTTGGAGAGAAAGCCGAGTTCGATCAGCGCCGCCGGAAGGTCGGGCGCGGCCAGGACGCGAAACGCCGCCGCGCGCAGCGGCCGACCCGGCAGCGTCGGCGTCCGCGCGCCCAGCGCGGCGAGCAGTTCGGCCCCGAGCCGCGCCGACGCCGCCGCGTTGTCGCGCCGCGCGAGGCCGGTCAGGGCGGCCACGAGGTCGCTCTCCGCGCCGGCGAAGGCCCCCGGCCCCACCACGGCCTCGGGGGCAGCCCCGGCGGCGAGCGCCGCGGCCATGGCGTCGGAGGCGCGCGCGGACAGGGTGTAGACGCTGACGCCGGCGACATGGGGCTGGGGCGCGGCGTCGGCGTGCAGCGACAGCAGCGCCGCCGCCCCGGCCGCCCGGGCCCGCGCCAGACGGGAGGCGAGGCCCACGGTCTCGTCGCCCTCCCGCGTCAGCACGACCGCGAAGCCCTTGGCCTCCAGCAGCGGGGCGAGATCGCGCGCGAAGGCCAGCGTCAACGCCTTCTCCACCAGCCCGTCGCGCACCGCGCCGGGGTCGAGCCCGCCATGCCCCGGGTCGAGCGCCACGACGGGTCGGGCCGGGCCCTCGGTCGGCGGCGGCGCGGACGCCCAGCCGGGGGCGAGGCGCAGCGTCAGGAGCGCGCCGTCGCCCTCCGGCGTCACCCGGCTCGCGGCCAGATGCGCCGGCGCGCCCAGATCGACGACGAGACGCGAGACGCCGGGCCGCGCCAGACCCCAGCGCAGCCCGCGCGCGAGGCCCGCCGCCTGCGGCGCCGCGGGCGCCGCGCGCCATTCCGCGAGCGGCAGATCCACCAGCAGCCGGGGCGGATCGTCGAGCCCCGCCGCGCTCGGCTCCACGGCGCGGTCGAGGCGCAGCGTGACCGTCGCGCCATCCGCGCCGATCTCGACCCGCGACACGACGATGGGCGCGTCGGCGGCCTCCGGCGCGGCGCCGGCGGGCCCGAGGAGCGCCAGAAGCATGGCGGTGGAGAGAGCGAAAAGGCGGAGGATCACCTGAACCGGTCCGTCGCTGCGGCGCTGAGAGGATCGCGTGCGGCGGGGTTCGTGGTCAACCTGCGCGGGTTGTGGCGCATACAAAGTCGTTGTCACGGCGCGGACGACATGTCTAAGGTGCCCGCGCGCTGGACTGTGACGCCCGCCGACGATGGTCGGTCTACCGCCTCCGTCCCGTGCGCGACCTGTTTTTCCGGGGAATGGCGGACAGGTTCGCGGTCGCCCGTCGGGCGCAACCGCGGACAGAACGCCCCGGAGCGGCGCCAACGCGCCGCTGTCCGCATCCCAGGCGCACCGCCTTCCGCGGCGCGGCCGACTTCGAGGGCGACATGCGACGAGCGATGGCCGACAGCGACCGATCCGCCGCCCCGAGGGGCGGCCCGGCCGCGCCCCGCGACGCGCGCCCAGCCCTTTCCGACACACCCTTCGCCCGGCCCACGCCACGGCGCGCCGGCGACTATTCATTGCGGAACGATGCCCAAGAAAATGCTCATCGATGCGACCCACCCGGAGGAAACCCGGATCGTGGTCGTGGACGGCGCCAAGGTTGAGGAATTCGACTTTGAGTCAAGCGCCAAGCGCCAGATATCCGGCAACATCTATCTGGCGAAGGTCACGCGGGTAGAACCCTCGCTGCAGGCGGCCTTCGTCGAGTACGGCGGAAACCGGCACGGCTTTCTCGCCTTCTCGGAGATCCACCCCGACTACTATCAGATTCCGCGGGCCGACCGCGAGGCGCTGCTGGCGGCGGAGGAGGCCGAGCAGAGCGAGGAGGACACCGAGGAGGAACGCCGTCCGGCGCCCAAGCCGAAGCCCGAACGCCGACGCCGCCGCGCCCGCGGCGAGACGAAGGCCGACGCGGCAGGCGAGAACGCGACCCCGGACGAGGGGGCGGATCAGGCGGCGGCGGACGTCGCGGCGCCCGAACCCGAGACGGCCTCCGCCGAAACAGCCCCGGACGAAACAGCCCCCGACGAAGCGGCTTCCGACGCCGAACCCGCGATCCCGGCAGGGGACGGCGACACGCCGGCCGGGGACGGCGATGCGACGGACGAGCAAGACCGCGCCGCCGGTCCGTCGTCCATCGCCGAGAGCGCGGGAACCGACGACGCCGAGACGGTCTCCGAGGACTATGCGCCGGCGGACGCGCAGGACGCGACGGCCGGAGCGGAAGCCGAGCCGGCCAAGCCCGCGCGCCGCCGCCGGCGTCGTCGCGGCGAGGCCAAGGAGGAGGCGGCCCCAGAGGTCGTCGCAGAGGATTCAGCCGAAGCCGCGCCGGTCGAGACCGCGCCTGTCGAGACCGCGCGCGCCGAGCCCGAGGCCGAGAACGCGCCGGAGGCGGCGCCGGAGAACGTCGGCGCGACGCGGGCCGAGGACGAGACCCCGGTCCGGCGCCTTCGCCCGCGCAGCTACAAGATCCAGGAGGTGATCAAGGTCCGGCAGATCATGCTGGTCCAGGTCGTCAAGGAGGAGCGCGGCAACAAGGGCGCCGCGCTGACCACCTATCTCAGCCTCGCCGGCCGCTATTGCGTGCTGATGCCCAACACCGCCCGCGGCGGCGGCGTCAGCCGCAAGATCACCAGCGCCGACGACCGCAAGAAGCTCAAGGAGATCGCGTCGGAGTTCGATCTGCCGAAGGGCATGGGCATCATCATCCGCACCGCGGGCAGCCAGCGCACCAAGGCCGAGATCAAGCGCGACTACGAATTCCTGCTGCGCCAGTGGGAGGAGATCCGCACGCTGACGCTGAAGTCGATCGCTCCGGCGCTGATCTACGAGGAAGGCAGCCTGATCAAGCGCTGCATCCGCGACCTCTACGCCAAGGAGATCGACGAGATCCTCGTGGAGGGCGAGGAGGCCTACCGCGAGGCCAAGGACTACATGCGCATGCTCATGCCGAGCCATGCCAAGGCGGTCCAGCAATACAAGGACAGCACGCCGCTGTTCAGCCGCCACGGGGTCGAGAGCTATCTCGCCTCGATGTTCAACCCGACCGTGCAGCTGAAGTCCGGCGGCTACATCGTGATCGGCGTGACCGAGGCGCTGGTGGCCATCGACGTCAACTCGGGCCGCTCGACCCGCGAGGGCTCGATCGAGGAGACCGCGCTCAAGACCAACCTCGAGGCGGCGGACGAGGTGGCGCGCCAGCTTCGCCTGCGCGACCTCGCGGGGCTCATCGTCATCGACTTCATCGACATGGACGAGCGGCGCAACAACGCCGCGGTCGAGAAGCGGGTCAAGGACCGGCTGGCGTCGGACCGGGCGCGCATCCAGATGGGCCGCATCTCCGCCTTCGGGCTGATGGAGCTCAGCCGCCAGCGGCTGCGGCCGGGGATGCTGGAGGCGACAACGGCCGCCTGTCCCCACTGCCATGGCACGGGCCTGGTGCGCTCCGACGGCAACCTCGCGCTCGCCATCCTGCGCGAGGTCGAGGAGGAGGCGGTGCGCAAGCGCGCCGCCGAAGTGAAGGTGCGCGCGCCGGTGGCGGTGGCCAACTACATCGTCAACCAGAAGCGCGACCACCTGCTCGCCATCGAGACGCGCTACGGGATGCGCGTGTTCGTCGAGGGCGACCCGTCGCTGGTGAGCCCCGAGCACAAGCTGGAGCGTCAGGGCCCGGCGCCGATCCGCCCTGCGATCCCCGCTGCGCCGCCGGCCATCCGCGCCGAGACCGCCTTCGCCGCCCTTGAGGACCCTCGCGGGCCCGACGAGGGAGACGATGACGACGAGAGCGTCGCCGAGGTTGCGGCGCCTGCCACGCGGCCGGGCGAGCGCCCCGCCCCGCGTCGCGACGACGACGACAGCGCCAGCCGCGCGAAGCGCCGGCGCGGCAAGCGCGGCGGTCGCCGGCGGCGGCGCGAGGACGAGGGAGCCAACGGCGCGGCCGGCATGACGGTGATGGGCCCCGACGGCGAGGACGAGCCCATGGAGATCGCTGACGGCGCCTTCGGGCCCGAGGTCGGCGAAGCGAAAGGCGCCCGGGCCGAGACCGACGATCCAGAGCCCGTGACAGCCGGCCCCGTGGAGGACGAGCCCAGGACGGCCGAGCCGAGGACGGACGAACCGGACGTCGCGGCGACGCCGGAACCGGCGCCCGAAGCCGAGGGCGCGGCCCCCGAAGCCACCGCGGCCGAGCCTGCTCCCGAGCCGGAGGCCAAGCCGAAGCGCCGGCGCACGCGCAAGACGGCGGAGAAGCCGGCCGCCGACACGCAGCAGGCCGCGCCGGAACCCGCCCCTGAGCCCGCCGCCAAGCCCGCCGGCGCGCCAGCGCCGGAAACCGCCCCGGAGTCTGCTGTCGCGGCGGAGACGGGGGCAGATCCCGTCGTCGCGACGCCCGAACCCGAGCCCGTCGTCACCGCGGCGGAGGAGGCCGGCGCCCCGCGCCCCAAGCGTCGCGGCTGGTGGAACTTCGGGGCCGGCTGAGCCCCCAACTGATGTCGGCGGCGCCAGCGCCGCCGACGACCGACCCTGCCCGGCGCCTCAGCGCCCGTCGAGGGCGCCCTCGCGCAGAAGATCGGCGAAGTCGGCGAAGACCCGGGCGTAGGTGTCGCGCTTGAACGGGACGATGCGCTCGATCAGGTCGTCCGGCGCCATCCAGGCCCAGCGGCTGAACTCGGCGTGCTTGCGCGCGATGTCGATGTCGCGGTCCTGCCCGAGAAAGCGCAGCGCGAACCACTTCTGGGTCTGACCCCGATAGCGGCCCTTCCACAGCGTGCCGGCCAGCTCGCGGGGCAGGTCATAGGGGATCCAGTCGGTCCCCTCGCGCAGCACCTCGACCAGCCGCGCCGGAGCGCCGGTCTCCTCCTCCAGTTCGCGCAGGGCCGCCTGGCGTGGCGTCTCGCCATCGTCCACGCCGCCCTGCGGCATCTGCCAGGCGGGACCCGGGTTGTCGATGCGCTGGCCGGCGAAGACGCGCCCTCCCGCACCGATGAGCACGAGGCCGACGCAGGGGCGATAGGGCAACGTCAGATAGTCGGATTCGGACAGCATGGCGGGCCTCGGCGCGGCGGCCGGCGCGAGCGCCGGCCGCGCTGGATCACTGCGCCATGCCGTAGACGGCGAGGCCGGTCAGCAGGTCGAGCGCATAGGCGAGCTGCAGATCCTCCGAGCGCAGGCGCTGCGTGGCCTCGTGACGCTTGCGCTCGGCCTCCCACTGCTCGCGCTCCTCGTCGGTCAGCACGTTCTGCAGGCTGCCCCGCAGGTCGGCCTCGGAGCGGCTGGGCCGCGCCGGCGGCTCGGCGTCGCCGTTCAGGCGGCGCTGCTCGACCAGGATGTCGGGCTCGATGCCCAGCGCCTGGATCGAGCGGCCCGAGGGGGTGTAGTAACGCGCCGTCGTCAGGCGCATGGCGCCCTGGCCCGACAGGGGCATGATCGTCTGCACCGAGCCCTTGCCGAAGCTCTTGGCGCCGACGACGATGGCGCGGCGATGATCCTGCAGGGCGCCGGCCACGATCTCCGACGCCGAGGCGGACCCTTCGTTGATCAGCACGACGATGGGCTTGCCGCGCGTCAGGTCGCCCGGCTTGGCGTTGTGGCGCTCGCTGTCGCGCATGTCGCGACCGCGGGTTGAGACGATCTCGCCCTTGTCGAGGAAGGCGTCCGACACCGCGATGGCCTGGTTCAGCAGGCCGCCGGGGTTGTTGCGCAGGTCGATGACATAGCCCTTCACCTTGTCGTGACCGCCGAGCTCCTGGGCGATCTCCTCGATGCCCGCGACCAGGTTGTCGTAGGTCTGCTCGTTGAAGGTGGTCAGGCGGAGCACGCCGACGTCGCCCTCGACGCGGGCGCGCACGGCGCGGATGCGGATGACGTCGCGGGTGATCTCGATGTCGAGCGTGTTGTCCAGTCCGTTGCGCGCGATTGACAGCTTGATTGTCGAGCCGACCGGCCCGCGCATCCGCTCCACTGCGTCCGACAGCGTCAGACCCAGCACCGCCTCGCCGTCGATGTGGGTGATCAGGTCGCCCGCAAGCACGCCGGCGCGGTCGGCGGGGGTCTCGTCCATGGGGGCCACGACCTTGACCAGCCCCTCCTCCATGGTGACCTCGATGCCGAGCCCGCCGAACTCGCCGCGGGTCTGAACGCGCATGTCCTCGAAGGACTTGGGCGCCAGGTAGGATGAATGGGGATCGAGCGAGGCCAGCATCCCGTTGATGGCGCTCTCGATCAGCTTGCGCTCGTCCACCTGCTCCACATAGGAGCTGCGGACGCGCTCGAAGATGTCGCCGAACAGGTCGAGGTGCTCGTATGTCGAGCGGCTGCTGGTCTGCTGGGCGGCCAGCGGACCGCCGAGCTGGGCGACCAGCACGGCGCCGACCGCAGCCCCCCCGAGCGCCGCAAACGCAAACCGTCGCATCATCCGTCCGTCCTTTCGTCCGCCGCGGCGAACCACGCCGCCGGATCCTCGGGCGCTCCGCCCCGCAGCACACTAACATAGACCGTCTCGTCGGAAAGCGTCCCCGTCGCGGCGGTGGCGTCGATCAAAAACTCGTCGGCGGCCGGCGGCGGCCCGCCCAGAGCGCCGAAAGCCTCGCCCGCGGCGAGCGTCGCGCCGGTCGGCCGCCATATCTCGCCGAGGCCCTGCACCGCCACCAGCACGCCGGCCTCGGGCTCCAGCACCGCCGTCAGCCCGGGGCCGCCCGCGCGGCCGGCGAAGCGCAGCGTGGCCACCCACGGCGCGCGCGCCACCGCATAGGGAGCTGCGGACAGGGCCGCCGCGCCGCCCGGGCCGGGGCTCACGGCGGACGCCGCCAGCGGCCAAGGGGCCGGGCGCGGCGTGGGCGGGCCGTCCTCGACCTCGGCGCGGGCAAGCGCCGCGAGCGCGGCCGCCAGCGAGACGGCGGAAGCGTCCTGCTGCGGCGCGGGGTCGCGCCCCTCGGCGAGGCTCGCGCGACCGGCGGTCAGCGCCGCATGGGCGGCGCGCAGGCGCGCAGCGGCCTCAGCCCCCGCCACGCTCAACGCGGCCAGATCGTCGATGCGCGCGCGCAAGGCCTGCGTTCGCGCCGCCAGCGCCGGCGCGGCGCCGGCCAGCACGACCGCCGCCCGCGCCGCGGCGAGCGGCCCCTCCGGATGGGCGCGCCACGCCAGCGGCGGCGCGGCGCCCAGACGCTCCAGCGCGGCGCGGGCCGCGAGCCCGTCCGCCATGGCGCCGGCGAGCGCGGCCTGCGCCTCGGCCTCGCTACGGGCCAGCACGCGCAGGGCGGCGCGGGCGGCGGCGAGATCCGTCTCCGCGGCGGCCACCGCGGCGCTGCGGCGCACCGCGGCCTCGGCCCGGGCGTCGGCGGCGAGGGCCGGCGCGGCGAGGTTCGGCGCGGCGAGGGCGAGAGCGGCGGCGGCGAGCAGCGCTAAGCGCATCACCGGCGCTCGATGAGGTTGCGACCGGTCATCTCGGTCGGCGGGTCGAGGTCCATCAGCGCCAGCGCGGTCGGCGCGACGTCGGCCAGCCGCCCGTCGGCCAGCTTCGCCGAGGACGGGCCGCCCACGAGGATCACCGGGACCGGGTTCAGCGTGTGCGCGGTGTGGGGACCGCCGGTCTCGGGGTCGATCATCGTCTCGCAATTGCCATGGTCGGCCAGCACCAGCATCGCGCCGCCGGCCTGCTCCAGAGCCATCACGACGGCGCCCAGCGCGGCGTCCACCGTCTCGACCGCCCTGATCGCCGCGGCGAGGTCGCCGGTGTGGCCCACCATGTCGGGGTTGGCGAAGTTCGCCACGATCAGGTCGTAGGTCCCCGACGCGATCGCCGCGACCAGATGCTGCTGAACCTCCGCCGCCGCCATCTCGGGCGCGAGGTCGTAGGTCCGCACCTTCGGGCTCGGCGCCATGTGGCGATCCTCGCCCTCGAAGGGCGTCTCGGCGCCGCCGTTCAGGAAGAAGGTGACGTGCGGATACTTCTCGGTCTCGGCGATGCGGAACTGGCGCAGGCCCTGCTGGGCCACCCAGTCGCCCAGCGTGTTGCGCACCGGCTCGGAGGGAAAGAGCGCCGACATGAACGTGTCGTGCCGCTCGGAATAGCTGACCATGCCGCACAGCTCGGCGAGCTCCGGCGGCGTCCCGCGGTCGAAGGCGTCGAAGTCCGGGTCGCCGAGGGCTGAGAGAAGCTCCCGGGCCCGGTCGCCGCGGAAGTTGCAGAACAGCACCCCGTCGCCGTCGCGCATCCCGGCGTAGTCGCCGATGGCGGTCGGCGAGACGAACTCGTCGGTCTCGTCGCGGGCATGGGCGGCGGCGATGGCGGCCTCGGCGCTTTCGGCGCGCGCGCCCTCGCCGCGGACGATGGTTCGCCAGGCCTCCTGCACCCGCTCCCAGCGGTTGTCGCGGTCCATGGCGTGGAAGCGGCCCGCGACGGTGACTATGCGCGCTTCGGGCGCCTCGGCGCGGAAAGCGGCGAGATGCTCATGCGCGCTTTTCGGCGCCACGTCGCGACCGTCGAGGAAGGCGTGGACCACCGCCGGCGCCCCTTCCTCGGCCAGGGCGGCGAGGGCGGCGGCCATGTGGCGCTGGTGCGCGTGCACGCCGCCGGGGCTCATCAGGCCCATGACATGCGCCGTCCCCCCGCTCTCGCGCAGCCGGGCGGCGAAGGCGCGCAGGGTGGGGTTGGAGCGGAAGGCGCCAGAGGCGATGGCGCGGTCGATCCGGGGCAGGTCCATCCACACCACCCGGCCGGCGCCGATGTTGGTGTGGCCGACCTCGGAATTGCCCATCTGGCCCGCCGGCAGGCCCACATGCTCGCCGCTGGCGGCAAGCCGGGCGCTGGGACGGCTCTCCATCAGGCCGTCGAAGACCGGCGTCCGGGCCAGCGCGACGGCGTTGCCCTCGCTCTCGGCGCGCAGACCCCAGCCGTCGAGGATGCACAGGACCACGGGACGGCGCGCCATGTCGGACCTCGGGCGTTCTGCGGAGCCGCACTCTGCCCCCAGCGCCGGCAGGGCGCAACCGGGACCGGCGCCCATGAATTTTCGGTGTCGACGCGATCTGCCGTCGCCCTCGCGCGCAGGCTCGGCTATCTCTTGAAGCAGCGCACGAACGGAAAGGCGGATGCAGTTCATCGCCCATCGGGTGTTTCGGGACGGAGAGCCGGCTGAGGCGCTGGATCCCGCCCTCATTTTCGGTTTCGACGGGCTGGAGCTCGACCTCCGGCTGGACGCTCGCGGGCGTCTCGTCGTCGACCACGCGCCGGTCTTCCGCGGGCTGCGCCGTCGCTCGTCCAGCGACAGTCTGGAAGCCGCGCTCGACGTCATCGCCGCGCTGAGCCGCGCGCCGCGCCGGCTGCTGCTCGACGTGAAGTGCGTCACCGCCGCCGTCGCCGCCGCGCGGCTGGTGGCGGCGCGGGGCATGGAGCGCGACGTCCTGTTCGCCTGCTGGCACGCCGCGGAGGTGGACGCGATCCGCGATGCGCTGCCCAGCGCGAAGATCCTCTACTGCATCGCACCCATCGTCGCGGCGCGGGCGCCGCAGGGGCGGCTGCAGAGCCTCTATCTGACCAACGTCTTCCCCTATTTCTGGTCGGCCGCGAACTTCACGCCCAGGCTCGACAAGCCCAACCGGCACAACATCAACGTCAAGCTGATCTCGCGCAGCCGCGGCATCACCACGCTGCCGCCGCGCATCGACGGTGTCTGCGTGCACCGCGTGTTCTGGACGCCGTCGCTGGCCGCCATCGCGGCGTCGCAGGGGCTGTCGGTCGCGGTCTACGGCCTGCGCTCGCGCATCGTGGCGCAGCGGCTGGCGGCGGAGCGGGGGGCCTTCGACTACGCGATCATCGGCTCGCGGCCGGCCGCGCTGCGCGCATCAGCGAGGCGTATCCTCCGTAGATCGGCGTGACCGCCGGGGCGTCGAGCCCCGCCCCGGCCGCGACCGCCTCCAGCGCCGGACCCAGCCCGTCGCGCGGGGCGACGTGGTATTGCGCGAGGAACTTGCGCAGCAGGGCGCGGAACCATGCCGGCTGCCCTCGCTGGTCGCCGAAATCGACCCCCATCAGCGCGCCGCCGGGGGCGGTCAGCCGCGCGCCCTCGGCGAGCGCTGCGCGCCAGTCGGGGATCATCGACAGGCTGTAGGAGAACGCGACCCGGTCGAAGGCCGCGCGCCCGAACAGGGCTTGCGCGTCGAAGCCGGTCGCGTCGCCCTGCGCCAGCGCGATGCGGTCCGACAGGCCGGCGGCCGCCACCTTCTCCCGCGCCGTCGCGAGCATCTGATCTGAGATGTCGACGCCGAAAAGGCGCGCGCCGGGCCAGCGGCGGGCCGCGAGGATCAGGTTGCGCCCGGTGCCGCAGCCGATCTCGATCACAGACGTCCCGTCGCGGGCGTCGAGGTCTTCGATCAGCCGGTCGCGGCCCAGAAGGAAGAACTTGCGGGTGGCGTCGTAGATGTGGCGCTGGCGGCGGTAGACCGCGTCCATCAGGTCGGCGTGCCCGGTCATGTCAGCCCTCGAAGACATAGAGATGGAAGCCGCCGTAAATCGCGGAGCGGTCGCGCGCGTGCAGTTCGGCCGAACGCGCCGCCTCGTAGCGCCACCGCCCCAGCACGCCCGCCTCCACGCGCCCGGGCAGGATCGACGGGCCGCCGGCGGTGCGGAAGATCACCCGCGCGCCCGGCGCGGCGGCGCGGGTGATCGCGGCCCAGAGCGCGTTGAGGATCGCGTCGCTCATCCAGTCCTGCGCGTCGAGCAAGACCACCGCGTCGACGCTGCCCGGCGCCATTTCGGCCAGACGTTCGGTCAGGGAGCGGTTGACGATGCTCGCCCGCCCAGCGCGCGCCGACACCGCCTCCCAATGCCGCCGCTGGAGGTAGGGCGGCAGCGGGCCCGCGTCGCCGGGCGCGTAGCCTGCGCCGAAGGCCTGCCACGCGAAGTAGTTGTCGCCGGTCGGGAAATCGACGGCGAGCCGGCGCAGTCGCTCGCGCAACACCTCCGCCATCGGCCGGCCCTCGGCGAGCGCGTCGTATTGCGCCGGCGGAATGCCGAGGCCGAACAGCGAAGCGCGCGCCTTGGTCATCCGGCGCACGAGCGGGCGGTCGAACAGCGGGCCGACATGGGCGTCGAACCACGCCGCCTGCGCCGCGGGGTCGCGCTGGTCGAGCAGCCGCGTCAGGTCGACGCCGAAGCGGCGCGCGAGCCACTGGCCCACCGCGATGAAGCGGCCGAGCAGGCCGTAGCGGTAGAAGCCCCGCGCGAAGCGGCGGATGCGCGGGCGCAGCGTCCAGTCGCGCGCGTCCCAGTAGGCGCGCGTCCCGGGGTCGAGCGCGTCGCGGACATGGGCGCGGTAGGCGGTGACGTTGGCGGGGTCGGCGGCGCCGGCGAAGAAGCGGGCGAAGGCGTGGTAGCCGGGCAGCCGGGCCGCCGCCGCGAGCTTCAGCCGCACCAGCGCGACGTGGTGGGCGTTGAGGTCGACCGCGACCACCTCGGCCGGGTCGGCGGTCAGATAGGACAGCACGTTGCAGCCGCCCGAGGCGATGGCGACGATGCGCTGGCCGCTCAGGTCGCCCAGCGCGGCGAGGTCCACTTCCGGGTCCTCCCAGATCTGGGGATAGACCAGCCCGCCGAAGGCCGCCGTGAAGGCGCGTTCGAGAAGCCCGGCGCGGCTGAGCGCAGGGGCGCGATGCACCGCCGCGCCGAGGCGCGCGGCTGCGCTGGGGGTGGGATCGCCGTCCATCTTCGCCTCCGGGCCCGCCGTCGCGCGCGGTCTACCGCGCGTTCGGCGCCGTGGCCAGAGAGCGCCTCAGACGTGGGGCGCCGCGTTGTAGGTCTCGTCCAGCGCATAGCCCGAGGCGCGGACGGTGCGGATCGGGTCGCGCTCGCCGCGCGCGTTCAGCGCCTTGCGCAGGCGGCCCACATGCACGTCCACAGTGCGCGCCTCGACATAGACGTCGCGGCCCCACACGAGGTCGAGCAACTGCTCGCGGCTGAACACGCGGCCCGGGCGCTGCAGCAGGCAGTCGAGCAGGCGGAACTCGGTCGGGCCCAGATGCACCTCGCGGTCGGCGCGGCGGACGCGGCGCGTCTCGCGGTCGAGGATGATGTCGCCGAAGGTCGCCACGTCGCCCGACAGGGTGGGGCGCGTCCGGCGCAGCACCGCGCGCACGCGGGCGAGCAGCTCGGTCATGCTGAAGGGCTTGGTCAGGTAGTCGTCGGCGCCGGTGTCGAGGCCGCGGATGCGATCGTCCTCCTCGCCCCGCGCGGTGAGCATGATGATCGGCAGGTCGCGCATCTCGCCGCGGATGCGCACCTGGCGGCAGACCTCGATGCCCGAGACCTTCGGCAGCATCCAGTCCAGCAGCACGAGGTCGGGCTTCTCCTCGGCCATGGCGACGAGCGCCTCCTCGCCGTCCTGGCAGATGGAGACGGTGAAGCCCTCTTTCTGCAGGTTGTAGTCGAGCAAGGCGCAGAGCGCCTCCTCGTCCTCGACCACCATGATCCGGGCGCTCATGCTCTGCCTCCCACGCGCCGAGCGCGCCTCGGCGGCTGGGCTTCGGTCTCCCATGGCCGCCGAGGATGGCTCGAGTTTCGACATGAGGGTTCTATGGCTGCGCTGCGAAGGCTTCGTGTCATGTATGCGACAGAAACGCGACATGCAAAGGCCAAGCGTGGCGCACGCCGCCGCGCCGGGCGGCCAATTGTCTTGCAGGCCGACGACCGAGGCGCAATCATGACGGCCGGGAGGTGCGTGATGGAGGACCTCGGCGACGCCGTCGGCCAGTCAGGCGCGGCCCGCGACCCATTGCGGCCGGACCACCATCCGCCGGCGACCGGCGGGCGTCAGCGTCTGGGCGACCGGCTCTATGGGCGCATCCTCGATTTCCTCATCGATGGCCGGCTCAAGACCGGGGACCGCCTGCCCACGGAGAAGGCGATCTGCGAGATGTTCGGCGCCTCGCGTCCGACCGTGCGCGAGGCGTTGCTGCGGCTGCGCGCCGACGGGCTGATCCAGTCGCGCCAGGGCGCCGGCACCTTCGTGGCCAACCAGCCGGCGGCGCGGCTCAAGCGCTTCACCGCCACCGACGATCTCGCCGGCTACCTGCGGTGCCTCGAGGTGCGCATGTCGCTGGAAGGGGCGGCCGCGCGGCTCGCCGCCGAGCGCCGCACGCCTGCGCTGCTCGCGCGGATCGAACGCACGCAAGAAACATGGCGCAGCGAGATGGAGCGCGGCGTCGCCAGCCCCGAGAGCGACCTAGCCTTCCACGAAGCCATCGCCGAGGCCACCGGCAACGAGTACTTCCACACGACGCAACTGGGCCTGAACGACGCCACGCTGGGTTTCATGCGCGTCTCGCTCGGCCTGACGCGCACCGGATCGGAGCAACGCGCGCGGCAGGTTCTGGAGGAGCATGTCCGCATCCTGGAGGCGGTGCGCGCCCGCGACGGCGAGTTGGCCGAGGTGTCCATGCGTTTCCACATCGGCCAGGCGCGCAGGCGCGTGGTGGACCGCCTGCGCGACGTCTGACGCCTCGCGGGGCGCCCGTCAGACCCCCGCCATGCGCCGCACCGGCGCGCCGGCGACCGGGGCTGCGGCGATCATCAGCATCCCCGAGGCCGGATTGGCGCGATGAGGCTCCGGCGTCAGCGACGTCACGACCAGCGTGCGCAGGTCGGGGCCGCAGAAACAGGGCATGCTCGGCGCCGGGGCCGGCGTGGCGTGCTGCGCCAGCAGCCGCCCCACCTCCGACCAGACGTTGAGCCGACCGGCCGAGACGCCAGCGCTCCAGTAGCTCCCCGCCGCATCGCAGGCGCCGCCGTCGGGCCGCCCGGTGGGCTCGTCGGGCTCGGCGATGCGGCGGCGGTTCGACATCGCGCCCGACGCGGGGTCGAAGTCCCACAGGTCCAGCGCCATGCCGCGGCTGTCGGAGTGGAACATCCCCCGCCCGTCCGCCGTCCAGGCCAGACCGTTCGAGGTGGTGGCGCAGGCGTCGAGCACCCGCTCGACCCGGCCGTCGCCGTGGACGCGGTAGAGCCGGCCGATCTTCTCGCGCTCGGGCCGCAGGTCCATCGAACCGATCCAGAAGGCGCCGTCGGGCCCGGTCTTGCCGTCGTTCAGCCGCGCGTGCTCGGGCACGTCTGGGACCTCGGCGAACAGGCTCAGCGCGCCGTCGTCGGGGTCGAGCAGCATCAGCCGCCGGGGCAGCGCGACCACCAGCCGGCCGCTCTCGCCCAGCGCCAGCGACGCGGGCAGGGCGGGCATCGCCCAGCTGCGCAGGTGAGCGCCGTCGAGGCCGACCGCGTGGACGGCCGGCCCCTCCATGTCGACGAAGAACACCACGCCGCGGCGGTCGTCCCAGACCGGGCCCTCGCCGCCGTGGAAGCGGCGCTCGACCAGCGGGCGGAAGTCGATGGCCATCACGGATACCCCAGCGAGCCGTCGGCGCGGACGGGCAGCGTCCGTTCCCAGCGGACGTAGGTGTCCTCGGCCAGCGCGGCCATGTCGATCTCGACGCCCCAGCCGGGCCGGTCGGGGCGCAGTTCGAGGAAACCGCCGACCGGCAGATAGGGGTCGGCGACGTAGGCGGCCTCGTGCGGCAGGCGGTATTCGAGGATCTTGAAGTTCGTGCAGGCGGCGCAGAAGTGCAGGTTCACCGCGCTCGCCAGCGGGCCCATGGGGTTGTGCGGGGCGACGGTGACGTAGTGCGCCTCGGCGATGGCGGCGATGCGAACCATTTCGGCGAGCCCGCCCACCACGCAGACGTCGGGCTGCGCGATGTCGGCGCCGCCTGCGGCGAACAGGGCGAGGAACTCGTAGCGGTTGTAGAGCGACTCGCCCGTGGCGAGGGGACAGTTCAGCGCCGCCCGGACCGCGCCCCAGGCGGGCATGTGCTCGGGCCGGATCGGCTCCTCGAGGAACAGCGGATCATAGGGCGCCAGCGCGTTGCCGAGCTGGATCGCCTGCCGCGGCTCGAAGATCTGGGCGTGGGCGTCGAGCGCGAACTCCACGTCCGCCGGCGCGCCCTCCCGCAGGGCGGCGAAATAGTCCACGCAGGCCGCGACCGCCTCGCCCCAGCGGCGGCGGTGGATGTGCTTGCGCAGCGGCAGCGCCTTGAAGGCGTTGAAGCCGTAGCGCTCGCGCACTTCGGCGACGCGCTCCAGCGCCTGCGGCGGCTCCGGCGCGTCGTAGAGGCCGAGATAGACCTGCACCCGGTCGCGCACCGCGCCGCCCAGCAGCGCATAGACCGGCACGCCCAGCGCCCTGGCGGTGATGTCGTGCAGGCACTGGTCGATGGCGGCGAAGGCGGCCAGACCGACGGCGCCCGGGGGAAAGCGCGCCTGCTGCTGCAGCTTGAGCATCAGGAACTGGATGCGGCGCGGATCCTCGCCGGCGATGACCTCGAAGTAGTACTCCAGCGCCGGCGCCAGCGCGCGGTCTGGGCCGTGATTGTAGCACTCGCCCCAGCCCGTCAGCCCGTCGTCGGTGTCGATGGCCACGATCAGCCGCGGTCTGCGGCCGTCGCGGGTCATGAACGTCCGCAGTCTCTCGATCTTCATCTGAGCGCCTTTCAGGCCCGTGTGAGACGCAGGCGCGCGCGCCGGCGCATCCGCGTCTGGAAGTAGACGGCCTCGCAGGTGGTGCCGGGCTCGTAGGCCCGGCCGTCTTCGGGGGGCAGGTCGGCGACGTTGCGCCGGGCGGGATGGCGCGCCACCTCCTCCTCGACGATCTCCACGCCGAGCCCCGGCGCGTCGGGCACGGGCAGCGCGCCGTCCACGACCTGCAGGACCGGGCGCACCACCTCGTAGCGGCCGGGCCAGTCGAACTCGATGCGCTCCAGCATCAGCGCGTTCGGGATCGTCGCCATCACATGCAGCGCGGCGAACTCGGCGACGGGGCCGAGCGAGCCGGAATGGGGCGCCATGGTGATGAAGTGCCCCTCCGCCATCGCGGCCATCTTGCGCATCTGGCTGACGCCACCCGCGCGGCCCGTGTCGGGCTGGATCACGTCCACCAGATCGCGCTCGATGTAGGGGCGGACGCCCCAGATCGTGCTGACGCGCTCGCCGGCCGCCAGGGGCACCGACACCGCGTCGCGCACGCGGGCGAGCGCGTCGAGGTTCTCCGGCGCCACCGGGTCCTCGTAGAACAGAAGGTCCATGGGCTCCAGCGCGCGGCCGACGGCGATGGCGTCCTGCGCGGTCATCCATGAGGGGCCGTGGGCGTCCACCATGACGTCGACCTCAGGGCCGACCGCCTCGCGCACGGCGGCCACCTCGTCGAGGTCCACCCCGCCGGTGAAGGCGACCTTCACCCCGCGATAGCCCTTCGCCATCAACTCGCGCGCGCGCTCCGGCGTCTTGGCGTGGCCATAGACGGGGATGCGGTCGCGGAAGCGGCCCCCGAGCAGGCTCCAGACCGGCTGGCCCATGACCTTGCCCTTGATGTCCCACAGCGCGCACTCGATGCCGGTCATCGCCCCGCCGCCGACCGTGCCGAGCACGCCGTGGCCCATCGTCGCGACCAACATGCGGTGCCAGAGGCGGTCGATGTGGGCGGGGTCCTCGCCAATCAGGACGTTCCGCAGGTCCTGCACCGCGGTCTCGATGACGCGCGGCCAGCCGGAGCACTCCCCGACCCCCTCCACGCCCTCGTCGGTCAGCACCTTGACGAACAGCCAGCAGCGCGAGCCGCGGAAGTCGGCGTCGGCCCCCAGCTTCGCGCCCGGCGCCGCGGGCCGGGCGCCCACCTGCATCAGGTAGGTGCGGATCTCGGTGATCTTCACGCGGCGTCTCCTGTGGCGTCGGGGTCGTAGCGGTGGCGCCGGCGCTGGCCGCGCAGGCGGGGGTCGGGCACGGGCACCGCCGACATCAGCGCGCGCGTGTAGGGGTGGGCGGGGGCGGCGCAGACGGTCTCGGTCTCGCCGGTCTCCACGATGCGGCCGCGGTGCATGACGGCGATGCGGTCGCAGAAGTATCGGATCACGGCGATGTCGTGGCTGATGAACAGGAAGCTCAGGCCCATCCGCTCCTGAAGCTCCAGCAGCAGGTCCAGCACCTGCAGGCGCAGCGACACGTCCAGCGCCGAGGTCGCCTCGTCGGCGATGATCACCCGCGGCTCGGGCGCGATGGCGCGGGCGACGCCGACGCGCTGGCGCTGGCCGCCCGAGAACGCGTGCGGATAGCGTTCGGCGGCGGCGGCGGGCAGACCCACGGTCTCGAGCAGCTCGCCCACGCGGCGGCGCAGCGCGGCGCCGCTGTGGCTGCCGGCCAGCAGCAGCGGCTCGCCGACGATCTGGCCCACGGTCATGCGCGGGTTCAGCGAGGAGAACGGGTCCTGGAACACCATGCGGATGTCGCGCCACGCCGCGCGCAGGTCGCGCTCGGGCAGCGGCGCGAGGTCGGTCGTGACCCCGTCGCGACCGGTGTAGAGGATGCGCCCGGCCGTCGCGCGGTGCACGCCCTGGATGCAGCGGCCGAGCGTCGTCTTGCCCGAACCGCTCTCGCCGACGATCCCGAGATTCTCCCCCGCGCGCAGTTCCAGCGTCACGCCCGCCACCGCGAGCAGCGAGGACTTCTTGAGGCCGAGCAGGCCGGAGGAGCTGCCGAACGCCTTCTCCAGCCGCTCGACGCGCAGCACCGGCGCCCCGGTCGGGCGGGCGGCGCGCATCGCAAGCCGCTTCGGGGCCGGGCGGTCCAGCCGCTTCACGGCGTCAAGCAGGCGGCGGGTGTAGTCCTGCTGCGGGCGCTCGAAGATCGCCTCCGGCGCCCCCTCCTCCACCAGCTTGCCGAAGCGCATCACGGCCACATGGTCGGCGATCTCGGCGACCACGCCCATGTCGTGGGTGATGAACAGCATCGCCATGCCGGTCTCGCGCTGGAGCCGGCGCAGCAGGTCGATGATTTCGGCCTGGATCGTGACGTCGAGCGCGGTGGTCGGCTCGTCGGCGATCAGCACGCCGGGGTTGCAGGCGATGGCCATCGCGATCATGGCGCGCTGGCGCATCCCCCCCGAATACTCGAAGGCGTAGCGGTCCACGGCCGCGCCGGGGTTGGGGATCTCCACCAGCCGCAGCAACTCCACCGCCCGTTCCCGCGCCGCCTTGCGCGTCATGGGCTCGTGCAGGCGGATCGCCTCGGTAATCTGGTCGCCGATGCGGTGCACGGGCGACAGGGCGCTCATCGGCTCCTGGAAGATCATCGCGATGTCGCGGCCCCGGATGTCGCGGATCGCCGGGCCGCGGTCGGGCAGGCGCGCGATGTCCACCGTCTCCTCGGCGCCGCGGCCGCGGGCGGTGCGGTGGCGGTGCAGCAGGATCGCGCCCGCGGCGATCCGCCCCGGCCGGTCGACGATCTGCAGCACCGAGCGCGCCATCACCGACTTGCCCGAGCCGCTCTCGCCGACGACGCAGAGCGTGCGGCCTGCCTCGACTGACAGGGTGACGTCGTCAACGGCGCGGAAAGGGCCGCGGTGGGTCGGGAACTCGGTGACGAGCCCGCTTATCTCCAGAACCGGACCCGTCACGACGTCTGGCTCTGCGCATAGGGGTCGGCCGCGTCGCGCATCCCGTCGCCGAGGAAATTCAGCGCCAGCACCGCGATCACCACCGCGCCCCCGGGCGCGAACAGCCAGGGCGCCTGCGCGATCGACTGCACGTTCTGCGCCTCTCGCAGCAGCACGCCCCACGAGATCAGCGGCGGCTGCAGTCCGAGCCCGAGGAAGGACAGCGAGGTCTCGGCGATGATCATCAGCGGGATCGCCAGCGTCACCGAGGCGATGACGTGGCTGGCCATGGAGGGCAGCATGTGGCGCAGGATCACCCGGCCGCGGCTGGCGCCGTCGAGCCGCGCGGCGATCACGAAGTCCTCGGTGCGCAGGGCCAGGAACCTGCCCCGGACGACGCGCGCAAGCTCGGTCCAGCCGACCAGCGACAGGATCACGGTGATGGCGAAATAGCGCGTCAGCGGCGACCAGTCCTGCGGCAGCGCCGCCGACAGGCCCAGCCAGATCGGAATGGTGGGAAGCGAGAGGATCAGCTCGACGAGGCGCTGGATCACGGTGTCCACCCAGCCGCCCAGATAGCCCGAAAGCCCCCCCAGCGTGACGCCCAGCAGCAGGCTGAACGCGACGCCGACCAGCCCGATGGACATCGAGACGCGCGTCCCGTGCAGGATGCGGCTGAGCATGTCGCGCCCGAGGCGATCGGCGCCGAGCAGGAAGAACCGCTCGCCGGGCGTGGCCGCGGTGAACAGCCGGCGCTCCATCGGGATCAGGCCCCACAGGCGATAGGGCTCGCCCCTGGCGAACAGCGCCACGCCGATCTTGCGTCCCGGGTCGGGCGCATAGGTCGTCGCCAGCGTGAAGGGGTCGCGCTGCATCCGCATCGCCCGCACATGCGGGCGGAAGCGCCAGCCGCCGTCCTCGGCCACGTCGATCAGCCGCAGGGCCTGCGGCGGGTGGAACACGGTGCGCGAGTTGGTGGCCTCGGGGTCGAAGGGAGCGAGCATCTCGCAGAACGCCGCGACGAGATAGAGCGCCAGCACCACCGCCCCGCCCACCACCGCGAGGCGGTGGCGCAGGAAGGCCCGCGTCATCAGCCGCCACTGCGAGGCGTGCGCGTCGTCCTTCACGTCGATCGCGGTCATCTCAGCGATACCGGATGCGCGGGTCGATCAGCGCGAGCAGGATGTCCGATACCAGCATCCCAACGATGGACAGGCAGCACAAAAGCAGGATGAAGGCGCCGGCAAGATACATGTCCTGCGCCAGCAGAGCCTGCAGCAGCAGCGGCCCCGCAGTCGGCAGCGACAGCACATAGGCCGTGATGACCGCCCCGGAGACGAGTTGCGGAAAGGCCCAGCCGATGGTCGAGACAAAGGGGTTCAGCGCGAGCCGCACCGGGTATTTCATCAGCAGGCGGAACTCCGACAGCCCCTTTGCGCGCGCCGTGGTGACGTAGGGCTTGTTCAGCTCGTCCAGCAGATTGGCGCGCATGATCCGCATCAGACTGGCGGTCGAGCCCAGCCCGAGGATGGCGATGGGCAGCCAGATGTGGGACAGCAGGTCCAAGAACTTGGCCCGGCTCCACGGCGCGCGCTGGTATTCGGGCGAGAACAGGCCCGAGACGTCCGCCCCGAAATGCACGACGGCGATGTACATCATCACCAGCGCGATCAGGAAGTTCGGCGTCGCCAGGCCGATGAAGCCGATCGTGGTCATCACGTAATCGCCGGCGGTGTATTTTCGGACGGCGGAGTAGATGCCCAGCGGCAGCGCGAAGGCCCAGGTGAACAGCAGCGTGCCGAACGCCAGCGCCAGCGACAGGCCCATGCGCTCCCAGATCAGTTGCGAGACGGGCTGCTGCCACTCGAAGGAGATGCCGAAGTCGCCCTGCACGACGCCCGAAATCCAGCGCCAGTATTGCACGAAGAAGGGCTGGTCGAGGCCGTAGCGCGCGCGCAGCGCGTCCAGCCGCGCCTGGTCCACGACGTCGCCAGAAGCGGCCAGCGTGGCGGCGAAGCTGGTCAGATAGTCCCCCGGCGGGGCCTGGATCAGCGCGAAGGCCACCAGCGAGGCGGCGAAGAAGAACGGCGCCGACCACAGCAGCCGGCGGATGACATAGGCGAGCAACATCGACGCGCTTCCCCTGCCGGCGCGCGGCGCCCCCCGCCGGGGAGCGCCGCCAGCACGAGCCCTATTCGGCCCAGAACCACAGTTGCGGCAGCGCCGGCCCGGGCGTGGCGTAGTACCAGGACGAGGGCATCGACTCCGGCACGTTGCGCAGGCCGTTCTTGACGACGCCATAGCGCGGCATGGTCTTGCTGACGCTCATCACCTCGAACTCGTCGGCGGCGATGTCGGCGATCTGGTGCATGATCGCGCGGCGGGCGTCGGGGTCGGCCGTGGCCTTGGCCTCGTCGTAGAGCCTCATCCGCTCCTTGACCGAAGCCGGCGGCTCCTCGCCGCGCTGGCCGCCGGAGTTGTACCACTGGCTCCACGGGATGCCCCAGCGGCTGTCGTGGTGCACGGGGACGATCTGCTGCGGGATCTCGCCCGGCACGAAGGAGATCTCGGCCCCCCAGACCGCCGCCTCGTGGTCGTTCGAGTTGGAGGTGCGCTCGTAGTAGAAGGTCCGCTCCAGCGGGTTGACGTCCATGCGCACGCCGATCCGCGCCCATTGCTGGGAGATCATCTCCAGCATGTCGACCTGCTCGGGCTGCAGCGTCGGGATCACGTCGATGCTGAAGCGCACGGGGCGGCCGCCGGGCATCGCGCGCACGCCGTCGGCGCCCTTGGCGAGGCCCAGCTTGTCCAGCAGCGCCTCGGCCTCGTCGGGCTTGAAGTCGAGATACTGGGTGGCGATGCGCTCGTGGAAGTTCGGGTGGTTCTCGTGCGGGCCGCCCTGCCACGGCTCGCCGACGCCGAGCAGCGCGGTGTCGATGATCTCCTGCCGGTCCATGCCCAGCGACAGCGCCACGCGGAAGTCTCGCTGGTTGAACAGCTCGCGCAGTTCCGGGTCCTTCGCGGCGAGGTTGAGGTTGATCACCATGTTGGTTCCGCCCACCGGGCGCGCCTCGAAGAAGCGGTAGTCGCCGCGCTCGCGGTTCTCGGCCAGCACCGGGCGGTTGGCGGGCGCATCGACGTGGCGCAGCGCGAAGTCGATGTTGCCGCCGATGATCGACAGGATCAGGCTCTCGACGTCCTGCGCGATCGGGGCCACGAGCCGGTCGATGTAGGGAAGCTGGCTCCCCTCGGCGTCGACCTGCCAGAAGAACGGGTTGCGCTCCATCACGACGCGGGTCGCGCCGCCGGCGTAGGGCTCGGTCACGACCCAGGGGTCGAGGGTCGGGCGCTCGGGGTTGCCCCAGCGCGACGGGATCTCGATGTCGCCGCACTTCTGCTGGAACAGGTTGCGCCAGTCGGCGGCGTTGTTCTCCGCCACCACGGCGTCGATGTCGTCCACGTAGCTGGGATGGAACTGCTGGCAGTAATGCCGCGCGTAGAGCACCGGATGCTGGCCCAGGGGCGAGGACAGCTCGGCGAGGAAGTCGCCGTAGGGCGCGGCGAACACGAACTTGACCGTGTGGTCGTCGATCTTCTCGACGCGCATGGGCTGGCCGCCGGCCTGATAGCGCTGGGGCGTCGGGGCGTAGTCGGCGTTGAGCAGCAGGTCCTGCACGTTGAACAGGATGTCGTCGGCGTCGAAGGGCTCGCCGTCCGACCACCGCATCCCCCGCCGCAGGTGGAAGGTGAACTCGGTGGCGTCGGCGTTGCTCTCGAAGGCGCGCGCGACGTTGGGCACGACCTCGGTGTACTGGACGTCCCAGCGCACCAGGCCCTGGTTGCCGACCAGGCGCAGGATGTGGTTGTGGTCCGAACTGCCGCGCAGGCCGAAGCGCAGGTCGCCGCCATGGCGACCGACCTCGGCGCCGGTCAGGACCTCGGGCTCGGACGGCAGGCGTTCGGCCAGCGGCGGCAGCGTTCCCGCGGCCACGGCGTCTTGCAGCGAAGGCGGCTCGGCGGCGGCGGCGGCGGCGAGAGGCGCGAACGCCAGCATCGCGGCGCCGGCCCGCAGGCTTCGGCGAAGTGTCATGAGCGTCTCCCCAGATGGCGCGCGGTTCGCTCCGCGGCTCTATGGGGTGAGCGTGGCGATGCGGCCCGGGTTGTCAAACAAATTTTCACCGCAACCGTCGCTGAAGCCGTCTTGGCGCCCACACGTCCGACAAGTCCGGAGCGTCGCGCCTCCGGCGCCCGCCCCATGGCGCGGGAGCCCGGCGCTTGACCCTGCGGCGACCGTGGTCTTTACCTCCGGCTCCCGCCATCCGAGAGGCCGCCTCCCATGCCCAACCGCTCCCTGCTCATCCTGCCCGGCGACGGCATCGGCCCCGAGGTGATGGCCGAGGTGCGCCGCGTCGTCGGCTGGTTCGCCGCGAAGCGGGGAATCGGTTTCGACGTGGCCGAGGGGCTGGTGGGCGGCGCCGCCTACGACGCCTGCGGCAAGCCGCTCGCCGACGAGACCATGGACCGGGCTCAGGAGGCCGACGCGGTGCTGCTCGGCGCCGTCGGCGGGCCGAAATACGACGCGCTGGACTTCTCGCTGAAGCCCGAGCGCGGCCTGCTGCGCCTGCGCAAGGAGATGGACCTGTTCGCCAATCTCCGCCCCGCCCAGTGCTTCGCGCCGCTCGCCGACGCCTCCAGCCTCAAGCGCGAGATCATCGCCGACCTCGACATCATGATCGTGCGCGAGCTGACTTCAGGCGTCTATTTCGGCGAGCCGCGCGGGGTGACGACCGGCAACGACGGCAAGCGCGTCGGCGTCAACACCCAGCGCTACACCGAGGACGAGATCGCCCGCGTCGCCCATGTCGCGTTCGACCTCGCCATGAAGCGCGGCCGCAAGCTGTGCTCGATGGAGAAGGCCAACGTCATGGAGTCCGGCGTCCTGTGGCGCGAGGTCGTGACCGAGGTGGCGCAGGACTACCCCGAGGTCGCGCTGAGCCACATGTACGCCGACGCGGGCGCGATGCAGCTCGTGCGCTGGCCCCGCCAGTTCGACGTCATCGTCACCGACAACCTGTTCGGCGATCTTTTGTCCGACGTCGCGGCGATGCTGACGGGCTCGCTGGGCATGCTGCCCTCCGCGTCGCTCGGCGCGCCGCAGGCGAGCGGCCGGCGCAAGGCGCTCTACGAGCCGGTCCACGGCTCCGCGCCCGACATCGCGGGGCAGGGCGTGGCCAACCCGCTCGCCTGCGTGCTGAGCTTCGCCATGGCGCTGCGCTATTCCTTCGACCTCGGGACCGAGGCCGACCGGCTGGAGGCCGCGGTCGGCGCAGTGCTCGCCGACGGCCTGCGCACGCCCGACCTGATGGTGGGCGGCGAGGGCAAGCGGGTCGGGACCGAGGAGATGGGCGCGGCGATCCTCGCCAAGCTGGAGGGCTGAGCGGCTAGAGCGCGCGCGCGCCGATGTCGCTGCGGCGGAAGCCGCCCGGCCAGTCGATCCGGGCGGCGGCGGCGTAGGCGCGCGCGCGCGCCTGCGCCAGCGTGTCGCCCGCCGCGGAGACGTTCAGCACGCGCCCGCCGTCCGAGCGCCAGACGTCGCCGTCGCGCCGGGCGCCGGCGTGGAAAACCTGCACGCCCGGCATGGCCGAGGCCTCCTCGATCCCGCCGATGGCCTCGCCCCGGGCGACGGCGCCCGGATAGCCCCGCGCCGCCAGCACCACCGTCATCGCCGCGCCCGGTTTCCAGCGAACCTGCTGGCCCTCCAGCGCGCCCGTCGCCGCGGCCATGAACAGGGGCAGCGGATCGCTGTCGAGCAGCAGCATCATCGCCTGGGTCTCCGGATCGCCGAACCGGGCGTTGAACTCGACGATGCGCGGCAGGCCCGCGTCGATCATCAGTCCGACATAGAGCACCCCGCGATACGGCGCGCGCCGGCGCGCCATCTCGGCCAGCACCGGCTCGACGATCTCGGCCATCACGCGCGCCTCCAGCGCCGGCGTCATGATCGGGGGGGGCGCATAGGCGCCCATGCCGCCCGTGTTCGGGCCCCGGTCGCCGTCGAAGGCGCGCTTGTGGTCCTGCGCGGCGCCGAAGGGGATCGCCCGCTCGCCGTCGCAAAGGGCGAAGAAGCTCGCCTCCTCGCCGGACATGAAGGCCTCGATCACCACCGACGCGCCCGGCTCGGCGAACAGCGCGCGCAGCGCCGCGTCGGCCTCGGCGCGGGAGGCCGCGACGGTGACGCCCTTGCCGGCGGCCAGCCCGTCGGCCTTCACCACCAGCGGCAGCGGATGGCGCGCGACATGGGCGCGCGCCGGGCCCAGCGCGTCGAATCGCGCCCATGCGGCGGTCGGCGCGCCGCAGGCGTCGGCGACGCTCTTGGCGAAGCTCTTCGAGGTCTCCAGCCGCGCGGCCTCGGCGGTAGGACCGAACACCGGCACGCCGGCGGCCTCCAGCGCGTCGGCGACCCCCGCGGCCAGCGGCGCCTCCGGCCCCACCACCACCAGATCGACGGCGCGGTCGCGCGCGAAGATCGCCACGGCCGCAGGATCGCTCGGGTCGAGCGCCACGCAGTCGGCGTGCGCCGCGATCGCGTCGGAGCCGGGCGCGCACCACAAGCGCCCGATCAGCGGCGATTGCGCCATGCGCCAAGCGAGCGCGTGCTCGCGTCCGCCCCGGCCGAGCAGGAGAACGTCCATCGCAGTCTCCGCGGCGAGCGCGCCTCGACCCCCGGGCGCGCGGTGTTCTAGGCTAGCGTTCCTCGCGCGGACAAGCCCCGCGCCGCTGTGCGGAACGACACGCGATGAACGACATTCCAGATGAAGAACACCTTATCTCTGGCGGAAATGCGCCGGAATTTACGGTTTCCGAACTGTCGGGCGCGGTGCGGCGCGCGCTGGAGGAGCGCTTCGACCGCGTTCGCGTGCGCGGCGAGGTCGGGCGCGTCACACGGGCCACCTCGGGACATGTCTATCTCGATCTGAAGGACGACCGCGCCGTGCTGGGGTGCGTCGTCTGGAAAGGCGCCGTCGCGCGGCTCGGCCTGCGCCCCGAACAGGGCGACGAGGTGATCGCCGAAGGCAGGCTGACGAGCTTTCCCCAGCAGTCGAAATACCAGCTCGTCATCGAGCGCATGGCGTACGCCGGCGCCGGCGCGCTGCTGGCGAAGCTGGAGCGGCTCAAGGCGGCGCTGGCGGCGGAGGGGCTGTTCGCCGACGCGCGCAAGCGCCCCCTGCCCTATCTGCCGCGGGTCATCGGCGTGGTGACCTCGCCGGTCGGGGCGGTGATCCGCGACATCCTCCACCGCCTCGCCGACCGCTTCCCCGTGCGCGTGCTCGTCTGGCCGGTCGCGGTGCAGGGCGCGAGCTGCGCGGCCGAGGTGGCGGCGGCGGTGCGGGGCTTCGACGCGTTGCCGGCGGGCGGCCCGGTCCCACGGCCCGACCTGCTGATCGTCGCCCGCGGCGGCGGCTCGGTGGAGGATCTCTGGGGCTTCAACGAGGAGGTCGTCGTGCGCGCCGTCGCCGACTGCGCCATCCCGGTGATCTCCGCCGTCGGCCACGAGACCGACGTGACGCTGGTCGACTTCGCCGCCGACCGCCGCGCCCCCACCCCCACCGCCGCCGCCGAGATGGCCGTGCCCGTGCGCCGGGAGCTGCTCGCCGCGCTGGCGGCGCTGGAGGAGCGGCGCGCGCGGGCGCTCGACCGGCTGCTGGCCGAGCGCGGCCGGCGGCTGCGCGATCTGGCCCGCGTTTTGCCGGCCCCCGACGCGCTGCTGGCGGCGCCGCGCCAGCGGCTGGACCGGGCGGCGGAGCGCGCGCCGCGCGCGCTGGCCAGCCTCGCCCAGCGCCGCCGGCTCGCCTTCGCCGCGGGGGGGGCGGGGCGCTTCGGGCCGGCCCTGCTCACCGCCGCGCAGTCGGCCCGGCGCGCGACGCTGCGCGGCTCCGGCGATCGGCTGGCCCCGGCGCTGCGCCGCAGCGTCGCCGCCGCGGGCGTCGACCAGCGGCGCCTGGCCGCCCGGCTGACGCCGCGGCGCATCCGCGAGGCGCAGGCGCGGGCGGCCGGCGGACTAGACGCCGCGTCCCGCGCGCTCGACCGCCTTGGCGCGGCCTCCCTGCGCGCGGTCGCCGAACGGCTGGAGAGGGCGGGGCGGATGCTCGGCGCGCTGGGCTACACCGCGACGCTCGCCCGCGGCTACGCCGTCGTCCGCGGCGCGGGGGACGCGCCGCTGACCCGCGCCGCGGACGTCGCGCCGGGCGCCCGGCTCGCCATCGAGTTCCACGACGGCCGCGTCGGCGCGGTGGCGGGCGCCCTCCCCGGCCCGAAGCCGAAGCCCGCAAGGCCCCGCGGCGGGGGGGGCCAGGGTTCGCTCCTCTGATCGGCTTGCGCCGCGGGCCTGTCATCGGCTTGCGCCGGGGGGGGGCGTTCTGTATATCCCGCGTGACAGCGGCGGTCTCGCCTACCCTGGCGGGTCCCGGAGGGTGACGAGGCGGCCGCATCGCGGAAGCCAGGAAAACCCGTAGCCGCCCATGGCAGACATGCTCGCCAAGGCCCCGATGGACCGTCGCATCGCCGAGATCGTCGCACCGACGGTCGAGGGGATGGGCTTCGAGCTCGTGCGCGTGCGCCTGATGGGCGGCCAGCGCATGACGCTGCAGATCATGGCCGAGCGCCCCGACGGCCGCATGGAGGTCGAGGACTGCGCCACGCTCAGCCGCGCGCTGTCGGCGGTGCTGGACGTCGAGGACCCGATCGATCGCGAATACGCGCTGGAGGTCTCCAGCCCCGGCATCGACCGCCCGCTGACCCGGCTGCAGGACTTCGAGCGCTGGAAGGGCTGGACCGCGCGGCTCGAAACCGACGCGATGGTCGAGGGCCGCAAGCGATTCAAGGGCGAACTGGCCGGCGTCGAGGGCGCCGAGGTGCTGGTCGCGCTGGAGAACGCGCCCGATGCCGCGCCCGTGCGGCTGCCCTTCGAGGCGCTGACGGACGCCAAGCTGGTGCTGACCGACGCGCTGATCGAGGCGACCCTGAAGGCGCAGAAGGACAAGGGCTTCGACCCCTCGGCGTTCGACGAGGTGGTGGAGGTCGACCCCGACGGGGACGAGGACGACGAGGACGACGCCGGGGCGCAAGCGCCAGGCGCTGAGGAGACACGCCCATGAGCACCGCCGTTTCCGCCAACCGCCTGGAGCTGCTGCAGATCGCCGACGCCGTGGCGCGCGAGAAGCTCATCGACCGCGAGCTGGTGCTCGAGGCGATGGAGGACAGCCTCGGCAAGGCCGCCCGCTCCCGCTACGGCGCCGAACTGGACATCCGCGCCCACATCGACCGCAAGTCGGGCGAGATCACCATGACCCGGGTCAAGGAGGTCGTGGAGGAAGTCGAGAACCATCAGGCGCAGATGAGCGTCGACGAGGCGCGCATCCTCAACCCCGAAGTGATGGTCGGCGACTTCGTCGAGATCGACACGCTGCCGACGATGGAGTTCGGCCGCGTCGCCGCCCAGACCGCCAAGCAGGTGATCGTGCAGAAGGTCCGCGAGGCCGAGCGCGAGCGCCAGTACGAGGAATACAAGGACCGCATCGGCACCATCATCAACGGCGTGGTGAAGCGGGTCGAATACGGTAACGTCATCGTCGATCTGGGCCGCGGCGAGGGGATGCTGCGGCGCGACCAGCTGATCCCGCGCGAGGCCTATCGTGTCGGCGACCGCATCCGCGCCTATGTCCGCGACGTGCGCGCCGAGGCCCGCGGCCCGCAGATCTTCCTCAGCCGCACCGCGCCGGAGTTCATGGCCGAGCTGTTCAAGATGGAGGTGCCCGAGATCTACGACGGCGCCATCGAGATCAAGACCGTCGCCCGCGACCCCGGCTCCCGCGCCAAGATCGGCGTCATCAGCTACGACAACTCGGTGGACCCGGTCGGCGCCTGCGTCGGCATGAGGGGCAGCCGCGTGCAGGCGGTGGTCGGCGAGCTGCAGGGCGAGAAGATCGACATCATCCCCTGGACCGCCGACACCGCCACCTTCCTCGTGAACGCCCTGCAGCCCGCCGAGGTCAGCAAGGTGGTGATGGACGAGGAGGCGATGCGCGCCGAGGTCGTGGTGCCCGAGGAGCAGCTTTCGCTGGCCATCGGGCGTCGCGGCCAGAACGTGCGGCTCGCCTCCCAGCTCACCGGCTGGTCGATCGACATCCTGACCGAGGAGGAGGAGAGCCAGCGCCGGCGCGCCGAGTTCGAGGAGCGCACCAAGGTGTTCATGGAGGCGATGAACGTCGACGAGACGGTCGCGCAGCTTCTGGTCGCCGAGGGCTTCAGCTCGCTGGAGGAGGTCGCCTACATCGAGCTTGAGGAGCTGGCCGGCATCGAGGGCTTCGACGAGGCCACCGCCGAGGAGCTCCAGGCGCGCGCCCGCGAATGCCTTGAGGAACAGGCGACGCAGGCGCTGGAGAAGGCGCGGGGCCTCGGCGTCGAGGACGCGCTGGTCGCCTTCCAGGGCCTGTCGCCGCAGATGGTGCTGGCGCTGGCCGAGTCGGGGATCACCACGCTGCACGAGTTCGCCACCTGCGCGGACTGGGAGCTCGCCGGCGGCTACACCGTCGGCCCCGACGGCAAGCGCGTGAAGGACGACGGCATCCTCGAACGCTTCGACGTGACGCTGGAGGAGGCGCAGGCGCTGGTGATGAACGCGCGCGTCCAGCTCGGCATGGTCGACGCGGCCGACCTCGCCGACCCGGCCGGGGACGGGTCCGAGGCGGACGTGGCGGAGGAGGCGCAGGGCTGAGCGGCGAGGCCGGCATGGGCCGCGGCGGCGCCCGGCGCGAGCGCGACGGGCCGGAACGCCGCTGCGTCGCCTCGGGCGAGAGCGGCGAGACCGGCCCGCTGATTCGATTCGCCCTCGATCCGGAGGGCGTTGTGACGCCCGACCTCGCCGAGCGCCTGCCGGGCCGCGGCGTCTGGGTGCGGGCGGATCGCGCGCTGCTGGATCGGGCCGCGCGGCGCAACCTGTTCTCGCGCGGCTTCCGCCGTCAGGCGACCGTGCCGGAGGGGCTGGCGGAGACGGTCGAGAAGGGCCTCTCGCGACGACTGATCGACGCGTTAGGCTTGGTGAACAAGGCGGGTTTGGCGACGACGGGCTTCGAGAAGGTGAAGGCGCGGCTCAAGGCCGGCCCGGTCGCGGCGCTGGTCGAGGCTGCGGACGGCTCGGAGCCGCAGCGCGCCAAGCTGCGCCCCCTCGCCGCGGGCGCAGAGATCGTCGCGGTGCTGGAATCCGCCGAACTGGGGTTGGCGTTCGGGCGGGAATTCGTGATACACGCCGCTGTGGATCGTGGCGGGGCGGCGCAGCTGTTTCTGAGAGAAGCGCGCAGGCTCGTCGGGCTTCGGACCATTAAGGTGGTCGGGGCGACGTCCACGATTTGATTCCCTCGTGGGTCGCGTCTCGGGCGACCCGTCGAAAGCTGGGGGTCGCGCGCAGCGGGGCCCCGTTAAGGACGGTTCATGAACGACGAACACGGCGACAACAAGGGCGGCCGGCCCCTCACCCTGCGTGGCGCGGGAGAGACGACGCGCGTGCGCCAGAGCTTCTCCCACGGCCGCACCAAGTCGGTCGTGGTCGAGAAGGTGCGCCCGAAGCGCGTCGTGATCCCGTCCCCCGCGGCGGCCGTCGCCCCGCCAATGCCGACGCGCCCCGTCGAGCCGAAGACGGCCGAGCCGAAGGCGGTCGAGCCGCGCACCACGCAGCCGGATCCCGCGCCGCAGCCCGCGGCCGCGCGCCCCGCCCCCGCTCCGGTCCCCGCCAAACCTGTCGCGGCGCAACCTGCGGCGGCCCAGCCTGTCGCGGAAACGCCGGTCGCTCCTCAGCCGGCGGAACCGGCGGTCGCCGCGCCCGCGGCTTCGGCGAAGCCCGAGCCGGCCCCCGCGCTGGCCGCCGCCGCCGTTGCGCCCGTCGCTCCAACGCGCGCGCCGGAGCCGGTCGCAGCGGCCCCGCAGGCGCAGGCCGCATCGGCTCCCGCGGCGGGCGCGCAGCGTCCCGCTTCGAGCAGCGAGCGCTCCCCCGCCGCCACCCTTCGCGGCGCGCCAGCGCCGGCGGCGCCGCAGCGCCCGGCTCCGGCCCAGGCCGCCGCCGTCGCGCGCTCCGCCCCGGCGGCGACGCCTCAGCCGGGCCGCGCCCCCGCGACCGCCCAGAATCAGCAGCGCCCGGCGCCGGCAGGGCAACCGGCCCATCGCCCGGGCGGCCAGCGTCCTGCTGGCCGGGGCGCCGTGCACAAGGCGCTGTCGCCCGAGGAGCATGCGCGGCGGCTGAAGGCGCTCGAGGCGGCGCAGCGCAACGAGGAGGCGCGCAAGAAGCTCGAAGCGGAGGACAACCGCCGCCGCGAGGTCGAAGCGGAGCGCCGTCGCAAGGAAGTCGATGAACTCCACCGGCGCGAGGCCGAGGAGCAGATCCGCCGCGAGCGCGAGGAGGCCGCGCGCGTCGAGGCCGAGCGCCAGGCCGCGCTGAAGGCGCGTCTCGACGACGCCGACAAGCGCACCCGCGACGCCGAGCGGCCGTCCCCTGCGGCGACGATTCGCCCCGAGCCGGCGCCGGAGTCGGATGACCGCCCCGCCCGCCGCCGCACGATGACCCCCGACGCCGCGCCCAAGCGCGCCGCGCCGACCCCGCGCGCGAAGGAAGGCGACCGTCGCCGTTCGGGCAAGCTGACCATCGAGCAGCTGACCGGCGAGGGCGGCCGCACCCGCTCGCTCGCCGCCATGCGCCGCCGGCAGGAGCGCGAGAAGCGCAAGACGATGGGCACGGGCGAGCGCGAGCGTCAGGTGCGCGACGTGCGCATTCCCGACGCGATCACGGTGCAGGAGCTGGCCAACCGCATGGCCGAGCGCGGCGCCGACGTCGTGAAGGCGCTGTTCAAGATGGGCGTCATGGCGACCATCAACCAGACGCTCGACAGCGATACGGCCCAGCTGGTCGTCGAGGAGTTCGGGCACAAGACGATCCGCGTCTCGGAAGCGGACGTGGAGGATGTGATCGACACCGCCGCCGACGCCGCCGAGGCCATGGCCCCGCGTGCGCCCGTCGTCACGATCATGGGCCACGTCGACCACGGCAAGACCTCGTTGCTCGACGCCCTGCGCAAGACCAACGTGGTCTCGGGCGAGGCGGGCGGGATCACCCAGCACATCGGCGCCTATCAGGTGACGACCACCTCGGGCGCGCGGATCACGTTCCTCGACACGCCGGGCCACGCCGCGTTCACCTCGATGCGCGCCCGCGGCGCCAAGGTGACCGACATCGTCGTGCTGGTGGTGGCCGCGGACGACAGCGTCATGCCCCAGACCATCGAGGCGATCAGCCACGCCCGGGCCGCCAAGGCCCCCGTGATCGTGGCGATCAACAAGATCGACAAGCCGGCGGCCAACGCCGACAAGGTGCGCCAGAACCTGCTGCAGCACGAGATCGTGGTCGAGAAGCTCGGCGGCGACGTGCAGGACGTCGAGGTCTCGGCGATCACCGGCAAGGGGCTGGACGAGCTGGTCGACTCGATCGCGCTGCAGGCCGAGATCCTCGACCTCCGCGCCAATTCCGACCGCGCCGCCGAGGGCGCGGTCATCGAGGCCAAGCTCGACGTCGGCCGCGGGCCGGTCGCCACGGTGCTGGTGCAGCGCGGCACGCTGAAGCCCGGGGACATTTTCGTCGTAGGCGAGCAGTGGGGCAAGGTGCGCGCCCTGATGAACGACAAGGGCGAGCGCGTCGCGTCGGCCGGCCCGTCCGAGCCTGTGGAGGTCCTGGGCCTGAACGGCACGCCAGAGGCCGGCGACGTGCTGAACGTGGTCGAGGACGAGGCGAAGGCGCGCGAGATCGCCGACTATCGCCAGCGCAAGGCGCGCGAGAACATCGCCGCCCAGGGCGCCCGCGCGACGCTCGACCAGTTGCTCGCCCAGGCCAAGACCGCCGGCGCGGTGAAGGAGTTGCCGCTGGTGGTGAAGGCCGACGTGCAGGGCTCGGCCGAGGCGATCGTGCAGGCGCTGGAGAAGATCGGCAACGAGGAGGTGCGGGTGCGCATCCTCCACTCCGGCGTGGGCGCGATCACCGAGTCGGACGTGCAGCTCGCCGAGGCGTCGAAGGCGCCGATCATCGGCTTCAACGTCCGCGCCAACGCGCCGGCGCGCGAGTCGGCGAACCAGAAGGGCGTCGAGATCCGCTACTACTCCATCATCTACAACGTGGTGGACGACGTGAAGCAGGCAGCCTCGGGCCTGCTGTCGGCGGAGATCAAGGAGACCTTCATCGGCTACGCGAAGATCCTTCAGGTCTTCAAGGTCTCGGGCGTCGGCAAGGTCGCGGGCTGCATGGTCACCGAGGGCGTCGCGCGCCGTCAGGCGGGCGTGCGCCTGTTGCGCGACAACGTGGTGATCCACGAGGGCAAACTGAAGACGCTCAAGCGCTTCAAGGACGAGGTGCGCGAGGTCCAGGTGAGCCAGGA
>DAINOD010000011.1:35461-54687 GCA_036735545.1 Rubrimonas sp. | reverse complement strand
ACGACGGGGCGGACGACGGGGCGGACGACGGGGCGGACGACGGGGCGGACGACGGGGCGGACGACGGCGCCGACGACGAGGCGGACGCGCCGCAATCGCCCGAGGACATCGCGCGCGCCGCGCAGATCGACGCGGCGCGGCAGGCGCTGCTGCGCCAGCTCACCCGCGCCGCGGACGAGGGGTTGCTGCAGCTCGCCGACCGCTCCGAGGTCGCCGAGGCCAGCAGCGACGCCGCCGCCGCGCCCGTCGAGGAGGACGCCGACACCCAGCTGCGCATCCGCAGCGCGCTCGACATCGCTCGGGAGCGCGACCCGATGTTGCCCGCCACGCCGCCGACCTTGCCGCCCCACTGCCTGCCGCCGGACGTGTTCGCCGCCGGCGACTGGGGGAAGGACGCGCCGCTCGAGGGCCAGCTCGCGCCGCTGCGCCGGGCGCTGGTCGGCGAGTTCGACGCGCCCTCGACCGAGGCCGTGCACGCCTACGCCCGGCTGCTGGTGCATTTCGGCTTCGGGGTCGAGTCCCGCGCCGCGCTCGCCGCCTTCGCCGATCGCGTGTCGGCGCCGCCCGCGCTCTCCGACATGGCCATGGTCGTCGACCGCGAGGTCCCGCCCGCCGGAGGTCCGCTGCGGGAGGGTCTCGGCTGTCCGGGGCCGCATGGCCTCTGGGCCGCGGCGGCGGCCGCCCTGGCGGAGGCGCTGCCCCCCGAGGCGCTTTCGCCGGAGGTCTTCGACGTCGCCGCCGCGCAGGCCGCGCTGGCCGCGCTGCCAACCCGCCTGCGCGCGCCGCTCGCCGCGCCCATCGCCATGGCGGCGCTTGACGCGGGGCTGCTCGATGTCGCCGAGGCGCTGGCCGGCGTCGCGCTGCGGGCCGAGCCCTCGCCGCCCGACGGCGATGCGACGCTGGCCATCGTCGGCGCGCGGATCGACGCCGCCCGCGGCTTTCACGACCGCGCCGAGGCGGCCCTGACCGAGATTGCCCGCCAGTCAAGCCCAGCCGGGATCGAGGCGATGATCCGGCTGGCCGAACTGCGCGCCCTGCGCGGCCTGCCCCCGCCGCCGGGTCTCGCCGAGAACATGGAGGCGGTTGCCTTCTCGCTGGGCCGCAGCGAGCCGGGACGCCGCCTGCTGGCCGCCGCCGCCGCCGTCCGCGCCGCCGGCGAGGGTCTGGGCCCGGCGCTGGCCGCGCTGCGGATGCTGGCCGGTCGCGCGGGCGACCGCGCCGCCGCCGAACAGGCCGCGCGCGACATGCTGGTCGATTACGAGCCGAAGCCGGCCGAGGCCGCCGCCTACGCCGAGGCCGTCCTGGCGCACTGGGACCTCGTGGGCGATGGGCCGGCGGGCGACCGCGCCCGCGTCGCGGTGGCCGCCCGACTGGCCCGATTCGGCGTCGCCAACCTCGCCGCGCCGCTGCTGGAGCCGGCGCTGGCGCGCGGCGACCCCGCTGCGCGTGTCGCCGCGGCCGAGGCGGCGCTGGCCGGCGGACAGGCGGAACGCGCGCTGGCGCTGCTCGACGGCGCGCCCGGCGCCACCGCCGCGCGCACGCGCGCCGACGCGCTGTCGGCCTTGGGCCGTCACGGGGCGGCGGCGCAGGAGGCCGAGGCCGCGGGCGATCCGGCGCTCGCCGCCCGCTACGCCTGGCTCGCGGGGAACTGGACGGCGGCCAGCGCGGCCGGCGCGCTCGACCGGCGCATCCTCGCCGCGTGGATGTCGGGGGCGAGCGAGATGCCCGAGGAGCTGCGCCGCGCCGCCGAGGCCGACCCCGCCCTGGGGGCGCTGGCCGACGCCTTCACCCCCGCCGAGGACGACCCGCTGCGGGGCGACCTGATCGGCGCCGCCGCCGCGGCCCTGACCGAGGCGCGGCGCCGGCGCGACCTGCTGGGAGGGCTGCTGACCGATGGATAATCCCGGCTACATCGGCCTGACGCGCATGAAGGGCCTCGGCGACGAGATGCGCGTCGTCGCCAACAACATCGCCAACGCCAACACCACCGGCTTTCGGGGCGAATCGCTCGTCTTCGCCGAGGTGCTGGTGGAGGCCGAGGTGGATGGCGGCGCTCTGGCCATGGCGGCCCCGCGCGCCCATGTCACCGACGCGCAGCCGGGGCCCCTGACCCACACCGGCGGGCGCTTCGACATGGCCATCGTCGGCGATGGCTTCTTCCAGATCCAGACGCCGGAGGGCCCGCGGCTGACCCGCGCCGGCGCCTTCCTGACCAACGCCGACGGGGCGGTGGTCAACGCCGACGGCCACCCGCTGCTCGACGCCGGCGGCGCCCCCGTCGCCGTGCCGCCGGGGACGCGCGACATCCTGATCGGCGAGGACGGGGCCATCTCGGCCGACGGCCAGCAGATCGGCCAGGTCGGCCTGTTCACGGCCGCGCCCGAGGCGCTGCTGCGCGAGACCGGCACGCGCTTCCGGCTCGACGGCCCGCCCGACCCCGCACTCGGCGCCCTCGTGAAGCAGGGCTTCGTCGAAAGCTCCAACGTCAGTCCGGTGGAGCAGATCGCCCGCCTCGTCGAGGTGCAGCGCGCCTACGAGCTCGGCCAGTCCTTCCTCGACCTCGAAGACCAGCGCCAGCGCGAGGCCGTGCGCACGCTCGGCCGCGCGAGCTGAAACCCAGAAGGGAGACCCTGAGCCATGCGCGCCCTGAAGATCGCCGCCACGGGGATGGAGGCCCAGTCCACCCGCGTCGCGGTCATTTCCCACAACCTCTCCAACATGTCGACGACGGCCTACAAGGCGCGGCGGGCGGAGTTCACCGACCTGATCTACCAGCAGCCCCGCGTCGCCGGGCAGATCAACGCGGCCGACGGCACCGTCCTGCCCGCCGGCGTGCAGCTTGGCCTTGGCGTGCGCACCGCGGCGGTCAGCTTCGACAGCCTGCAGGGGCCGCTGAAGCAGACGGACGGCGAGCTGGATCTGGCAATCGACGGAGCCGGCTGGTTCGAGATCACCCTGCCCGGCGGCGAGGCCGCCTACACCCGCGACGGCGGTTTCAAGCGCACGGGCGAGGGGCAGATGGTCACGACCGAAGGCTATCCGGTCGTGCCCGACATCGTGATCCCCGACGACGCGCGGCGCATCTCGATCAACGGCGACGGCGAGGTCTTCGCGTTCTTCGGCGATCAGATCGAACCGCAGCTGCTCGGCGCGATCCAGCTCGTGGACTTCGCCAACGACGAGGGGCTGGAGCCGCTGGGGGGCAACCTCTACCGCGAGACCGGGGCCTCGGGCCCGCCCAACCCGGGCCAGCCCGGGCTCGACGGCCGCGGCGTGCTGCGCCAGGGCTATGTCGAGGACAGCGCGGTCGATCCGGTGCGCGAGCTGACCGAGCTCATCGAGGCGCAGCGCGGCTACGAGCTGAACGCCAAGGTCATCACCGCCGCCGACCAGATGCTGGCGGCCACCACGCAGATGAAATGATGCGCGCCCTCCTTCTCATCGCGGCGCTGGCCGCCGCATTCCCCGTCCTCGCCGACGTCACAGTGGTGGCGTCGCGGCCGATCCGCGCCCGGGCGGTCATCACGGCGGCCGATCTCGCCACCAGCCCCGGCGCCACGCCCGGCGCGGTCGCCGCGATGGAGGACGCCGTCGGCATGGAGGCGCGCGTGGCGATCTATGTCGGGTGGCCGGTGCGCGAGAGCGACATCGCGCCCCCGGCCGTGGTCGAGCGCAACCAGATCGTGACGATGATCTTCCGCCGCGGCGGCCTGCAGATCGCCACCGACGGCCGCTCGCTCGGCCGAGCCGGGGTCGGCGAGCGGGTGCGCGTGATGAACCTGGACAGCCGAACCACCGTGACCGCCTCGGTCGTGGGCCCCGGCATGGTGGAGGTGCGCTGATGCGGACCCGTCTTATCGCGCTGGCCGCCGCGACGCTGGCCGGCTGCAACAACCAGCTCGACCATCTGGGCAAGCCGCCCTCGATCACCGCGCCCGGCGCGGCGCGGGAGGTGATCGCGCCCATCGCGCCCACCCGCGCGGCGATGACCCGGCCCGAACCGCCGCCGGCTCCCGAGAGCTACGCCGCCGCCTCCACATGGCGCTCGGGGCCGTCCTCGCTGTTCGGCGACCGCCGCGCGCGGGGGACGGGCGACATCCTGACCGTCGTCATCAAGATCGACGACGAGGCGGAGCTGCGCAACCAGACCAACCGCCAGCGCTCGGGTTCCGACAACGTCGGCGTGCAGGCGCTGCTCGGCCTGCCCAACATCGTCGAGCAGGTGCTGCTGCCGGCCGACGTGTCGCTGGACCCGGCCGTGCAGCTCAGCGGCCAGCAGACAACCGCCGGCCAGGGCTCCACGCGGCGCTCCGAGACCGTCGAGATGCGCGTCGCCGCGACCGTGACCGACGTGCTGCCCAACGGCCATCTGGTGATCTACGGCAGCCAGGAGCTGCGCGTGAACTTCGAGCTGCGCGACCTCCAGGTGGCCGGCATCATCCGCCCCGAGGACATCAGCCGCCGCAACGAGATCACCTACGACAAGATCGCCGACGCCCGCGTCGCCTATGGCGGGCGGGGCCAGATCACCGACCTGCAGCAGCCGCGCATCGGGCAGCAGGTGATCGACGTCGTGATGCCGTTCTAGGGGCCGGGAAGATGGGCAAGCTGATCCCGGTGATCCTCGCGATCGTCGGCCTCGTGGGCGGGGCGGCGGCGGGCTGGCTGATGAAGCCCCCGCCCCCGCCCGAGCCCGAGGTCTGCCTCGATGAGTCGGGCCAACCCGCCGCGCCCGAGCGCGTGCCCGAGCTGTGCCCGCCCGAGCCGGCGCAGGCCGAGGAGGACGGCGAGCCGACGCCGCCGCCCGTGGACGCGCGCGACCGTTCGGAGTTCGTCAAGCTCCAGCGCCAGTTCGTCGTTCCGGTGATGAAGGAGGCCCGCATGGCCTCCATGGTGGTGATGGGGCTCAACATCGAGGTGGCGCCCGGCAAGGCTGAGGCGGTGCTGAGCCAGGAGCCGCGGCTGCGCGACGCCCTGCTGCGCGCGCTGTTCGACCACGCCTATTCGGGCGGGTTCGACGGAGACTTCACGGCGGAATACGTCATGCGCGATCTGCGGCGGAACCTGCTGCGGGCCGCGCGCCGGGTGGCGGGACCCGAGGTGCGCGACGTGCTGGTCGAGGACATCATCCGCCAGGACCAGTGACGGTCGGCGCGCGCACCGCCGTCACGTCCGACGCCTTCGCCACGCCCCCGCCCGCCAGCGCGAGCTGGATGCCGTCGTCGGTGCGCCGCGCCTCCAGCACCCGCGCGAAGACCTCGCCGCCCTTCGCCTCCACCACGTTCTGGGGCAGGGCGTAGGAGAACTCGAAGCGATAGGAGGCCGGCGCAGCGGGCTCGCCGTCGGCGCGCTTGCCGTCCCAGACCGCGCTGCGGTCGCGCAGCTCCATGGGGACGCGGTTCACCTCCAGCCCCGCCTGGTTGCGCACCACCAGCGCGGCGGACAGCGCGCCCGCGGGCGGCTCGGGGGCGAAGACCTCGACGGAGCCGCCCGCATGGTCGATCGGGACGGCAGCCCGCACCTCCCGGCCCAGCCAGTCGCCCAGCGAGCCCGAACCCGCGCCGTTGATCGCCTCGAGAATGCGGCCGAGCGAGCTGTTGGTCGCGATCTGCTGCTCGACGGCCGAGAACTGGGCGAGCTGGGCGACGAACTCGGTGCTCTCCAACGGCTTCAGCGGGTCCTGGTTCTGGAGCTGCGCCGTCAGCAGCTTGAGGAAGGTCTGGAAATCGGAGGTCAGCTGCCGGCCGGCGTCGCTCGTCTCCGCGGTCGAGCGGTCGCGGCGCAGGTCGTCGAGGACGCTGGTGGCGGTCGGCGTCGCGGCGCCGCCGGCGGGGTCGATGCTGCTCATGGGGCGCTCCCGGGCTTGGCGGATCGGATCACAGGCGGATGTCGAGCCGCTCGCGCGGCCCGGCCGACAGCCAGGAGGGGCGCGCGGGCGGCGGGGCCGGGGGGGCGTCGCGCGCCGCATCGGGCGGCGGCTCGGCGGCGGCGGCGGGCCCCTCGCGGCGGCCCTCGCCGAAGCCGCGCTCGGCGAAGGAGACGTCGGCGCGGGTGAAACCGGCCGCCGCGAGATCGCGCTGCAGCGCGTCGATGTTGCGGCGCATCAGCTCCAGCGTCTCGGGCCGCTCTGCGGTGACCGTGGCGCTGACCGCGCCCTCCTCGAACCGGATGTCGATGCCGACGGCGCCGAGCTCCGGCGGGTCGAGGCGGATCTCGACGCGCCCGTCGACCCCGGCGGCGACGATGGCCTGCGCGATCTGACGGGCCGGCGCGGGCCCCGGGGCCGGCTCGGCTCGCGCCGGGGAGGGCGCCTCGGCGCGCGGGGCGGGATCGGTCGCGGGCGACGAGAGGGGCGGGGACGCCGTCTCGGCGGTCTCGGGCCGCGCCGCGACGGCGCGCGTCGCCGCAGGCTCATCGGTCGCTGTCGGCGACGGTCGTTCCGGCGCGACGACCTCGGGGGCCGATGCGGCGACGGCGGGCATCGGAGGGGATGGGATCGGCGACGATGGGATCGGGGCCTGCGCGGCGACGGGTTCGGCGGCGGGCTTCGCCATGGGCGACGCCGGCTCGACGTCGCCGAGGATCGCCGCGACACGGCCGCTCTGCGGCGCGGCCACGTCGGCGCCCTGGTCCGCTGCAGGCGCGTCGGGGGCCGCCCGCAGCGACCGCACGGGGGGGGCGCCGCCGCTCGGGCGCGCCGCCGGCGGCGCGACGCCTGCCGCGGCGACGGGTGCGGCGGCGGGTGCGGCGACAGATGCGGCGGCGGGTGCGACCGGCTGCGACGCGGTCGGCGCGGCGGGGAGCGCGGGGGAGGGCGCGCTCGCCGGCGTGGCCGCGGATGGCCCGACCGAAGCGACGGGGGATCGGGCGACGGGGGATGGCGGAACCGAAGGCGTCGCCGCCGCGCGGCGATCCGGCGGGGCGGAAAGCGACGGCGCTTCCGGCGGGTCCGTGGCGTCTGAGCCGGCCGGCGCGCCGTCCGCCCCACGCGGGGCGGACGGCGCGATCGTCGCGGATGCGGGCGGGGCGTCGGCGACAACGCCGGCGACCCCGATGGTCTGCGCCGAGCCCGCCGCGGGCGGCGCAGCCCGCGAGGGGTCGACCGCGCGCGGCGAGGCGCGGTCCGCCGGCTCCAGCGGCGCGGACGCGCGCTCGGGCGTCGGGGCGGCCTGCGCCGTCGCGACCAGCGCCGCGGCGCCCTGCGCTGTCGCGACCTGCGTCGCGGCGCCCTGCGTCGACGCGACCGTCGCGCGCCGCGAGACCTCGCCGTCGCCGCCGCGCGGCGCTTCCCGGGGCGCGGTCGGGTCGGCCCGCGTCACGCCGGCGAGCGACGCCGGCGGCGTGGTCCGCGCATCGACCGCCGCCTGGGCCGGGGCCGTCGCCGGATAGGCTGTCTCGGGAGCGTCCGGATCGGGCGCGGCGCGGCGCGGCGGCGAAGCGGGTGCGGCCTCCGGTGGCACAGGCCCCGTCTCGGGGCCGTCGTCGCGGGCCGTGACGGGCTGGGCCGCCGGATCGACCGCGTCAGGCTTGCGGCTCGCAAGAGGCCGCGCGCTGGCGGACGCCAGCGCCGCCGGCGCCTCGACGCGCGCCCCCGGCGGCGCTGGCGACGTCGCGCCCGCGCCGGGCGCCACCCCGCTCTCCCGGAACACGATCGGGGACGCAGTCCCGGCGTCTTCGTCGGCGGAGAGCGCGGGCGCGGCGGCGGCGGTCGGGTCAAGCGTCTCCGACGCAACGGGCTGCGGCGCTGCTTCGTCTGCCAACAGGAAGCGGTCGGCCTCACCCCGGATCGGCGCGGCCATGCTATCGGCGTCCTCGCCGCCCAATGCGAGAGCGGACGGCGCGATCCGGGGAGGCGGAGGGGCGAGCGGGGCGCCGATCTGCGCGCCAGGCGGCGGGTCGAGGTCGAAGAGCGCGACAGCCGCATCGATGAAGGCCGCCGCAGCCTCCGGCGCGCGCGTATCGGGGGCGCGCGGATCGGGAGCCCGCGTCTCCGGGGCGCGCAGTGCTGATAGGGCGTCCATGGCGGGTCCTCCTGCCGACGACGCGCGACACTGCGCGCACGGCCCTTACCGAACGTTTACGCCCGGGGCCCATCGTCTCCGCGCCAGTTGCGAAGGGAGCCAGAATGACCCCGTCCGTCACCGCCCTGGCGCCGGCGACCATTGCGGAGCCGGCGCGCAAGACCGACGCCGACGCGCGCGAAGCGAGCCTGCGCGCGGTCGCCGCCGAATTCGAATCGGTTTTCCTCGCCCAGATGCTGACCCATGCCGGCGCCGGCAGGACGCCCGAGAGCATGGGCGGCGGCCACGGCGAGGCGGCCTTCGCCAGCCTGCTGACCGCCGAACACGCGCGCCTGATGACCACGGCCGGCGGCATAGGCCTCGCCGAAACCATCTACCGCGCGCTCGCCCGCAACGAGGGGGGCGCGTCATGACCGCCGAACGCGCCGAACGGCTGGCGCGCGAGATCCTCGGCCTGCTGGGCCGGGAGCGCGACCTGCTGCTGGCGGGCCGATTCGCCGACCTCGCGCGCGTGGCCGAGACGCGCGACGCGCAGCTTCAGCGACTCGAATCGGCGGACCCGGCCGCGCTGCAGACGCTCGACACCGCGATGGCGGCGTTGCGCGAGGCGGCGGCGCGCAACGCCGGGCTGCTGCGCGCGGCCATGGAGGGCGCCGCCGCGGCGCGACGACGCCTCGCGGCCCTGCGCGACGCCGCGGCCCCGCTGGCGAGCTACGACGCCTCGGGCGCGCCGGTGCAGCACGGCGGCGGACCCGCCCTCGCCCGCCGGGCGTGAGGCCCGGCGGGCGTCGCCGAGCGCGCGGTAACCAATAGTCAGTCTTTACCGGCAAGTTTCGGCGAAGACGAAGAATCAGGCTCAAGACTCGTCCCGACGTCAGAACGGCGACGACCCCGCGGCGGTAGAAGCCCGCCGCGCTCGCAAGAACCCGCGACGTAGAACATGCGTCGCTTGCAGAAGGACAGAGTGGGATGGGTTCGATCCTGACCAACAACAGCGCCATGGTCGCGCTGGAGACGCTGCGCGGCATCAACAAGGGTCTGGGCAAGGTCCAGCAGGAAGTCGCCACCGGCAAGCAGATCGCCAACGCCAAGGACAACGCCGCGTTCTGGGCGATCAGTTCGGTGATGGAGTCCGACGTCTCCGCCTTCAAGGGCATCTCCGAGACGCTGTCGCTGGGTCAGGCGACGCTGGCGGTGGCCCGCTCGGGCGCCGAGACGGTCACCGACCTGCTCAACGAGATGAAGGGCCGCATCGTCGCCGCCCAGGAGCAGAACGTCGACCGCTCCAAGATCCAGACCGACGTCCGCGAGTTGATCAACCAGGTCATCGCGACCGTGGACGCCTCGCAGTTCAACGGCCTGAACATGCTGCAGGACGTGGTGGGCAACGAGATCGTCAGCGTGCTGGGCTCGCTGAACCGCTCGACCGACGGCGTGACGGTCTCCACCATCGACGTGGCGCGGACCTCGCTGGAGGCGGGGCGGACCAACACGACCAACGTCGTCGCCCCCGCCGGCAACGCCGACGTGCTGACGATCGACACCACCGACACGGTGAACCAGCGCATCGAGGTCGGCACGAAGATCGCGATCTCGATCACCAACCCGAACGACGATTCGACCGTGTTCACCGTCTACGAGGTGACGCAGGCCGATCTCGCCGACGCGGTCGCGGCGACCAACGACGCCGCCATCGCGACCAACCTGCGGGCCGCGATCAACGCGCAGATGACGGCGGCGGGCTTTCCCGACGCGACCGTCGCCGGGGCGGGCGCCGTCATCAACGTCGCCAACGGCGGCGTGGCCCCGGACCCGTCGCTGACCGTGCGCACCCAGATCGGCGGTCTGGCCGGCGTGGACATGATCGACGTCTCGAACGGCACCAACGCGGCCGAATCGCTGCGCGTGATCGAGGACATGGTCCAGCTCGCCATCGACAGCGCCGCCGCCATGGGCTCCTCGGGCAAGCGCATGGAGATCCAGGCCGAGTTCATCGTCAAACTCTCCGACGCGCTGAAATCCGGCGTCGGCGCAATCGTCGACGCGGACATGGAGGCGGCATCCGCCCGGCTTCAGGCGCTGCAGGTGCAGCAGCAGCTCGGCACCCAGGCGCTCTCCATCGCCAACCAGCAGCCGCAGTCGATCCTGTCGCTGTTCCAGTAACCACGAAAAGGCGAAGGAGTATAAAAATGAACGCGCGCTCCCTTCGCCGCGATAACCGCGCGTTCATCTTTACAGTGCAACCGTCATCAGCGCCCAGAACCGGGCGGGGACCGACAGGCTCCCCACGTCAGAACGGCGTCTCTCCCGTCGCGGGAACTCTCCCGTGGCGTAGCGCAAAACGCGGCGTCGAACGCGCCGCAAGCCTTAGGAAGAGACACATGGGTTCGATCCTGACCAACAACAGCGCCATCGTGGCGCTGGAGACCCTGCGCACCATCAACAAGGGCCTGCAGTCCGTGCAGTCCCAGGTCGCCACCGGCAAGCAGATCGCCAACGCCAAGGACAACGCGGCGTTCTGGGCGATCAGCCAGGTGATGCAGTCCGACGTCTCGGCGTTCAAGGGCATCTCCGAGACGCTCTCGCTCGGCCAGTCCAGCCTCGCGGTCGCCCGTTCCGGCGCCGAGACGGTCACCGACCTGCTGAACGAGATGAAGGGCCGCATCGTCGCCGCCCAGGAGCAGAACGTCGACCGCTCCAAGATCCAGACCGATGTCGGCGAGCTGATCAACCAGATCGTCGCCACCGTGGACGCCTCGCAGTTCAACGGCCTGAACCTGCTGCAGGACGTCGTGGGCAACGAGACCGTCGAGATTCTCGGATCGCTGAACCGCTCGACCGCCGGCGTCGCGACGTCGACGATCGACGTCACCCGCGCGAGCCTCCAGTCGGGCCGGACGAACAACGAAATCACCGTGGCGGGCGCCGGCAACGGAGACGTCCTTACGGTCGATACGGGCGACGCGGTCAACCAGCGCATCGAGGTCGGCACCAAGATCGCCACGTCGGTCACGAACGCCGCGACCGGAGACACCATCTTCTCGGTCTACGAGGTGACCCAGGCGGACCTCTCCGGGGCCGACGATGCGACACGCAGCGAGGCGATCGCGGTGAACGTCCGCGCCGCCCTCACCGCACAGGCGACCGCGGCCGGGTTCGGCAACGTCACCATCGCCGGCGCGGCCGGCGCGATCAACGTCGCCAACGGCGGCGCCGCGACCGACCCGGACTTCACGGTCCGCTCCCAGATCGGCGGGCTCGCCGGCGTGGACATGATCGACGTGTCGAACGCGACCACGGCCGGCGAATCGCTGCGCGTCATCGAGGGCATGATCCAGACCGCCATCGACAGCGCCGCCGCGATGGGCTCCTCGGGCAAGCGCGTCGAGATCCAGCGCGAGTTCGTCTCCAAGCTGTCCGACGCGCTGAAGTCGGGCATCGGCGCCATCGTCGACGCCGACATGGAGGCCGCCTCGGCACGGCTGCAGGCGCTGCAGGTGCAGCAGCAGCTCGGCACCCAGGCGCTCTCCATCGCCAACCAGCAGCCGCAGTCGATCCTGTCGCTGTTCCGGTAATCCAACCAGCCGGCGGGGGCCCCGAGCCCCCGCCGGCGCCCTAGCAGGCGCAGAAGGGATAGGACGTCCTCATGAACGCCACGCAGCTCGCCCAGACGGCCTACGCCCCGGCTTCGCCGGTGTCGCAAGGACCGCGGGACGTGGAATACAAGGCCTTCGCGCGGGTCACCGCCGCGCTGCGCGCCGCCCGAGGCGGCCCCGTCAAGAACATGGCTCAGGCGCTGCACGACAATGTGCGCCTGTGGTCCACGCTGGCGGCCGACGTCGCCTCGCCGCAGAACGCCCTGCCCGCGCCGCTGAAGGCGCAGATCATCAACCTCGCCGCCTTCGCCAGCGTCCATGCCGGCCGAGTCCTCTCCGGATCGGAAGACGTGGAGGCCCTGATCGACGTGAACACGGCGATCATGCGCGGCCTGCGGCCCAGCCCGACGGGCGCCACATGAACGGTCTTGTCCTCAAGCTTGCGCCCGGCGAGCGCGTCCTCGTCAACGGGGCGGTCATCGAGAACGGCGAGCGGCGCACGCGGCTGACGCTGCTGACGCCCAACGCCCATGTGCTGCGCCTGCGCGACGCGATCCACCCGCACGAGGTGAACACCCCGGTCAGGCGCGTCTGCTACGTCGCCCAGCTCGCGGTCGCGGGCGAAGCCGAGCCGGAGGAGGCGCGACGCCAGCTGCTGAGCGGCATAGACCAGCTCGCGCAGGTGTTCGACGACCCCGAAAGCGCCGAGGCGCTCGACACGGCGGCGGGCCACGTGATGGGCGGCCGCTTCTATCCCGCGCTGCGCTCGCTGCGCTCGCTGCTCGCGCGCGAGACCCTGCTGATGGCCGCGGCGCAATGAGCGTCGCGTCGATCGCGCCGACGACGGCCGGGCGGGCCGTCGCGCCCACGATCGACCCGAAGGAGGCGCGCTTCGCCGAGAACCCGACGAACGCGCGCGACCTCGAATATTTCCGCGCCAACATCGCCAAGGCCGACACGCCCGCGAAGCTGATCGCCGACCCCGTGCTGCTGAAGGTGACGCTGGGCGCCTTCGGCCTGTCGGGCGCCGCCGACAACAAGGCGCTGCTGCGCAACGTGCTGACCGAGGGGACCACGGTCGAGCCCGGCAAGCCGCGCCCCCTCGCCCTGAGCCTCGCCGACCCCAAGTTCCGCGAGATGGCTGCGGCCTTCGGCTTCGGCGACAAGCAGGGCGCGCAGGTCGCGGTCGAGGGTTTCGCCGACGACATCGTCGCCCGCTACGTCGATGCGCGGTCCCCCGCCGCACGGGCCGAGGGCCCCGGCCGCGGCGGAGCCAACTACCAGCCCATCGTTCCCACCAGCGGCCTCGCCGGCTGGCGCTACCTGCAGAGCACGCTGGAGGACCAGCAGACGCGCTTCGCCGAGAGCGCGGTGAACGCGCGCGAGATGGAGTATTTCCGCGCCAACATCGCGCAGGCCGACACGCCCGAGAAGCTGGTCGCCGACAGGGTGCTGCTGAAGGTGGCGCTCGGCGCTTTCGGGCTGTCCGGCGAGGCCGACAAGAAGGCGTTCGTCCGCAAGGTTCTGGAGGAGGGGACGACGGCCGTGGACGGCGAGCGCCGGCCCTTCGCGCTGCGCCTCGCCGACCCGAAGTACCGCGACCTGGCCGAGGCGTTCGGCTACGGCGACGCGCGCGGCGCCCAGGTCAGGGCCCGGGGCTTCGCCGACGACATCGCCGCGCGCTACCGCGTGCGCTCCTTCGAGGAGGCGGTGGGCGGGGTCGACAACTCGATGCGGCTCGCGATGAACTTCGACCGCGAGATGGGCCGCCTCGCCACCGCCAAGGTCGGCGACGACACCGCCTGGCTGCGCGTGGTCGGCGACACGGCGCTGCGCGGCGTCTTCGAGCGCGCCTTCAACCTGCCCCAGCAGTTCGCCACGCTGGACGTGGACCGCCAGGCGGCCGTCCTGCGCGAGCGCGCGGAGCGAATCACGGGCTCCACGGGATTCAAGAGCTTCGCCGACCCCGCGGCGCGCGACTCGATGTTGCGGCGGTTCTTCGTGCAGGAGCAGGTCGCCGCCGGCCCCTCGCCGAATACACGCGGCATGGCGGCGCTCGCAATCCTGCAGGGCGGGCAGGCCCAGACGGCGAACCTTCTGTTCTCCCGCTTCTGAGCAGTCAGCGCCCGTCCACGATCGCCTCGTAGGCCGCGTTGATGCGGGCCAGTCGGGCGGTGGCGAGCTTGACCGCCTCCTCCGGCACGCCGCGGGCGATCATGCGGTCGGGGTGGGTCTCGCGGACCAGTTCGCGCCAGCGCTCCCGCACCGCGGCGTCCTCGGCGCCCGGCTCCAGCCCCAGCACCGCCCACGGATCGCCGCCCTGCGGGGCATAGGCCGCGCGCAGCTGGGCGAACTGGCGCGGCGCGACGCCGAAGATCTCGGCGACCCGGCGCAGGAAGGCGTCCTCGTCATCATGAACGTCGCCGTCCGCGGCGGCGATGTGCATGAGGCCCGCCAGCAGGTCAGAGAGCGCCGGCGCGCCCGGGCCGAACATGCGCGCGATCTGGCGGGCATAGACGTCGTAGCCCGCCACGTCCTGCCGCGCGAAGTTGAAAAGCCGCGCCGCCGCGGCCTCCGACCGGCGCGGGATGGTGAACACCTCGCGAAAGGCCGTCACCTCGTCGCGGGTGACGCGCCCATCGGCCTTGGCCATCTTCGCCCCCAGCGCGATCACGGCGATGGTGAAGGCGGCGCTGCGCTCGGGCGGCGTGGAGAGCTTCTCCAGCACGGCCGCCAGCCCCTCTCCCGAAGCGAGGGCCTTCAGCGCGTCGCCAATCCGGACCCACAAAGACATGGGCGGCAACCTATCGCAGCGCAGCAGGGCGCGCGCAGCGGCGATTGGTCCCGCACGGTCGACCGCGCAGCAGACGCCCACCGCCAGGCGCGGTGTCGACAGATCGAAGCCGACGGCGCCGGCGGCGCGTCATCGCCTCAGCGGCCCGGTCCGGTAGAGCCGCACGCGCAGGCCCCCGTGGGGGACCGGCGCGTCCGGGGCGAAGAAGGGCAGGCCCGCGGCGACGGCCAGCGCAGGCTCGCTGGTGACAAGGCCGACGCGCCAGCCGGCGAAGCGCTCGCGCAGCACGGCGCCGAGCGTGGCGTAGAGCGGGCGCAGGTCGTCGCGCTCGCCGATGCGCTCGCCGTAGGGCGGGTTGATCATCACAAGGCCTGGCGCGACCCCTTGAGGCGGCTGCAGCGCGCCGATGGCCTGCCGCGCGAAGGCGGCGACCTGCGCCACGCCGGCGCGCCCGGCGTTCGCCTGCGCCATCGCCACGGCGCCGTCGTCGCGGTCGAACCCGAAGAAGCGCAGGGGCGTCGGCCGCGGCGCGGGGGCGCGCATCGCCGCCCAGGCGGCCGCGTCGAAGCCGGCGAGCCGCTCGAAGGCGAAGGCGCGGTTGCGGCCCGGATGGAGGCCAAGCGCCTGCTCCGCCGCCTCCAGCACGAAGGTTCCCGAGCCGCACATGGGGTCGAGCACGGCTTCCGTCCCGCGATAGCCGCAGCGGCGCAGGAACAGCGCCGCCAGCGTCTCGCGCATCGGCGCCTTGCCGACCGCCTGCTTGGCGCCGCGCTTGTGCAGAGGCTCGCCGGAGGCGTCGAGGCTGATCGTGCACAGATCGTCCACGATCCGCGCCAGCACGCGCACCTCGGCCTCGGGCGCCACGGCGGCCCCGCAGCCTTCGCCGAGCGCGCGCGCGATGCGCTCGGCCGCCGCGCCCTGGTGCCAGATGCGCGAGCCCTGACAGGCGGCGTCGACGCGCACGGAAGATGCGGGCGGCAGCACGGCCGCCCAGTCGATGCGCCGCGCCCGCTTGTCGAGCTGCGCAAGGTGGACCGCGTGGAACGCGCCCAGCCGCACCAGCACGCGGCCCGCTCCGCGCAACACGAGATTGGCGCGCCAGACCTCGGGCCAGCCGCCGCGGGTCAGCACGCCGCCCGGGGCGGGGCGCGGATCGTCGAAGCCGGCCTCCCGCGCCTCCTCGGCGAGCGTCTCCTCAAGCCCCGGCGGGGCCGCGAGGAAGATGTCGAGGAGCTCGGCCATGGCCAGGGGAGGGTCGCGGCGCGCGGGCGCCGCGTTCAGGCCGCTCAGGCCGCGACGCGGGCCCGCGGGTTGCGGCCGCGGCTGCGCCGGCGGCTCGGCCCGGCGGGCTTCTGCGTCCGGGCGGGCGGCGCGGGCGGATCGTCCGAAAGGCTGCCGTCGGCGCGGAAGGCGCGGCGGATCAGCTTCTCGATGGCGTGCAGCTTGTCGGTCTCGGTCTCGTCGCACAGCGTCACGGCGATGCCCGTGGCCCCGTTGCGCCCGGTGCGGCCGATGCGGTGGGTGTAGCTCTCCGGCTCGTCGGGCAGCTCGAAGTTGACGACGTGGGTCACGCCCTCGACGTCGATGCCGCGGGCGGCGATGTCGGTGGCCACCAGCACCCGGGCGGTCCCGCGCTTGAAGGCGTCGAGCGCGCGCTGGCGGGCGTTCTGCGCCTTGTCGCCGTGGATCGCCTCGGCGCGGAAGCCGTCCAGATCGAGATTCTTGGCCACCCGGTCGCAGCCGCGCTTTGTGCGGGCGAAGACGATGACCCGCGCCATGGCGGGGTCTGACAGCAGCGCGGCCAGCGCCTGACGCTTGTGGCCGGCGGGCACGCGGACCAGTTTCTGCTCGATGGCCTGCAGGGTGGTGCCCTGCGGGGCGATCTCGACGCGGACCGGGTCGCGCATCAGCTCGGCCGCCAGCGATTCGATCTCGGCCGGCATGGTGGCGGAGAACAGCGCTGTGGTGCGGCTGGGCGGGGTTTTCGCGGCGATCTTCCGGATGTCGCGGATGAAGCCCATGTCGAGCATCCGGTCCGCCTCGTCCAGCACCAGCGTCTCGAGCCGCGACAGGTCCGCCTTGCCGTCGGCCATCAGGTCCATCAGTCGTCCGGGGGTGGCGACGATCACGTCCACGCCCTGCGCGATGGCGCGGACCTGCGCCGAGCGCGACATGCCGCCGAGCACGAGGACGGTGCGCATCGAGAGATGGCGGCCGAAGCGCTTCAGCTCGTCGTCGATCTGCACGGCGAGCTCGCGCGTCGGCGCGAGGATGAGCGCGCGGGCGCCGCCGGCGATGCGGCGCCCCCCGCGACCGGCGAGCCGCTCGATCAGCGGCAGGCCGAAGGCGGCGGTCTTGCCGGTGCCGGTCTGGGCGAGGCCGAGGATGTCGCGGCCCTCCAGCTGCGGCGGGATGGCCTGCGCCTGGATCGGCGTCGGCGTGGAGAAGCCGGCCTGGGCCAGCGCCTTCTGAAGCGCCGGCGACAGCGCGAATTCGTTGAATGAGGTCAAGATCATGTGTCCAAGCTCTCCCGGACCGCGCGCCTTCCTGGGCGCTGCGGGTGTCCGGGCTCGGCGAACGCCAAGCGCGATCTGGCGGAAGCGAAGTTTCTGGGGCGACGATGGGCGCGCCTGAGACGCACGTGCGCTGTCGTTATGGTCAGATGCCTTGCTGCGGTGCGGAAGTCAACCATCCGCTTGATCCAGGTCATCGCGCGGCGCGTCTCGGCGGCGCACCGTTACCCGGCGGCGACAGTTTTGCGGAGGAACCGATGCGCACCCTTACCCTTGCAGCGGCGCTCGCCGCCGGCGCGGCTGTGGCGGAGCCGGCGCAGATCATGACCATCCCCGTGCCCAGCGCCGAACGGGGGCGGCTCGCGTTCGTCGCCAAGGGCTGCGTCATCTGCCACGCCATCAACGGCGCAGGCGGGCTCGCGGCGCCGCCGCTCGACGCGCAAGAGCCGGCGGGGGTCTTCGACCCGCTCGACTTCGCGGCGCGGATGTGGCGCGGGGCATGGGCGATGGCGGACCTGCAGGCCACCGAGTTCGGCGACGTCATCCGCCTGACGGGACAGGAGATCGCCGACATCGCGGCCTTCTCCGAGAACCACGCGCTGCAGCAGCGATTTTCGCTCGACGAGGTGCCGGAGATGATGCGGGTCTGGATCCTCGACGGCTACGACGAGGACGCGCCGCCGCGGCCCTGAGCGACGCGACCGCGAACGCGCGGTCAGGCGGCCTCCCAGAACTCCTCGCGCAACTCGATCAGGGTCGGCGCGGGCTTGGCGGCGGCGGCGCGCAGCGTCTCGGCCAGCGCGCGCGGGCTGGTGACCCGCAGGTAGTTGGCGCCGAAGCTGCGCGCCAGCGCGTTGAAGTCGATCGAGGAGGGTTCGGGGTCGAGCTTCATCGCCCGCAGCGTGTCGGCGAGGTCGGAGCCGCCGCTGTCGTTCCAGACCATGAAGATCACGTTCAGATGCGCGTGCGCCGCGGCGGCCAGTTCCGCGACCGCGACCATCGCGCCCATCTCGTCGGTCAGCGCGACCACGGGGCGGCGCGGCAGCGCGGCCTTCGCGCCGATGGCCGAGGACAGCGCATAGCCCGGCGCTCCCCGCCCTACCGCCGACGTCCACCAGCGCCGCGGCGCCGGCGGCGCAGCTCCCAGCGCGCCGGCGATGCCCGGCTGGCACGGATCGGCGACCACCAGCGCATCGGGCAGCGTCTCCCAAAGCGCCTCGATCAGCGCGAGGTGGCGGGCGTAGCGCGGCGGCGTCTCCGCCGCAGCCTCGGCGCGCAAGGCCGTCACATCATCGGCGTTGCGCCGACGCGGCGCGAGCCCGTCGAGCAGGGCGTCCGCCACCGCCCCGGGATCGGCGGCGACGATCATGGCTCCGGGCCGGCCTTGCAGGCGGGTCTCGTCGCGATCCACCCTGATGATCTTCGCATCGGCGGCCGCGCCCGCCTTGCCCGGCGGCAGACGCCAGTCCGGCGCATCGAGCGCGCAGCCGAAGCACAGCACGGCGTCGGCGGCGGCCAGCGTCCGCGCCACCGTCGCCGACCCGAGCCAGCCGCCGAGGCGCAGCGGATGGCCGGGCGGCAGCAGCCCGGCGGCGGAGGCGGTGAGCAGCGTCGGCGCCCCGAGCAACTCCGCCAGCGCCGTCGCCTTGGCCGCGCCCATGGTCAGCGCGCCGTCGCCGAACAGCAGGATCGGCGCCTTTGCGGCGTCGAGGCGGCGCGCCATCGCGGCGACGGCCATCTCGGTCGGCGGGGCCGGCGTCGCCGGGGCGGAGGGCGCGTGCGGATCGGCGAGGTTCAGCGCCATGAGCACGGGCGTGAGCGCGAGGTGGATCGGACCTGGGCGGGAGGCGGCGAACAGCGTGAAGGCGATCTCGAGCGCCTCCAGCGCCTCGTCCGCATTCTCCGGCCGCGCCGAGAACCGCGCCATGGCGTCGATCGTGGCGAGAGCCTCGTCGTCGCCGTCGCCGCCATCGGCCACCGAGAGAACCAGCAGCGGCGCGCCGGAGACGCGCGCCTCGTCCATCGCGACGCCAAGCTCGTGGCGGCCGGCCCGCGCCGGCACGATGCAGACGCCGGGCTTGCCGGTGGCGCGGGCGTAGCCCTCCGCCATCAGCGCGGCGCCGCGATGCCCGCGGGCGCGCGTCAGCCGCAACCCCGCCGCCGCCAGACCGCGGTGCAGCGGCAAGGCCGCCGGGGTAGGCGCGCCGAAGGCGGCCGTGACGCCACGGTCGCCGAGCGCGCGTGCGATGAAGGCGCCGAAGTCCATCCCAGCTCCCGATGCGCGCGAAGCCGCCGCGCCTTT
>DAINOD010000011.1:0-35361 GCA_036735545.1 Rubrimonas sp. | reverse complement strand
TGCGCAAGCCTTGCGCAAGGGCGGCGCAGGGGCGAAACATCTCGCGCCCCTCTCCAGAACCCCACGGATCCCCAGCCCATGCAGAGCGACATCGAGATCGCGCGCGCCGCCCGCCTGAAGCCGATCGCCGAGATCGGGGCCATGCTCGGCGCTCCCGCGGAGAAGCTGCTGCCGTTCGGCCACGACAAGGCCAAGCTCGCCGCCGACTTCATCGCCACGCTGCGGGACCGGCCGGACGGACGGCTGATCCTCGTGACCGCGATCAACCCCACCCCCGCCGGCGAGGGCAAGACCACGACGACGGTCGGCCTCGGCGACGGGCTGAACCGGATCGGCAAGCGCGCCGCGATCTGCCTGCGCGAGCCTTCGCTCGGCCCCTGCTTCGGCATGAAGGGCGGCGCGGCGGGGGGCGGCCATGCGCAGGTGGCGCCGATGGAGGACATCAACCTCCACTTCACCGGCGACTTCCACGCCATCACCGCCGCTCACAACCTGCTCTCCGCGCTGATCGACAACCATGTCTACTGGGGCAACGCGCTGGGGATCGACGTCCGCCGCATCGTCTGGCGCCGCGCGATGGACATGAACGACCGCGCGCTGCGTCAGATGGTGAGCGGGCTCGGCGGGCCGGCCAACGGCTTCCCGACCGAGACCGGCTTCGACATCACCGTGGCCTCGGAGATCATGGCGATCCTCTGCCTCGCCGAGGATCTCGCCGACCTGCAGCGCCGCCTCGGCGCCATCGTCGTCGCCTACGACCGCGAGCGTCGCCCGGTGACATGCGTGGACCTGAAGGCGGACGGCGCCATGACGGTGCTGCTGGCTCAGGCGCTGCAGCCGAACCTCGTCCAGACGCTGGAGAACAACCCCGCCTTCGTCCACGGCGGCCCCTTCGCCAACATCGCCCACGGCTGCAACAGCGTCATCGCCACCCGCGCGGCGCTGAAGCTCGCCGACTACGTCGTGACCGAGGCGGGCTTCGGCGCCGATCTGGGCGCGGAGAAGTTCTTCGACATCAAGTGCCGCAAGGCCGGCCTCTCCCCCGCCTGCGCCGTGGTGGTGGCCACGGTGCGCGCGTTGAAGATGAACGGCGGGGTGGCGCGGGCGGATCTCGGCGCGGAGAACCTCGCCGCCTTGCGCGAGGGCTGCGCCAATCTCGGCCGGCACGTCGAGAACCTGCGCGGCTTCGGCGTGCCCGTGGTCGTGGCGATCAACCGTTTCCACACCGACACGGCCGCCGAGCTCGACGCGCTGGTCGCCTACGCCGGCTCGCTCGGCGTCGAGGCGCATGTCTGCGAGCACTGGGCGAAGGGGTCGGCGGGGATAGAGCCGCTGGCCCGCGTCGTGGCGGCGCTGGCCGACGGCGGGACGGCGGCCTTCCGCCCGCTCTACCCCGACGACATGGGGCTGTGGGAGAAGATCGAGACCGTCGCCACGCGCATCTATCGCGCCGATGGCGCCGTCGCCGCGCCCGGCGTGCGCGAGCAGCTCGCGGCATGGGAGCGCGAGGGCCACGGCGCGCTGCCGGTCTGCATGGCCAAGACGCCCTATTCCTTCACCGCCGACCCCGAGCGCCGCGGCGCGCCCACCGGCTTCGACATCCCCGTGCGCGCGGTTCGGCTCGCCGCGGGCGCGGGCTTCGTCGTGGCGATCTGCGGCGACGTGATGACCATGCCGGGCCTACCCCGCGTGCCGGCGGCAGAGAGCATCCGCATCGACGAACACGGTCTCGTGCAGGGGCTGTTCTGACGTCGCAGCCGCTTGGCGCGGACCGCGCGCCGCGGCATTGTCGCGCGAGGGGCGGAGGAGGCGAGGAAGATGCGCACGATGATTGCGGCGGCGCTGGCGGCGGCGCTCGGAGCGGCGGCGGCGGCGCAGGGCCGCGAGGAATACTACTATCCGCCGGTCGGCTCCTCGGAGGTGTTCGACCGCACGCTGGCGCAGACGCCCCCGGCGGACCGGGCGGTGCGCATGGCCTTCGTCACCCAGGTGACGCGCCAGCAGCTCACCGCGCCGCACCCGCCGCGCTATGCGATGTTCGCCAAGGGCGCGCGCGCGCAGGAGATGGCGATCGTGGCGCTGGACGACGACCTGTTCGCCACGCTCTACCGCGCGCGCGCGGTGATGGCGCAGCTCTCCGCGCCGGCCCGGACGACCGACTTCTTCGTGGAGCAGGAACTCAGCGACGTCGCCACGTTCTACGACATGCTGAAGATCATGGGCTTCGAGGAGTTGATCCTCAGCGACGGCAAGAACTGGTCGCATCGGGTCGAGTTCCGCTAGCCCCCCGTGAGCAGCGCCCCCGGCGCTCAGGCGGCGGGGTTGGCCCCGCCGCGCAGGAAGGGCGCCGTCGCGAGATCGTCCCAGACGAAGGCGCGCTCCGCCACCTGCCGGCCCGCGACGCGCGACGACCGGCGCGTGTCGTCTCGCCCGCCCATCGCGGCGTAGAACGCCAGCGCCGGGACGTTGCCCTCCAGCGCCCAGCAGTCGGCCGAACCCATGCCGTGGGCCAGCAGCGCCCGCCCCATCGCCGCCATCAGCGCCCGGCCGAGCCCGCGCCGCTGCGCGCGGCGCAGCAGGTAGAGCGCGTAGAACTCGCCATCCGCCAGCCGGTCGTCCTCGCGCTGCGGGCCGCACATGCCGAAGCCGACGGCCTCCCCGTTCAGCTCCGCCACGAAGACCCCGCCGCCCTGCACGGGCCGGGCGAGGGTCCGCCGCCACTGCCGCCGCCGCCGCGCCAGCGCTTCCGGGCGCGCGGCGCCGCGGCCGAGGACCGCGCTGTAGCTTTCCGCCCAGGCCTCGACGTGTATGCGCGCCAGCGCCTCCGCGTCCGCGCGCTTCGCAGGCCGCACGCGGCGGCGTTCAGCCCCCGCGACCATGGAGATGGCGCGGCAGGTCGGCGGCGGCTGCGTAGTCGCCCGCCTCGGCCGTATGGATGTGCGCGTCGATGGTCGCGCCCGAGGGTCCCTCAAGGCAGCCCAGCGCGATGTCGATGGCGTCGCCGCCGGTGGGCCTCCAGAACAGGTAACCGCCGCACCGGGCGCAAAACCCGCGCTCGGCTCGTGGTGAGGCGCGCCACCAGCGCAGCGTCGCGTCCGCGGTCAGCCTGAAGGCGTCGAGGGGAGCCGAAACCCCCGCCCACGCATAGCCCGATGCGCGTCGGCACTCGGCGCACCAGCAGAGCGCAGCGGTCGGGGCCAGGCGGTCGACCTCGAACGCCACGCCGCCGCAGTTGCACCGTCCCCTGATCATCCCGCCAGTCCCGGCATCGCCATGAAGGTGCCCAGGGCCAGCGCGACGTGGCGCTCCCCGCCGTCCACCACCGCGAAGACGTCCGAGCGGCAGACCGTCAGGCGCCGCCCCGCCCGCTCGACCCGACCGCGGGCGATCAGCCGCTCCCCGGCTGCGGGGGCGAGCAGGTTGATCTTCAACTCCACCGTCAGCACGCCCTCGTCGGCCGCCATCAGCGTCTGGGCGGCGAAGCCCGCGGCGCTGTCGGCGATCGCCCAGGCGACCCCGGCATGGGCGTAGCCGTGCTGCTGCGACAACTCCGGCCGAAGCGGCAGCGCGATCTCGACCATCCCAGCCGCCACGGTCCCGAGTCGCGCCCCGAGCAGCCGCATGAAGCCTTGCGCCGCGAAGCCGCGGGCCACCCGCGCCGCGAAATCCGGGTCGCGCGTCGTCATCTCAGGACCCCCGCGGCGACAGCGCGGCGCGCGGCGCGGCGACCAGCCGCTGGCCGAGCAGCAGCGCGAGCGCAGAGCCGGGGAACAGCGCGTCGAAAACGGGGTCGCATGCGTCCAGTCCGCCCGTGTAGGCGCCGAAAGCCGGCAGCACGATCCGGGCGCGGTCCGCCAGAAAGCAGCGCCGCGCGATCCGCCGACCGCGCAGCCGCAACGTCGCCTTGGGGTGCAGGTGGCCGCTGACCGCGCCCGGCGAATCGCCGGCCCTGCCGATATGGCGCAGGTCCAGCCCGCCGATCCGCAGCGCCGGGGCCGTCTCGCCCGGCAGGCCCTGCGGCGCGGGGTCGTGATTGCCGGCGATCCAGATCCATCGCCGGCCCGCCGCGAGGCCAGCGAGCCGCGCCCGCGCGACGGGGTCCAGCGCCGCGGCCGCGTCGTCGTCGTCGAAGCTGTCGCCGAGGCAGACCACCACGGCCGGGTCGAGCGCCGCCACCTCCGCCTCCAGCCGCGCCAGCGTCTCGGCCGCCTCGTAGGGCGGCAGCAGCGCGCCGCCGCGCCGGGCCATGCGTTCGGCCTTTCCCAGATGCAGGTCCGCCACCGCCAGCATTACCAGCGCCGGCGCCCAGAGCGCGCCGGAGGGGCGCGCCACCACGGGCTCGGGAGGGAAGTCGAGCGGCAGCCCGTCAACGGGTCGGCTGGGAATCGCGAGCGTCATCAGGGAACGAAAGGCGAAAATCCGCCGCGCCGCAAGGGGCGTTCAGCGCCGCGCGGCGCGGGCCTGCCAGCAATCGTTGCGCGCCGACCGCAGGTCGAGCCACGCCGCCCGCGCATCCTCCAGCGTCGCGGCGATCGCCGCGGCCACGTCCTGCGTCGCGACCACCCGGCCCGCGCCGTAGCGGCGAGCGGGATCGGCGCCCCCGCCGGAACCTCGCGCAGGCGGCGCCGGCAAGGCTCGCCCCCTTCGGCGACGCGGCGCTCGGCGGGCAGGCCGCAGGCGTCGGGGCCGCCGGCGCGCAGGCTTCGCGCAGCGAGGGTGGGCAGGCCGCGGGCTCGGAATGCGGACATTGCGGGCTCCATCGCGGCGCAACCCGTCGATGGCCCCCACGCGGCGGGCCTGCGGAACCGATCCTGCCGCTGCCGGCCCCTCTCGCGCCTAGCGGGCGGGCTGGGCCTCGCGCACGGCCTCCTCGACCGCTTCCTCATCGAGCAGATCGTCCGCCGACCGATCGGCAGGGGAGCCGACCACGAGCGGCAGCATCGCGGCGCCCAGCGCCTCGGCGGCGCCGGCGGTCTCGCGCCAGGACAGCGTGTCGAAGGCGCCGCAGCTTGGGCAGACCGCGGACCACGCGCCGGGCGAGGCGGCGCAGGCGTCGCAGACCCAGTGCGCGCCGCGCGGCGCCGTCACTGCGCGCGCCAGATAGCCGCGCACGACATGCTCCGGCGCGCCCTCGCCCTTCTCGATCGCCGCCCGCAACGCCAGCGCGCGGTGGGTCGGCTTGTTCTCGGGCAGATCGCCCAGCGCCCGACGCGCCTCGCGCCAGTCGTTGTCGGAGATGGCGAGTTCGGCGGCGAGGAAGCGGCTCTCGTCGTGGTCGTGGTTCCGCCCGATCAGTTCGTTGAAGCGGCGCCGGCGCTGGGCCGGCTTCTCGTCGGGCGCGATCTCGGCGAAGGCGGCGGCGATCTCGGGCTGGGGCGACTGGCGCCAGGCCTCCTTCAGCGTCTTCGTCGCGCGGGTCAGGTCGCCCGCCGCGATGTGCTCGCGCGCCGCGAATACCGCGGCCGGCGCCAGCCCCGGGGCGGAGCGCAAGGCGTCCTCGACCGCTTCGCGCGCCTTGCGGCTGTCGCCGGCGGCCTTGGCGGCGCGGGCGATCTCGAGGTCCAGCACCGCCTCGCGGCGGGCGACCACGTCCTTGGGCAGCGCCTTGCCGGCGGCGAGCCACCGCAGCGTGCGCAGCGCCCCCCCCCAGTCCGACTGCCGCACCTGCAGGTCGAACAGCGTCTGCTGCACCCCGGCGTCCTTCGGGCGGATCGAGGCGGCGTGTTCCGCGAGCTTCATGGCCCGTCCGGTCTCGCCCGCCTTCACGGCCTGCGCCAGCAGGCCCTTGACCCCCAGCATCGCGGTCGGCGGCTCCTTGGCCAGCGCGCGGTAGTGCTCCTTCGCCGACTGGACATCGCCCTTGGCCTCGGCGAGCTGGGCGTTCAGCAGTTCGGTCAGCGGCGCGGAGCCGAGCAGCCGCGTCGCCTTGCGCGCCGCGGCGGAGGCGGCCTCAAGATCGCCCTCGGCCAGCGACACCATGCCCTTGGACAGCGCGTCCAGCCCGCGACGCTCCTTGGCCTGGCTCCAGAACCGCGACATCGCGGTCTCGTCGCCCAGCACGAAGCGGATGACGGCGACGAGCAGCCCGGCGAGCCGGTAGAGCAGGAACAGCGCCACCATGGTGGCGGCGACCAGCGCGGCGAACTCCACCAGCGTCAGCGGCGGATAGTCGGCCCCGCCCAAGCTGATGGAGACAAATCCCCGGGCGTCGACCAGCACGCCGGCGGCCACCGCGATCACCGCGACCACGCCGACGAACATCAGCACCCGCAGTATCAGCCAGATCATCGTGGCGGCTCCCTCACCGATCCTGTCGCCGGGCCAAGGGCCGCGGCTGACGCTGCGTCCGCACTATTGGGCCTGTCCGACCGTCTCGCGCCATGCCGACAGCGCGGTCTCCGCGCCCAGCCGCGCCTCGGCGCCGGCGCGCCAGTCCGCAAGGGCCTGCGCCGCCTCCGACGGCAGGGCGTCGATCAGCGCCATCGCGCCCTCCAGGTCGCCGCCGAGCAGCGCCGCCTTCGCGCGGCTCAACACCGCCTGCGCGTCGTCGCCCTCCACGGGGTGGTCGGGGATGCCGGTGAAGCGCGCCTCGACGCGGGCGAGAAGTTGCGAGAACACGCCGGCGTCAGCCGCGGCCTCGGCCTCCAGAGCTTTCTCCACCGCCTCGTGGGCGGCTTCGGCGAAGCCGACCTTCAGCGCCTCGCGCGTCGGCGCGCCGGTCAGCGCGATCTCCTCCAGCCGCGGCGGGGGCGCGACGCCGACGGCCGCGACGGCGTCGGCCAGCGGTTCGGCGAAGGGCGCTCCCTCGGCGAGCGCGCGGTCGATGGCGTTCATCGCGCCGCCCAGCGAAAGGCCGCGCCGGGCGGCGGCGACGGCCATCCCCGCATTCTCGCGCGCCGCGTGCTCCTCGGCCAGCGCGGCGTCGAGCGCCGCCACCTGTTCGACCAGCGCAGAAACCGTCGCCTCGTCCGCGCCGCCGCCCGGGGCCGCGCCAAGCGCGGCGACGTCCTCGGCCAGCACGTCGATGCGTTCGCTCGCCTCGGCGAGGCGCTCCAGCGCCGCCTCAAGCCGGCGGGCGAGCGTCGGATCGACCCCGCCTTCGGCGGATGGGGCGGCGGCCAGTTCGGCCAGCCGCGCGTCCAGCGCCGCGAGCCGGTCGCTCGCGCCCGACGCCGCGGCCAGTGCGGTCTCGGCGGCGCGGGCGGCGGCGTCGGCGGCCTCGCCGGCCCCGACGGCGCGCGGCTCGAGGGCGGACAGCCGCTCGGCCAGCGTCTCGATCGCCTCCCAGGCGTCAGGCTCCAGCTCCTGCGACGGCGCAAGATAGGCCGCCACGGGCGCGGGCAGATAGGGGGCCGCCATCGGCCCGGCGAAGGCCCCGGCTATCAGCAGCACCAGCACCGCCAGGGCCTTGCCGACAAAGCTGGCCGACCGCGTCGCCGCCCGCGGCTGCGGCGATGCGCCGGAGACGTCGCGCGCCGGCGCGGCGGCGCGGGGCTCCTCAGGCGGCGTCGGTTCGGCGACCGGCGCGGCGCTCAGGGCGTCGTCGGGCGTCGTCACGGTGGCCTCGACGATGGCGGGATCGGCGGCCTCGGGCTGCGCTGGCGCTTCAGGCGGCGGGAAGGGCGATTCCGTCGCCGCCGCGTCGCGCGACGGCGGGGCGCCCCACGGTCCGGTGCCGTTCGGGGCCGGTTCCGGGCGGTCTTCGGGCTCCCCGGGACGCCGTTCGGTGTTCATCGCTGGGTGCCCTCCCAAGGCCGCGAGACGGGCACCCTAATCCTTGGCGTCGCGCCCACCAAGCCCGCCGCACGGCGCTGCGGCGCCGCGGGTTGCGCCGCAAGGTCGCGCCGACGCGATGGCTTGCCGCATTGCGGCGCCGTCGGGGCGCGCGGCCGTCAGGCGTCGCGCGAAGCCGGCCCCGTCGAGCGGCGCCGCGGCGGCGGCGCTGATCGCGACCGCGGTCGTGCGCCCCAGCCCGGACCGCCAGGGCGCCGCCAGCGCCGCGAAGGCCGCCGCCGCCCGGGGCGCGTAGAAGGCCGCGACGTCGACGCCCCCGTCGCGCAGGGCGGCGTCGACGTCCGCCGGCGCCGAGCGGGCAGGCTCGGCCGCGTAGACGACATGCTCGACGACCGCGAAGCCCGCGGCCCGCAGCGCGCCGGCGAGATCGCCAGCCACCTCGGCGCCGCGCAGGAAGGCGAGCGGTCCGCCGTCCGGCCGCAGGACAGCCGCCGCGAGCGCGGCCAGCGCCGCGGCGTCGCCGTCGGCCGAGCGCACGTCGGAGAAGCCCGCCGCGCGCGCCGCATCCGCGGTGGCCGCGCCGACGCACAGGGCCGGGACCGCAGCAGGCCGCGCCAGCCGCGCCGCGCGGGGCGAGGTGAACAGCGCCGCCTGCGCGCCCTCCAGCGACGGCGCCGCGCCGCGGGGGCGGATCGACAGCGTCGGCCAGACCAGCGTGCGCCACCCCTCCGCCTCCAGCGCCTCGGCCAGCGCGCGCGCCTCGGGTTCGGGTCTGGTCAGCAGGATGGTCGGGCGGTCCACCGGCCCGCGTCAGGCGGCGAAGAAGTCGGGCCCGCCCAGCGCCTTCAGCTCGGCCGCGGCGTCGGCGCCCATCGCAGGTCCCTCGGCGGCGTGGCCGGTCCGCTCCGTGGCGTGGCGGCGGGCGCCGTCGGGGCTCACGATCTCCCCCCGCAGTCGCAGGTGTTCGCCCTCCAGCGTCGCCAGCCCCGCGATGGGCGTGCGGCACGAGCCGTCGAGCCCGGCGAGAAAGGCGCGCTCCGCCCCGAGGCGCAAGGCGGTCGGCACGCAGGCGATGGGCGCGAGCATGGCGCGGGCGCCGGCGTCGGCCTCGCGCGCCTCGATGCCGATGGCCCCCTGCGCCACGGCCGGCAGCATCTCCTCCGGCGCTATGGTGCGCCGCGCCAGATCGCGCAGGCCCAGCCGGTTCAGCCCCGCGGCGGCGAGGAAGGTCGCCTCGGCGATCCCCTCCTTCAGCTTGCGCAGGCGGGTCTGGACGTTGCCGCGGAACTCCACCACGCGCAGGTCGGGCCGGCGGTTCAGCAGCTGCGCGCGCCGGCGCAGCGAGGATGTGCCGACGACCGCCCCCTCGGGCAGCGCCGCGACGCCCTCGTGGCGGTGCGAGACGAAAGCGTCGCGCACGTCCTCGCGCGGCAGGTAGGCGGCGATCGCAAGGCCCTCGGGCAGGACAGTGGGCATGTCCTTCATCGAATGCACCGCGAGATCGATGTCGCCGGCCAGCAGCGCCTCCTCGATCTCCTTGGTGAACAGCCCCTTGCCGCCGATCTCCGAAAGGGCGCGGTCCTGCACCGCGTCGCCTGTGGTCTTGATCACGACGATGGCGAAGGCGGCCTCGGGCAGGTCATGGGCCAGCATCAGGCGGTCGCGGGTCTCGCGCGCCTGCGCGAGCGCCAGCGCGGAGCCGCGCGTGCCGATGCGCAGGGGCTTGTCGGGGGTGGGCGTTTGCGCGGTCATGGCCAAGGGTGCTAACGGGCGAAGGAAGGTCGCGCAAGGCGATCCGGGGGAGCGATGCCCGAGACGCTGACCGTTCTGGGTCTCGAGTCGAGCTGCGACGACACCGCCGCCGCCGTGGTGCGCGCGCGCGTCGCAGGCCGGACGGTCGAAGGCCCGGGCGAGATTCTGTCCTCGGTGGTCTGGGGCCAGAGCGCGCTGCACGCCCCCTTCGGCGGGGTCGTGCCCGAGATCGCCGCCCGCGCCCACGCCGAACGGCTCGACCTGTGCGTCGAGGCGGCGATGTCGGAGGCGGGACTGACGCTGCAGGCCGTGGACGGCGTGGCCGCCACCGCGGGGCCGGGCCTGATCGGCGGGGTCCTGTCGGGCGTGATGTGCGCCAAGGGGCTGGCCTTCGGGGCCGGGCTGCCGTTCCTGGGGATCAACCATCTGGAGGGTCACGCGCTGACCCCGCGGCTGACCGAGGGGCTGGACTGGCCCTATCTGCTGCTGTTGGTCTCCGGCGGGCACTGCCAACTCGTCGCCGTGGAGGCGCTGGGCGACTACCGCCGCCTCGGCGCCTCGATCGACGACGCGCCGGGCGAGGCCTTCGACAAGATCGCCAAGCATCTCGGCCTCGGCTTTCCCGGCGGGCCGGAGGTGGAGCGCCGCGCCGTCGCGGGCGAGCCCGGACGCTTCTCCCTGCCCCGCCCGCTGCTCGACAGGCCGGGCTGCGACATGAGTTTCTCCGGCCTCAAGACCGCCGCCCGCCGCGCCGCCGACACGCTGGCCGAGGCGCAGGGCCGGCTCTCGGAGCAGGACGTGGCGGATCTCTGCGCCGCCTTCCAGGCCGCCGTGGCGGACGTGCTGGCCGAAAAGGCCGCCCGCGCCATGGCGGACTTCGCGCAGACGCACGAGAGCGGCCCGCGCGCGTTGGCCGTCGCCGGCGGCGTCGCCGCCAACGGCGCGGTGCGGGCGGCGCTGGCGGCGCGCGCCGAGGCCGCAGGCTTCCGCCTTGTCGCGCCGCCGCTGAAGCTCTGCACCGACAACGCCGCCATGATCGCCTGGGCGGGGGCGGAGCGCTTCGCCCGCGGCGAGGCCTCGGGCCTCGACCTGCCGGCGAGGCCGCGCTGGCCGCTGGACGAAACCGCAACGCCCCTGATCGGCGCCGGGCGCAAGGGGCCGAAGGCCTGACCCCCCAGCCGCGGCGCGCGACGCGGCGGCGACGCCAGCGCCGCCGCTGCCTTCAGGACCAGCCCCATCCCCGCGAGGATCATCGCTGACCAGCCGGCCCCGCCGTCTCCCGCCGGCGCGAGGACGCCGCGCGCCGGCCCGACCGGCGCCGCCCGGAACAGCAGGATCGGCGCCGACGGCCTGCCTCGGTCGCGCAGCCGCGTCGCTCCCGGCGCGAAGGCGAGCGCCACGAGCGGCGCCGTCAGCGCCAGCGTGGCCCACACGGCGCCCACCGGGAACACCGCGCCGAGAAGGCGCGCGCGCAGGCAGAGCACGCCCAGCCGCCAGAGAAACGCCCGGCGCCCGAGCGCGCGCATCGGTCAGAGGATGGCGGCGGTCTCGATCCGGCGCACGCCGTGCGCGGCCATGTCGCCCCAGGCCTGGGAGAGCGAACCGTCGAGGTCGATGGCGCGGCAGGCGTCCTCGACCACCGACACCGCGAAGCCGAGCCGCGCCGCGTCGACCGCCGAGAACCGCACGCAGAAATCGGTGGCGAGGCCGGCCAGCGTGACCGAGGTCACGCCGCGCTCGCGCAGGTAGCCGGCGAGCCCGGTCGGCGTCGTGCGGTCGTTCTCGAAGAAGGTCGAATAGCTGTCGATGTTGCGGCGAAAGCCCTTGCGGATGAAGATATGCCCCAGATCGACCGCGAGCCGGGGGTGGAACGCCGCGCCCGCAGCGCCCTGCACGCAGTGGCTGGGCCACAGCACCTGCTGACCGTAGAAGGCCAGCGTCGTGGAGAAGGGCGCAGCCCCGGGATGGCTCGACGCGAAGCTGAGATGATCCGCCGGATGCCAGTCCTGCGTCAGGGCCACGACCGGAAACCTGCCCATAAGCCGGTTGATCGGGTCCACCACCGCGTCGCCGTCGGTCACGCCCAGCGCCCCGCCCGGGCAGAAGTCGTTCTGCACGTCGACCACGATCAGCGCTTCGCCCATGGGTCTCTCCCGCCCGCGTTCCTCGACCAAACGCCGCCCCGCCCCCGGCGTCAACGCCCGGATTTCGTTTGACAGCGCGCGTCGAGGAGACCGAACGTCGCGGTCGGCGGCGCGCGACGGGCCGCACGGACAGGTTGCGGATCGACGGATGAACCACCTTCGCCCAGAGCCGGCGGGCGCGGCTCTCGACGCCGCGCTGGCGGCGCTGGCGGCGACGCCGGCGACGGTGCTGGCCGGGGGGACGGACCTCTACCCCGCGACCAGCGCCCGCGCGCTGCGCGGCCCGGTGCTGGACATCGCGAGCCTGGCCGCGCTGCGCGGGATCGCGCGCGAGGGCGGCGGCTGGCGCATCGGCGCCGCGACCACCTGGGCCGAGATCGCCAGCGCCGACCTGCCGCCGGCCTTCGACGCGTTGCGCCAGGCGGCCCGGCTGGTCGGCGGCGTGCAGATCCAGAACGCAGGCACCATCGGCGGCAACCTCTGCACCGCCTCGCCGGCCGCTGACGGCGTTCCGCCTCTGCTCGCGCTCGACGCGGCGGTGGAGCTGCGCGCCGCCTCGGGGACGCGCAGGCTGGCGCTGGCCGATTTCCTGACCGGCCCGCGCCGCACGGCGCGCCGGCCGGACGAGGTGCTGACGGCGGTGCTGATCCCCCCCGTCGAGGGCCGCTCCGCTTTCGTCAAGCTCGGCGCGCGGGCGCATCTGGTGATCTCCATCGCCATGGTCGCCGCGCGGCTCGTCCTGCGCGACGGGCGGGTGGCGCAGGCCGCGCTGGCGGTCGGCGCCTGCAGCCCGACCGCGCGGCGGCTGCCGGCCGTCGAGGCGGCGCTGACCGGCGCGGCGCCCGCGGCCGCGCCGGGGCTGATCGAGGACGCCGCCGTCGCCGCCGCCCTGACCCCCATCGACGACCAGCGGGCCACCGCCGCCTATCGGGCGCGCGCCGCCGCCGAACTGCTGCGCCGCGCCGTGGCGGAGACGCTGGCGTGAGCCTCGACCAGACCGACCCCCTCACCCTCCTGCGCGTCAACGGCGCCGAGCGCGCCGTGGCCGCCGAGCCGACCCGCCGGCTCAGCGACGCGCTGCGCGGCGAACTGGGCCTGACCGGCGTCAAGGTCGGCTGCGACGCGGGCGATTGCGGCGCCTGCACCGTGCTGCTCGACGGCGCGGCCGTCTGCGCCTGCCTCACGCCGCTGTCGCGCGCCGCCGGACGCGCCGTCACGACCGTCGAGGGTCTGGCGGACGCGGGTTTCGGCGCGTTGCAGGCCGCCTTCCTGCGCCACGGCGCGGCGCAGTGCGGGATCTGCACGCCCGGGATGCTGACGACGGCCGCGGCGCTGCTGGCGGAGACGCCCCGGCCGAGCCGCGCGCAGGCGGAGGCTGCGCTGGGCGGCGTGCTCTGCCGTTGCACCGGCTACGCCCGCATCGTCGACGCGGTCTGCGACGCCTTCGCCGAGGCACCCGCCATGGCCGCGCCCGCCCGGGGGGCCGCCGTGGGCGCGCCGGTCGAGCGACTGGACGGCGCAGCAAAGGTCAGCGGGGCGGCGCTGTTCGGCGCCGACTGGGCCCCGCCCGACGCTCTGGAGGTGGTCGCCATCCGCGCCCCGGCCGCCGGGCCCTTCGCCTTCGGCGATCTCGCCGGCTGGGCGGCGGCGCGGGGCGTGGTCGTCTTCACCGCCGCCGACATCCCCGGGCGCAACCGCTTCGGCGTGATCCCCGCCTGCGCCGACCAGCCCGCGCTGGCCGAAGCCGTCGCCCGCCAGCGCGGCGAGGCGGTGGCGCTGATCGCCGGCGAGCCCGACGCGATCGCCGCCCTCGACCGCGCCGACTTCCCCGTGACGTGGACGCCCCGGCCTCAGGCCCTCACGCTCGACGACGCTGCGCCCGACCTGCACGCCGGGCGGCCCGGCAACGTGCTGGTGGCCGGCCGCGTGCGCCGCGGCGACGCCGAGGCCGCGCTGGCCGCCGCCGCCCATGTCGCCGAGGGCGCCGTCGAGACCCCCTTCGTCGAGCACGCCGCAATCGAGCCCGAGGCGGGCGTCGCGTGGCTGGAGGGCGGGACGCTGGTGATCCGAGCCTGCACCCAGGCGCCCGGCATGGACCGCGACGACACCGCCGCGGTGCTGGGCCTGCCGCGCGAGCGGGTGCGCGTGATCCCCTCCGCCTGCGGCGGCGGCTTCGGCGGCAAGCTCGACCTGTCGGTGCAGCCGCTGATCGGGCTCGTGGCGCTGAAGACGGGCCGCCCGGCGCGCATGGTCTTCACGCGGGCCGAGAGCATGGCCGCCACCCCCAAGCGCCACCCTGCGCGGATGCGGGCGCGCATCGGCGCCGACGCGCAGGGGCGCATTCTCGGCATGACCTTCGAGGGCGACTTCAACACCGGCGCCTACGCCAGCTGGGGCCCGACCGTGGCCAACCGCGTGCCCGTCCACGCCAGCGGCCCCTACCGCATGCCGGCCTATCGGGCGGAGGCGCGCGCCATCCACACCCACGGGCCCACCGCCGGGGCCTTCCGCGGCTTCGGCGTGCCGCAGGCCGCCATCCTGCAGGAGACGCTCCACGACGACCTCGCCGCCGCCTGCGGCATGGACCGCCTCGCGTTTCGCCGGCTGAACGCCCTGCGCGACGGCGACGAGACCGCCACGGGACAGCGCCTGCCCAGCGTCGGGCTGGTCGACTGCCTCGACGCGCTGGCGCCCCACTGGAGCCGCGCGCTGGCCGAGGCCGCCGCCGCGCCGGGTCCGCTGAAGCGCGGCGTCGGCGTCGCGTGCTGCTGGTACGGCTGCGGCAACACCGCGCTGCCCAACCCCTCCACCATCCGCATCGGGCTCACCCGGGCGGGCCGCGTGCGGCTGCACCAGGGGGCGACCGACATCGGTCAGGGCTCCGACACCGTGATCGCCCAGATCGCCGCCGACGCGCTGGGCCTGCCGCTGGCCGCCTTCGACCTCGTCGGCCCCGACACCGCGCTGACGCCCGACGCCGGCAAGACCTCCGCCTCGCGCCAGACCTTCGTGACGGGGCGCGCCGCTCAGGCCGCCGCCGTCGCGCTGCGCGCGCGGCTGCTGCGGCTGGGCAATGTCGGCGACGACGCGACGCTGGCGCTGGAGGACGGCGCGCTGATCCTCTCCGAGGGCGCCGTGCGCCGCCGCATCGCCCTCGCCGCCTTGCCCGGCGAAGGCGATCTGGCAGCCGTCGAGGAGGCGACCTACGATCCGCCCACCGCGGCCCTCGACGCCGACGGGCAGGGCGCGCCCTATGCGCTCTACGGCTGGGGCGCGCAGATGGCGGAGGTGGCGGTGGACGTCGCGCTCGGGACGGTCAGGGTCCTGCGCGTCACCGCGGCGCACGACGTCGGCCGCGCCATCAACCCGCTGCTGGCGATGGGCCAGATCGAGGGCGGGATCGCCCAGGGCCTCGGGCTGGCGCTGATGGAGGAATACCTGCCCGGCCGCACCGAGAACCTGCACGACTACCTGATCCCCACCACCTCCGACATGCCCCGGATCGTGTCGCTGCTGATCGAGAAGCCCGACCCGGAGGGCCCCTTCGGCGCCCGCGGCCTCGGCGAGCACGCGCTGATCCCCACCGCGCCCGCGATCCTGAACGCCATCCGGCACGCCTGCGGCGCGCGGATCACGCGCCTGCCCGCCCTGCCCCACCGCGTGCTGGAGGCGCTGGAGCGGTGAGCGCCCCCCCCGTTCAAGCCCCGGAAAAGATCCGCTGCGACGCCTGCCCGGTGATGTGCTACGTCGCCGAGGGCTTCGCCGGCGCCTGCGACCGCTACGCCAACGAGGGCGGGCGCATCGTGCGTGTCGACCCGCTGCTGGTGCTGGAGCGCCGCGTCGCCGAGGGCGGCGCCGTCACCCCCTTCGCCGGCGCCTGGGACGGGACGATGCTGACGCCCGCCGACCGCTTCGTCACAGGCGTCGGCGCCGGCACCACCTATCCCGACTACAAGCCCGCCCCGTTCATCGTGTCGCGCAAGGTGGACGGCGCCGACGCGGTGACGGTCGTGACGGAGGCCATCTTCAGCTATTGCGGCGTGAAGGTGAAGATCGACACCGACCGCCACCTCGGCCCCGAGGCCGCCACGGTGCGCGCGAAGGGCGAGCCGGTCGGCCATGTCACGACCGGCGAGTACGGCTCCCAGATGCTGTCCCTCGGGGGCGTGCGTCACCTGACCGGCGGCGAGAAGGCCGAGGGCCGCGTCGCCTGCGAGACGCTGCTGGCGCTGTGCAACCGAGAGCCGGTGACGCTGCGCATCGACGGCGGCTCGACGGTCGAGGTCCGCGCCGGCGCCGCCCCGGTGGTGGACGGCGTGCGCGAGAGCCGGATGCGCGTGGGCTGCGGCTCCGCGGCCATCGGCATGTTCGCTGCGCAGTGGCGCGGCCTCGTCGATGAGGTCGTCGTTGTGGACGACCACATCACCGGCGTGGTCAGCGAGCATCAGGCCGGCAAGGTCATCGACTGGCCGCCCTCGGGCGTGCGCGTGAAGGGCCGCCGATCCACGCCGGGCCGCTATTTCCGCGTCGCCCATCCCGGTCAGGGCTGGGGCGGCACGGACGTGGAGGATCCGCTGGCGATCCTCGGCCCCTGGAACGCCGCCAAGGGCGCGCGGCCGGGGCTGACGCTGCTCATGGTCTCCACGACCGGCGAACAGGCGGCCTTCTATGAGCTGGACGCCGCGCTTGTCCCGCAGCCGCGCCCCCTGCCGGAGGCGCTGCGCGGCCCCGTGGCGCGGATCGCCGAGAACTGCGAGCCGGCGCTGTGCACGGTGCTGTTCATGGGCGGCGCCGGGGGCTCGCTGCGCGCCGGCGTCACCGAGAACCCGGTGGCGCTGACGCGCAGCGTGCAGGCCGGACGCACCCGCGTCACCGTCGGCGGCGCGCCGGTCTATGTGTGGCCCGGCGGCGGCATCACGGTGATGGTGGACGTGACGCAGACGCCGCCCGGCGCCTTTGGCTACGTCCCCACCCCGGCGCTGGTCGCGCCGCTGGAGTTCACCCTGTCGCGGGAGGACTATGTGGCCATGGGCGGCCACGCCGGCGCGATCCGCAGCGTCGAGGACGTGCTGGCCCATGGCGGCGAGTATGGCGCGGCCCACCGCGCAGCCCCCGCCCGGCCCGGCGTTCCATGGCCGACGCCATGACCGGCGCGCAGGCGGCGCTGCTGCCCGACGGCCGGCTGCACCTGCATCACGGCCCCATCGACCTGATCGCCGAGGTCTGGGCCGGGACGGACGCGCGCCGCGCCGCCTACGCCGCCGCCTGGGCGCGCTTTTCGCCGCTGCTGGAGGAACTGGTCGCCGAGTTGCCCGCCCTGCGCCGCGCCGGCGCGCGACCCTCAGGCCCGATCGCCCGCCGGATGGCCGAGGCCGCCCGCGCCCATGCGCCGGCCTGGGCCACGCCCATGGCCGCCGTCGCCGGCGCCGTCGCAGACGCGGTGCTCGCTGCGATGACCGCCGCCGCGCCCCTGAGCCGCGCCGTGGTGAACAACGGCGGCGACATCGCCCTGCACCTGACGCCCGGCGCCGCCCTGACCGTCGCCGGCCCCTGCGGCCCTGTCCGCATCGACCATGCCGAGCCAGCGCGCGGCCTCGCGACCTCGGGCTGGCGCGGGCGCAGCTTCTCGCTGGGCATAGCCGACGCCGTCACCGTGCTCGCCCGCGACGCCGCCGCGGCCGACGTCGCCGCGACGCTGATCGCCAACGCCGTCGACCTGCCGGGCCACCCGGCCGTCGCCCGCGTCCCCGCCCGCTCGCGCCAGCCCGACAGCGACCTCGGGGAGCGCCCCGTGACCGTGGCGGTCGGCCCGCTCTCGCCCGTGGAGGCCGCGCAGGCGCTGGAGCGCGGCCTCGCCGCCGCCCGCGCCATGCGCGACCGCGGTCTCATTCACGCGGCGGCGCTGCTGCTCGCCGGCCAGACCCGCCCGCTGAGCCCGGAGCACGTCCATGCCTGATTTCCCAGTCCGTCGCGTCGTGCTGACCGTCGAGGAGACGATGCACGACGGCGGCCCGCCGCCGCCCGTCCCCCGCCGCCGCGCCGCCGTCATGGCGCTCGTGCGCAACCCCTTCGCGGGCGCATATCACCCCGACCTCCAGCCGGCGATGGAGGACCTCAAGCCGCTCGGCCTGATGCTGACCGACCGCCTGATCGCCGCTCTCGGCGGGCCCGCGGGGATCGACGGCTACGGCAAGGGCACGATCATCGGCGCGGCGGGAGAGCTGGAGCACGGCGCGCTCTGGCATGTCCCCGGCGGCTACGCGATGCGCGGCCGGCTGGGCGAGGCGCGCGCCATCGTGCCCTCCGCCACCAAGATCGGCGGCCTGGGCGCGCGCCTCGACGTGCCGCTCGGCCATGTGAACGCGGCCTATGTGCGCAGCCACTTCGACGCGATTGAGGTGGGCGTCCCGGACGGGCCGCGGCCGGACGAGATCCTGTTCGTCCTGGCCATGGCGTGCGGCGGCCGCGTGCACTCCCGCATGGGCGGGCTCGAAGCGTCGGACGTGGAGGGCCGCGACGGGTTGCGCTGAGCCAGCCCCCCGTCCCGGCTACTGGTTCGCCCGGTTGCGGATGAGGTCGTCCACCACTCCCGGGTCGGCCAGCGTCGAGGTGTCGCCCAGCGTCCCCGTGTCGTTCTCGGCGATCTTGCGCAGGATGCGGCGCATGATCTTGCCCGAGCGCGTCTTGGGCAGGCCCGGCGCCCACTGGATGACGTCCGGGCTGGCTATCGGCCCGATCTCGGTCCGCACCCAGTTGCGCAACTCGGTCTTCAGCCCGTCGGTGTATTCCTCGCCCTCCATCAGGGTGACGTAGCAGTAGATGCCCTGCCCCTTGATGTCGTGCGGATAGCCGACCACCGCCGCCTCGGCGACCTTGGGGTGGGCGACCAGCGCGCTCTCGACCTCGGCGGTGCCCATCCGGTGGCCCGAGACGTTGATCACGTCGTCCACGCGGCCGGTGATCCAGTAGTAGCCGTCGGCGTCGCGCCGGCAGCCGTCGCCCGAGAAGTAGTAGCCCTTGAACATCTCGAAATAGGTCGAGACGAAGCGGTCGTGATCGCCCCAGATCGTGCGCGCCTGCCCGGGCCAGCTGTCGGCCAGCGCCAGCACGCCCTCGCACTCGGCCGCCGCGATCTCCTCGCCCTTTTCGTCAAGCACCACCGGGCGCACGCCGAAGAAGGGCCGCGTCGCCGAACCCGGCTTTGCGGCGATGGCGCCGGGCAGCGGCGAGATCAGGATGCCGCCCGTCTCGGTCTGCCACCATGTGTCCACGATCGGGCAGCGCTCCTTGCCGACATTGCGGTGATACCAGAGCCAGGCCTCGGGGTTGATGGGCTCGCCCACCGTGCCGAGGATGCGCAGGGAGGACAGGTCGTGCTTCTCGACGAACTCGGTTCCCTTCGCCATCAGCGCCCGGATGGCGGTCGGCGCGGTGTAGAAGATGTTGACCTTGTGCTTGGCGCAGACCTGCCAGAAGCGCCCCGCGTCGGGCCAGGTCGGCACGCCCTCGAACATCAGCGTGGTGGCGCCGTTGGCGAGCGGGCCGTAGACGATGTAGCTGTGCCCGGTGACCCAGCCGACATCCGCCGTGCACCAGTAAACCTCGCCGGGTTTGTAGTCGAAGACATACTTGTGCGTCATGGCGGCGTAGACCAGATAGCCGCCGGTCGTATGAACGACCCCCTTCGGCTTGCCGGTGGAGCCTGAGGTGTAGAGGATGAACAGCGGGTCCTCGGCGTTCATCGGCTCCGGCGGGCAGAACGACGAGACGCGCGCCATCTCGTCCTCGAGCCACGCGTCGCGCTCGGGGTTCCAGGCGATGGTCCCGCCGGTGCGGCGCACGACCAGCGTGCGCACGTCCGGCGCGCAGCGGGCCAGCGCCTTGTCGACGTTGGCCTTCAGCGGCGTGTTGCGCCCGCCCCGCGGGGCCTCGTCCGCGGTGATCACCAGCTTGGCGCCCGAGCCCTCCACCCGGTCGGCCAGCGCGTCCGGGCTGAAGCCGGCGAAGACGATGGAGTGCACCGCGCCGATCCGCGCGCAGGCCAGCATCGCATAGGCCGCCTCGGGGATCATCGGCAGGTACAGCACCACCCTGTCGCCCTTCCTCACGCCCTTCATGTGCAGGACGTTGGCGAACTTCGACACCTGCTCGTAGAGCTGGCGATAGGTGATCCTGCGCGTGAGGTTGGGGTCGTCCGCCTCCCAGATGATCGCCACCTTCTCGCCTTGCCCGAGATGGCGGTCGATGCAGTTGGCGGCGACGTTAAGCACGCCGTCCTCGAACCACCTGATCGAGACGTTGTGGTAGTCGAAGGACGTGTTCTTGACCTTCGCGTAGGGCCGGATCCAGTCGATGCGCCGGCCATGCTCGCCCCAGAACTTGGCGGGGTCGGCGACGGAGGCGGCGTACATCGCCTCGTAGGTCGCCGCGTCGGCGTGCGCCGTGGCGGCGATGGCCGCGGGCGGCGCGTAGGTCTCCGCGCTCATGCTGTGTCCCCCCTTCGGATGGCGTCGCGGCGCTGGACCGCACGCCTTGGCGCGCACTGTATCCCGCCTCGCGCCCGCCTCAAGAGCGGCGCTTGACGCAGCGTATGCGAAAAAGCGCGCCGCGGGGCGGCGCGCCTTGCGCGGGATCAATCGGTGGAGTCGCTCAGTGGTCGGTCCAGCCGCCCATGGCGCAGACGACGCGCCATTCCTCGGGCGTCACGGGCTGGACGGACAGGCGCGCGGCCTTCACCAGCGCCATGCCGGCGAGCCGCGGCTCGGCCTTGATGTCGGCGAGACTGACGGGTTGGGGCATCGGGCCGACGGCGCGGATCGCGACGCATTCCCAGGTAGGGTCGTCGCTCTTGGGATCGGGGTGGATTTCGCGGCACACCTCGACGATTCCGACGATCCGCTTCTCCTTCACCGAGTGGTAGAAGAAGCCGCGATCGCCGAGCGCCATCGCGCGCATGTTGTTGCGGGCGAGGTAGTTGCGCACCCCGTCCCAGCTCTCGCCCTCAGCGCCGCGCGCGACCTGCGCGTCCCAGCCCCAGGTCTCGGGCTCCGACTTGAACAGCCAGTACGCCATGCGCCCCCCTACTCGGCCGCCGTCATCTGCGGCAAGGAGGGGGCCGATATCAAGAGGCCGCCGGCCGCGTCAGGCGACGGCGCGCCGCTGGCCGGCGGCGTCGAGCCGCGCCCATGTGGCCGGTCCGACCACGCCGTCGCGCACGAGGCCCTGCGCCGCCTGGAAGGCGCGCACCGCCGACAGCGTCGCGCGGCCGTAGACGCCGTCGGCGACCACGTCGTGGCCCGCGGCGATCAGCGCGCGCTGCGCCTCCGCCACCGTCGGGCCGCGGGAGCCAAGCCCAAGCGGCGGGCGCGACGCCGGTCCCGGGCTGCGATCGCGCCAACGCGCCCAGGCGCGCGCCATCCGGCCCGCGTAGTCGTGGCGCTCGTGCAGCGGGCCGTTGTAGCCGTGGGCGAAGGCGCTCCAGTCGCGCCGCGCCAGCGCGCCCTCCAGCCCGCGCCGCTCGATGAAGCGCAGCATTAGCCGCACCTGGCCCTGCACGCCGGACATCGCCTCCTCGGCCAGCGCCTGCGCGCTCTCGTAGCGCAGCCAGCGCGCGTTCTCGCCCAGCACCTGGCCGACGCCCCAGCTGCAGGCCGCGTAGGCGGCCTCGTTGTCGATCAGCCGAGCCCTCTCAAGCAGCCCGTAGCGCTCGCGCTGGCTGCGAGGATAGGGAATCTGGCCCCAGCGCGGGCTGGCGAGGCCCGCGCGGATCGCGGCCGCGCGGGCGGCCGGCCGGAGCTGGCGATGGAACACATGGAATTCGTACAGGATCAGCGGCATCGGCCGGCCGCCGATCTCCACCAGCGCCTGCCCGCCGCTCTCGACTTCGACCACCGCGAGCAATGCGGCGGCGTCGAGCCCCCGCTCCGCGGCGACCGAGCGAATCTCCTGCTCGACGTGATCCGAAAACATCGGTGTACGCCCCCCACTGCCGGTCGAGCGGAGTTTGCTCAATCTTGACGAAAAAAGGGTGAATCTCTCCGACTTAGGTATGAATTCGCCGCGCTTGCGCCCCAATGTCGGCGCTCAGCCTCGAGATTGGGCGATTCGTCGCCGCCTAGCGCCGCAGTTCGGCACCCGCCGCGCGTTCGACGGCCGCAACGATTCGCGTCGCGACGTCGTCGATCTGCGAGTCGGTCAGCGTGGCGTCGGTCGGTTGCAGCCGCACCCACAGCGCCACCGACTTGCGCCCGGGCCCGAACTGCGCCTCCGCCCGCGACCCGTCGAAGACGTCGAACGCCTCCGCCGCCACGATCAGCTTGCGATCGACGCCCCGCGCGGCGGCCAGCAGCGTCGCCGCCTCGACCGTCGCATCCACGACGAAGGCGAAGTCGCGCTCCACCGCCTGCAGGTCGGAGACGCGCAGCGCCGGCCGCGCCGCGCCGCGGGCCTTCGGCGCGGGCGCGGCGTCGAGCGAGACCTCGAAGGCGGCCGCCGGTCCACGCAGATCCATGGTCTCCAGCGCCCGCGGATGCAGCTCCCCGAAGACCGCGAGCGTCGCCTGCCCGAGCTTCAGGCTCGCCGACCGGCCCGGATGCAGCCACGCCGGCGCGTCGCGCACGATGCGCAGCCGGTCGACTGCGACGCCGCAGGCGGCCAGCGCCGCCTCGGCGTCGGCGCGCGCGTCCCACAGATCCACCGGGCGGCGGGCCTTCGACCACTCGCGCGCCGCGGTCGCGCCGACGCGCAGGCCGGCGGCCACGCTGCGCTGCTCGCCCGGTTCCGGGCCGTCGAAGGCGGGCCCCACCTCGAACAGCGCCACCTCGCCGGCCCCGCGCGCCTGGTTGCGCGCGGCGGCCGTCATCAGGGCGGGCAGCGGCGACGGGCGCATGTGCGACAGCGCCGAACTGATCGGGTTGTCCAGCGCCATCGCGTCGCCGCCGCCGCCCACCAGCGCCGCCTCCTTCGCGCTGACGAAGCTGTAGGTGACGCATTCCGCCAGCCCCGCCGCCGCCAGAGCGCGGCGCACCGCCCCTGCCCGCCGCAGGGCGGGAGAGAGGGCGGGCGTGGGCGCGCCGGGAAGCGGCGCCGCCTCCAGTCGCGACAGCGAGGCGACGCGGGCCACCTCCTCCACCAGATCCGCCTCGCCGTGAATGTCCGGCCGCCAGCTCGGCGGCCCGGCCACGATGTCGTCGCCGTCGAGGATCACGTCAAAGCCCAGCGCGCGCAACGTCTCGGCCTGCCGCGCCGCCGGCACGTCCATGCCGACGAGGCTGCGCACCCGGCCCGGGCGCAGGCGGAAGCTGCGGCGCGTCTCCGGCGCCGCGCCGGCGACGAAGACCGCCGACGGCTCGCCGCCGCACAGATCGAGGATCAGCCGCGTCGCCGCCTCGATCCCCTCGCGCGCCGAGTCCGGGTCCACGCCCCGCTCGAAGCGGTAACGGGCGTCGGAGACGATCTTCAGCTTGCGCCCCGTCGCGGCCGTGCGCACGGGGTCGAACCAGGCCGCCTCGATCAGCACGTCGGTGGTGGCTTCGTCGCAACCGGTGCTCTCGCCGCCCATGACGCCGCCGATGCTCACGGGCCCCGTGTCGTCGGCGATCACGCACATCGCATCGTCGAGGGCGTGGGTCTTGCCGTCGAGACCGACGACGCTCTCGCCCGCGCGCGACAAGCGCACGACCAGATCGCCCCGCAGCTTGCCCGCGTCGAAGACGTGCAGCGGCCGCGCGCGGTCGAAGGTCAAGAGGTTGGTCACGTCCACCAGCGCCGAGATCGGCCGCAGCCCGATCGCCTTCAGCTTGCGCTGCAGCCAGTCGGGGCTCGGTCCGTTGCGCACGCCGCGGATCAGCCGCGCCATGAACAGCGGGCACGCCGCGTCCGCCGCCAGCGTCACGCGCACCGGGCAGGGGAAGGCCCCCGGAACCGCATCGACCGCCGGCGTGACGAGGCGGCCGAGACCCCGCGCGGCGAGATCGCGCGCGATCCCCGCCACCCCCAGCGCGTCGGGGCGGTTGGGCGTGACGCCGATCTCGATCACGGGGTCGTTCAGCCCCGCCCAGTCGATGTAACGCGCCCCCAGCGGCGCGTCGGCGGGCAGCTCGATGATGCCGTCGTGGTCCTCGGACAGCATCAGTTCGCGCTCGCTGCACAGCATCCCGTTCGACGCCTCGCCGCGGATCACGCCCGGCTTCAGGTCCACGCCCGTGCCCGGGATGTGCAGCCCCGGCCGGGCGAACACGCCCACCAGCCCGGTGCGCGCGTTGGGCGCCCCGCAGACCACCTGCACCTCCTCCGCCCGTCCGCCGGGACCGTCGGGAAAGGTCTCGACCCGGCAGACCCGCAGCCGGTCGGCGTTGGGGTGCTGCTTCGCCTCGACGACCCGCGCGATGGTGAAGGCGCCGAGCGTCGCCGCGGGGTCGTCGACGCCCTCGAGTTCGAGCCCGAGGTCGGTCAGCGCGTCGGTGATCTCCTGCAGGCCCGCATCCGTCTCCAGATGCTCCTTCAGCCAGCTCAGCGTGAACTTCATCGCGGGCTCCCCAGCAACGCGCGCGGGTGTTACCGCTTCGGCGGCGAGCATGCAAAGGGGGCAGGGAGAACGATGGCGCAAGCGGTGAACCTCGCGGCCAGACTGGCCACCTTCGCGGAGCACTGGGCGCCGCGCGTGGTGGCCGCGTTCAACGACTGCGACGTGATGGTGGTGAAGGTGAAGGGCGCTTTCGTCTGGCACGACCACCCCGAGACCGACGACTTCTTCCTCGTGCTCGACGGCCGGTTGCGCATCGAACTCGACGGCGACGCGGTCGAACTCGGGCCCGGAGAGTTGTTCGTCGTGCCGGCGGGCGCGCGCCACCGTCCGGTCGCCGAGGGAGAGGCCCACCTGCTGCTGATCGAGCCGAAAGGCACGCCGAACACCGGCGACCCGACGACCGCCGCGCCGAAACCGCGCATCTGAGCCTTGATAGGCGGACCTGCGACGCGTATACGGCGCGCTTCGCGAAGCGACCCGCCCGGCCGGTATGGGCTGCCGCGGCGGGTTAAGGGTCGCGCCGATGGCGCGCAATGGAGTTGGAAATGCCCAAGATGAAGACCAAGTCGGGAGCCAAGAAGCGCTTCAAGGTCACGGCCACCGGCCGCGTTCTGGCCCAGCAGGCCGGGAAGCGCCACGGCATGATCAAGCGCAGCCCCAAATTCATCCGCAACGCCCGCGGAACCACCGTGCTGAGCGCGCCTGACGAGAAGATCGTCAAGCAGTTCCTGCCATACGCGTGACGGAGGTGATGGAATGTCTCGCGTGAAGAGGGGCGTAACCGCCCACGCCCGGCACAAGAAGGTCATCGACGCCGCCAAGGGCTACCGCGGCCGGCGCAAGAACGTGTTCCGCGTCGCGAAGCAGGCGGTGGACCGGGCCCAGCAGTACGCCACCCGCGACCGCAAGACCCGCAAGCGCAACTTCCGCGCCCTGTGGATCCAGCGGATCAACGCCGCGGTGCGGATGGTGGACGAAACGTTGAACTACTCCCGCTTCATCGACGGCCTGACAAAGGCCGGCGTCGAGGTGGACCGCAAGGTCCTGTCCGATCTCGCGATCCGCGAGCCCGCCGCGTTCGCGGCGGTCGTGGACCGCGCCAGGGCGGCGCTGGCCTGAGCGCCTTGCGAATCCGGTCCGTCAGGATCATTAACGCGACCAACGCCCGCCGGCGCCTCCGCCGGCGGGCCTGTCTCCATTGACCCGAGATCCGGATGGCCAAGGAAGAAACCCTCGAGTTCCCCGGCGTCGTGGTCGAGCTGCTGCCCAACGCGACGTTCAGGGTCGAGCTCGAGAACGGCCACGAGATCATCGCCCACACCGCCGGCAAGATGCGCAAGAACCGCATCCGCGTGCTGGCCGGCGACAAGGTGCAGGTCGAGATGACGCCCTACGACCTGACCAAGGGCCGCATCACCTACCGCTTCAAGTAGCGTTGCGTCTCGTCCTCGCGTCGGCCTCGCCCCGCCGTCGCCAGCTGCTCGCGCAGATCGGCGTGATCCCCGACGCTGTGGCCCCGGCCGACATCGACGAGACCCCGCGCAAGGGCGAGCTGCCCCGCCGCTACGTCCTGCGCATGGCCGAGGAGAAGTCGGCGGCCGCCCATGCTCCCGAAGCGCTGACGCTGGCCGCCGACACGGTGGTGTCGGTCGGGCGCCGCATCCTCGGCAAGCCCGCCGACGAGGCCGAGGCGGCCGCCTTCCTCGCGCTGCTGTCCGGCCGGCGCCACCGGGTCGCCACCGCCGTCGCCCTGCGGCTCGGCGAGCGGCTCTGGACGCGACAGGTCGAGACGCATGTGCGCTTCAAGCGCCTCTCGCACGCCGAGACCGCCGCGTATCTCGCCTCGTCCGAGTGGCGGGGCAAGGCCGGCGGCTATGCGATCCAGGGCATCGCCGCCGCCTTCATCCCGGCGATCAACGGCAGCTACACCAACGTCGTCGGTCTGCCCCTGACCGAGACGGCGAACCTGCTGACCGGCGCCGGCTACCGCGTCGATTACACGGGGGCGCCCGCATGATCGCCGCCCTGCATCGCTGGCCGGACGGCCGCCTCGGCGCCGCGCTGGTCGTGGACGGATGGCTCGAGGACCTGCTGATCGACGCCCCCGCACCGCACCCGGCGCCCGAAAGCGTGGTATGGGCGCGGGTGGAGCGCGTGGCCCCGGCGCTGGGCGCGGCGTTCCTGACCCTGCCCGGCGGCGCCAAGGGCTGGCTGCGCGACCCCGGCGCGCGACCGGGCCAGATGCGCCTCGCCCAGGTCTCCCGCTGGGCCGACCCGGGCAAGGCGGCGCCGCTCGGCGACCGCCCGATCTGGAAGGGCCGGCTCGCCATCCTCACCCCCGGCGCGCCGGGCTCCAACGTCGCCCGCAGCGTGCGCGGGCACGAGGCGCGCGAGCGCCTCGCCGCGCTGGGCGCCGAGGGCCTCCGCGGCGCGGCCGAGGACGTCGGCCTCGTGTTGCGCAGCGAGGCGGCGGAGGCCGAAGACGACGCCGTTCTCGCCGAGATCGCCGCCCTGCGCGCCAGCGCCGAGGCCGCGACCGCCGCCGCGACGGGGCGCGAGCCGAGGCTGCTGACCCCCGCCCCCGACGCACATGCGCGCGCCCTGCGCGACTGGCCGGTCGAGGAGGTCGTCGACGACTGGGAGGGCCCGGGCGTCTGGGACATGGTCGACGCCTTGCGCCGCACCCGCGCGCCCCTGCCCGGCGGCGGCTGGATGAGCGTCGAGGCCACCGCCGCCATGGTGAGCGTGGACGTCAACACCGGCGAGGACTTCTCCAAGACCGCCGCCCAGACCGCCAACCTCGCCGCCTGCGCCGAGCTGCCGCGCCAGCTTCGCCTGCGGGGCCTCGGCGGGGTCGTCTATCTCGACCTCGCGCCGATCAAGAAGGGCGCGCGACAGGGCGTCGACCACGCGCTGAAACGCGCCTTCGCCGCCGACCTTGTGGAGACGCAGGTCGCGGGCTGGACGCCGCTGGGCGCGGTGGAGATGCTGCGCAAGCGCGAGCGCCGCCCCCTGACCGAGACCCTGCCCGATGACTGAGCGCGATGACTGAGACCGCCGCCCCGAAATGCCCCGTCTGCGGCAAGCCGCGCGTGGACGCCTTCCGCCCTTTCTGCTCGCAGCGCTGCGCGCAGGTGGACCTCGGCCGCTGGTTCGGCGAGGACTACGCCGTCCCCGGCGAACGGCCCGAAGACGATACGCCGGACGGCGAGCGCCCGCCCGAATGACCGCCCGAACGACCGGGGGCGCGGACGCGAATTCAACTCCTGTTGAGCGGCCTCTCCGTCATCAAAGCTTCACTTGAGCGAAACGAACCGCCGCTCCTAGACGGACGTGCCGACGCGCCAGCAAGGCGCGAACTCAAGTCAGGGAGCAGCCCATGAGCCGCATCGCCCTTCTCGCCGCCGCCGCGGCCGCGAGCCTCAGCGCAACCACCGCGCTGGCGCAGACCGAGATCCAGTTCTGGCACGCCTTCACGGGGCGCCTCGGCGACCTGCTGCAGGCCCACGCCGACGACTTCAACGCCAGCCAGTCCGAGTATCGCGTCGTCGCGACCAACAAGGGAAGCTACGCCGAAACGCTGAACGCCGGCATCGCCGCGTTCCGCGCAAACGAGCAACCCCACATCATGCAGGTCTTCGAGGTCGGGACCGCCACGATGATGGCCGCCCGCGGCGCCATCAAGCCGGTCTACGAACTGATGGCCGAGGCCGGCTATCCGCTCGACGTCGAGCAGTATCTGGCGACCGTGACCGGCTACTTCACCACGCCCGCCGGCGAGCTGCTGTCGTTTCCCTACAACAGCTCGACGCAGGTGCTCTACGTCAACAACGCGCTGTTCGAGCAGGCCGGCCTCGACCCGGAGATGTCGCTGCGCACCTGGCCGGAGGTCGAGGAGGCGATGAAGGCCCTGCACGCCGCCGGCGTCGCCTGCCCCTTCACCACCACGTGGCAGAGCTGGGTGCATCTGGAGAGCTTCTCGGCCTACCACGACGTTCCCTTCGCCACCCGCGCCAACGGCTTCGAGGGGCTCGACACCGAACTGGTCTTCAATTCCGACCTGCACGTCGCCCACATCGGCGCGATGGCGCAGTGGGCCCAGGACGGCCTGTTCGTCTACGGCGGCCGCACCAGCCAGGCCGGCGCCCGCTTCCGGGCAGGCGAGTGCGCGCTGATGACCGAGAGCTCGGCGGGCTATGCCGGCATCAAGGCCGAGGCGGCCTTCGACTTCCAGATCCGCAACCTGCCCTACTGGCCGGCCGCCGAGGGGGCGCCGCAGAACACCATCATCGGCGGGGCCTCGCTGTGGGTGCTGAGCGGCCATGACGACGCCGAATACAAGGGCGTCGCCGAGTTCTTCCGCTACCTGTCGAGCCCGACCGTGCAGGCCAAGTGGCATCAGGACACCGGCTATCTGCCGATCACCTACGCCGCCTACGGCCTGACGATGGCGCAGGGCTTCTACGACGCCAATCCGGGCACCGACATCGCCATCCGCCAGATGACCGCCAAGGAGCCGACCGAGAACTCCAAGGGCCTGCGTCTTGGCTCGCTGGTGCAGATCCGCGAGATCATCGACGAGGAGCTGGAGGCGGTCTGGGCCGGCCAGAAGGAGCCGAAGGCGGCTCTCGACACGGCCGTGGCGCGCGGCAACGAGTTGCTGCGTCGCTTCGAGCAGGCGAACGCCAGCAACTGAGGCAAGGCGCGGGCGGCCCGTTTCCGGGTCGCCCGCCCGTCGCAGTGAAAAGGCGACCATGAACAAGCGGGTGGTCTTTCGCAACCGGCTGCTGCCCTACCTGCTGCTCGCGCCGCAGGTCGCGGTGACGGCCGCTTTCTTCTTCTGGCCAGCCGGCGTCGCGGTGTGGCAATCGTTCTACCGACCCGACCCGTTCGGCCTCAGCACGCAGTTCGTCGGCTGGGGCAATTTCCAGTATCTGCTGCGCGACCCGCGCTATCTGGAGGCGTTCCAGACCACGGCCGTGTTCAGCCTGCTGGTGACGGCGCTGTCGATGGGCATGGCGCTGTGGCTGGCGGTGATGGCGGATCGCATCATTCGCGGCGCGGGAACCTACCGGACGCTGCTGCTGTGGCCCTATGCCGTGGCGCCGGCGGTGGCGGGCATTCTTTGGCTGTTCCTGTTCGCGCCTTCGGTCGGCTTCATCGCGTTCTACCTGAAAACTGTCGGCTATAACTGGAACCACGTCCTTCGCGGCGACCAGGCCATGGCGCTGGTCGTCATCGCCAGCGCGTGGAAGCAGATCAGCTATAATTTCCTTTTCTTCCTCGCCGGCCTGCAGTCGATCCCGCGCAGCGTGATAGAAGCCGCCGCCATCGACGGGGCGGGCTTCTGGCGGCGTTTCTGGACCATCGTGTTCCCGCTGCTGTCGCCGACCACCTTCTTCCTGCTGGTCGTGAACGTCGTCTACGCCTTCTTCGACACCTTCGGCGTGATCCACGCCACCACGTCGGGCGGACCGCAGCGCTCGACGACGACGCTGGTCTACAAGGTCTACGCCGACGGCTTCATCGCGCAGGACCTCGGCTCCTCCGCCGCCCAGTCGGTGATCCTGCTGCTCCTCGTCGGCGCGCTGACGGTGGTGCAGTTCCGCTACATCGAGCGCAGGGTGCATTACTGATGGCCGCAGTCTCCGACGAAGCGCCAGCCGTCGCGCCGACGCAGCCGGGCGCGAAGGTCGCCGCCTCCGGCATGGTGGAGCGGCTCGGCTGGGGCTTCTGGCTCACCCATCTGGGGCTGATCTTCGGCATCGCGCTGGTGTGTTTTCCGATCTGGGTCACTTTCGTCGCCTCGACCCTGACGCAGGCCGACATCACCCGGCCTCCGATGCCGCTGATGCCCGGCGGCCACCTGATCGACAACTATACCCGCGCACTGTTCTCCACCGCCAATGTCGGCGTGATGCTGACCAACTCGATGATCATGGCGCTGGGCATCACCGTCGGCAAGATCGTCATCTCGATCATTTCAGCATACGCCATCGTATATTTTCGTTTTCCGTTCCGCATCGCGTTTTTCTGGCTGATCTTCCTGACGCTGATGCTGCCGGTCGAGGTGCGGATCGTGCCGACCTACGAGGTCGTCGCCGGGTTCGGGATGCTGAACAGCTATTCCGGGCTCATCCTGCCGCTGATCGCCTCGGCGACCGCCACGTTCCTGTTCCGCCAGCTGTTCATGACGATCCCGGACGAGTTGGCCGAGGCCGCCCGCATCGACGGCGCAGGCCCCATCCGCTTCTTCATCGACATCCTGCTGCCGATGTCGCGCACCAACATCGCGGCGTTGTTCGTCATCATGTTCATCTACGGTTGGAACCAGTATCTCTGGCCGCTGCTGGTCACGACGCGACCCGAATACAACACCGTCGTGATGGGCCTGCAGCGCATCATGCCGTCGAACGACGACATCCAGGACTGGCCGGTGGTCATGGCCACGGCGATGCTGGCCATGCTGCCCCCGGTGCTGGTGGTGATCGTGATGCAGAGCCTGTTCGTGAAGGGCCTTGTCGAGAGCGAGAAGTAGATGGCCGAAATCTCCCTGCGCGGCGTGCGCAAGTCCTACGGGCCGACGGCGGTCATCCACGGCGTCGACGTCGAGATCGCCGACGGCGAGCTGATCGTCATCGTCGGCCCCTCCGGCTGCGGCAAGTCCACGCTGCTGCGCATGGTGGCGGGGCTGGAGACGATCACGGCGGGCGACGTCCACATCGCCGGGCGGCGGGTCAACGACCTCGAGCCGCGCGAGCGCGACATCGCGATGGTGTTCCAGAATTACGCGCTCTATCCGCACATGAGCGTGTTCGACAACATGGCCTACGGGCTCAAGATCGCCGGCCGCCCCCGCGCCGAGATCGCCGAGCGCGTCGGCAAGGCGGCGGCCATGCTGGAGCTGACGCCCTATCTCAAGCGCCGCCCGCGCGAGCTGTCGGGCGGCCAGCGCCAGCGCGTCGCCATGGGCCGCGCCATCGTGCGCGACCCGCAGGTGTTCCTGTTCGACGAGCCGCTGTCCAACCTCGACGCCAAGCTGCGCGTGCAGATGCGCATGGAGATCAAGGCGCTGCAGCGCGAGCTGGCCGTCACCTCGCTCTACGTCACCCACGACCAGATCGAGGCGATGACGCTGGCCGACCGCATGATCGTCATGAACGCGGGCGTCGCCGAGCAGATCGGCCGGCCGCTGGAGATCTACGAGGACCCCGCGACCACCTTCGTCGCGGGCTTCATCGGCTCGCCGCCGATGAACTTCATGGCGGCCCCGCCCGAGGAGCGCGGCCGCGGCGTGGCGCAGGTCGGCGTACGGCCCGAGCACCTGGCGCTCTGCGGTCCCGGCGAGGGTCTCGCCGCCGGCCGCGTCCGCTTCGCCGAGGCGCTGGGGGCCGAGACGCTGGTGCATGTCGCCCTCGACGCGCCCGACGGCGGCGCGACCATGACCGTGCGCGTGGACAACGGCCCGACCCCGCGCGAGGGAGCGCCGATCGGCGTCGCCGCCGACCCGGCCAGGCTCTACCGCTTCGACGACCGCGGACGGCGCCTGCGCGCCGCCTGAGGAGCCCGCCGGCGCCGCAGCGCCTTGCTCCCCGCCGGCGCCGGCGCTAAGGGGACGCGCCTGCGCGCGCCGAGGTTCCACCCATGCCCAAGCCCCGCCTCGTCATGAAGTTCGGCGGCACCTCCGTCGCCGACATACCCCGCATCCGCAACGCCGCCGAGAAGGTCCGGCGCGAGGTCGAGCGCGGCTATGACGTCGCCGTCGTGGTGTCGGCCATGGCCGGCGAGACCAACAAGCTGGTCGGCTGGGTGCGCGAGGCCGCGGCCGCGCCGGGCGAGCAGAGCCTGTTCTACGACGCGCGCGAATACGACGCCGTCGTCGCCGCGGGCGAGCAGGTGACGTCGGGCCTCATGGCGCTCGCGCTGCAGCAGATCGGCGTGCCGGCGCGGTCGTGGCAGGGCTGGCAGGCGCCGCTGCGCACCACCGCAGCCCACGGCGCGGCGCGGATCGAGGGCATCGACACCGCCGCGATGGCGCAGAAGTTCGAGGAGGGGCTGCACGCGGTGGTCTCCGGCTTCCAGGGCGTCGGCCCCGACAACCGTATTGCGACGCTGGGGCGCGGCGGCTCGGACACCTCGGCGGTCGCCTTCGCCGCCGCGCTGGGCGCGGAGCGCTGCGACATCTACACAGACGTCGACGGGGTCTACACCACCGACCCGCGCATGGAGCCCCGCGCCCGGCGGCTGGACCGCATCTCCTACGAGGAGATGCTGGAGCTGGCCTCGCTGGGCGCCAAGGTGCTGCAGACCCGCTCGGTGGAGCTGGCCATGCGCTACGGGGTGCGGATGCGGGTGCTGTCCTCCTTCGAGGACGGCGAGGGCACTCTGGTATGCACGGAAGAGGAACTGGGGGAGCGGATCATGGAGAGCCGGGTCGTGAGCGGCGTCGCCTTCCAGCGCGACGAGGCCAAGGTGACGCTTCTGGGCGTCGAGGACCGGCCCGGCGTCGCGGCGGCGATCTTCGGGCCGCTGGCCGACGCCGGGGTGAACGTGGACATGATCGTCCAGAACATCTCGGCCGACGGCCGCACCGACATGACCTTCTCCACCGCCGCAGACGACCTGGAGAAGGCCGTCCGCGCGCTCGCCCCGGTGCGCGAGGCGATAGGGATGCGCGACATCGTGTTCGACCGTGACGTCGCCAAGGTCTCCATCGTCGGAATCGGGATGCGCAGCCACGCCGGCGTCGCGCAGAAGATGTTCGGGGCGCTGGCGGCGGAGGGCGTGAACATCAAGGTCATCACCACATCCGAGATCAAGGTGTCGGTTCTGATCGACCGGAAATACCTCGAACTCGCGGTGCGCGCGCTGCACGACGCCTTCGGGTTGCACGCCGCATGAAACTCGCCCATGAGGCGAGGGCGCGGGAGAACCCGCGTCTCTGACGGGGGGACGTATGACGCCCAGCGCCGGCGTCGGGTCGCGCGCCATGTTGCGCCGGCTGCGCCAGGTGATGGCGGAGCCGGGCGACGGTCAGCAGCGCCTCGACAAGATCACGCAGGTGATCGCGATCAACATGGTCGCGGAGGTCTGCTCGATCTACCTGCGGCGCGAGCCGCGGGTGCTGGAGCTGTTCGCGACCGAAGGACTGCGCAAGGATGCGGTCCACAAGGCGAAGCTGCGCATCGGCGAGGGCCTCGTGGGGCTGATCGCCCAACGCGCCGCGCCGCTCTCCACCGACGACGCGCCCGGCACGCCGGGGTTCCAGTATCTCCCCGAGACCGGGGAGGAGATCTACCGCAGCTTCTGCGGCGTGCCGATCCAGCGGCTGGGCAAGGTGCTGGGCGTGCTCGTGGTCCAGAACACCGCCGCGCGGGTCTATGACGAGGACGAGATCGACGCCCTTGAGGTCGTCGCCATGGTCATCGCGGAGATGGCGGAGTCTGGCGCGCTCTCGCCCGGCCGCGGGCTCGACCTCGCCCGGCGCGGGCCGCTGGCCTTCCGCGCCCTGGGGGCGGCCGAGGGCGCGGCGATCGGGGTGGCCCATCTGCACGATCCGAAGATCGCCATCGCCAACCCCATCGTCGACGATGTGGAGGCCGAGCGCGCCCGCCTGCGATCCGCCATGTCGGAGCTTCAGTCCGAGGTGGACCGCCTGCTCGACGCCGACCTGCTGAAGGGCGGCGGCGAGCACCGCGACGTGCTGGAGACCTACCGCATGTTCGCCCACGACAAGGGCTGGCTGCGCCGGCTCGACGAGGCTGTGGCCTCGGGCGTCGTGGCCGAGGTGGCGGTGGAGCGTGTCCAGTCCGCCGCGCGCGCCCGCATGGACCGCGTCGCGGACCCCTATCTGCGCGAGCGGCTGCACGACCTCGACGACCTCGCCAACCGCCTGATGCGCATGCTGTCGGGCGTGAAGCCGCCGCCGCCGCCCGAGGGCTCGATCCTGATCGCCCGCTCCATCGGCCCGGCGGAGCTGCTGGAGGTCGGCCACCGGGTGAAGGGCGTGGTGCTGGAGGAGGGCTCGGCCGGCGGCCACGCCGCCATCGTGGCGCGCGCGCTGGGGGTGCCGCTGGTGGTGCAGGCGCACGGCATCGCCGCCGAGGCCGAGACCGGCGACCGGGTGATCGTCGACGGCGACGAGGGCGTGGCGCATCTGCGCCCCGAGCAGGGCGTCGTGGGCGCCTTCGGCGAGAAGCTCGCCGCGCAGGCCGAGGCGCAGGCGCTCTACCGCGCGCTGCGCGACGTGCCCGCAGTCACCCGCGACGGCGTGGCGATGTCGCTGCAGATGAACGCCGGCCTTCCCGCCGACATGGCGGCCCTGCAGGAAAGCGGCGCCGACGGCGTCGGCCTCTACCGCACCGAATTGATGTTCATGATACGCGCCACCATGCCCGGCCGCGACGCGCAGACCGAGACCTATGGCCGGATCATGGACGCGGCGCAGGGCAAGCGGGTGGTTTTCCGCTCCCTCGACATCGGTTCCGACAAGATCCTGCCCTACATGCGGCGGGTCGAGGAGGAGAACCCGGCGATGGGCTGGCGCGCGGTGCGCTTCGGGCTCGACCGTCCTCGGCTGATGTCGATGCAACTCCAGGCGATGCTGCGCGCCGCGGCGGGGCGGCCGCTGTCGGTGATGTTCCCCTTCGTCTCCACCCATGGCGAGTTCCGCGCCGCGCGCGAGATGCTGCTGCGCGAGCGCGACCGCCTCGCCGGCCACGGCCGCCCGGCGCCGGAGCGGCTGGAGGTCGGCGCGATGCTGGAGACCCCGGCGCTGGCCTACGCCCCCGAGGCCTTCTTCACCGAGACCGACTTCATCTCGGTCGGCGGCAACGACCTGCAGCAGTTCTTCTTCGCCGCCGACCGGGGCAACGAGCGCGTGCGCCGCCGCTACGACCCGCTGACCCCGGCCTACCTCGCCTTCCTGCGCCAGATCGTCGAGCGCTGCGCCATGACCGGCACGCCGCTGAGCTTCTGCGGCGAGATGGCCGGCCGGCCGCTGGAGGCGCTCGCGCTCGCGGCGCTTGGCTTCCGGGCGCTGTCGATGCGCGCCTCGGCGCTGGGGCCGGTGAAGCGGCTGCTGCGCGCCGCCGACCTCGGCGAGTGCTGGGGCCAGATCGCCAAGGCCTGCGACCACGGCGCCGCCACTGTGCGTCCCGCGCTGGACGCGTGGGCGCGGGCGCAGCGGCTGCCGCTGTAGCCTCA
>DAINOD010000010.1:0-60990 GCA_036735545.1 Rubrimonas sp. | reverse complement strand
GGTGGTGGTCGGCGTAGCGGGCGGCGTCGGCGCCGAACTCCCCCATCAGCGCCAGCACCCGGCCGGCATGGGCGAACTTCTCGGCCACGATGCGCGCGGCGGCGATGCGCGCCTCCAGCCCCGGCGCCGTGTTGATCACGTCGGCGAAGCCTGCGGCGCCGGCCATCTCGCTGTCCACGAAGCTGGCCATCAGCCGCATCAGTTCGGCGCGGTAGCGCGGCGGCGCGTTCTGCGGGGCCGAGAGCGACCCGCCCCGGGCGAGGTAATCCTCGACGCTCATCGTCCCGTCGGCGTCGGTCTCACTGGTCATAGCTCACCACCACCCGGTCGGAGAGAGGGCGCGCCTGGCAGGTGAGCACGTAGCCGCGCCGCACCTCGTAGTCCTCGAGCGCGTAGTTCGCAGCCATCTCGGTCTCGCCCTCCAGCACCAGCGCGCGGCAGGTGGAGCAGACCCCGGCCTTGCAGGCGTAGGGCGCGTCGATGTTGGCCGCCAGCGCGGCGTCGAGGATCGACTGTCCGTCGCGGGCGATCTCGATGGCGCGCGTCGCGCCGTCCAGCGTCACGCTGGCCTGCACGGCGGCGCCCTCGGCGGCGTTGGCGACCGTCGCCTTGCGCGCGGCGCGGCCCTGCTGGCCGGCGGCGAACAGCTCCACCCTGATGCGCTCCGGCGCCATGCCGTGGTCCTTCAGCGCGCCCTGCACCGCCAGCATCATCGGCTCGGGCCCGCAGACGAAGGCGAGGTCGGCGCTGCGGACGTCGATCCAGCGCTCGAACAGCTTCGCGCATTTCGCGGCGTCGATCCGGCCGGCGAACAGCTCCGCGTCCTGCCCCTCGCCGCTGAGGATGTGCAGGACCGAAAGCCTGCCGAGATGGAGGTTCTTGAGGTCCTCCAGCTCCTCGCGGAACATGATCCCCGCCGCGGAACGATTGCCGTAGACCAGCGTCGCCGACGCCTTCGGCTCCTGCTCCAGAAGGGTGCGCAGGATGCCGAGGACCGGCGTGATCCCGCTGCCGGCGGCGAACAGCAGGACGTGGCGCGCCTCGGCGGGGGCGGGCGGCGCGGTGAAGCCGCCCATGGGCGGCATCGCCTCCAGCACGTCGCCGGGTTTCAGCGCCTCGCCGGCCCAGGTGGAGAAGGCGCCGCCGTCCACCCGCTTGACGCCCACGCGCAGGGGCTCGCCGGCGGCGGCGCAGATGGAATAGCTGCGGCGCAGCTCCTGCCCGTCGAAGTCGCGGCGGAAGGTCAGATACTGGCCGGGACGGAACGCGAAGGCTGCCGCGTCCTCGGGGCGCGGCTCGAGCGTCAGCACCACCGCGTCGCGCGTCTCGCGGCGCACGTCGCGCACGGTCAGGGGCAGGAAGCGGGCCATGGGGCCTCCGCGGGACTAATGGCGTTTGAAGTAGTCGAAGGGCTCGCGGCAGTCGTCGCAGACCCAGGCGGCCTTGCAGGGCGTGGAGCCGAACTGGCTGACGCGCCGCGTGCGGTCCGAGCCGCAGCGCGGGCAGTCCACCTGCGGCTGGGCCAGCACGCCGATGCAGGGCGCGCTTTCGTCGGTGGGCGGCGCGATGCCGTAGGCGCGCAGGCGCTCGCGCCCCCGGTCGCTGATCCAGTCGGTGGTCCAGGCGGGGGAGAGGCGGCGATCGAGGCGCACCTTCTCGACGCCGCGGTCGCGCAGCGCGTTCTCGATGTCGAGCGCGATCACCGCCGTGGCGGGACACCCGGAATAGGTCGGCGTGACGGTGACGGCGAGCGTGTCGCCCTCCCACGCCACGTCGCGCACGATGCCGAGGTCGGTCAGCGAGACCGCCGGGATCTCGGGGTCGGGCACGGCGTCGAGCCAGTCCCACACCGTCTCGACCGAGGGGCGCACGGTCACCACTGCGCCCCCGGATAGGCGCGCTGCAGGAACTGCATCTCGGCGAGGATGTAGCCCAGCGCCTCGGAGTGCCGCCCGTCCTTGCCGCCCTTCTGCATCCACGCGCCCCTCGGCGCGGTCAGCGTCGCCTGGTCGAGCAGGCGCGCCACGTCGGCCTCCCAGAGCGGCTTCACCGCGCCAAGCGCAGGCCCGACGCCGCGCGCGGCCAGTTCGGCGTCCACGGCGTCCTCGGTCAGCATCTCGCCGGTGTAGGGCCACAGCGCGTCCACCGCCGCCTGCATCCGGGCGTGGCTCTCGGCGGTGCCGTCGCCGAGGCGGATGACCAGATCGGCGCTGCGCTGGACGTGGTAGGCCACCTCCTTGCGCGCCTTCTCGGCGATCTCGGCCACGCGGGCGTCGGCGGAGCCCTCCAGCATGGTCAGCGTGTGCAGGTGCCACAGGTCGAAGCACGCCTGCCGAACCATGGTGTGGGCGAAGTCCACGTTCGGCCGTTCCACCAGCAGCAGGTTGCGGAACTCGCGCGCGTCGCGACGATAGGCCAGCGCGTCGGCGTCGCGACCCTCGCCCTCGACGGCGCCGGCGAGGCCCAGCCAGAGCTGCGTCTGCCCGATCAGGTCGAGCGCGACGTTGGCGAGCGCGATGTCCTCCTCCAGCGCCGGCGCATGGCCGCACCATTCCGAGACGCGGTGGGACAGGATCAGGCAGTTGTCGCCCATGCGCAGGGCGTAGTCGAACAGCGTGCGGTCCATCGTATCCGCCATCAGATGCGCCCCCATCACATGTGCCCTACGTCTTCGGGGATGTCGAAGAAGGTCGGGTGGCGGTAGACCTTGGCGTTCGAGGGCTCGAACAGCGGGCCCTTGTCGGACGGCGCGCTGGCGGCGATGTCGGCGGCCTTGACCACCCAGATGCTGACGCCCTCGTTGCGCCGGGTGTAGACGTCGCGGGCGTTCAGCACCGCCATCTCGGCGTCGGGCGCGTGCAGGCTGCCGACATGGCGGTGCGAGAGCCCGTGCTGGCCCCGGATGAACACCTCCCAGAGCGGCCATTCCTTCGACATGGGCTGCTTCCTTCCCTAGGGGGCGCGACGCCCCTCATGGCGCCCCTCTGCTTGCGCAAGGGGACGTCCGGTTGCTCTGATCGCCCGTTCGCCCCTCTCCCGACCGGCGGGCGAGGGCTCCGTTCAGGCTATTCGGCGGCGATCTTCGCCGCGCGCCGGCGCGCCTCGGCCTTGTCGGCGTAGGCCACGAGGCCCTCGCGCACCCAGGCGCCGTCGTCCCACGCCTTCTGACGCGCGGCGAGCCGCTCCCGGTTGCAGGGCCCGTTGCCGGCGACGACGGCGTAGAACTCGTCCCAGTCCACGTCGCCGAAGTCGTGGCCGCCCTTGTCCGCGTTCCACTTCAGGTCCGGGTCGGGGACGGTCAGGCCCAGCTTCCCGGCCTGCGGCACGGTCTGGTCGACGAATTTCTGGCGCAACTCGTCGTTGGTGTTCTGCTTGATCTTCCACGCCATCGACTGCGCGGAGTGGACCGAATCGCCGTCGGACGGGCCGAACATCATCAGCGAGGGCCACCACCAGCGGTTCAGCGCGTCCTGCGCCATGGCCTTCTGCTCGGCCGTGCCGGCGCAGAGCTTCATCATGATCGCGTAGCCCTGCCGCTGGTGGAAGGATTCCTCCTTGCAGATGCGGATCATGGCGCGGGAATAGGGGCCGAAGCTGCAGCGCTGCAGCGGCACCTGGTTCATGATCGCCGCGCCGTCCACCAGCCAGCCGATCGCGCCGATGTCGGCCCAGGTCAGCGTGGGGTAGTTGAAGATCGAGGAATACTTGGCCTTGCCGGAAAGGAGCTGCCCGGTCATCTCGTCGCGGCTGACGCCCAGCGTCTCGGCGGCGCAGTAGAGGTAGAGGCCGTGGCCCGCTTCGTCCTGCACCTTGGCGATCAGGATGGCCTTGCGCTCCAGGGTCGGCGCGCGGGTGATCCAGTTCCCCTCGGGCAGCTGGCCGACGATCTCGGAGTGCGCGTGCTGGCTGATCTGGCGCACCAGCGTCTTGCGGTAACCCTCCGGCATCCAGTCCTTGGGCTCGATCTTCTCGCCCCGGTCCACGCGCTCCTGGAAGGCGCGCTCCTGCGGATCCATCTCGTCGAGCGCCTTGACGCCCTTGCCGTCGGTCTTCACCAGCTGCGCATACATCGTCGCCTCCTTCAGACCCGTTCCAGTATCAGCGCCACGCCCTGCCCGACGCCGACGCACATGGCGCACAGCGCATAGCGGCCGCCGCGGCGCGCGATTTCGTAGGTCGCGGTCGTCGCCAGCCGCGCGCCGCTCATGCCCAGCGGGTGGCCCATGGCGATGGCGCCGCCGTTGGGGTTCACATGGGCCGCGTCGTCGGGCAGGCCAAGGTCGCGCAGCACCGCCAGCGCCTGCGCGGCGAAGGCCTCGTTCAGCTCTATCACGTCCATCGCGTCGAGGCTGAGCCCCGTGCGCGCCAGCAGCCGCCGCACCGCCGGCGCCGGGCCGACGCCCATGATGCGCGGCGCCACGCCGGCGGCGGCCATGCCGACGACACGGGCGCGCGGCGTCAGGCCGTGCCTCTTCGCCGCCGCCTCGCTGGCGACGATCAGCGCGCAGGCGCCGTCGTTGACGCCCGAAGCGTTGCCAGCGGTCACACTGAGCGCGGGGCCGTTGACGCCCTTCAGCTTCGCGAGCTGCTCCGCGGTCGTGCCGGGGCGGGGGTGTTCGTCGCGGTCCACAACGAGCGGCTCTCCGCGCCGCTGCGGCACGCTGACGGGCGCGATCTCGTAGGCGAAGCGGCCGGCCTCCTGCGCCGCGGCCCAGCGAGCCTGGCTGCGAGCGGCGAAGGCGTCCTGATCGGCGCGGTCGACGGCGTATTCCTCGGCCACGTTGTCGGCGGTCTGCGGCATCGAGTGCGTGTCGTAGAGCGCCTTCATCCGCGGGTTCACGAAGCGCCAGCCGATGGTGGTGTCGTAGACCGCGTTCTCGCGCGTGAACGCGCTTTCGGCCTTTGGCATGACGAAGGGAGCGCGCGACATGCTCTCCACGCCGCCGGCGATCATCAGATCGCAGTCGCCGGCGCGGATCGCGCGGGCGGCCATGCCGACGGCGTCCATCCCGGAGCCGCACAGGCGGTTGACCGTGGTCCCCGGCGTCGTCACCGGCAGGCCGGCCAGCAGCGCCGCCATGCGGGCGACGTTGCGGTTGTCCTCGCCGGCCTGGTTGGCGCAGCCGTAGACGAGGTCGTCGATCTCGGCCCAATCGACGCCCGCGTTGCGCGCCATCAGCGCCGCCAGCGGCGCGGCGGCGAGGTCGTCGGCCCGCACGGCGGACAGCGCGCCCGCATAGCGGCCGATCGGCGTGCGCACCGCGTCGCAGATGAAGGCGTCGGCCATGCGCGTTCTCTCCCGTCGCGACGCTCGGGCGTCGTCTTGTGCCCAGTATAGCGAAAAGCATCACGGGATAAAGAAGAAACGGCGTCGATCTGTGATGCTTTCAGATTCAGGCGACGAGCGCGAGAAAGCGTTGCGCGGCATGGACCTCCGCCGCGTCGCTGAGGCGACCGTAGAGCTTTCGGAACCGCGCCCGCGCCGCCGCGCCCGCCCATCCCGGCGGCAGCGCCGAGGGCGGCAGCCCCGGGTCGCGCAGGGCGATTCGTCTGAAGTCGTGCACCAACAGCAGCCGCGCGGCCAACGCGGCGGCCCCGTCCAGCCCTCCAGCCGCATCCTCCAGCGCGGCGAAGCGCGCGGCGAAGGCGGCGTAGGCGGCCGAGAGGCCCGTCAGATCCCAGGCCTCCGCAGCGAGCGCCGCCACGGACCCCGCCGGCGCGCCCAGAAAGACGGCCGCCTCGGGAGCCGCTTCCGCCGCCGCGGCGGTCGCGTCGCCAGGGCGCAGCGCAAGACCCGCCGCGACGCCGAAACCGGCGCGCGCCAGCGCCTCGAGCGCGGCGGCCCGCCCTTCCGCCCGAGGCGCGGCGAGCGTCCACGGCGCATCCTCCGCAGTCTCGCCGGGCCCGTGGATCGCGTCGGCGGCGCGGGCGAACTCGGCGGCTGCGCTCGGCGTCAGGCGGTAGAAACTGCGCCGTCCCTCGCGCACTCCCGCGAGCCGCCCCGCCTCGACCAGCCGCGAGACGGCGGTGCGCGCCTGGCTCTCGTTGACGCCGACCGCGGCGCAGGCCTCGATGACCGCGCCCAGCCAGACGGCCCCGCCGCGAGGCAGCGCGACGTCGCCGTAGACCGTGACGATGAACGAGCCCGCCTTCAGCGCGCGCCGCGCCGCGAAGTCCGCGATCAGATCGTCCAGCGCGCCCATGTGGCGGACGATAGCCCCTCCGTCGCGGGATGGCACGATCCTGACGCCGCCGGGGGCTGCGCCATGATGGGGCCGGGGCGCCGTCAGCGGATGGACCGCGCCCCGTCCAGGATCAGGCGCGTGGCGAGGTCGGCATATTCGGCGCGGGTCATGGGCCCGTCGGGGCGGAACCAGAGGTAGACCCAGTTCATCATGCCGAACAGCGACATGGTGACGGGCGTCAGCAAGGCGCGCTCTCTCTCGAACGCCGGGTTGGCGAGGCGGATGATGGCGGCGAAGCGGCGGACGATGCGGCGTTCGATGTCGCGGAGCGCTTCGGACTTGTCGGCGGGCAGGGTCGGCATGGCGGCGAGCTGGATTTTGTGCTGCTCGTCGCTGTTGCGGTAGACTTCGAGCATCGCGTGGACGAGGCGTCGCAGCCGATCCTCGGGGGGCGCCGCTGCGTCTTCGGCCTCGGCCAGCGCCGCGTCGAGGGCTTCGAGGTGTTCGCGCACGATGTCGAAGACCAGTTCTTCCTTGTTCTGATAGTAATGGTAGAGCAGGGCCTTGGAGACGCCGCACCCGACGGCGATCTGGGCCATGGAGGCGCGGTCGACGCCGCGCGCGGCGATCACGCCGGCGGCGCGGCGCAGGATCGCGTCGCGCTTGTCGTCGTAGTCGAGGGCGCGGGTGCGGGCCATGGACCCCAGCCTAACGACGTCGACGCGCGCGGCAACAGGCGATTGTGCGGCGCAGCATCATGGCTTGGGGCGCTTGTCGATGACGCGGCGCGCCTTGCCGGCCGAGCGCTCGACCCCGCCGGGATCGGCCACCAGCACCTTCGCGCTGACGCCGACGACGCTTTTCACATGGTGGGCGAGTTCGCGGGCGCAGGCGGGGCGGTCGGGGCAGGCGGGCAGGGCCTCGACGTGGATCGCCATGGCGTCCATGCGGCCGTCGCGGGTCAACTCGATCTGGAAGTGGGGGGCGAGGCCGTGGACCTTCAGCACCTGCTCCTCGATCTGGCTCGGGAACACGTTGACGCCGCGCAGGATGATCATGTCGTCGGAGCGCCCCGTGATCTTCTCGATCCGCCGCATCGCGCGCGCCGTGCCGGGCAGGAGTCGCGTCAGGTCGCGGGTGCGGTAGCGCACGATCGGCAGCGCCTCCTTGGTCAGCGTGGTGAAGACAAGTTCGCCCATCTCGCCGTCCGGCAGCACGGCGCCGGTCTCGGGGTCGATGATCTCGGGGTAGAAGTGGTCCTCCCAGACGTGCAGCCCGTCCTTGCTCTCGACGCATTCGTTGGCCACGCCCGGGCCCATCACCTCGGACAGGCCGTAGATGTCCACGGCGTGCATGTCGAAGGTCTGCTCAATCTCCATGCGCATGGCGTTGGTCCAGGGTTCGGCCCCGAAGATGCCCACGGCGAGGGAGCTTTCGCGGGGGTCGATCCCCTGCCGGCGGAACTCGTCGAGCAGCGCCATCATGTACGAGGGCGTCACCATGATGACCCGCGGGCGGAAATCCTGGATCAGCGTGATCTGCCGCTCGGTCATGCCGCCCGAGACGGGGACCACGGTGCAGCCGAGCTTCTCGGCCCCGTAGTGCGCGCCAAGGCCGCCGGTGAACAGGCCGTAGCCGTAGGCGACATGCACGATGTCGCCAGCCCGCGCGCCGGCGGCGCGCATGGAGCGCGCGACGAGGCCGGCCCAGGTGTCGATGTCCCGGGCGGTGTAGCCGACCACGGTCGGCTTGCCGGTGGTGCCCGAGGAGGCGTGGATGCGCGCGATGCGGTCCTGCGGCACGGCGAACATGCCGAAGGGGTAGGTGGCGCGCAGGTCCTGCTTCACGGTGAAGGGGAACCTGGCGAGGTCGGCCAGCGAGGTCAGGTCGTCTGGATGGACGCCGGCCTTGTCGAAATGGGCGCGGTAGAAGGGCGAGTTGGCGTAGGCGTGGCCGAGCGACCACTTGAGCCGCTGAAGCTGCAGCGCGGCGATCTCGTCGCGGGAGGCGGTCTCGATGGGATCGAGGTCGCCGGGACGGGGGGAGAGGTCTTCCATGGGTTTCCTCCGGGCCCGCTTCAGGCGGGCTTCTGGCTCAAGAGCGCGCCGGGCACGGTGCGCGACCAGCCGCGGAACTCCGCGACCGGCTCGCCGCGCTGGTTGGCGACGGTGACGTCGTAGATGCCGTTGCGCCCCTCGCGGTGGCGTTCCTGCGCGGTGGCGGTCAGGCGGTCGCCCAGCGCCACGGGGGCGAGGAAGCTGATCGTGCAGTGCTGGGCCACGGTGCGCTGGTCGTAGCCGTTGCAGGCGAAGGCGAACGCGGAATCGGCCAGCGTGAAGATGTAGCCGCCGTGGCCCATGCCGTGGCCGTTGGTCATCGCCTCGGTGACGGTCATCGACAGCGCGGCCGTTCCGGGGCCCACCGCGTCGAGGCTCATGCCGAGGCGCTGCGAGGCGCGGTCGTCGGCCCACATCGCGGCGGCGCAGGCCTCCGCCAGTTTCTGCGGATCGGTCATCGGGTTCCCGTGAACTGGGGCGCGCGCTTGGACAGGAAGGCGGCGACGCCCTCGGCGTAGTCGGGCGTCCTGCCGGCTTCGCGCTGCAGGTCGCGTTCGAGGTCGAGTTGGGCGTCGAGCGGCTGGCCCGCGGCGGCCTGGATCGCGCGCTTGGTCAGGCCGAGGCCGAGGGTCGGCCCGGATGCGAGGCGGACGGCCAGCGCTCCGGCCTCGGCCGTCAGCGCCTCGTCGGGCACGGCGCGCCAGATCAGGCCCCAGGCGGCGGCGGTCTCGGCGTCGAGGGGCTCGGCGGTCAGCGCCAGCGCCTTGGCGCGGGCTTCGCCGACAAGGCGGGGCAACAGCCAGGTGCCGCCCGAATCGGGGATCAGACCGATCTTCGCGAAGGCCTGGATGAAGCGGGCCGACCGCGCCGCCAGCACGATGTCGCAGGCGAGCGCGAGGTTGGCCCCGGCCCCGGCCGCGACGCCGTTCACCGCGCAGATCACGGGCTTCTCCAGCGCGCGGATGCGGCGGACGATGGGGTTGTATCGCCCCTCCAGCGTCGCGCCGAGGTCGGGCGGGCCGGCCATCTTCGCCGGGTCGCGGTCGCCGAGGTCCTGCCCGGCGCAGAAGGCGCGGCCCGCGCCGGTGATCAGCACTGCGCGCACCGCGGGCGCGGCCGCCCCATCGAGCGCGGCGATGAGCGCGGCGCCCATCTCGTCGTTGAACGCGTTGAGTTTTTCGGGGCGGCTGAGGGTGATGCGGCGCAGGCCGTCGGCATCCTCGACCATCAGCGGCGTGTCGCCGGCCATCGCATCCCCCCGTATTGCGGCGCAACATAGTGGCGTGCGCTTGCCTCGTTGCGAAAGTTCTTGCATAAACCGGCCGGTCAGTCAATTATTGTCCTTGCGCCGGGCCAGAGCCAGCCGAGGACGCCGCAGCACCCGGGAGGGGACCATGGCCAGTCTGTTCGAGACGCACCGCGCGATGCTTGAGGGCGCGCTCGCCGCGAGCCGCGACCGCGGCTACTGGTCGGCGTTCCCCGAGGTCCCCAGCGGCAAGATCTACGGCGAGACCGCCAAGGACGACGGGCTCGCGGCCTACAGGGCGCGGCTTGGCGCGTCCTTTGCGCTGTCAGGGCATCCGGGCGGCGGCGAGGTGGGCGGCGAGGTCTCGCCCTATGGCGGCGCCCTCGGCGTGCGCTATCCGGCGGCCGGGGCCGATGCGCTGATCGCGTCGGCGCAGGCGGCCATGCCGCGCTGGGCGGCGGCCAGCGCGGAGGACCGCGTCGGCGTCTGTCTCGAAATCCTGAAACGGCTGAACGCGCGCAGCTTCGAGATCGCCAACGCGGTGATGCAGACCACGGGGCAGGGCTTTCCGATGGCCTTTCAGGCGGGCGGGCCGCACGCGCAGGACCGTGGGCTTGAGGCGGTGGCCTACGCCTGGGAGGCGATGAGCCGCACGCCGGCGGAGGCCGAGTGGACCAAGCAGGAGGGCCGCGGCGAGCCCATCGTGCTGACCAAGCGCTGGCGGATCGTGCCGCGCGGCGTCGGTCTCGTGATCGGCTGCAACACTTTCCCGACATGGAACTCCTACGCCGGCCTGTTCGCGTCGCTGGCCACCGGCAACCCGGTGATCGTGAAGCCGCATCCGCAGGCGATCCTGCCGCTGGCGATCACGGTCGAGGTCTGCCGCGCGGTATTGGTCGAGCAGGGCTTCGACGCCAACGTGGTCACGCTGGCCGCCGAGAACCCCGGCGGCGAGATGGCCCGGGCGCTGGTCGGCCGGCCCGAGATCGCGCTGATCGACTACACCGGCGGACCCGTCTTCGGGGCATGGGTGCGCGCGAACGCGGGCGCGGCGCAGGTGTTCTCGGAGGAAGCGGGCGTGAACTCGGTGGTCGTCGCCGGGACAAGCGACTTCAAGGGCATGTGCGCCAATCTCGCCTTCTCGCTGGCGCTCTACAGCGGGCAGATGTGCACGGCGCCGCAGGCGATCTACGCCCCGCGCGGCGGGATCGACACCGACGAGGGACACAGGAGCTTCGACGACGTGGCGCAGGGGATCGCCGCGGCTACCGACCGGCTGCTCGCCGACCCCGCCCGCGCGGCGGCGGTCTGCGGCGCGCTTGCGGCCGAGGCGACGGTGGAGCGGGTCGATGCGGCGGCGGGCCTCGGCCGTGTCGTGCGCGCTTCGGGGCCCATCGAGGGCATGGGCGACGCGCGCACCGCAACGCCGCTGATCCTCGCCGTGGACGCGGCCGAGAGCGACGCGCATCTCGAGGAGCGCTTCGGCCCCATCGCCTTCGTCGTGGCGGTGGACGACGCCGCGGACGGTCTTCGGCGCGCGGCGGCCTCGGCGCGCGACCGGGGCGCGATCACGGCGGCGGTCTATGCGACCGACCCGGCTTTCCTCGACGCGGCGGAGGACGCCTTCGCGGCGGCCGGCGCCAACCTCTCCTGCAACCTGACGGGCGGGATCTACGTCAACCAGTCCGCCGCCTTCAGCGACTTCCATGCGACCGGGGCCAACCCGGCGGCCAACGCCTGCTTCACCGATCTCGCCTTCGTGGCCAACCGCTTCCGCGTCGCAGCGGCGCGGCGGCCTAAGGCGGCCTGAACACCCCACAGGGAGGAAACAAGAATGCGCCTGAAAAGCCTTCTCGCCGCCTCGGCGGCCATGCTCGCCGCCACGGCGGCGACCGCTGAAATCCGCATAGGCGCCAGCCTGTCGGTGACCGGCCCGGCGAGCTTTCTCGGAGACCCCGAGCTGAAGACGCTCGAGATGCTGGTCGCACAGGTCAACGCCGCCGGCGGCGTGAACGGCGAGCCGATCCGGCTGATCCACTACGACGACGGCGGCGACGCCAACCGCGCCCGCACCTTCGCCACCCGGCTGGTCGAGGACGACGAGGTGGTCGCGGTCATCGGCGGCTCCACCACCGGCACGACCATGGCGATGGGTCCGGTGTTCGCCGAGAACGAGATCCCGTTCATCTCGCTGGCGGGCGCCGTGGTCATCATCGATCCGGTCAACCCGTGGGTGTTCAAGACGCCGCACACCGACCGCATGGCCTGCGAGAAGATCTTCGCCGACATCACCGCCCGTGGGATGACCCGCGTCGGGATGATCTCGGGCACCGACGGCTTCGGCGCCTCGATGCGCCAGCAGTGCATCGAGGTGGCTGCGGCCTCGGGCGTCGAGATCGTGGCCGACGAGAGCTACGGCCCCGGGGACGCCGACATGACCCCCCAGCTCACGCGCCTGCGCAACACAGCGGGCGTCGAGGCGGTGGTGAACCCCGGCTTCGGCCAGGGTCCGGCGATCGTGACGCGCAACTACGCCCAGCTCGGCGTGGGCCTGCCGTTCTACCAGTCGCACGGCGTGGCCTCGGACGCCTTCATCGAGCTGGCGGGACCCGCCGCCGAGGGCGTGCGCCTGCCCGGCACCGCGCTGCTGGTGGCCGACCTGCTGCCGGCCGACGACCCGCAGCGCGACGTCGTGATGGCCTACAAGACCGCCTACGAGGCGCAGTTCGGCGCCACCCCCTCCACCTTCGGCGGCTATGCGCACGACGCGTTCTGGCTGCTTGTCGAGGCGATCAAGGCGGCGGGCGTCGCCGAGGGGCCGGCGATCCGCGACGCGCTGGAGGCGACGGACGGGTGGGTCGGCGTCACGGGCGAGTTCACCATGAGCCCGACCGACCACATGGGCCTCGACCTGACCGCCTTCCGGATGCTCGAGATCGAGAACGGCGGCTGGAAGCTGGTCGACTAGACGCGCAGACCTTCGCCCGACCCTCTCCCGCGCTGCGGGAGAGGCTGCGTCGAAACCGGCCGGCTCGCCTTGGCGGCGCGCCCGGCCGCACCGCGAGGCGGTCGCCATGTCCGAACTGCTGCAGTTCCTCTTTTCCGGCCTGACGGTCGGCGCGGTCTATGCGCTGCTCGCGCTGGGCTTCACGCTGATCTACAACGCCTCGGGCGTTGTGAACTTCGCGCAGGGCGAATTCGTGATGCTGGGCGGCATGATCACGGTCTTCGGCGCCGCCGCGGGCCTTCCCCTGGCCGGCGCGGCGCTGGCGGCGGTCGTGCTGACCGCGGGCGTGGGCGTGGCGCTGAACAAGCTGGCGGTCGAGCCGGCGCGGGGCGCCAGCGTGGTGGCGGTCATCATCATCACCATCGGCGCCTCGATCTTCCTGCGCGGCGCGGCCGGGGTGATCTTCGGCAAGGACATCCACCGCTTTCCCGCCTTCACCGGCGAGGACCCGTTGAGCATCGGCGGCGCCACCATCCTGCCGCAGAGCCTGTGGGTGCTGTTCGGCGCGGCCTGCATCTTCGTGGCGCTCTGGGCCTTCTTCAACCGCACGATCGTGGGGAAGGCGGTGCTGGCGACCGCCAACAACCGGCTGGCGGCGAAGCTGGTCGGGATCAACACCGACGCCATGATGACGCTCAGCTTCGGCCTCTCCGCCGCGGTGGGCGCCATGGCGGGAGTGCTGGCGACGCCGATCACGCTGACGCGCTTCGACGTGGGCGTGGCGCTGGCGCTGAAGGGCTTCGCCGCGGCGATGCTGGGAGGCATGGGGGCGCCGCAGGGGGCGCTGGTCGGCGGGCTGATGCTGGGGCTGATCGAGGCGCTGACGGCGGGGTATCTCAGTTCCGCCTACAAGGACGCCGCGGCCTTCGTCGTGATCCTGTTCGTGCTGATGGCGATGCCGCAGGGCCTGTTCGGCCGCACGGCGACGGAGCGGGTGTGATGCGGCTGTCCCCCCGCCTCGCGACGCTGCTGGCGCTCGCGGCGCTGATCGCGCTGGCGCCGCTCGTGTTCCCGTCGAGCTTCTACTACCGCATCGGCGCGCTGATCTTCATCAACGGGCTGGCGGTGACGGGCCTCGTGATCCTGATCGGCTACGCCGGGCAGATCAGCCTCGGCCACGCCGGGTTCGCCGGGATCGGCGCCTACGCCGCCGCGCTGCTGCCCGTCCATCTCGGCGTGCATCCGGCGCTGGGGCTGCTCGCCGGCGCGGCGGTATCGGGGGCGCTCGCGTGGTTCATCGGGCGGCCGATCCTGCGGCTGCACGGCTACTACCTCGGCGTGGCGACGCTCGGCTTCGGCATCCTCGTCTTCATCGTGCTGACCAACGAGGCCTGGCTGACGGGGGGCCCGGATGGCATGGCGGCGCCGGACCTGGGGCTGCGCGACCTCGCCCGCGCGCTAGGCCTGCCGCTGAACGCGGCGCAGAGCTGGTACTGGTTTGCGGGACTGGTGCTGCTTGCGGGCGCGTGGTTCGCGCTCAACCTTTACGACAGCCCCACCGGGCGGGCCTTGCGCGCGCTGCACGACAGCGAGGTCGCGGCGCGCACGGTGGGGGTGGACGTGGCGCGGCACAAGCTGGCGGCCTTCGTGATCTCGGCGGTCTACGCCTCGGTCGCGGGCTCGCTGCAGGCGCTGCTGAACCGCTTCGTGACGCCCGACGTGGCGGGCTTCCTGCACTCGGTGGAGTGGGTGACGATGGCGGTGCTGGGCGGGGCGGGCTCGGTGTTCGGCGCCGTGCTCGGCGCGGCGCTGCTGACCGCGCTGCCGCAGGCGCTGACGGTGTTCCAGGAATACGAGCACCTGATCCTCGGCCTCGTCATGATGCTGGTGATGATCTTCCTGCGCGAGGGTCTGTTTCCGTCGCTGGCGCGACTGTTCCGGCGGGGAGGCGGCGAATGAGCCTGCTGGCGGTCGAGGGTCTCGGCATCGACTTTGGCGGCGTGCGCGCTGTCGATGGGGTCGGCTTCGTGGCGAGCCCGGGCGAGATCCTGTCGGTGATCGGGCCGAACGGGGCCGGCAAGACCACGCTTTTCAACATGATCTCCGGCGTCTACCAGCCCAGGCGGGGGAGCGTCACGCTGGACGGGCGCGACGTGACCGGCATGGCGCCGCATCTGCTGGCCGCCATGGGGCTGTCGCGCACCTTCCAGAACCTGCAGGTCTATCTGCGCATGAGCGCGCTGGAGAACGTCATGGCCGGGCGTCACCTCGCTGAAGGCGGCCACGTGCTGGCGGACCTCATGGGCCTGCCCGCCTCGCGCCGGCGCACTCGCGAGACGGCCGAAATCGCGCGCGCCCTGCTGGCGCGCGTCGGACTGGAGCGGGCGGCGGAGCGGGAGGCGGCCGGGCTGTCCTACGGCGCGCTCAAGCGGCTGGAGATCGCGCGGGCGCTGGCCGCAAGCCCGCGGCTGCTGCTGCTCGACGAGCCTGCGGCGGGCTGCAACGCGGTCGAGACCGAGGAGATCGACCGTCTGATCGCCGAGATCGCCGCGGAAGGTGTCGGCGTGCTGCTGGTCGAGCACGACATGAAGCTGGTGATGCGCATCTCCACGCGGGTGGTCGTGCTGGATCAGGGCCGCAAGATCGCCGAGGGGCCGCCCTCGGACGTGTCGCGCGACCCGGCCGTGATCGCGGCCTATCTGGGCGAGGGGGCCACCCATGCTCTCGGTTGAGGGGCTGCGCAGCCGCTATGGCCGGATCGAGGCGTTGCACGGCGTCGATCTGGAGGTCAAGAGCGGCGAGATCGTCACGGTCGTCGGGGCCAATGGGGCCGGCAAGACCACGCTGCTGCGTTGCCTGTCGGGCGTGCAGGCGGCGTCGGCGGGAACCGTCCTGTTCCGCGGCGACGACATAACCCGCGCGCCCGCCCACCGGCGCGTGAAGCTCGGGCTGGCGCAGTCGCCCGAGGGCCGGCAGATCTTCACCGCGCTGAGCGTGGAGGACAACCTGCGCCTCGGCGCCTATCTCCACGACGACGACCGCGTGGCGAAGGACATGGACGACGCCTTCGCCATGTTCCCCGTGCTGCGCGAGAAGCGCGCCGACCGCGCGGGTGGGCTGTCGGGCGGCCAGCAGCAGATGCTGGCCATCGCCCGCGCGCTCATGAGCCGGCCCTCCTGCCTGCTGCTCGACGAGCCAAGCATGGGGCTGGCGCCGATCCTGGTCGGGCAGGTACTGGACGCGGTGACGGCGCTGAAGGGGCTCGGCGTCACGGTGCTGCTGGTCGAGCAGAACGCCTATGCGGCGCTGAAGATCGCCGACCGCGGATACGTCATGGAAACCGGGCGCATCGCGATGCAAGGTCCCGCCGCCGAGCTGATCGCCGACGCGCGGGTGCGCGAGGCCTATCTGGGGGTTTGAGCCATGGTCGTCAGCGTCGAGCCGCGCGGGGACGTCGCGCTGGTCTGGGTGGACAGCCCGCCGGTCAACGCGACTTCGCAGGCGGTGCGCGCAGGGCTGGTCGCCGCCGCGGAGCGGATCGACGCGGAGGAGTTCCGCGGTGCGGTGCTGCTTTGCCGGGGGCGGACCTTCATCGCCGGCGGCGACGTGACCGAGTTCGACCGCCCGCCCGTCGAGCCGCATCTGCCCGACGTCGTGCTGCGGATCGAGGGCGCGCGGGCGCCGTGGCTCGCGGCGATCCACGGACAGGCGCTGGGCGGGGGGCTGGAGATCGCCATGGGCTGCCGCTGGCGCGTCGCCGCGCCCGGGGCGGCGGTCGGCACGCCCGAGGTGGCGCTGGGGCTGATCCCCGGGGCCGGCGCCTGCGTGCGCCTGCCGCGGCTGGTTCCGCTGGCGATGGCGGCCGAGATGCTCGCGGGCGGGCGTCCCGTGCCGGCGGCCAAGGCGCTGGAGGCCGGTCTGATCGACGCGGTCATCGAGGGCGATCTGGCCGAGGGGGCGGCGGCCTTCCTGCGCGCGCATCTGGACGCGGCGCCGCCGGCGACGCTGGCGCGCCCGGCTCCCGCGGCGCCGCCGGACTTCTGGGAGGGGGCGGCGCCGAGGGGGCGCCGCGGCGAGGCGGCTCCCGGCGAGGCGCTGGACGCGCTGCGAGCCGCGGTCGAGCAGCCCGCGGAGGCGGCGCTGGCCCACGAGCGGCGCGTTCATCTGGCGCTGCGCGCGAGCCCCGAGAGCCGGGCCCTGCGCCATCTGTTCTTCGCCGAGCGCGCGGCGCTGAAACCGCCCGTCGACGCCGCGCCGGGCCCGCTTGAGACGGCCGGCGTCATCGGCGGCGGCACGATGGGAGCGGGGATCGCGGCGGCCTTCCTCGATGCAGGACTGCCGGTGACGCTGCTGGAGCGCGACGAGGCGACGCTGGAGAAGGGGCTGGCCAATGTCCGGCGCATCTACGACGGCGCGGTGGCGCGCGGGCGGATCGACGCCGGCGCGCGCGACGCCGTGCTGGCGCGGCTGACCGGCGCCACCGACATGGCGGCGCTGGGCGCGGCGGATGTCGTGGTCGAGGCTGTGTTCGAGGATCTCGCCGTCAAGCGCGAGGTCTTCGCCCGGCTCGACGCGGCGGCCAGGCCCGGCGCGCTGCTGGCGACCAACACCTCCTACCTCGACCCCGGCGCCATCGCGACGGCGACCGCGCGGCCCGAGGCCGTTCTGGGGCTGCACTTCTTCAGCCCCGCCAACGTGATGAAGCTGCTGGAGGTGGTGCGCCCGCCGCTGGCCTCGGACGCCGCGGTGGCGACGGCCTGGGCGGTGGCGCGACGGCTGGGCAAGACCCCCGTTCTGGCCGGGGTCTGCGACGGCTTCATCGGCAACCGCATCCTGAAGGTCTATCGCCGCTGGTCGGAGCGGCTGCTGCTGGAGGGCGCGACGCCCGCCGCGGTGGACGGGGCGATGCGCGCCTTCGGCTTCGCCATGGGGCCCTTCGAGATGCAGGACCTCGCCGGCCACGACATCGCCGCGGCCATGCGCGCCGCCGCCCGGGCGAAGGGCGAGACCATCGAGGCCCCCGTCTCCGACGCGATGGTCGCGACGGGGCGGCTGGGGCAGAAGACCGGCGGCGGCTGGTACGACTATGCGCCGGGCGACCGCACGCCGCGGCCTTCGGCGGCGGCGGCGGAGATCCTCGCACGTGTCGCAGGGCGCGATCCGGCGGAGATGGACCCGGCCGACATCCAGCGCCGCATCCTGACGCCGATGGCCGAGGAGGGGCGGCGCATCGTCGCCGAGGGCGTCGCGCAGTCCGAGACGGCGGTGGACCTGGTGGAGGTGCTGGGCTTCGGCTTTCCGCGCACGAAGGGCGGGCTGATGTGGTGGGCGGCGCAGCAGGGCGGTTGACGCCCGGCGCGGCGCGCGCGAGTCTTCGCCCCTCACCCGGTCAGGAGTCCTTCCCCATGCGCAACGCCGATCCCGTCTGGGAATTCGTGGACGCCAAGCGCGAACCGTTCATCGCGCTCTCCGATCGCATCTTCGACATGCCCGAGATCGCCTATCAGGAGCGCCGCTCGGCCGCCGAGCACCGGGCGATGCTGGAGGCGCAGGGCTTCCGCGTGATCGACGCGCCGGCGGGCATACCGACCGCGGTGATCGGCGAGGCGGGCGAGGAAGGGCCGGTCGTCGCGATCCTCGGCGAGTACGACGCGCTGCCGGGGCTGAGCCAGAAGGCTGGCGCGACGGCGCACGATCCGGTCGAGGACGGCGGCCACGGCCACGGCTGCGGGCACAACATGCTGGGCTCGGCGGCGCTGCTGGCGGCGACGGCGGTCAAGGACTGGCTGGCGGCCAAGGGCGTCAAGGCGCGGGTGCGCTACTACGGTTGCCCCGCCGAGGAGGGCGGCGCCGCCAAGACCTACATGGTGCGCGAGGGGCTGTTCGACGACGTGGCCGCGGCGATCACGTGGCACCCGGCCAGCTTCACCTCGGTGGACGACGCGCGGTCGCTGGCCAACACGCGGATCGACTTCACGTTCCACGGCAAGGCGGCCCACGCCGCCGGCGCGCCGGAGCTGGGCCGCTCGGCGCTGGATGCGGTGGAGCTGATGAACATCGGCGTCAACTACATGCGCGAGCACATGCCCGACGACGCGCGCGTCCACTACGCCTATCTCGACGCCGGCGGCATCGCGCCCAACGTGGTGCAGGCGCGGGCGACCGTGCGCCAGCTGATCCGCGCGCGCGACCTGCCGGGGCTGGCGGACCTCGTGAAGCGGGTGAAGGCCATCGCCGAGGGCGCGGCGCTGATGACCGGCACGCGGGTTGAGAGCCGGGTGCATTCGGCGGTGTCGAACCTGATCGGCAACCGCCCGCTCGAGGAGGCGATGCAGGCCCAGCTCGACGCGCTGGGGCCGGTGCCCTTCGACGCCGAGGACGAGGCCTTCGCCCGCGCCATGCGCGCCGCCATCACCGACGACGACGTCGAGGCGGCCTATCGGCGGATCGGGCAGGAGCCGGTCTACGACAAGCCGCTGGCCGATTTCGTGGCGCCGCTCGCGCGCGTGCCCGAGGGCGGCATGGGCTCGACCGACGTGGGCGACGTGAGCTGGGCGACGCCCACCGTGCAGGCGCGCGTGGCGACCTGCGCGGTCGGCACGCCGTTCCACACGTGGCAGCTCACGGCGCATGGCAAGTCGGGCATCGCGCACAAGGGGCTGGTCCACGCCGCGAAGGTCATGGCCGGGACGGCGCGAATGCTGATCGAGGACCCGGCGCTGCGCGACGCCGCCCGCAGCGATCTCGACCGCAGGCTGGCGCGCACCCCATACGCCTGTCCGCTGCCGGCCGAGGCGCGGCCGCCGGTGGCCGCGGAATAGGCCAGAGCCGCCCCGCGGCCGGGGCGGCTCAGAACTCGGGCGTGTCGTAGGCGAGGAGGTCGGCGAAATGGGCCTCGGCGTCCTCGGAGAAGAGCGCGCGGGTGAGGCCTGCGACGAGGCGCGGCGCGGCGAACTTCAGCGCGTTGATCGAGGAGCCGGAGGGGCCGAAACTCATCGTGGCGCCGAAGGTGAACAGGCGGACGCGCGACAGGCCGGAAGAGTCCCGTCCGTCCTTCGCCAGAAGCTCGAAGGTCGGGCCGAGATAGGGGTAGGCGGCGAGGCGCGGGTCTTCGGCCGCAGGGGGGTGGCGGTCGGCCCAGGTTTCGGCGCCAGCGGACAGGGGCGCGGTCAGCGGATCGGCGGCGAGGTCGATGGCGAAGCCGGTCCCGCAGATGACGTGATCCGCCGTGAATGGCCCCTTCGCCGTGTCGAGCGCGACGCGGCCGTCCGCGGTGGCGCGGGCGGCGGTCCAGCCGGCGCCGGCGTGCAGATGCGCGTTGGGCCAGCGTGTGACGCGGGCGTGGGTTTCGGCCGGGAAGGCCTCGCGCAGGGTCAGCAGGTGACGCATGAAACGCCAGCGCGCCGCGTCGTCGAGATCGCCCGCATGGCGCAGGAAGCCGTGGTGGCTGATCTGCTTGTAGGGCTGGACGCGCTGCAGTTCGGGCCGACGGAAGAAGACGTGGACTTCGGCCGCGCCCGCCTCCAGCGCCGTCGCAGCGTTGTCGAAGGCGGAGGCCCCGGCGCCGAGGACGGCGACGACGCGGCCTTTCAACGCGGCGAAATCGATGGGGTCGGCGCTGTGGCTGCGCAGGGGCGCGGGCAGGGCGGCGACGAAATCGGGCATCCACCAGCGCCCGGGGCTCTCGATGCCGGTGGCCAGCACGACATGGCGGGCGTGGAGGGTCTCGCCATCAACGTCCACCGCGACGTGATCGGCGGCGGGGCGCAGGGCGGTCGCCTCGCCGCGACGGATGGGGAGGGCGAGCACCCGCTCCAGCCACGCCAGGTAGGCGCTCCAGTCCTGCTTCGCAATCTTGCCCAGCGTCGTCCAAGCCTCGGGCCCGTGCTGGGCTTCGAACCAGCTCTGGAAGGTGAGCGTAGGGATGTCGAGGTCGGGGCCGGTGACCATCTTGGGCGAGCGCAGCGTCGGCATCCTGCCGTAGGTCAGCCACGGTCCGCGGCCCTCGGGCGGGGCTCGGTCGACCAGCAGCACCCGATCGACGCGCTCTCGGGCGAGTTGGTGGGCGAGGGTGACGCCGCCCTGACCGGCGCCGATGATCAGCACGTTCAGCATCGGCCGACCGTCGGGGCCGGGGCGCGGCTTGACCCAGTTGGTCGCGGGCCAGCCGATACGGTCGAGGTCGCTTGCGACCTGCGCCTCAAGGCGCGACAGTCCTGGGGTCGAGGCGGGGTCGAGGGGGCTGCCGTCCATGGTCATCCGGTCCTGGAAAAGCGGTGCGGGTTGCGCCGCCGGCGGGCTCGTCGCCTCCGCCAAGAATAGAAGCGCTGACGGGGATCGGGACAAGGGTGCATCGCCCCTGCGCCGCCCCCCGACGCAGTCAGCCGAACCCGGAGGAGACCGATGCTCGACCCCTGCTTCCTGCCGCTGGACGAGAGGTTCCGGCGCTATGCGATGGGCAACGCCCATGTGGACACCCTGTTCGCCGGCACGCGCTGGGCGGAGGGGCCGGTCTACTTTCCCGCCGGGCGCTATCTGCTGTGGTCCGACATACCGAACGACCGCGTGATGCGCTGGGACGAGACCGACGGATCGGTTTCGACCTTTCTGCAGCCCTGCGCCAACCACAACGGCCACACCTGCGACCGCGAGGGCCGGTTGATCAGTTGCGAGCATCGCGGGCGGCGGGTGAGCCGGGTGGAGCACGACGGCTCGGTGACTACCTTGGCCGACGCCTGGCGCGGCAAGCAGTTGAACTCGCCGAACGACGTCGTGGTGGCGGGCGACGGCGCGGTGTGGTTCACCGATCCGACCTACGGCATCGACAGCGACTACGAGGGCGACGCGGCGGAAAGCGAGATCGGCGCGAGCCACGTCTACCGCGTCGATCCGGGCGACGGGACAGTCGAGGCGATGGCGACCGATTTCGTGAAGCCGAACGGGCTCGCTTTCTCGCCCGACGGCGCGACGCTCTATGTCGCCGACACCGGCGCGACGCATGTGGCGGACGGGCCGCGGCACATCCGCGCCTTCTCGGTGGGCGAGGGCGGCAGGCTGGCGGGAGGCGAGGTGTTCGCGAGCTGCGACGTGGGTCTGTTCGACGGGTTTCGCTGCGACGTTCACGGCAATGTCTGGACCTCAGCCGGCGACGGCGTGCACTGCTACGCGCCGGACGGGGCGTTGCTGGGCAAGATCCTGCTCGACGAGGTGGTGGCCAATGTCGAGTTCGGCGGCCCCAAGCGCAACCGGCTGTTCATCTGCGCCACCACGACGCTGCGGGCGGTTTATCTGAACACCCGCGGCGCCGGTTGGTGACCCGGGGCCGCGCGGCTGGCGTCAGAAGCCGCGCGGCTCCTCGCGGGCGAGGTTGGAGAAGCGGGTGTAGCGGCCGTCGAAATGCAGCTCGATGGTGCCGATCGGGCCGTGGCGCTGTTTGCCGATGACCACCTCGGCCTTGTTGTGGATGCGCTGGCCCTTCTCGAACCATGCCTGGAAGGCGGGGTCGTCCTCGTCCGGCTTGGAGCGCTCGTGGTAGTATTCCTCGCGGTAGACGAACATCACGACGTCGGCGTCCTGCTCGATGGAGCCCGATTCGCGGAGGTCGGAGAGCTGGGGGCGCTTGTCCTCGCGGTTCTCGACCTGGCGCGAGAGCTGGGAGAGGGCGATGACGGGGATGTCGAGTTCCTTCGCGATGGCCTTGAGCCCCTGGGTGATCTCCGAGACCTCCTGCACCCGGTTCTCGCCGCCGCGGGAGGAAGCAGGGCGCACGAGCTGGAGGTAGTCCACCACGAGAAGGTCGAGGCCGTGCTGGCGCTTCAGCCGCCGGGCGCGGGCGGCCAGCGTGGAGATCGGCAGCGCGGGCGTGTCGTCGATGAAGAGCGGGATGCGCTCCAGCTCGGCGGTGGCGTGGACGAAGCGGCGAAAGTCGTCCTCGTTCATGTCGCCGCGGCGGATCTGCTCGGAGGGCACCTGCGCGCGGTCGGACAGGATCCGGGTCGCGAGCTGCTCGGCCGACATCTCGAGCGAGAAGAAGCCGACGACGCCGCCGTCGACCGTGCCCTCGGACCCGTCTGGGCGCAGTCCGCGCCGATAGTCGTTGGCGACGTTGAAGGCGATGTTGGTGGCGAGCGCGGTCTTGCCCATCGAGGGGCGGCCGGCGAGGATCAACAGGTCGGAGGGGTGCAGGCCGCCGAGCTTGCGGTCCATGTCGTCGAGCCCCGAGCTGAGGCCGGCCAGCCCGCCGTCCCGCTGATAGGCGGCGTTGGCGACGTCGAGCGCGGTCTTTGCGGCGCGCAGGAAGCTGACGAAGCCGCCCTCGTACTTGCCCTTCTCGGCGAGTTGGTAGAGCGCCTGCTCGGCCTCCACGATCTGGTCGCGCGGTTCGCTGTCCAGCGTGACCGATCCGGCCCTGGCGGCGATCTCGTCGCCCAGCAGGATCAGCTCCCGGCGCAGCGCGAGGTCGTGGACGTTCTGGGCGAAGTCGCGAACGTTGGCGATGGAGACCACCGACCCGGCCAGGCGCGCCAGGTAAGCGGGGCCGCCGAGTTCGGCCATCGCCGCGTCGCTCTCGAAGAAGGGGCGCAGCGTGACCGGCGAGGCCAGGGCGCCGGACTGAATGCGGCGGGCGGCGACCTCGAAGATGCGCCCGTGCAGCGGCTCGTAGAAGTGACGCGGCTCCACGAGATGGGCGATGCGGTCGAACACCTCGTTGTTGATCAGCAGCGCGCCGAGCAGGGCCTGTTCGGCCTCGATGTTGTGGGGCTGGGCGCGCAGTTCTCGGGCGGTTGCGCCGTCGGCCATTGTGCGGGTCCTTCGCTGTCCGAGGCGCACACTAGCGCGGGCTGCGGCGCGCAGGTCGAGGATTCGCAGCGGCTTGGCGCGGATTCCTGTGGACCGTGCGGGATAAGAGCGGGGATAAGCCGCGCGCCGCGTTGATTTCGTTTTGAAACGGAAGGGGGCCGCGGCGCGCACAGCGCCGCGGCCCCCCAAGCAGTCCCGTCGCAGCCGTCAGGCGTCGCGGGTGTCGATGACCTCCATGCCGGCCGGGGCCTGACGGTCCTCGTCGTCGGCGGTCTCGAAAAGCTGCTGGACGTCGAAGTCGGCCTGCTCGGCAGCCTCTGCCTCGGCGCGCAACTCGGCGATGGTCTTGCCCTGGGCCTGCAGCGACGCCTCGTCCTGCGACCGGGCGACGTTGATCATGATGGTCGCGCTGACTTCGGGGTGGAGGACGACGCGCATCGAGTGAACGCCGAGCTCCTTGACCGGACGGTCGAGCACGATCTGGCCGCGGCCGACGGAGAAGCCGCCTTCGGTCGCCGCCTCGGCGGCGTCCCGCGCGGTGACGGAGCCGTAGAGCGCGCCGCCGTCGGAGGCCTGGCGGATGATCACGAAGCTCTGGCCGTCGAGCTTCTTCGCAACCGCCTCGGCCTCCTTCTTCAGTTCGAGGTTGCGCGCCTCGAGCTGGGCGCGCTGGTCCTCGAAGCGGACCATGTTGGCCTTGGTCGCCCGCAGCGCCTTGCCCTGGGGCAGGAGGAAGTTGCGGCCGAAGCCGTCCTTCACGCGGACGACGTCGCCCATCTGGCCGAGCTTCTCGACCCTTTCGAGGAGAACCACTTGCATGTCAGCCCCCTCAATTCACGGCGTAGGGCAGCAACGCGAGGAAGCGGGCGCGCTTGATGGCGGTCGAAAGCTGGCGCTGCTTCTTCGCGGAGACCGCGGTGATGCGGGACGGCACGATCTTGCCGCGCTCGGAAACGTAGCGCTGCAGGAGCTTGACGTCCTTGTAGTCGATGACCGGCGCGCCCTCGCCCGAGAACGGGCAGGACTTGCGGCGGCGGAAAAACGGTTTGCGGGCCATGGTTCAGCTCCCCTGTCAGTCGTCGCGCCGGCCGCCGCGGCCGCCGCGCACGCCGCGCCGGTCGTCGCGGGCGTTCTTGGACTTCACCACGGCGCTCTCGCCTTCCTCGTGCGCCTCGACGCGCACGGTCAGCACCCGCATCACGTCGTCATGCAGGCGCATCAGGCGCTCCATCTCCTGCACCGCCTCCGAGGGGGAGTCGGACTTCAGGTAGACGTAGTGGCCCTTGCGGTTCTTGTTGATGCGGTAGGCCATCGAGCGCAGGCCCCAGTATTCGAATCCGGCGACCTCGCCGCCATTGTCCTTCAGCACCTGGGAGAAATGCTCGATCAGCGCTTCTGCCTGCGCGTTGGACAGGTCCTGACGCGCGATGAAGACATGCTCGTAGAGAGCCATGCGTGTGTCCGTTCCATGGCGCGCTTCACCGTGCGGGCGTGCATCGCTCCCGAGCCCGCACCCGAGAGGCGACGCATACAGCGACTTCGGGAGACGCGCCTTATGACGAAGCGCGCCCGGAATTGCAACGGCGCGGGCGCCGGTTTGCGCGGGGGGTTGGCGCGCGTTCTTGACAGGACGCGCGCGTTGGGGTGAAGGGGCGCTCTCCCAACACGAGGGATCGGCGTGACGCGCGCATTCGTCTTTCCGGGTCAAGGCGCTCAGGCGGTAGGCATGGGCCGCGCCGTGGCGGATGCCTATCCGGCCGCGCGCGCGGTGTTCGACGCCGTTGACGAAGCGCTGGGCGAGCGGCTGAGCGCGGCGATCTGGGAAGGCGCGCCCGAGCGGCTGGCGCTGACGGAGAACGCGCAGCCGGCGCTGATGGCGGTCTCCGTGGCGACGCTGCGGGCGCTGGAGGCGGAGGGCGTGGTGCTGGCGCGCGACGCCGCCTTCGTCGCGGGGCATTCGCTGGGAGAGTATTCGGCGCTGGTCGCCGCGGGCGCGCTCGACGTGGCCGACGCGGCGCGGCTGCTGCGGCTGCGCGGACGGGCGATGCAGGCGGCCACGCCCGTAGGCGTTGGGGCGATGGCGGCGCTGCTGGGGCTGGACGTGGAGGCGGCGGCGGCGATCGCGGCCGAGGCGGCCGAGGGCGAGGTCTGCGAGGTCGCCAACGACAACGCGCCGGGCCAGGTCGTGGTGTCGGGTCACAAGGCGGCCGTGGAGCGCGCCGTCGCCATCGCGGCCGGGCGCGGGGCCAGGCGCTCGGTGATGCTGGCGGTGTCGGCGCCCTTCCATTGCGCGCTGATGAGCCCGGCTGCGGAGGCCATGCGCGCGGCCTTGTCCGGCGCCACGCTGCGCGCGCCGGCGATCCCGGTTGTGGCCAACGTGCGCGCCGAGGCCGTGAGCGCGCCGGAAACGCTGCGCGCCCTGCTGGTCGAGCAGGTAACCGCGACGGTGCGCTGGCGGGAGAGCGTGGCGTGGATGGCCGCGCAGGGCGTGCGCGAGCAGGTGGAGATCGGGGCGGGAAAGGTGCTGACGGGGCTCGCCCGCCGGATCGACCGTGAAATGGCCGCCGTGGCGGTGAACGAGCCCGGCGACGTGGCGGCCTTCGCCGCCGCGGTCTTGGCGCAGCGGGCGGAGTGAGCATGTTCGATCTCAGTGGGAAACGCGCGCTGGTGACGGGCGCCTCTGGCGGCATCGGCGGCGCGGTGGCGCGGGCGCTGCACGCGCAGGGCGCGACGGTCGCCCTCTGCGGCACCCGTGTCGCGCCGCTGGAGGCGCTGGCGGCCGAACTGGGCGAGCGGGCGCATGTCACGCCGTGCGACCTGTCGGACGGCGCGTCGGTGGACGCCCTGCCGAAGGCGGCCGCCGAGGCGATGGGCGGCGTCGACATTCTGGTGAACAACGCCGGCGTCACGCGCGACAACCTGTTCATGCGGATGAGCGACGCCGAGTGGGACGCGGTGATCGCCGTGAACCTGACGGCGGCCTTCCGGCTGGCGCGGGGTTGTCTGCGCGGCATGATGAAGGCGCGCTGGGGGCGGATCGTCTCGGTGACCTCCATCGTGGGCGTCACCGGCAATCCGGGGCAGGGCAACTATTCCGCCAGCAAGGCGGGGCTGATCGGGATGTCGAAGTCGCTGGCGGCGGAAGTCGCCTCGCGCAACGTCACCGTGAACTGCGTAGCGCCCGGCTTCATCGAGACGGCGATGACGGACGCGCTGGCGGACGCGCAGAAGGAGAAGCTGCTCGGCGCGATCCCGGCTGGACGGATGGGGCGGGCCGAGGAGATCGCGGGAGCAGTGGTGTATCTCGCCAGCGACGAGGCGGCCTACGTGACCGGGGCCACGCTGCACGTCAATGGCGGCATGGCGATGGTCTGAACTATGATTTGCGGCGTTTTGCGGGTGTGCTAAGCAACCGGCGCTTGTTGGGCCGGCGGGTCGAGAGAGCCGCCGGCTTTCGGGCCGTTCGCCGACCGCAACCGGCGCCGACAGAACGACGACACGACGGGCCGGTGCGGCTCCGAACACGAGGGAACGAAATATGAGCGACATCGCCGATCGGGTTAAGAAGATCGTCGTCGAACATCTTGGCGTCGAAGAAGAGAAAGTGGTCGACAGCGCCAGCTTCATCGACGACCTCGGGGCTGACAGCCTCGACACCGTCGAGTTGGTGATGGCCTTCGAGGAGGAGTTCGGTATCGAGATCCCCGACGACGCGGCCGAGACGATCCAGACCTTCGGCGACGCGGTGAAGTTCATCACGGAAAACTCATCCGAAGGCGCATGACGGCGGTCGTCGGCGACACGATGACGCCGGCGACGCGTCAGGACCGTTCGCGATGAGGCGCGTCGTCATCACGGGCATGGGCGCGATAACGCCGCTGGCGGTCGGGGTCGAGGAGACCTGGTCGCGGTTGCTCGCGGGGAGATCGGGCGCGGGCCCGGTCGCCTACTTCGACGCCGGACATCTGCCTTGCCGCATCGCCTGCGAGATCCCCCTCGGCGACGGGTCGGACGGCAGCTTCGACCCGGACGCCTGGCTGCCGGCCAACGAGCGACGAAAGCTCGACCGTTTCATCGTCTATGCGCTGGTCGCAGCGAAGCAGGCGGTCGAGGATGCGGGCTGGCTGCCGGGAGAGGACGAGATCGAAGCGCGCGAGCGCACGGGCGTCCTGATAGGCTCGGGCATCGGGGGTATCGAGACGATCGCGGAGGCGGCGCTCACGCTGCGGGACAAGGGGCCGCGGCGCATCTCGCCGTTCTTCATCCCGTCGTCGCTGATCAACCTGTGTTCGGGGCACGTCTCGATCCGTTACGGCTTCAAGGGACCGAACCATGCGGTCGTGACCGCCTGCTCCACCGGCGCGCACGCGATCGGGGATGCGGCGCGGATCATCCGCGCTGACGAGGCGGACGTGATGATCGCGGGCGGGGCGGAAGCGCCGATCTGCGAACTGTCGCTGGCCGGCTTCGCCGCGTGCAAGGCGCTCTCGACCCGGTTCAACGACGACCCGGCGCGCGCCTCGCGACCCTACGACACGGACCGTGACGGGTTCGTGATGGGCGAGGGCGCCGGCGTCGTGGTCCTTGAGGAATACGGCCACGCGAAGGCGCGCGGAGCCAAGATCTACGCCGAGGTTCTGGGCTACGGAATGTCCGGGGACGCCTTCCACATCACGTCGCCGTCGCCGGACGGAGACGGAGGCTTCCGGTCGATGCGGGCGGCGCTGAAGTCCGCGGGGCTGGATGCGGGCGACATCGACTACGTGAACGCCCATGGCACATCGACGCCGGTGGGCGACGAGATCGAACTGCAGGCGGTGACGCGGCTTGCGGGCAACCATGCGGGCGGGATCACGATGTCATCCACCAAGTCCTCGATCGGCCATCTGCTTGGGGCGGCCGGCGCGGTGGAGGCGATCTTCTGCGCGCTGGCGATCCGCGACCAGGTGGCGCCGCCGACGCTGAACCTCGACAATCCGTCGGTGGAGACCGACATCGACCTCGCGCCGCTGAAGCCGGTGCGGCGCAAGATCGACGTCGCGCTGTCGAACTCCTTCGGCTTCGGGGGCACCAACGCCTCGCTGGTGCTGCGGCGCGTCGCCTAGGGACGGAGGCCGCCCGATGCGGAGCATCGCCGCCAATGCGCTGACCCTGTTCATCGTGCTCGGCCTCGCGATCGCGGGGGCTATCGCCTACGGCGTGCGCGCCGTGGACGCGCCGGGGCCGACGACGACCGCGACCACGTTCCTTGTGCCCCGCGGAGCCGGGCTGGAGCGGGTGTCGAACGAACTCGAGCGTCAGGGGGTCATCGCCTCAGCGAGCCTGTTCCGGATGGCGGCGCGCTACGAGGGCTTCGACGGCGCGCTGCGCTACGGCGAATACGAGGCGCCGGCCGGGGCCTCGACGCGGGAGGTGCTGGCGCTGGTCGCGAGCGGGCGGACCGTGCAGCACTTCCTCACCGTCGCGGAGGGGCTGACGTCACGGGAAGTGGTGCGGCTGGTCGAGGCTTCGGAGCTTCTATCCGGGGAGATCGACGCTACGCCGCCGGAGGGGTCGCTGGCGCCGGACACCTATGCGGTGCAGCGCGGCGACACGCGGGCCGAGGTGATCGCGCGCATGAGGGCGCTGCAGGAGCGCCGCGTCGCACAGGCCTGGGAGGAGCGCCAGCCCGGGCTGGCGCTGCGCAACCCGGAGGACCTCGTGAAGCTCGCCTCTGTCATCGAAAAGGAGACGGGCGTCGCCGCGGAGCGCGAGCGGGTTGCGGCCGTCTTTCACAACCGCTTGCAGCGGGGGATGCGGCTGCAGTCTGACCCGACGATCATCTACGGCATCACGCAGGGGGAGGGGCCGCTCGACCGGCCGCTGACGCGCGCCGACATCCAGCGCCAGACGCCCTGGAACACCTATACGATAGACGGACTGCCGCAGACTCCGATCGCCAATCCGGGTCTTGCCGCGCTGATGGCGGCCGCGAAGCCTATCGAGACGGACGAGTTATTCTTCGTCGCCGACGGCACAGGCGGCCACGCGTTCGCCAGAACGCTGCAGGAGCACAACCGCAACGTCGCAGCGTGGCGGGCCATCGAACGGCAGCGCGCGCAGCAGTAGATTGTTAATTCTTTGTTTTTAGAATAATTACCTTTGTATATTCAAAGTTATTGTTGACAAGCGGGACGCTCCAGTGTAGAAAGTCGCTACTGTCGGAAATTGTGAGTCGCGTGATTTACCCGCAGGGGGCCCTGTCCTTGATCGGGAGCTTATTTTGGACACTGTCAGAGGCGATGCGGCCGATCCCATAGGCGTGGCTTTCGACCGCGCCTGCAGGGCATACGACAAGACCGCGCGTGCGCTGACCAAAGCCCTTGCCGCATTGCAGCGGCAGGTGGGGCTCAGCCCGGAGCCGGCGGAAGAACTGCTGAAGGCGATCCGCGCCCATCAGAAGGCGATTGATGCGGTGGTCAGCTATGAGTCCAGGCTTTTCAGACGTCGCGTCCACGCCGGCGGCGGGGGTAAATTCGATCTCGCAGCCGCACGGGCGGAGGTCCTGGGCCGACTCGCTCGCCTCGCGGACGCCGCGGGAGCGTGAGGACTTTCTCGACACGCTGAGCCCCAATGCGCTGGCCGCGCTGCCCTATCTCTTCGAGGTGTGGGCGCGGCCGGACCACCAGCTGCCGCCCGGGGGGGACTGGTCCACCTGGGTGGTGCTGGGCGGACGCGGCTCGGGCAAGACCCGCGCCGGGGCCGAGTGGGTGCGGGCGCAGGTCGAGGGGCCCTTGCCGGAGTCGCCCGGCGCTGCGCGACGCGTCGCGTTGGTCGCGGAGACGTGGGAGCAGGCCCGTGAGGTGATGGTGTTCGGCGAAAGCGGGCTGATGGCGCTGACGCCGCCCGACCGCCGCCCCCTTTTCGTCGCGACGCGGCGGATGCTGGTCTGGCCGAACGGGGCGGAGGCGCGGCTGTTCTCGGCGGCCGACCCTGAATCGCTGCGTGGGCCGCAGTTCGACCTCGCGTGGTCTGACGAGTTGGCCAAGTGGCGGCGCGGGGACGACGCGTGGAACATGTTGCAGTTCTGCCTGCGGCTGGGCGAGCGCCCGAGGCAGGTGGTGACGACGACGCCGCGGGACCGAGCGCTGCTGCGCTCGATCCTGACCGAACCGACGACGGTCTCGACCACTGCGCCGACCTCGGCGAACCGCGCCTATCTGGCGCGCGGGTTTCTGGACGCCGTGATGCGGCGCTTTCGCGGAACGTGGCAGGGCCGGCAGGAGCTGGACGGCGAACTGCTGGGCGAGGCGCCCGGAGCGCTGTTCACCCGGGGGCGCATCGACGCGGCCCGGGTCGGGCAGGCGCCGGCGCTGGACCGGGTGGTGGTGGCTGTAGACCCGCCGGTGACAAGCGGCGTGGCCTCGGACGGCTGCGGAATCGTCGTGGTCGGCCGGGCGGGAGACGCCTTCTATGTGCTGGCCGACCTCAGCCTGCGCCGCGCCTCGCCCAAGCAGTGGGCGCAGCGGGTGGCGGATGCGGCGCGGGACTGGAAGGTGGACCGGATCGTCGCCGAGGTGAACCAGGGCGGCGACCTCGTGGTGCAAGCGATCCAGGCGGTCGACCGGCACGCGCCGGTGGCGCAGGTGCGGGCCACGCGGGGCAAGGCGGTGCGGGCCGAGCCGGTCTCGATGCTCTACGAGCAGGGACTGGTGCGGCACGTCGGCGAGTTTCCCGCGCTGGAGGACGAACTCTGCGGCTTCGGCGGCGGCGGCCGCAGCCCCGACCGCGTGGACGCGCTGGTCTGGGCGATCACGGAACTGGCCCGGCCGGAAGGCTCGGGGCCGCGCATTCGGCTGCTCTAGCCGGCAACCAACTTCGGGAGGCGCCGGATGGCGTTCAGTTTCTTCAGCGGGCGCCGTGCGGCGCCGCGCGAGGTCAAGGCGTCCGCCGTCGGTGCGATCACCGCGGTGCATGGCGTGGGGCGGCCCGCCTGGACGCCACGGGACACGGTGTCGCTGACCCGCGTCGGATACGCCGGCAACGTGGTGGGGTTCCGCTGCGTGCGCATGATCGCCGAGGCGGCGGCGGCGATCCCGCTGCGCTTCGTCGAGGGCGGCGCGACGATGGCGGAGCACCCCTTCGCCACGCTGCTGGCCCAGCCCAATCCGGGGCAGGACGGGGTGGCGCTGCTGGAATCGATCTACGGCCACCTCCAGCTCGCCGGCAACGCCTATGTCGAGGCGGCGACCGACGGGGAGTGTCACGCGCCGCGGGAGTTGCACGCGCTGCGGCCCGACCGCATGCGGGTGATCCCCGGGCGGGACGGCTGGCCCGAGGCTTACGAATACAAGGTGGGGGCGAAGGCGCACCGGTTCGACATGGACTGCGTGGCGCCGCCTGTGTTGCACCTGCAGAGCTTCCATCCGCTGGACGACCACTACGGGATGTCGCCGCTGGAGGCGGCCGCCGCCTCGATCGACGTGCACAACGCGGCGTCGCGCTGGACCAAGGCGCTGCTGGACAATGCGGCGCGGCCGTCGGGCGCGGTGGTCTATCGCGGCGTGGACGGCAACGGCACCTTGACCGACGAGCAGTACAGGCGCGTCGTCGAGGAACTGGAGGCCAACCACCAGGGTTCGCGCAACGCGGGCCGGCCGATGCTGCTGGAGGGCGGGCTGGACTGGAAGCCGATGGGCTTCAGCCCCTCCGAGATGGAGTTCCTGCAGACCAAGAGCGCAGCCGCGCGCGAGATCGCGCTGGCCTTCGGCGTGCCGCCGATGCTGCTCGGTCTGCCGGGCGACAACACCTACGCCAACTATCAGGAGGCCAATCGCGCCTTCTTCCGGCAGACGGTCACACCGCTCGTCCGCCGGACCGCCGCCGCCCTGACGGGGTGGCTGGGGTGGCGGTGGGGCGGCGCGGTGCGGTGCGAGCCGGAGCTGGACAAGGTCCCCGCGCTCGCGAGCGAAAGGGATGCCCAATGGAAACGGATCGCGACGGCCGACTTTCTGGACGCGGACGAGAAGCGAAGCCTGCTGGGTCTGCCGCCGCGGCGGACGGCCGGCTGACTGCGGCCGCCGGTCCGGGGGCCACGGCCTCCGCCAGCCGGGAGACACTCGACACGCCGGAGGCCCGTCGCCTGGCGCAGCTGCGCACAATCGGCCGGCGCTGGCGCACGCTGCAAACCCGCCTGAACACGGTCACGACGCTCGTGACCAAACTCAAGCGACCCTGACCCCGCGGCGCCCCGCGCCGGCGCCGCCGAAGCACCACGGAGAACGCACATGCACCTCGACGGGTCCGCCGTCTCGCCGCGGCTCGAGACGAAATTCATGGCCTTCGCCGACCGAGAGGCGGCGGCGGAAGGCCGTATCGAGGGATACGCCAGCCTGTTCGACGTCGTCGACCAGGGCGGCGACGCGGTGGCGCCGGGCGCCTTCGCCAAATCGCTGGCGCGCGCCGAACGGTCGGTGAAGCTGCTGTGGCAGCACGACCCGCTGCAGCCGATCGGCGTCTGGGAGACGCTGATGGAGGACACGCGCGGGCTGCTGGCGAAGGGGCGCCTGCTGACGGGCGTCCAGCGCGGCGCCGAGGCGGCGGCGTTGCTGGCGGCCGGCGCCGTGGACGGGCTTTCGATCGGCTATCGGGTCGTGCGCGCCGAGAAGGCGCCGAACGGCGGGCGGCGGCTGATCGAGATCGATCTCTGGGAGGTCTCCCTCGTCACGTTCCCGATGCTGGGAGAGGCCAGAGCGACCAACGGGGCCGACGCGCCGACCCCGGCGGAAGACCACGCGCGCGACCTCGCCGAGACGATCCGCGCGGCGCGCCGTCTGCTGCGGTGACGCGGCGCACCCACTTCGTTGCAACCGAAGGATAAAGCGATGAGCGATTTCACGACGGCCGACCCGGCCGCCGCGGCCCTGGAGGCCAAGGCGGAGTTCTCCGGTTTCATTCATGATTTCAAGCAGTTCCAGGATCGGATCGAGAGCAAGATGAAGATTCAGGACGATCGCATCACCCTGCTCGACCGCAAAGGCGGCGAGCGCCGCCCGCTGTCGTCCGCCACGGTCGACGCGCCGCACCGCAAGGCGCTGGGCGCCTATCTGCGCGCCGGCGACGAGGGCGGACTGCGCGGCCTGTCCGTCGAGCGCAAGGGCCTGACGACCTCGGTGGCGGCCGAGGGCGGCTATCTGGTCGACGAGCAGACCGCCGCGCGCATCACCACCGTCATGCGCGGCGCCGGCTCGATCCGCTCGGTCGCCAACGTGGTGCAGGTGGACGCCGGCGCCTATGAGGTGCTGATCGACCGCGGCGAGCTGGAGACCGGCTGGATCACCGAGACCTCGCCGCTGGTGGAGACCCAGACGGCGGTGTTCGAGAAGGTGTCGATCCCGCTGCACGAGTTGTCGGCGATGCCGCGCGCCTCGCAGCGGCTGCTGGATGACAGCGCGTTCGACATCGATACGTGGCTGGCCGACCGGATCGCCGAGAAGTTCGCGCGCGCCGAGAACGCCGCCTTCGCGGCGGGCGATGGCGTGGACAAGCCCCGTGGCTTCCTGAGCCACCCGACTGCGCCCGCGGCGACCGCCGCCTGGGGCCAGCTCGGCTATGTGACGACCGGCACGGCGGGCGGCTTCGACGCCAACGATCCGGCCGACGCGCTGGTGGACCTCGTCTACAGCCTCGGGGCCCGCTATCGCACCAACGCGGTGTTCGCGATGAACTCGCGGACCGCCGGCGCGGTGCGCAAGATGAAAGACGCCGAGGGGCGCTTCCTGTGGACCGAGAGCCTGTCGGCCGAGCAGGCGCCGCTGCTGCTGGGCTATCGCGTGGTGACGGTCGAGGACATGCCGGACGTCGCGCCGGGCGCCTTCGCCATCGCCTTCGGCGACTTCAACGCCGGCTACACGATCGCCGAGCGGCGCGACATCCGCATCCTGCGCGATCCCTATTCGGCCAAGCCCCACGTGCAGTTCTTCGCGACGAGCCGCGTCGGCGGCGACGTCACCGACTTCGCCGCGATCCGCCTGCTGCGCTTCGCGGCCGCCTGATCCGGTCGACGGCTCAACGAACCGGGCCGGCCTTCACGCCGGCCCGGCGGTTCATCCTGCCGTGGCGGAGCACCCATGCTGATCGATCTGGAGCGGCCCGCCCCGGCGGCCGACATGATTGCGGAGCTGGCGCAGCACCTGCGCCTGCCGAGCGGATTTTCCGACGAAGCCGACCATATCGCGCTGCTGCGCCGATCCTGGGAGATCTCGCTGCAGATCGTGGAGGTGCGCGCGAGGCGCGTGCTGTTGAGCCGGCGGCTGGCGTTCCGCTTCGGCGCGGCCGAGACGGCGCCGCGTATCGCGCTTCCCGCGACGCCGGTGGCGGCGATCGAGGCGCTGGAGCACGACGACGGCGAGGGCGTGAGGGTCGCCGTAGATCCGTCGCTGTGGCGGCTGGAGATGGCCGGCGGTCGGTACTTTCTCGCGGCGCGCGCCGGACGGCGCATCCCCGCGCCGCCGCGCGACGGTTTCGCAGAGGCGCGCCTGATCGCGGGCTTCGGCGAGACCTGGGACGCGACGCCCGAGGACCTGCGCCAAGCCGCCCTGCTGATCGCGGCGGCATGCTTCGAGGGTCGCGGCGCGGGCGTCAGCGGGCCGATGCCGCCGGCGAGCCTCGCGCTGTTGGAGCGCTATCGGCTGGTGCGGCTGTGAGCGGCCCTGAGTTCACGCGGCAGCTGGCGCTCGAGACGCCGGTGGAGACGCCGGACGGCGGCGGGGGCGTGCGCCGCGACTGGGAGACGCTCGGGCTGCACTGGGCCGAGGTGCGCGCGAGCGGCGCGATCGAGCGGACGCTGGGGGGCGTCGAGACGAGCGTCGTCACACATCGGTTGACCCTGCGCTGGGCGCCCTACGGCAGCGTTTCGCGGCCACGGGCGCACCAGCGGCTGCGCGAAGGGGAGCGCGTCTACGACATTCTCGGCGTGACCGAGGCGGACAGTCACAACCGCTATCTGACCGTCTGGGCGCGGGAAGGGGGGCTGTCGTGACCTACGCCTTCTCCTGGCCCCTGCAGCAGGCGTTGTTCGGCGCGCTGCAGGCCGACGCGACAGTGGCCGAGTTGGCCGGCGCGCGCGTCTACGACGAGGCGCCCCACGCGGAGGCGCTGGCGGGACTGACCGGACCCTATGTGGTGCTGGGCGACGAGACGGTGGACGCCTGGTCCACCGCGACGGATCGCGGCGCGACCCACGCGGTGCAGGTGTCGGTGATTTCGCCGGAGCGCGGCTTCGGCGCCTTGAAGCGCCTGGCGGCGGCGGTGTGCGCGGTGGCGCTGGGGCCGCTCGCGCTCGACCGCGGGCGGGTCGTCTTTGCGAGTTTCCTGGGCGGACGGACGCGGCGGGTCGAGGGCGCGGGACTGCGCCGGATCGACCTGCGCTTCCGGCTCGCCGTCGAAGAGCAGTGAGGGAGAGCGGCCATGGCGGCGCAGCGGGGCAGGGACATTCTGGTGAAGCTCGACGCCGGCGGCGGCGGGCAGTTCGAGACGGTTGCGGGACTGCGCGCCACGCGCATCGCGCTGAACGCGGCGACCGCGGACGTCACGACGATGGAGTCGACGGGGCGGTGGCGAGAACTGCTGGCCGGCGCGGGCGTGCAGTCGGTGAGCGTCTCGGGCTCGGGCGTGTTCAAGGACGCGCCCTCGGACGCCGCCCTGCGGACGGTGTTCTTCGAGGGGCGGGCGCCGGCTTTCGAACTGGTGATTCCCGACTTCGGGCGGATCAGTGGGCCGTTCCAGGTGACCGAGATCGAATACGCCGGCGACCACGACGGCGAGGCGGTGTTCAAGCTGAGCCTTGAGTCCGCCGGCGTCCTCGGCTTCACGGCTTTCTGAACATGATCAATCCCCTGCGCGGTGAAGTAGCGCTTTCGGTCGAAGGGCGGCCGCAAGTTCTGCGGCTGAGCCTCGGGGCGCTGGCCGAACTGGAGGCGGCGCTGGAGGCGGAGGGGCTGGTCGATCTCGCCGAGCGCATCGACCGGGGCGGCTTGCGGGCGGCCGACGTCGTGGCCGTGCTGACCGCGGGCTTCCGCGGCGCCGGCGCAGCCGTCGGGCGGGAGGAGGTCGCAGCGATGGCGTTCGACGGCGGGGCGGCGGCGGCGGCGCAGGCGGCGACCCAACTGTTGCGGGCGGCCTTTCTCGGCGGATCGTCGTGAGCCGGCGGCTGGACTGGCGGGGGCTGATGCGGCTGGGGCTCGGGAGGCTCGCGCTGAGCCCCGAGGCGTTCTGGACGATGAGCCCGGCGGAGCTGACGGCGGCGGCGGAGGGCAGGGGACTGCTCGCCGTCGTCGAACGCCCGGCGCTGGCGGCGCTGATGGCGGCGTTTCCGGATGAGGACAGGCGATGATCGGAGCGTTCGAGGATGACGGGGCCGGCGCGCCTGCGCGCTTCGCGGCGGAGATGCGCCGCGCGGCCGAGGAGATGCGGGCGGCCGACGGCGCCGCTCGCGGGATGGCGACGGCGCTGAACCTGGGGCTGCGGCGCGCGATGGACGATGCCGTGTTCGGCGCCGGCAAGCTGTCGGACGTGCTGCGGAGCTTTGCGATGGGCGCGGCGCGCGACGGGCTGCGGGCGGCGACCGAGCCGCTGCGGCAGGCGGTCGCCGGCGGGGTCGGCGATCTGGCGACGCGGGCGGTCTCCGGGCTGGCCGGCGGGGTTCGCGCCTTCGCGAAGGGTGGGGTGGTTGACGGGGCGACGCTGTTCGGCGCCGGCGGCGGCCTCGGAGTGATGGGCGAGGCGGGGCCGGAGGCGATCCTGCCGCTGTCGCGGGGCGCGGACGGACGGCTGGGCGTGCGGGGCGGAGCTACGCAGGTGACGCTGAACGTGTCCACGCCCGACGTCGAGGGCTTCCGGCGCTCTGGTTCGCAGGTCGCGGCGGCGCTGGCGCGCCTGGTCGACCGCGGCCGGCGCCGGCTTTGAGGGGGCGGGCATGAGTTTTCACGAGGTGCGCTTCCCGGCGTCGTTGTCGCTGGGGTCGAGCGGCGGGCCGGAGCGGCGCACGGACATCGTGACGCTGGCGAGCGGCCACGAGGAGCGCAACACGCCCTGGGCGCACGGTCGGCGGCGCTATGACGCCGGGTTGGGTCTGCGGAGCCTCGACGACATCCACGCCGTGCTCGGCTTCTTCGAGGCGCGGATGGGGCGGCTGTTCGGGTTCCGCTGGAAGGACTGGGCGGACCACAAGTCCTGCGCGCCTTCCGCAACGCCGGGGGCCGCCGACTGCCATCTGGGCGAGGGCGACGGGCAGGCCACGGCCTTCGCGCTGCGCAAGGTCTATGTCTCCGGTCCGGCGCGCTACGCGCGGCCGATCGCCAAGCCAGTGGCGGGCACCGTTCGGGTGGCCGTCGGCGGCGTCGCGCTGGCCGAAGGCGTGGGCTTCGCGGTCGATTCGGCGACGGGACTTGTGACGCTGGCGGAGCCTGCGCCGGCTGGGGCCGACGTGACGGCAGGCTTCGAGTTCGACGTGCCGGTGCGCTTCGACACGGACCGGATCGAGGTGAACCTCGCAGCCTTCGCGGCCGGCGAGATTCCCTCGATCCCGGTGATGGAGGTGCGGGTCTGATGCGCGCTATCGATCCTGCGCTGCAGGCGCGGCTGGACACGGGGGCGACGACGCTCTGCCGCTGTTGGCGGCTCGACCGCGCTGACGGGGTGAGCCTCGGCTTCACCGACCATGACGCGGCGCTGCGCTTCGACGGGCTGGAGTTCCGCGCCGACGCCGCGCTGGCGGGCGGAGCGCTGGAGCAGGCCGCGGGGGCCGCGGCCGATGGGGTCGAGGTCGGCGGCGCGCTGCGCTCTGACGCGATCTCGGCGGAGGACATCGCCGCGGGACTCTACGCGGGCGCGCGGGTGCGCTGCTGGCTGGTGGATTGGCGCGAGCCGGCGCTGCGGGCGCCGCTTTTCGACGGCACGATCGCCGAGATCGAGCATGGGGCGCTTGGCTTTCGCGCCGAACTTGTCGGACCGGCGGCGGGGCTCAACCGGCCGCTTGGGCGGGCCTATCTCGCACTGTGCGACGCGACGCTGGGGGACGGGCGCTGCGGCGTCGACCTAGATGCGCCCGGCCTGTCGGGGGAGGCGGTGGTCCTCTCCGAGACCGGCGAAGGGCGCTTCGAGGTCGCCGGCCTGGACGTGTTCGGGGACGGGTGGTTCGAGGGCGGGCGCGCGACCTGGCTGTCGGGCCGCGCCACCGGCCTCGCGGCGACTGTGGCGGCTGACGCGGCGCGAGAAGGGCGGCGAACGCTGACGCTGTGGCCGGCGCCGCGCCCTGCCGTGGCTTCCGGTGATCGCCTGCGCGTTTCGGCAGGCTGCGACAAGCGGCAGGAGACCTGCCGGAGAAAGTTCGGCAACTTTCTGAATTTCAGGGGATTTCCGCATATGCCCGGAGACGATTGGGTGACGGCCCATCCCGCGCCGGGCGGCGTGCACGACGGCGGCTCCCGCCGTGGATGACCGGCGCGACCGAGCGCTGGCGGCGGTGGCGGAGGCGCGCGCCTGGATCGGCACGCCACATGTGCATGGGGCCAGCGTGCGCGGGGCCGGGGCGGACTGCCTGGGGCTGATTCGCGGGGTCTGGCGCGCGCTCTACGGCATGGAGCCGGAGGCGCCGGGGGCATACTCGGCGTCGTGGTCGATGGTTGATCGGGCCGAGACGTTGTGGCGGGCGGCGGCGCGGCACATGGCCGAGATCGCCCCTGCGGACGCGGCTGCGGGCGAGGTCGCGCTCCTGCGCATGCGCGACGGCGCAGCCGCGCGGCATCTGGGGGTGCTCGCCGAGGACGCCTCGGGCGCGCCGACGCTGATCCACGCCTATTCCGGGCGGGGGGTCTTGGAGTCCGCTCTCGGTTCGGCCTGGCGACGGCGGATCGTCGCCGCGTTCCGCTTTCCCGAGGAGGCGCGCTGATGGCGACCCTTGTGTTGTCGACGGCTGGCGCCGCTCTGGGGTCGGCGCTCGGCGGGCCGGCGTTTGGGCTCGGGGCGGCCGCGGTGGGGCGCGCCCTCGGCGGGATCGCGGGCGGTGTGATCGATCAGGCGGTGCTTGGCGGCGGGTCGCGGGTCGTGGAGACCGGGCGCGTGACGCAGTTTCGACTGATGGGCTCGCGCGAGGGGGCGGGCATTCCGCGCATCTTCGGGCGGATGCGGGTCGGCGCGCAGGTGATCTGGGCGAGCCGGTTTCGCGATCAGGTGTCCACGTCAAGCGCGCGCGCGGGCAAGGGCGGACCCCGGATCGAGACGCGCCGCCACAGCTACAGCGTCAGTCTCGCCATCGGGCTTTGCGAGGGGCCGGTTGAGCGGATCGGGCGCATCTGGGCCGACGGCGCGCTGCTGGAGCCAGGGTTCGCCGAGGTGCGTCTGCACCGTGGCGGCGAGGACCAGATGCCGGACCCCCTCATCGAAGCGATCGAGGGGCCAGGCGCGGCGCCGGCCTATCGGGGGCTGGCGTATCTCGTTGTGGAGGAGCTGGAACTGGGCCGCTTCGGCAACCGGACGCCGCAATTCAGCGTCGAAGTGTTCCGCGAGCCGCGGGGCGTGGGCGAGGACCTGCGGCTTGCCGGACTGGTCGAAGCTGTGGCGCTGTCGCCGGGGTCGGGAGAGTTCTCGATGGACCTCACGCCCGTGCGCCGTCGCCTCAAGCCGGGCGAGACGGTGGTGGAGAACGTGAACTCCATCGACGGCAGGCCGGACGCGCTGGTGGCGTTCGACCAGTTGCAGGCGGAGGCGCCGGCTTGCAAGGCGGCTGCGCTGATCGTCTCGTGGTTCGGCGACGACCTGCGCTGCGGCCGCTGCACGATCCGGCCCAAGGTCGAGGAAAGCGACAAGGAGACCGAACCGCTCGTCTGGCGCGTCGGCGGCATGGGTCGCGCCGATGTGGCAGCGGTGGGACGCGTCGACGGCCGCCCCGTCTACGGCGGCACCCCCTCCGACAGCGGGGTCGTCGCCAGCATCCGCGAACTGCGGCGTCGGGGCGTCGCGCCGATGTTCTATCCGTTCATCCTGATGGATGTGGCCCCCGACTCGGGGCTGCCTGACCCATACGGCGGGGCGGTGCAGCCTGCCTATCCGTGGCGAGGGCGGATCACGCTGGATGTCGCGCCGGGTCGAGCGGGCTCGGCGGACGCGACGGCGGCTGCCGAGGCGGAGGTGGCGGCGTTCTTCGGAACCGCACGGCCTGAGGATTTCGTGCGCGAGGGCGACACCGTGCGGTATCTCGGACCCCCGGAATGGGGGCTGCGGCGGTTCATCCTGCACTATGCGCATCTCTGCGCGGGGGCGGGCGGGGTGGACGCTTTCTGCATCGGCTCCGAGCTGCGGGGCCTGACATGGATACGCGCGGGGACTGGGGTCTATCCGGCGGTACAGGCTCTGCGGGCGTTGGCGGCGGACGTGCGCGCTGTTCTCGGCGTTGAGACGAAGATCGGATACGCTGCGGACTGGTCGGAGTATTTCGGGCATCAACCGGCTGACGGCTCGGGGGACGTTTTCTTCCATCTCGACCCGTTATGGGCGGATGCGGCGATCGATTTCATCGGCGTCGACAACTACATGCCTCTTTCGGACTGGCGTGATGGCGGCGAGCACGCCGATGTGGCGGCGGGCTCAGTGTATGCGCTCGACTATCTGCGCGGAGGGGTGGAGGGAGGCGAGGGCTTCGACTGGTTCTATCCTTCGGCCGAGGACCGGCGACTCCAGCGCAGGGCGCCCATCGATGACGGCGCTTACGGCGAGCCCTGGGTGTTCCGCTACAAGGACCTCCGCAACTGGTGGTCGCGCCCGCACCACGACCGGCCAGGCGGGGAGCGATCGGCGACGCCGACGCCGTGGGTTCCGATGTCCAAGCCGATCTGGTTCACCGAGATCGGTTGTCCGGCCATCGACAAGGGGGCCAACCAGCCCAACGTCTTCGTGGACCCGAAATCGTCGGAAAGCGCCACGCCGCACTTCTCCAGCGGGGCGCGCGACGAGCACATTCAGCGGCGGTTTCTGCAGGCGACGCTGGGCTACTGGCGCGAGACGGCGCGAAACCCGGTTTCGCCGATCTATGGCGGGCCGATGGTGGACACGGCGCGTTCCTTCGTCTGGACCTGGGATTTGCGGCCCTGGCCGGACTTTCCGCAGCGCCTTGAGGTGTGGTCGGACGGCGCCAATCACCGGCTGGGGCACTGGATCACGGGACGGCTCGGATCGGCCGACCTCGCCGCCATCGTCGCCGAGATCTGCGCCGAGGCCGGGGTGGCGGCGGATGTCTCGAGGCTGGAGGCGACGGTCGACGGCTATGCGCTGGAGGCGGCGCAGACGGCGCGGCAGGCGCTGCAGCCGCTGATGCTGGCCTACGGCTTCGACGTGGCGGAGGCGGCCGGCGGCGTACGCTTCATGCCGCGCGCGCCCGGACCGTCGCTCAACATCGACACGGCGCGCTGCGTCGAGGAGAGGACAGGGCTCGGCGGGCCCGTGAGCTTCACGCGGGCCGAACTGGAGACCCCTCCGGGGGCTGTGCGGTTGGCCTTCGCCTACGCCGACGGCGCCTACGAGCCGGCGGCGGTCGAGGCGCGGGCGGCGCATGGGACGGCGCGGCATGTCGAAGGGGCGGAACTGGCGCTCGCGCTGCCCGGCGACGTCGCCGAGGCCATCGCGCAGCGATGGCTGCGGGAGGCGACGGCGGCGCGGGAGATGGCGCGTCTGGCGCTTCCGCCGTCGATGCTGGGGCTGGAGCCGGGCGACGTGGTGTCGTTGGCGGATGGCGGTGGACGCAGCGCCTGGCGGGTGGAGCGCATTGTCGACGAGGGGGCGCGGACCGTGGAAGCGCGCCGGGTCGCCGCCGCGTCGCCGAGGGGTCGACCTGCGCCACCGGCCCGCACTGCGCCGACGCTGCCGTCGCGCGAGCCGGTCGCGCTGTGGCTGGTCGATCCGCCGGTCGCCGCCGAGGACGAGCCGGCGCACTGGCCGCTCGCCGCAGCGTTCGCGCGGCCGTGGCCGGGGAGCGCGGCGGTCTATCGCGACGACGGCGCTGGCGGCTTCGCGTTGTCGGCGTCTGTAGAGCGGCCGGCGACCGTTGGCGTGCTCGCGGCGCCGTTGCCCTGGGGAGCGCCGGACCGGTGGATGCGCGGCGCGCCGCTGCTGGTGAGGCTGTATGTCGGCGGCCTGCAGGCGCGCAGCGTCGGCGAGGTGGCCAACGGCGCGAACCTCGCGCTAGTGGAGACGGGGCCGGACGTCTGGGAGGCGCTGCATTTCGCCGGCGCCGAGCTGATCGAGCGCGATTTGTGGCGGCTCGGGCCGCTGCTGCGCGGGCAGGCGGGCTCCGGGCCGGCGCCGGGCGTCGCGGTCGATGAGGGCGCGCGCTTCCTGCTGCTCGACGCGGCGCCGGCGCGCCTGCCGACGCCCCTCGACGGGTTGGGAATGGAGCGCGCGCTGCGCTGGGGGCCGGGGCATCTGCCGGTGATCGACGGCGCCTTTATCGACGGCAGGCACACGCCGCGCGGCGCCGCGCTGCGCCCGCTGCAGCCGGCGCATCTGCGAGCGCGCCGGCTCGCCGGCGGCGACGTCGCGCTGCGCTGGATACGACGGGCCCGCACGGGCGGAGACGCGTGGAGCGCCGGCGAGCCGCCGCTGATCGACGGACCCGAGCGCTATCGGGTTCGGATCTACGCAGCGGGTGCGGTGGCGCGAGAGGTCGAGGTGTCGACGGCGTCCTTCGTCTACGGGCTGGCGGAGCGGATGGCGGACGGCGCGGCGGCCGGCTGCGAGATCGGGGTCGCGCAGGTGTCCACGTCCTACGGACCGGGCGCGGAAAGCAGGGTGAGCATCGATGGCTGAAACGGCGAAACTCGGTCTGCCGCTGGTCGAGGGCGGGCAGGCGCAGAAGCATGTCACGGTCAATGAGGCGCTGCTGCGCATCGACGCGCTGGCGCAGCCGACCGTGCTCAGCACGGGCCACGTCGCACCGCCGGAGGGAGCCGCCGAGGCTGAGCTTCATCTCGTCGGGGCGGGTGGCGTGGACGAATGGGCTGGTCGCGATGGGCAGTTCGCGCTGCTCTCGAACGGCGGCTGGGATTTTGCGAAGCCCGCGTCGGGCCAGCGCGCTTGGCTCGCGACGCAGGGCGAGCCAGTTGTGTTCGACGGTTTGGCCTGGGTGCGCGCCGACGGGGCCGTCGCGCAGGGCGCCGGGACGGCGCTGCAGATCGGGTCGCTGGACCATGTCGTCGGCACGGGCCCCACGTCGACCACGGCCGCCTTCATCCCAGACAAGGCCATCGTGCTTGGGGTGACGGCGCGGGTGCTGGTCGCCCTGCACGGTCCGGGCCTGACTGGTTGGCGGATCGGGGCGCCGGGCGACCACGGTCGATACGGGTCCGGCTACGGCCTGACGGCTGGATCGTTCGCGCATGGCGTCACAGGCTCGCCGCTGGCCTACTACGGCGGCGCGGCGCTGGTGCTGGAGGCGGAGGGCGGGGCTTTTGCGGGTGGGACGGTGCGGCTGTGTGTCCACTACCTCGCACTGACCCCGCCGCGGCCATGAGCGCCGAGGCGGCCGTCACCCTGGAGGACGTTGTTGCGGCGGCGCGCGCTCTGGCGGCGCAGTGCGTGGGAGAGACCTGCGCCGAAGCCGCCGCGTGGGTGCTGCGAAACCGGGCCCTTGCGGCCTTCACCCATCGGCGGGCGACCGGGCGGGTTCATCCGGAATTCGGGGACGGGTCGCTTTCCGGCGCAGCGTGGGCGCCCGGCCTCGAACCTTTGGCCGACGCCCGCGCCTTCTGGCGCGCGGCCGCGGCCCTTTGCGCGACGCTGAGCGGAGATAGCGCCGACCCGACGGGCGGCGCGACCGACTGGCGACGCATCGTGAATTGTTCATCGAGGAGTTGAGACATGGAAGCCATTCTTTCGACTGTAGACACGATCTCCGTGCTGTTTCCGCCATTCCTGGACGCCGCGTTCGCGGTCGTCGCCTTCGCCTCGGTCATCACGGCGATCACGCCGACGCCGCGTGACGACGAGTTCGTCGGCAAGCTGTACAAGGCGCTGGAGTGGCTGGCGCTCAATTTCGGCCATGCCAAGGAGATCGCTCCGAACCGGGTCGGCGGGCGCTTCGTGGCCGGCTGAGGCGGCGGCGCGTCAGTCGTCGAGGTCGGGCGCGTAGCGGGCGTTCGCCTCGATGAACTGGAACCGCAATTCGGGGCGCTTGCCCATCAGACGCGCGACGAGATCGCCGGTTTCTCCGGGCGTCTCGTCGCGCACGGCGACCCGGATGAGCCGTCGGGTCGCCGGATCCATGGTCGTTTCGCGCAACTGTCGCGGCATCATCTCACCGAGGCCCTTGAAGCGGCTGGTCTCGATCTTGCCTTTTCCGCCGAGACCGTTAGCGAGCAGCCGCTCCCGTTCTGCGTCGTCTCGGGCGTAGGTCGATACCGCCCCCTGGGTCAGTCGGTAGAGCGGCGGTTGGGCAAGGTAGAGCCGACCCGACGTGACCAGCGGGCGCATGTGGACGAAGAAGAACGTCATTAGAAGAGTCGCAATATGCGCCCCGTCGACGTCGGCGTCGGTCATGATGATGACTTTGCCGTAGCGCAGATCGGCCTCTCGGTACTTCTCACGAAGACCCACGCCGAGGGCCTGGCGCAGGTCGGCCAACTCCTGATTCTGGTCGAGCTTGCCGGAGGATGAGCCAAGGACGTTCAGGATTTTGCCTCGCAGCGGCAAGACTGCCTGCGTGCGCCGGTCGCGCGCCTGTTTTGCAGAGCCGCCGGCGCTGTCGCCCTCGACGAGAAAGACCTCGGTGGTGTCGCGCGCGCCGCTCGAGCAATCGGCCAGTTTGCCTGGCAGCCGGAGCTTGCGCGTGGCCGACTTGCGCGCCGTCTCCTTCTCCTCACGCCGTCGCAGCCGGTCGGCGGCGCGCTCCGCCGCCATATCGATCAATTGCGCGGCGCGTCGGGGATCGGATGCCAGCCAGTTGTCGAAATGATCGCGGACTGCCCCTTCGACGAGCCGACCCGGCTCAGCGCCCGCGAGGCGGTCTTTGGTCTGGCCGACGAATTGAGGGTCGCGCACGAAGACCGACAGGAGGGCGCAGGCGTTGGCGAAGACATCCTCGGGACCAACGCTGGCGATGCGTTTGGCCGCGCCAGTCATCTCGGCGTAGGCGCGCAGGCCCTTGGTCAGCGCGGCGCGCAGCCCCGCCTCGTGGGCGCCGCCGTCGGCCGTGGGGATCGTGTTGCAGTAGGATGCGAGAAATGGGTCGGTCGCGTCGGACCAGGCAATGGCCCATTCGACGAGCCCGGGCGTGTCGGCCCCGAACTTCTCCGTGAAGTCAACCTTGCCTGCGAAAGGTTCGGGCGTCACGCAAGCGGCGTCGCCGAGCCGCTCCGTCAGGTGGTCGCGCAGGCCGCCGGGGAAGTGGAAGCTGTCCTCGGGCGGCGTCGCGTCGCCGGCGGCGAGCAGGGAAGGGTCGCACTGCCAGCGGACTTTCACGCCGCGGAACAGGTAGGCCTTGGAGCGCGCCATGCGGTGCAGGCGAGCGGGGCGCATCTGGGCGGCGGCGCCGAAGATGTCCGGGTCGGGCAGGAAAGTGACTGTCGTGCCTTTGCGGTTCAGCGCCGGGCCGACGAGTTCCAGCCCGCCTACCGGCTCGCCGCGGGCGAAGCTCTGCCGATAAAGCTGGCGATCGCGCACGGATTCGACCGAAAGGTGCGTGGACAGGGCGTTCACGACTGACGAGCCTACCCCGTGGAGGCCGCCGGAGGTCTGGTAAGCCTTTCCGGAGAATTTGCCGCCGGCGTGGAGGGTCGTGAAGATCACCTCCAAGGCCGATCTGTCGGGAAAGCGGGGATGCGCCTCGACTGGAATGCCGCGGCCGTTGTCGCGGACTGTCAGCGACCCATCGGCCGCCAGCGCGATCTCGATGCGCGTCGCGTGGCCGGCGACCACCTCATCCATCGCATTGTCGACGATCTCCGCGGCGAGGTGATGAAGCGCCCGCTCGTCGGTTCCGCCGATATACATGCCCGGACGGCGGCGGACGGGCTCAAGGCCCTCGAGCACTTCGATCGAGGCTGCCGAGTAGGTTTCCGCCGCGGGGCTCCCGGCGAACAGATCTCCCGGTTTCGCGGGGTCGGGCATCGTCGAGCCTCCGGCTCTGGTCTGGCGTGATGGTAGCGCGCCGCGGCGGAACAGATCAACTGGTCGTGGCTTCGCGCGCAGACCGCGCAAGATATCGGCGCGCGGGAGAATCGACGGTGGTCATCGCCGTCCTGGAACGGCCGGGCGCGCCGCACGCGCGACGCGGACGTCGCACCGTTACCGGCGCGCGCCATCGGCGCGCGGACGGGTTTGACCGCGTACGGTGTCGTTCTAAGGATGTTCGCGCGTAGTCACGCTGGAGCCTCGTCCGATGAGCCGATTCGCCGCCCCGATCGCCGAGGAGATCTGGGACATGAAATACCGGCTCAAGGATGCGGGCGGCACGCCCCTCGACGCCACCGTCGAGGACAGCTGGCGGCGCGTCGCGCGCGCGCTCGCGGCGGTTGAGGCGGAGCCGGCGGCCTGGGAGGCGACGTTTTTCGCCGCGCTTGAGGATTTCCGCTTCCTGCCCGCCGGCCGCATTATGGCGGGGGCAGGGACTGACCGCTCCGTAACGCTGTTCAACTGCTTCGTGATGGGCTCGATCCCGGACTCGCTCTGCGGCATCTTCGAGCATCTGCGCGAGGCGGCCGTGACGATGCAGCAGGGCGGCGGCATCGGCTACGACTTCTCCTCGATCCGTCCCAAGGGCGCGCCCGTCCACGGGGTCGCGGCCGACGCCTCCGGTCCGCTGAGCTTCATGGACGTCTGGGACTCGATGTGCCGCACGATCATGTCCGCCGGCGCCCGGCGCGGCGCGATGATGGGCACGCTCCGTTGCGACCACCCCGACATCGAGGCGTTCGTGGACGCCAAACGCGATCCGGCACGGCTGCGGAACTTCAACGTGTCAGTGCTTGTGACGGACGCCTTCATGGCCGCCGTCGAGGCGGACGGGCCGTGGGATCTGGTGTTCCACGGGCGCGTTCACGCGACGGTTCCTGCACGCGCGTTGTGGGACCGTATCATCAAGGCGACTTACGATGTCGCCGAGCCTGGCGTGATCTTCATCGACCGGATCAACGCACAGAACAATCTTGCCTATTGTGAGATGATTGCGGCGACCAACCCGTGCGGCGAGCAGCCATTGCCCCCCTACGGCGCCTGCCTGCTGGGGTCGGTGAACCTCGCGCGGCTGGTGATTGATCCGTTCGGACCGGACGCGACGCTCGATGAAGCGGCGCTGGAGCGGCTTGTCGGTGTGGCGGTTAGGATGATGGACAACACGGTCGACGCGTCGGGGTTTCCTCTGCCTGCTCAGGCGGCGGAAGCGCGCGCCAAGCGCCGGATCGGGCTCGGGGTCACGGGGCTGGCCGACGCGCTGCTGATGGTAGGCGAACGCTATGGATCCGAAAGCGCCGCGCGATTGACCGGGCGTTGGCTTGGGATTCTGTCGCGCGCGGCCTATCGCGCCTCCGCGCTTCTGGCCGCCGAGAAGGGCGCCTTTCCGCTCTGCGACCGGGAGGCGCTCCTTGCAGCGCACCATGTCGCCGCGCTGCCTGCGGATATCCGCAACGCGATCGCGGCGCACGGACTGCGCAACGCCTTGCTGACCTCTATCGCGCCGACCGGCACCATCTCTCTGGTCGCCGGCAACGTCTCCTCCGGGATCGAGCCGATCTTTGCGGCGGCCTACACACGCAAGGTGTTGCGCCCGAACGGCGCGCGCACCGAGGAGGAAGTGGTCGACTACGCGGTCGCGCTCTGGCGTGCGCTGCGCGGAGCGGAGGCGGCGCTGCCGGGGTGCTTTGTCGACGCTCAGACCCTCAGCCCGGCCGATCATGTTCGGATGCAGGCGGCGGCGCAGATCCATGTGGACAGCTCGATCTCGAAGACGATCAACTGTCCGGTGGATATCGATTTCGAGGCGTTCAAGGACGTGTACGCCCTCGCTTACAAAAGCGGGTGCAAGGGGTGCACCACCTATCGACCAAACGCGGTCACCGGTTCGGTGCTCGCCGTAGCGGACGCAGCCGCCTCGGCAGCGGGGCCGTTCTCCGACGCGGGCAATCTCGCCAAACCGCTGGAGCGGCCCGACGCATTGCCGGGAGCAACCTACAAGCTGAAATGGCCGGAGAGCGAACACGCCATCTACATCACCCTCAATGACGTGGTGACTGACGACCAACGTCGGCCTTTCGAGATATTCATCAACTCGAAGAATATGGAACACTACGCGTGGACGGTCGCTCTGACTCGGATGATCTCGGCGGTGTTTCGACGTGGCGGCGACGTGCGTTTTGTCGTGGCGGAACTCAAGGCCGTTTTCGATCCGCGCGGCGGCGCCTGGATGGAGGGACGATACGTGCCTTCGATCCTCGCGGCGATAGGTGGCGTAATCGAGCGCCATTTCATCGACATCGGCTTCATCGCCCGCGATACGGCGAACCTAGACCCGATCCAAAAGGCGCAGGCGACGCGGCTTGGCGAGCGGGCCGGGCCGGGATGTCTAAGCTGCGGATCGCGCAATGTTCGTCATGTCGAGGGATGTACGACCTGCGTTGACTGCGGATACTCCAAGTGTGGCCCATAGTCTGTTGGTGGAGATTAGTGCTTGAAGCTAATTAAAAAAATTATTTTTATTTGGGTGGGTAGTTATATTTTTTTAGAAAATAAATATACCTGACTCGAGTGATTTCATTAATCGCACGAAAAGCGGGAATCATCGTTTTTTGAGCTTTTTCGAAACCCACAGCACTCGATGACCACTCACCCCGCGCAGCGGCCGTCTCCCCAAGCTGACCGGCCACGGAATGGCATTCTTCTCCGGGCGACCCGGAGGCGCGACTGTCGTGCGATCATGGGAACCGCATCGGGAAAGCCCCACCACACACGAAAGCTGTCGAGATCGACGATCAACGTGCACGAACCGGAAACGTGGCCCCAAAACGGCGGTGGTGCGTGCTCTGCAGGCGAGGTGTCGCCTGTGCGGATGCGGGCTTCTGTCCCGGCATGGGTAGAGCGGCGCTCAGCAGGCGGGCGAAGGCGTAAGCGTGGATCGTGACCGCGGTCACCCGTCCATTTTCAACGCATTGATAAACGCCTCCTGGGGGATCTCCACCTTCCCGAACTGGCGCATCTTCTTCTTGCCGGCCTTCTGCTTGTCGAGCAGCTTGCGCTTGCGGGTGGCGTCGCCGCCGTAGCACTTGGCGGTCACGTCCTTGCGCAGGGCCTTGATGGTCTCGCGGGCGATGATGCGGCCGCCGATGGCCGCCTGGATCGGAACCTGGAACATGTGCTGGGGGATCAGGTCCTTCAGCTTCTCGCACATGCTGCGCCCACGCATGTCGGCCCGGTCGCGATGGACGATCATGCTTAGCGCGTCGACCGGCTCGGCGTTGACGAGGATCTGCATCTTCACCAGCGCGTCGGCCTGATAGCCGTCCATCTGGTAGTCGAAGGACGCATAGCCCTTGGTGGCCGATTTCAGCTTGTCGTAGAAGTCGAACACCACTTCGTTCAGCGGCAGGCGATAGACCACCATGGCGCGGGCGCCGGCGTAGGTCAGATCCACCTGCACGCCGCGGCGGTCCTGGCACAGCTTCAGCACATCGCCGAGATACTCGTCCGGCACCAGGATCGTCGCCTTGATCCAAGGCTCCTCGATGCGGTCGATCTTCATGACGTCGGGCATGTCGGCGGGGTTGTGCATCTCCCGCATCGTCTCGTCGGTCATGTAGAGGTGGTAGACCACGCTGGGCGCGGTGGTGATCAGGTCGATGTCATACTCGCGCTCCAGCCGCTCGCGGATGATCTCGAGATGCAGGAGCCCGAGAAAGCCGCAGCGGAAGCCGAAGCCAAGGGCGGCCGAGGTCTCCATCTCGTGGGTGAAGCTCGCATCGTTCAGGGCCAGCTTCTCGATGGCGTCGCGCAGCGCCTCGAACTCGGAGGCGTCCACCGGGAACAGCCCGCAGAACACCACCGGCTGCGCAGGCTTGTAGCCGGGCAGGGGGGCGGCGCACTGGCGGCGCTCGTGGGTGATGGTGTCGCCGACGCGGGTGTCGCGGACCTGCTTGATCGAGGCGGTGAAGAAGCCGATCTCACCCGGGCCGATCTCGGCGAACTCCTCCATCTTGGGCCGGAACACGCCCAGCCGCTCGACGCCGTAGCTGGCGCCGGTCTGCATCATGCGGATCCGCTCGCCCTTGCGGATCACCCCGTCATGGACGCGGAACAGCACGACGACGCCGAGGTAGGCGTCATACCAGCTGTCCACCAGCATCGCCTTCAGCGGCGCCCCCCGGTCGCCCTTGGGCGGAGGCAGGCGCGTCACGATGGCCTCCAGGACCTTGTCCATTCCGAGCCCGGTCTTGGCCGAGATCAGCACCGAGTCTGAGGCGTCGATGCCTATGACGTCTTCTACCTGCTCCTTGACCCGTTCGACGTCCGCCGCCGGCAGGTCGATCTTGTTGAGGACCGGGACGATCTCGTGGCCCGCGTCTATGGCCTGATACACGTTGGCGAGCGTCTGCGCCTCCACGCCCTGCGACGCGTCGACCACCAGCAGCGACCCCTCCACCGCGCGCATCGAGCGTGAGACCTCGTAGCCGAAGTCCACGTGGCCGGGGGTGTCGATCAGATTCAGGACATAGGCCTGGCCGTCAGCGGCCACATAGTCCAGCCGCACGGTCTGCGCCTTGATGGTGATGCCGCGCTCGCGCTCGATGTCCATCGAGTCGAGCACCTGTTCCTTCATCTCGCGCGCCGTCAGCCCGCCCGTCATCTGGATCAGACGGTCGGCCAGCGTGGATTTTCCGTGGTCGATATGCGCCACGATCGAGAAGTTGCGGATGCGCGAAAGCTCTGTCATGGGACGGGGTTATGGGGCTGCGCCGACGGGCGGTCAATCGGCTGCGACGGGCCGCCCCACGGATCGGCGCGCGCGCTCAGAGCTTCGACGCGATGGCCCCGAGAACCACGACCGCGGCGACGGCGACCAGCAGCAGCTTCACTCCCGCCACCGCCCGGTCCACGCCCTTCCCGCTCAGCGCGCCGCTCAGCACGGCGTAGCCTGGACCGTACTTCTCGGCCCGCGACCGGAGCTCCGCCATCTCGTCACGGGGTTCCTCGTTCTCGGGCGTCGTCATGGAACTGCTCCCTGTCATGTCGTCAGCGCCCAGACGGCCAGCACCAGAACGATCCCGGTGAACAGCGTGAGCGCGATCTGCGTTACTGTCGCCGCAAGCGTCCAGATCCGGCCGCGCATTGGCGCCAACACGAAATCATAGAACATACCCTTGGGCGACAGGCCCAGAGCCGCACGGCCGCGCGGCTCCTCGGTGGGCTGGTCGAAGCGGGGCTCCTCGGCGTGGTCGCGCATCTGTGGTCTTCCTCCTTCGCGAATGCTGGGGAGGTCGTCCGAAGCGCGGAGGCGTCAAGCCCGGTTGACGTCCGGCTCGGCGCGGGCGCGGGCGCGCAGAGCGAATTTCTGGATCTTGCCGGTTGAGGTCTTGGGCAACTCGCCGAACACGACGTGACGCGGGCACTTGTAGTGGGCGAGGCGTTCGCGGCACCAGGCGATCAGCGCCGCGGCGTCGGCCTCGTGGTCCGCGCGCAGTTCGACAAAGGCGCAGGGGGTCTCTCCCCACTTCTCGTCCGGCTTGGCCACCACCGCGACGAAGGCGACGGCGGGGTGCTTGTAGAGCGCGTCCTCGACCTCGATGGAGGAGATGTTCTCGCCGCCTGAGATGATGATGTCCTTGGCGCGGTCCTTCAGCTGCACATAGCCGTCCGGGTGCAGGACGCCGAGATCGCCCGAGCGGAACCAGCCGTCGCCCAGCGCCTTCTCGGTGGCGGCCGGGTTGCGGTGATAGCCCTTCATGACGACGTTGCCGCGGAACATGACCTCGCCCATGGTCGCCCCGTCCGCGGGCACGGGCGCCAGCGTTTCGGGGTCGAGCACGGCGAGTTCCTCCAGCGGCACGTAGCGTACGCCCTGCCGCGCCTTCATCGCGGCGCGGGGGGCGGGATCGAGCGCGTCCCATTCGGGCTTCCACTCGTTGACGACGGCGGGGCCGTAGACCTCGGTCAGCCCGTAGACGTGGGTCACGGCGAAGCCCGCGGCGTCCATGCCGGCCAGCACGCTCTCGGGCGGGGGGGCGGCTGCGGTCAGGAAGGCGACGCGGCGGCCCGTATCTCGCCGCTCCTCGGGCCGCGCGTTCAACAGCGCGCTCATGACGATGGGTGCGCCGCAGAGATGCGTGACGCCGTGCTCGGCGATGGCCTTGAAGATCGGCCCGGCGCGGACCTGCCTGAGGCAGACATGGGTTCCCGCCACGATGGACACGGTCCAGGGAAAGCACCAGCCGTTGCAGTGAAACATCGGCAACGTCCACAGATAGACCGCCCCCGCGCCCATGCCGGCGTGGATGACGTTGCCCATGGCCAGCAGCGCAGCGCCGCGATGGTGGTAGAGCACGCCCTTGGGATCGCCCGTGGTGCCGGAGGTGTAGTTCAGCGCGATGGTGTCCCACTCGTCAGCCGGCGGCGCCCACGCGAAGTCGGGGTCGTCGCCTGCGAGGAAGGCCTCGTAGTCGGTCGCCCCCGGCGTCGGCGCGGCGTCGACAGTGGGATCGACGTATTCGATCACGACGGGCTGCGCCGCCGCCTTTTCCAGCGCTGCGCGGGCGAGGGGGGCGAGTTCGGCGTCCACGATCAGCGCCCGCGCCGGCCCGTGGTCCAGGATGAAAGCGATACCCGCCGCGTCTAGCCGCGTGTTGAGCGCGTTCAGCACCGCCCCCGCCATGGGAACGCCGTAGTGCGCTTCGAGCTGCGGCGGCGTGTTCAGCAGCAGCGTGGCGACGATTTCGCCCGGGCGCACTCCCGCGGATCGCAGCGCCGAGCCAAGGCGGCGCGCGCGGGCGTAGAACGTCGCGTAGTCGATGCGCTCCGCCCCGTGGATGATGGCGGTCCGCGCGGGATGGGTGGCGGCGGCGCGCGCGAGGAACTGCAGCGGCGTCAGCGGCTGATGGTTGGCGGGCCGGCGCGCGAGGAAATCGGGATCGGTCATGCGGGTGAGCTAAGCCGCCCCGCCCTGCGCCGGCAAGGGGAACCTGCCGCCGATCAGCCAGATCGCCGGCCCGAGCCTCAGCGCCAGCAGATAGAGCACCGCGATGCTCCCGTAGACGCCTGCCGTGACGATGAGGAACGCCTGACCCCAAGGCCAGTCGGTGCGCAAGACCAGCGCGAGCCCGACCAGCACGAGCGGGAAATGCAGCACGTAGAATGGATACGTCGCGGGCGTCAGCGCGCGCAGCAGCGGCCCGTCGCGGTTCAGCCAGCGCGCGCAGAGACCCATGGCGGCTAGAATCCAGGCCCAGGCGTTCAGCCCCTTGACCACCGCGAAGCCGGTCTCGACCGCGCCGTAGGCGGGGCCGAAGCCGCGGGCGGCCCAGCCGCCCTCCGCCAGCGCGGTCGCGGCCTCGGGGCTCGCCGCGCCGCGAAGGGCCAGAATCGCGACCTTCAGCGCGAACAGCGCCAGCCCCGCCGCCAGCAGCAGGAAGGCCCGCCGCCGCGCCCAGTCAAGCACCGGCCCCGCCTGCGCGCCGATCAGGTAGCCGGCCGCGAACAGCGTCAGATACCAGGGTCCCTGATAGCCGTCGCCCGCCAGCGCCTTGCCCCAAGGCATGCCGACCGCGATCACCAGCGTGGTCGCGGCGACCGCCACGCCCAGCAGCGCAGGCGCCGTGGCGCGCAGTGCGACAATCCGGGCGCGGAACAGGAAAAGCGGCCAGCACAGAACCGTGTAGACGGCGAGGTTCACCAGGAACCACAGGTGCAGGACATGGAAATAGGCGGGCTCCAGACTCCAGCGCAGCCAGAAGTCAACGAAACTCATGGCGTCGCCCCGCGCCCGGGCGATGGCGTACCCAGCGACGGCGTTCAGGGTGACGACGCCGACGGCTACAGGGACCAGAAGGCGCGCCATCCGTCCCGCGATGAAGCGGTACCCGACGCCGCGGCCGGTTGCGAAGAAGGTCCCGATGCCGGCGATGACGAACAGCGCCGGCAGCCGCCAGCCGTGACTGAAATAGATCGCAAGCTCCAGCAACGGCGGTCCGAGGTCCCGATGCGCGAAGCCGTAGATGCCCTCGCCCCACGGGACGAAACCGACCGCAACGTGGTGCGGCACCAGCATGGCGAACAGGATTGCGCGCAGCCAATCCAGATCGTGGCGTCGTTCCATTCGCCGCCTCCAACGCGCCTGTCCTGTCGGAAGGTAGGCCAGTGCGGCGGGCCGGAAAGCAGGCGCCGTCAGTCCTGCTCGATGCTGCGGCGGATGCGGCGGATGAAGCTCCAGACCGCCAGCACCACCGGCGGGGCCAGCAGGGCGATGAAGACGTCGTTCGACAGGCCCAGCGGCGCGGCGAAGGGCTTCATCACATAGCTTGCGAGGCTTACGGCGTAGTAGCTGATCGCCACCACCGAGATGCCCTCGACCGTGCGCTGCAAGCGCAGCTGCAATTCTGCGCGACGGTTCATCGAGGCCAGCAGCGCCTGATTCTGCGCTTCTACGGTCACGCTGACCCGCGTGCTGAGCAGCGTCGCAGCGCGCGCGGCGCGCCCCGCGAGATCGGTCAGCCGACGCTCGGCTGCGAGGCAGGTGCGGATGGCCGGCCGCCAGCGCCGCGCCATGAACTCGGCCAGCGTCTGGCGTTCGGCGGCCCGGCGCTCGCGCAGCGCGGAGATGCGCTCGTCCACCAGCGTCGCATAGGCGCGCGAGGCGGCGAAGCGGTAGGCGGTGCCGGCCTCCAGCGCCTCGATCTCCGCCGACAGGGCGGTGAGCTGGGCCAGCGTCTCGCGATCCTCCTGCGAGCCCGCGGCGATGCCGGCGATCAGGTCCGACAGCGAGTCCTCGACCCCGGCGAGTTCATGGTTGATCCGCCGCGCCATCGGCAGGCCCAGCATCGAAAGGATGCGGTAGGTCTCGATCTCCACCAGTCGCTGCACCACGCGGCCCAGCCGGCGGGAGCCCGCGGTGGGGCCGGCCAGCACGGCGAACCGGGAGAAGCCGTCCTCGTGGATGCGGAAGTCGCCGGTGACCATGGCGAGGTCCTCGCCCACATGGGCGGCGGTAAGGCTCTCGGCGACGAAGTGCCGCCGCAGCCGCTCGTTCAGCGCGCTCTCCGCGGCCTCGCTCCCCTCGCAGCTCTCCACATGCACGCGGATCGCGCAGATCAGCGCGCCCGGCGCGTCGGCGAGCCAGTCCGCGGGGGCCAGCCGCTCCACCGGCAGGGCGAAGGGCGCGTCGGCGGGGCCGTCCTCGAAAAGCGTGTAGGTGACGAACTCGGTGTGCCGCTCCCATTTCAGCCGTACGCGCCCGACCTCGCCGTAATAGTGGTCGGAGTCGCGGGCGGGCTGGGCCGCGCCGAAGCGGTCGATCAGCGCCTGCAGGTGCGCGCGCTGCTCGGCGGCGGAGACGCGCTGACCCTCCAGCGGCTTGAAGGCGAGGTGGATGGCCTGCGACGGCGCCGCCAACGGCGGAAACGGCCGCGCGTGCAACTCGTTGGTGAGCGGATAGCGCTCGGGGTGGTCGGCGGGCAGGCTGCGGTTCATGCGTGTCGCTCCGGTCGGCGCGCCCACCATGCCCCGGTGCGGGGCGCTACGCACGCGCGGATTGCTGCGCTGCGGCGACTGTTCGGCGCATCTGGTTTCAGGAGAACGCGCCCATCGCCCGGGCGGTCAGCATGAAGGCGCGGCCTGAGCGCGTCTCGCCGAGGCCGCTCAGCAGCGGATCCTCTCCCAACTCGCGCGCCGCGCGGGCCATCAACTGCCCCCAGCGACGCACGAACACGAGGCACGCGTCGCGGAACACCGGGTCGCGGCGCATCCGCGCCTGCACGCGCGCCAGCGTCTCGGGCTCTCGCACTGCCCCGACGGCCTCGGCCGCCGCGCCGCGCGCGCCCTCGCCATAGGCGCGCCAGGCGGCGGGCGGCACTGCGGCGGGGCGCAGATCCTCCATGTGCAGCGCGTCGGCGGCCAGGATGTTCAGTACGTCCTCGGCCGCCTGCAGCAGTTGCGCCAGGTCGGGGTCGCGCAGGGCGGCGCGCAGGGCGGCGAAGCCGGCCGCGTCGTTCTCGTCGCGAGGAAAATCCAGCGCGCGCAGGGCGTCCTCCCAGCTCGGCGGCGCAGGGGAGGGTGCGAAAGGCAGGGCGGCTTGCGGGTCGGCGGGCGCCGGGCGGGTCGTGGCGCGGGGCGCCGGGGCAGGCTGACCCGCCAGGGCTGCCTCGAACCGGTCGAGCCGCGCCGACAACGCCCGCGCCGTTTCGGCGGCCGCGGCGCGGGCCGCCTCGGTCGCGGCGCGCGCCGCGGCGGGGCTCAGTCCGCCCGCGTCGGCGGATTTGCCGGCCAGCGCCGCGCGCAGCGCCTCGGTGCGTGCCTCCAGCGCGTCGAGCCGACGCGCGATCAGCCAGCCGATGCCCGCCAGCGTCGCTGGACCCGCCGCGGCGATCACCGCGAGCGCGAGGGTGAGCGTCGCTGGCGCCCCCGGCGCCTCGTCGCTGCCGGCGAACAGGCCGAAGGCGTAGGCCAGCCCCGCCAGCAGCCAGAGGCCCGCCAGCGTCGCCGCGGCGATCAGCGCCGCTCGGGCCTCGCCGCGACCCGCGGCCACGGCGGCGGCGCTCACACGTAGTCGACCTTCAGAACCTCGTAACAGCGCCCGCCGCCGGGGGTCATCACCTCGACGCTGTCGCCTGCCGTCTTGCCGATCAGAGCGCGGGCCAGCGGCGAGCGGATGTTCAGCTTGCCGTTCTCCACGTCCGCCTCGACCTCGCCGACGATCTGGAACACCTTCTCCTCGTCGGTGTCCTCGTCGATGAGCTTCACCGTGGCGCCGAACTTGATGGTATCGCCCGCCACCTTCAGCGGGTCGATCACGTCGGCGCGGCTGATGAGGCCCTCGATCTCCTTGATCCGCCCCTCGACGAAGGACTGACGCTCGCGCGCCGCGTGGTACTCGGCGTTCTCGCTGAGGTCTCCGTGCTCGCGCGCCTCAGCGATCGACTGGATGATCGCGGGGCGCTCGGTCATCTTGAGCTTCTTGAGCTCGGCGTCGAGCGCGGCGTATCCGGCGGCGGTCATGGGAACCTTTTCCACGGGACGGGCTCCTTCGGGACGGCCCGCCGCATCGGCAGGGCCACAAGCAAATTAAGCCGCCCCGGCCGGGACGGCTTGACGACATGGTGAACGATAGGCGCCCCCGCGGAGGGGCGCAAGAGGGGGGGCGGGGCCCCCGGCGCGCCTTACTGGGCCGCCGTGCGCGCCCCCGTGCCGCTTTCGCGCAGCGCGTCGGTTGCGGCCAGCAGTTCCGCCGTTATGCCCGGCTCGCTCAGCGCATGCCCGGCGTCCTGCACGATGCGCAGCTGCGATCCGGGCCACGCCTTGTGCAGCGCGTAGGCCGAGGCCGGCGGGCAGACCATGTCGTAGCGCCCCTGGACGATCACGCCGGGGATGTGGCGGATGCGGTCGACCTCAGCGAGAATCTGGTCGTCCTGACGCAGAAAGCCGCGGTGCTGGAAATAGTGGCACTCGATGCGGCTGAACGCGCGCGCGTAGGCCGCGTCGGTCAGCCCGGGCCGGCCGGCCGGGTCGGCGCGCAGCGTGGCCGTCGCCCCCTCCCACCGCGCCCAGATGCGGGCATGATCAGTTTGGCGGGCGAGATCGCCCGACATCAGCCGCTTGTGGTAGGCCGCGATCACGTCTCCGCGCTCGTCCTCGGGGATCGGCGTGAGGAAATCCTCCCAGAGTTCGGGAAAGAAGTGGGCCGCGCCGCCGCCGTAGAACCATTGCAGCTCGCGCTCGGTCATCAGGAACACGCCGCGCAGGATGAGCTCGGTCACCCGCCGCGGATGGGCCTCGGCGTAGAGCAGACCAAGGGCCGCGCCCCACGACCCGCCGAACACCGCCCAGCGCTCGATGCCGAGGCGGCGGCGTATCGCCTCGATGTCGTCGATCAGGTCCCAGGTCGTGTTGCGCTCGACGCTGGCGTGGGGGCGCGAGCGGGCGCAGCCGCGCTGGTCGAACAGCACGACATGCCACGCCTCGGGGTCGAAGTAGCGCCGCATCCCCGGGCTGCACCCGCCTCCCGGGCCGCCGTGAAGCACGACCACGGGCTTGGCGCCGCGCGTGCCGCATTCCTCCACGTAGAGGTCGTGGCCGCCCGGCACCGATAGCCGAAAGCGGTTGAACGGCTCGATCGCCGGATAGAGCGCGCGGCGCAGGCTGGTCATTTGTGCTCCTCGCCTCGCGCGCGGGCCCCTGTCGCTCTATGTCATAGGGCGCGAGTGAAGGAATGCCTAGCGGGGCGGGGACGAACGTGAGCACGGTTGATGCGGCCGAGGTCGCCAAGTTCGAGGCCATGGCCGCCGAATGGTGGGACCCCAGGGGCGAAGCCGCGCCCCTGCATCGCCTCAACCCTTGCCGCCTCGACTATCTGCGCGACCAGATCGCCGCCCAGCACGACCGCGACCCCCGCGCCGCGCGCCCGTTCAACGGGTTGTCGCTGGTGGACGTCGGCTGCGGCGGCGGGCTGGTCGCCGAGCCCATGGCGCGGCTGGGCGCGGACGTGACGGGCCTCGACGCCTCCGGCGCCTCCGTCGAGGCCGCGCGCGCCCACGCCTCCCTGTCGGGCCTGGCCATCGACTACCGCGCCGAGAGCGCCGAGACGCTGGCCGCAGCCGGGGCCCGCTTCGACGTCGTGCTCGCGCTGGAGGTGGTGGAGCACGTCGCCGACGTGGACGGCTTCCTGCGCGCCCTTCACGATCTCGCGAAGCCCGGCGCGCTGGTGGTGCTGTCCACCCTCAACCGCACCGCGGCGAGCTTCGCCAAGGCCATCGTCGGCGCGGAATACGTCCTGCGCTGGCTGCCCCGCGGCACGCACGACTGGCGCAAGTTCCTGACCCCCGAGGAACTGGCGGCGGCGCTGATCCGCGCCGGGCTGACCCCGGTCGACCGCATGGGCATGGTCTACGCGCCGCTGACCGGGGAGTGGCGGCTCTCCCCGCGCGATCTGTCGGTCAACTATCTGACAGCGGCCGAAAGGCGCTGAACGCAGCGCTTTCAAAGCCTGTCGCGGCTCGCTAGCGTCAGTGAGGCGGCGGCGGAGCGGCGATGACGGATCTCGCGATCGAACTGGTGGGCGTGGACAAGCGCTTCGGCGCGGTCCACGCGAACAAGGACATCCACCTCGCCGTCCGCAGGGGCGAAATCCACGGGATCGTCGGCGAGAACGGCGCCGGCAAGTCCACCCTCATGAGCATCCTCTACGGCTTCTATCAGGCCGACGCCGGCGAGATGCGCGTGAACGGCGCCCCGGTCGCCATCCCCGACAGCCAGGCGGCGATCCGGGCCGGCATCGGCATGGTGCACCAGCACTTCATGCTGGTGGAGCCCTTCACCGTTCTGGAGAACGTCATCCTCGGCGCCGAGGGCGGGGCGACGCTCGCCCGAGGTCGCGCCGCCGCCCGAGCGGAACTGGAGCGGCTGGAGGCCGACTATGGCCTGCGCGTGGACCCCGACGCGGTGGTGGGCGAGTTGCCGGTGGGACTTCAGCAACGCGTCGAGATCCTCAAGGCGCTCTATCGCGGTTGCGACATCCTCATCCTCGACGAGCCCACCGGCGTCCTGACGCCCGAGGAGGCGGACCACCTGTTCCGCATCCTCGGTCGGCTGCGCGACGAGGGCAAGACCGTCATCCTCATCACCCACAAGCTGCGTGAGATCATGGCGATCACCGACGCCGTGTCGGTGATGCGCCGGGGCGAGATGGTCGCGCACTTCCGCACCGCCGAGACGTCCGTGGAGCAGCTCGCCGAGCAGATGGTCGGCCGCCGCGTGCTGTTGCGCGTCGAGAAGGGCGAGGCCCGTCCCGGCGCCGTGCGCCTGAGCGTCCGCGACGCCCGCGTGGTGGACGGGCAGGGCGTGGAGCGACTGCGCGGCGTGTCGTTCGACGTTCGCGCCGGGGAGATCGTGGGCGTCGCCGGCGTCAGCGGCAACGGACAGTCCGAACTGCTGGAGGCCATCGCCGGCATCCGCCCGCTGACCTCCGGTCAGGTGCTGATCGGCAACTCCGCCCTGCCGCCCGACCCCGCCCGCGTGCGCAAGCTGAAGCTCGCCCATGTGCCCGAAGACCGCCACCGCATGGGCCTCGTCACCCGCTTCGAGGCGCGCGAGAACGCCATCCTCGGCTATCACGACGCGCCGGCCATGGGCCGCGGCTGGTTCCTCAACCGCCGCGCCGTGGCCGACAAATGCGCCCGCGACATGCGCGACTTCGACGTGCGCCCTCCCGACCCGTGGCTCAAGACCGCCAACTTCTCGGGGGGCAACCAGCAGAAGATCGTGCTGGCCCGCGAGATCGAGGAGGACCCCGACGTGCTGATCGTCGGCCAGCCGACCCGCGGCGTGGACGTCGGCGCCATCGAGGCGATCCACCGCCGCCTGATCGCGCTCCGCGACGCCGGCAAGGCGATCCTGCTGGTCTCCGTGGAGCTGGACGAGGTGCGCGCGCTGTCGGACCGCGTGCTGGTGATGTTCGACGGCCGGCTGGTGGGCGAATGCGCGCCCGAGACCGCCGAGGGCGAGATCGGGCTGATGATGGCCGGGGCGGGGAGGGCGGCGGCGTGA
>DAINOD010000009.1:0-65956 GCA_036735545.1 Rubrimonas sp. | reverse complement strand
CCAAGGCCGCGCTGATCGCGATGGCGGAGGCGCTGGCCTTCGACCTGATCGACCTCAACGTGCGTCTGTCCGTCATCTGCCCGGGCTTCGTGGCCACCGAGGCGACCGCCGTCAACGACTTCGAGATGCCCTTCGTGATGACGCCCGAAGTCGCGGCGGCGCGCATCGTGCAGGGACTGGAGCGGCCGGGTTTCGAGATCGCCTTCCCGACCCGATTCGCGCTGATCCTGCGCACGCTGGGCCTGTTGCCGAACCGCGCCTACTTCGCGGTCATGCGCAAGGCGATGGGGTGGAACGCCGACGTGCGCTGAGCCTTGCGCCGCCCGGCCGCCCGGTGCTCCATGGCGGCGCAGTCACGGGGAGCGCGCCATGCGGGAGACGCTGAGCTTCGACCATGTCAACGTCCGCACCGCGCGGCTCGACGAGATGGTCGCCTGGTATCGCGCCGTCCTGGGCCTTCGGCCAGGCCTGCGGCCGGCCTTCCCCTTCCCGGGCGCGTGGCTCTATGCGGGCGGGCAGGCGCTCGTGCATCTGGTCGGCGTCTCGGCGGCGCCCGGGGCGGATGCGAAGGACCTCAAGCTGGAGCACTTCGCCCTGCGCGGCAGCGACTTCGAGGGCTTTCTGGCGCACCTGAAGACCCGGGGTGTGGCTTGGGAGTTGGGCCGGCCGCCGGGGTCGGGGATCGTGCAGGTCAACATCTGGGACCCCGACGGCAACCACGTTCACGTCGACTTCCCCGACCCCGACGCGTGAGACGCGGCCGGCCATGAGCCCGGCGCTGCAGGGTCATGCGGCGATGGCGGCCTTCGCGGCGCTGATCGCCGGCTCCTTCAGTCTCGGGGCCCAGGCGGCGCCCCACATCGATCCCGCGGCGCTGAACGCGGCCCGCTTCGCGGCGGCGGCGGGGATCATCGGCGCCGCTGCGGCGCTGGGCGCGCGGGGGCTGCGGCGCGAGGATTTCCGCGCGCCGTGGCGCTATCTGGCGCTGGGCGGGCTGCTGGCTGTCTATTTCGTGCTGATGTTCGTCGCGTTGCAGAGCGCGCCGGCCGTGGCGGTGGCGGCGGTGTTCACGCTGATACCGGCGCTGGCGGCGCTGTTCGGCTTTCTGGTGCTGGGCCAGCGCACGCGTCCCGCCGCGGGGGCGGCGCTGGCGCTGGGCGCCGCCGGGGCGCTGTGGGTGATCTTCCGGGGAGACCTCGGGCGGCTGATGGCGCTGGAGATCGGCCGCGGCGAGGCGCTGTTCGTGGTCGGCGTGGCCGCGTATGCGCTCTATGCCCCGCTGGTGCGCCGGCTGAACCGCGGCGAGCCGGCGCTGCCCTTCACGTTCGGCACGCTGCTCGCCGGCGCGCTCGCCCTGTCGGTCTGGGCGGCGCCGGCGCTGGCGGCGACCGACTGGGGCGGGCTGCCGGCGGTGGTCTGGGTCTGCCTCGCCTATCTCGCGGTCGCGACCACGGCGGTCACCTTCTTTCTGCTGCAGATCGCCGCCATGCGCCTGCCCGCGGGCAAGGTCATGGCCTACGGCTATCTCGTGCCGTCCTTCGTCGCGCTCTACGAGGGGCTCGCCGGCCGCGGCTGGCCCGCGACGCCGGTCTGGCTGGGGGTCGCCGCGACCGTCGGCGCGCTCGCCGCGCTGGTCGCCCTGCGCGACTGACGCCGCGCTCACGCGCGGGTGACGCCCCGGGGTCATGGTTTCCCCGCGGTTAACCCGGCGGAGGAGTATCCACCATGATCGGCCACGGAAGCGTGCAGGCTTGCCAGGGCGCAAGCGCGAACGAAGCCCCGTTCTCGCGCCTGTTCCGGCGCGAGGACCCGCTCTACGACAGCCACGCGGTGGCGCTGCTGGCGGGTTCCCAGGGCCCGATGATGCCGCCCGCGGCGATCGCGGCGGCCAAGCCCGCCCTGCCGGCGGGCTTCACCTTTCTCGGCCAGTTCATCGACCACGACCTGACCGAGTTCCGCGCCGTCGAGGGCATGCGCGCCCTGCCGGCCAACCCCCAGCTCTCCGTCCGCCAGGTCGTGGCGCCGGAGCCGGACGTCACCGCCACCAACGGGCGCACGGGGCTGTTCGATCTCGACAGCGTCTACGGCCTGCTCGGGACGCCGGACGCTGCGCTGTTCAACAGGCGCGGCCTGTTCATCCTCGGGGTGGACAATCGCACCATCGGCAACACGCTGGCGCGGCGCGACATCCGGCGGATCACCGACTACCGCGACGGCCGGATGATCGCCGACCCGCGCAACGACGAGAACAAGCTGATCCTGCAGCTGCACACCCTGTTCATGCGGCTGCACAACATCGTCCACCGCGCCAAGGGCGGCACGCACGGCGTGGGCTCGCCTGTGTTCGACGAAACCTGTCGCGAGGTGAAGGCCGCCTACCGGCGCATCGTGCTGCGCGACTACATCCCCCGTCTCGTGGCGCAGAGCGAGATCGCGCCGGTCGTGGAGCGCCTGCGCGCCGGCACGGCCTTCTGGAGCGACATGCAGCGCCGGGTGCGCGACGCGGGCCAGTGCCCGCCGGGGTCCGCGGCGATGCCGGTGGAGTTCGCGCAGGCCTGCTTCCGCCTCGGCCACAGCCAGCTGCGCGACGGCTACCAGCTCAACGCCGGCCACGGGCGGACGCTGTTCCGCGCCGGCGGGGGCGACCTGCGCGGGCGCGAGCCGATCGACCAGACGAGCGAACTCGACTGGGCGCTGTTCTTCGGTCCCGCCGCGCAACCCGGCGAGCCGCTGGACACGAGCCTGCCCGCCAGCGTGTTTCGCCTGCCGCCGCCCGCGGTGGACGCGCCGCCCGTGTCGCTGGCCGAGCGCAACATCCGCCGCGGCGCCGACTTCGGCGTCGCCTCGGGCCAGACCTGCGCCGTGGCGCTGAAGGCGCGCTATCCCCATGTCGCCGACCCGCTGAGCCCGAGCGAGCTTGACCTCGGCGCCGAGGTGCTGGGCGTCGACCCCTCGCTCGCCACCCAGACGCCGCTGTGGTTCTACATCCTGCGCGAGGCCGCGGTCCGCAACCCGGGCGTGACCCATCTGGGCGAGGTCGGCGGCCTGATCTGCGCCGAGACGATGCTGGGGGCCATGCACGAGGAGGGCGCCGACATCGCGCTGGCGGTGGGCGCCGCGCCATCCGACGCCGCGCCGGCCGCGGCGCCCACGGTCCAGACGGTCGACAGCATGGCCGGGCTGCTGAAGATGCTGGACGAAATCTGAGCGCGGCCCCGCGCCGCTCGGCCGCAACCGTGGCGCTTGGCGGGGCGTCACGCCCCTCCTAGGGTGCGGCGGTGCGGCGACGGGGCCGCGACGTGGAGGAGTTCGCCCATGCGCAGCCGCGCCGCCGTCGCCTTCGAGGCGGGAAAGCCGCTCGTCGTGACCGAGGTGAACCTCGAGGGCCCGCGCGCGGGCGAGGTGCTGGTGGAGATCCGCGCCACCGGCATCTGCCACACCGACGAGTTCACCCGCTCCGGCGCCGACCCCGAGGGGCTGTTCCCGGCGATCCTCGGCCATGAGGGCGCGGGCGTGGTGGTCGACGTCGGCGCGGGCGTGACCAGCGTGCGCAAGGGCGACCACGTCATCCCGCTCTACACGCCCGAATGCCGGCAGTGCCCGTCCTGCCTCAGCCGCAAGACCAACCTGTGCACCGCGATCCGCTCCACGCAGGGCCAGGGGCTCATGCCGGACGGCTCCTCGCGCTTCACCACGCTCGATGGCGAGCCGATCCGCCACTACATGGGCTGCTCGACGTTCTCGAACTTCATCGTCCTGCCCGAGATCGCGGTGGCGAAGGTCCGCGAGGACGCGCCCTTCGACAAGATCTGCTACATCGGCTGCGGCGTGACCACGGGCGTCGGCGCCGTCATCAACACCGCGCAGGTGGAGGCGGGGGCGACCGCCATCGTGTTCGGCCTCGGCGGCATCGGGCTCAACGTGATCCAGGGCCTGCGCCTGGCCGGCGCCGACATGATCGTGGGCGTCGACCTCAACCCCGCCAAGAAGGCCTGGGGCGAGCGCTTCGGCATGACGCATTTCGTCAACCCCGGCGAGGTCGAGGGCGATCTGGTGCCGTATCTGGTCAATCTGACCAAGCGCGGCGCCGACACGATTGGCGGCGCCGACTACACCTTCGACTGCACCGGCAACGTGGGCGTCATGCGCGCGGCGCTGGAGAGCTGCCACCGCGGCTGGGGCGTCTCCGTCATCATCGGCGTGGCGCCGGCGGGGGCGGAGATCAGCACCCGCCCGTTCCAGCTCGTCACCGGGCGGACGTGGAAGGGCACGGCCTTCGGCGGGGCGCGCGGGCGGACCGACGTGCCGCGGATCGTCGACTGGTACATGGACGGCAAGATCGAGATCGACCCGATGATCACCCATGTCCTGCCGCTGGACGAGATCAACCGCGGCTTCGAGCTGATGCACGCCGGCGAATCGGTTCGCGGGGTGGTGGTCTACTGAGCGCGGCTCAGCGCCGGCTGGCCTCGTAGCGCGCCTTGGTCGCCGCGTCGGGCGGGTAGAGGCCGGGCAGCGTCGCGCCCCGGCGCACCTCCTCCAGCGCCCAGTCCTCGAAGGCCTCCTGCTCGGCCGCCTCCGCCGCCACGGCCGCGGCCAGCGCCGCGGGCACGACCACGGCGCCGTCGCGATCCGCCACGATGGCGTCTCCCGGCTCGACGCAGACCCCGCCGCAGGCGATCGTGTCCTCCCAGCCGACGAAATGCAGGCCCGCCACGGAAGGCGGGGCGGCGACGCCCGCGCACCACACCGGCAGGTTGGTGGAGAGCACGCCCGCCACGTCGCGCACCACGCCGTCGGTGACCAGCGCGGCGACGCCGCGGACCGCCATGCGCTGGCACAGGATGTCGCCGAAGACCCCCGCCGCCCGCGTTCCCATCGCGTCGATCACGGCGATTGCGCCGGGCGGCATCGCCTCGATGGCGGCGCGGGTGGAGCGCGGCGAGGCCCAGGCGGCCGGCGTGGCGAGGTCCTCGCGCGCCGGCACGAAGCGCAGCGTGAAGGCGGGGCCGGCCAGACGCGGCCCCTCCCGCAGCGGCATGGCCCCGCGCAGCCACACATTGCGCAGGCCCTTCTTCAGCAGCACCGTGGTCAGGGTCGCGGTCGAGACGCGCGCGAGATCGTCGTAGAGGCTCATGGGGCTTCCTGCAGCTGGGCGGGCCATCATCCGCCCCTGCCGCCCCGGCGCAAGCCTCAGCGCAACCGGAAGCGCGCCGCGGGACCGGGCGGGCCGTCGGCCGAGGCGCGGCCCGTGGCCGCAAGGGCGAGCAGATGCGCCAGCACGTTGCGCGCCGCTGCAGGCCATAGCCGCTGGTCGATGTCGGCGTAGAGGCGGCGCGTCAGCGTCGTCGGGTCCGCCGGGCCGTCGGCGAGCGCGTCCAGAATCTGCGCCTCGCGCGCGCGGCGATGCGCGATCTGCCACGCGACCATGTGCGCGGGATCGGCGACGGGGCGGCCGTGGCCCGGCAGGAAGGCCTCCCAGCGTTCCGCCGCCAGTCGCTGCAACGAGGCCATGAAGGCCGCCATGTCGCCCCCGGGCGGCGAGACCATCGTCGTGGACCAGCCCATCACCGTATCGCCGGAGAACAGGAGCCCGGTTCCCTCCAGCGCAAAGCACAGGTGGTCGGCGAGGTGGCCCGGCGTGTGCAGCGCCCGCAGCCGCCACCCGTCGCCTTCGACCGTCGCGCCGTCCGTCAGGGCGACGTCGGGGCGGAAGGCGGCGTCCACCCCCTCGCCGCCGCCCAGCGCCGGGTCGTGGGCGGGCGGCGGCTCGGCGAAGGCGTGGACGGGCGCGCCGGTCGCCTCGGCCAGTCGCCGTACGCCGGCGCTGTGGTCGTGGTGGGCATGGGTGACGAGGATGGCGCGCACCCGCCCCGGCCCTGCCGCCCGCAGCAGCGCGTCGCGGTGCGCGGGGTCGTCGGGGCCGGGGTCGATGATGGCGACCTCGGCCTCGCCGACGAGATAGCTCGCCGTGCCCGTGAAGGTCATGGGCGAGGGGTTCGCCGCCACCACCCGACGCACGCCGGGGGCGATGGTCTGCGGCGCGCCATGGGTCACGGTCGGGTCGCGGTCGAACGGGTCCTGCGGCACGGCGCCCTCGCTTGCGGCGCCCGCGCGGCCCGCCTACCCTGCCAGCATGGACCGGGCGGCGCGGTGATGGTCAAGCGATACCTGCCCAAGGGCATGTTCGGTCGGGCGCTGCTGATCCTGCTGGCGCCTCTGGTGATCGTGCAGGGCACGGTGGCGGCGATCATCGCCCAGCGTCACTACGCCGGCGTCTCCAACCAGATGGCCGCCATCGTGGCCGCCGAGCTGAACTACGCCGTCGCGCTGGTCGAGGAGGCCGGGGACGCCGCCGAGGCGCGCGCCGAGATCGAGCGCATGGCCGGGCCGCTGCGGGTGGCGCTGCGCGTCGACGAGGGGCGGGTGGTTCCGCGCGAGGCGCTGCGGCGCTTTTACGACGTCACCGGCGGCGCGGTGGAGGAGACGCTGAAGGCCGAGATCCGCCGGCCCATCGCGCTCGATCTGGTCAGCTACGACCGCGCCATCGAGGTGCTGGTCCAGACCGACAAGGGCATCCTGCGCGCCCTGGTGGATCGCAGACGGCTGACCCCGGCCAATCCGCATCAGCTCTTCGTCTGGATGGGCCTCACCTCGGCGGCGGTGCTCGGGGTGGCGGTGATCTTCCTGCGCAATCAGGTCCGCCCGATCCGCCAACTGGCCGCCGCGGCCGACGCCTTCGGCAAGGGCCGCGCGCTGCGGTTCCAGCCCTCGGGCGCGGAGGAGGTGCGCCGCGCCGGCTCCGCCTTCCTCGAGATGCGCGCGCGGATCGAACGCCAGATCGAGAGCCGCACCCGGATGCTGTCGGGCGTCAGCCACGACCTGCGCACGCCGCTGACGCGGATGAAGCTCGCGCTGGCGATGCTGGAGGAGGCGCCCGAGGCCGAGGAACTCCGTTCGGACGTGGCCGAGATGGAGCGCATGATCGAGGCCTTCCTAGCCTTCGCCCGCGGCGAGGCGGCCGAGGAGGCGTTGCCGATCGACCCCGTGGCGCTGGCGGAGGAGGTCGCGGCCGCCGCCCGCCGCGCCGGCGGCGCGGTGGCGGTGGAGGCGCAGGTGGACACCCCCGAAGCCCCCACAGCCACGCTGCGGCCGGAGGCGATGCGGCGGGCGCTGCAGAACCTCGTGGACAACGCCATAGCCCACGGCAGCCGCGCCGCGATCCGCGTGCGGCTCGAGCGCCGGCGCGTGGTGTTCACGGTGGAGGACGACGGCCCCGGCATCGCGCCCCAGGACCGGGAGACGGCGCTGCGCCCCTTCACGCGGCTCGACCTCGCCCGCAACCAGAACGCAGGCGGTGGGGTCGGGCTGGGCCTGAGCATCGCCGCCGACATCGCACGCGCCCATGGCGGCGCGCTGACGCTCCACGACAGCGAGGCGCTGGGCGGGCTCGCGGCGCGGCTCCGCGCGCCGCGGTGAAGCGCGCCGCTCCACCTGCCGCGCGCCGCCTCGACGCCCTCGGCGGCGCTCGACGAAACGCCGCCGGCGGCGGACGCTACGCCGCCTCGTCGGCCTCGGCCTCGGCCTCGGTCTTGCGGGTCGCCTTGGGCAGGCGCACCTCGCGCAGCAGGAACGCGGGCACGTGGTCGCCTAGTCCGACGACCGGCTGGCCCCGATCTCCGTTGCGGTCGCGATCGCGACCGCGGTCGCGCCGGTCGGAAGGCCCGCGTTCGGGCGACGGGCGTTCGGCGGCGGCGCGCTCGGGCGGCCCGGCGGGGGGCGGAGCCGCGGCGGGGGCGGCCTCGCGCGCCGGCTCGGCCGCTTCGCGCCGCGGCGCCCGGCGGGGGCGCGGCTGCGAGTCCGCCCGCGGCTCGTCGGGCTCCTGCTCACGAAGGACGCGACGGGACTCGCCGGGCGTCTCGATGGGCGCGATCGTCTTCTCGATCAGCTTCTCGATCTTCTCGACGTGCTTCTCCTCGTGCGGCAGCGCGATGGTCAACGCGCGGCCCGAACGCCCGGCGCGGCCTGTCCGGCCGATGCGGTGCACGTAATCCTCGGAGTGGATCGGCACGTCGAAGTTCACGACATGGCTCACGGCGGGGATGTCGAGCCCGCGCGCGGCCACGTCGGACGCCACCAGCAACCGAACCGTTCCCGCGCGAAAGCCGTCGAGCGTCGCGGTGCGCACGCTCTGGTCGAGGTCGCCGTGCAGCGCCCCGACGTTGAAGCCGGACTTCTCCAGGCTCTTGAACACCGGGCCGATGTCGCGCTTGCGGTTGCAGAAGACGATGGCGTTCTTCAGCCCGTCACCCTCGCCGCGCAGCAGGTCGCGCAGCAGGTCGCGCTTCTCGCGGTCCGCGTTCTCCTTCTTCGACGGCTTGAAGCGGCAGATGAGCTGCTCGACCGTCGAGGCGGAGGTGGAGGGGGGCGACGCCTCCACCCGCACCGGGTTGGACAGGAATTCCTCGGTCAGCCGCGTGATCTCGGGCGGCATCGTCGCCGAGAAGAACAGCGTCTGGCGGGTGAACGGCGTCAGCTTGAAGATGCGCTCGATGTCGGGGATGAAGCCCATGTCGAGCATGCGGTCGGCCTCGTCGACCACCATGATCTCGATGCCGGTCAGCATCAGCTTGCCGCGCTCGAAATGGTCGAGCAGGCGGCCGGGCGTGGCGATCAGCACGTCCACGCCGCGGTCGATCAGCTTGTCCTGATCGCCGAAACTGACGCCGCCGATCAGCAACGCCTTGGTGAGCTTGACGTATTTGCCGTAATTGTCGAAATTCTCGGCGACCTGCGCCGCCAGTTCGCGCGTCGGGCACAGGATCAGGCTGCGCGGCATGCGCGCCCGCGCCCGCCCCTTCGCCAGAACCGTGATCATCGGCATCGTGAAGGCGGCGGTCTTGCCGGTGCCCGTCTGCGCGATGCCCAGCACGTCGCGCGCAGCCAGCGCATGGGGGATCGCCTGCGCCTGGATGGGGGTCGGCGTCTCGTAGCCGGCCTCGCGCACCGCCTTCAGGACGTTGGGGTCTAGATCGAGGTCCTCGAAGGTCATGCGCGTATCGAAAGCTCCGTTACAGTGTGGGCCTGGGATGAAGTGCGCGCAGGTTCTTGCGCGCATCTGGCGCGGAACATACGAAAAAAGGCGCAGGAGTCAACGAATCGCCCGAACAAAGGCGGCGCCTGCGGCGATTGCATTCGATTGCGCGCCGGCTTAAATCCGCCGCGGCGACGGCGGAGGGTTCGCGGTGCGGCACTACCTCGACTTCGAGAAGGGCTTGGCGGAGCTGGAGGGCAAGGCGGCCGAGCTGCGCGCGCTCGCCGTGCAGAACCCCGCGATGGACGTCGAGGAGGAGGCCTCCCAGCTCGACGGCAAGGCGCGCAAGCTCCTGTCCGACATCTACGCCGGCGTCGACGCGTGGGGCAAATGCCAGGTCGCCCGCCACCCCGACCGCCCCCACGCGCTGATGTACATCGAGGCGCTGTTCACCGAATTCACCCCGCTGGCCGGCGACCGCGCCTTCGCCGAGGACCGCGCCGTCGTCGGGGGTCTGGCGCGCTTCGAGGACCGGCCCGTCGTCGTGCTCGGCCACGAGAAGGGCCGCGACACCAGAAGCCGGCTGGACCGCAACTTCGGCATGGCCCGCCCGGAGGGCTATCGCAAGGCCGCCCGGCTGATGGGTCTCGCCGACCGTTTCGGCCTGCCGGTGATCACGCTGGTGGACACGCCCGGCGCCTATCCCGGCAAGGGCGCGGAGGAGCGCGGGCAGGCCGAGGCCATCGCGCGCTGCACCGAGGCGTGCCTCGCGATCGGCGCGCCGCTGGTCTCGGTCGTGATCGGCGAGGGCGGCTCGGGCGGCGCGGTCGCCTTCGCCACCGCCAACCGCGTGGCGATGCTGGAGCATGCCGTCTATTCCGTGATCTCGCCCGAGGGCTGCGCCTCGATCCTCTGGAAGGACGCCGAGAAGATGAAGGAGGCCGCGGCGGCGCTGCGGCTGACGGCGCAGGACCTGCTGAAGCTCGGCGTGGTCGACCGCATCGTGAAGGAGCCCCTCGGCGGCGCCCAGCGCGCGCCCCTTGAGGCCGTCGCCGAGACCGGGCGCGCGATTTCCGCCATGCTGGGCGAACTGGAGGGGCTGTCGCCGGCCCAGTTGCGCGCGGAGCGGCGGGCGAAGTTCCTGCAGATGGGGCGCAAGTCGCTGACCTGACGCCGCTCAGGCGGCCGCGGCCGCGGCGGCGGTTTCGGGCGCCCGCAGCAGGAAGGTGGAGCCCTCGCCGTGGACGGACCGCTCCAGGATCAGCTCGCCGCCGATGCGGCTCGCCATCTCGCGCGCGATAGCCAGACCCAGACCCGTGCCGCTTGCGGTGCGCGCCACCTGGGGGTCGCCGCGGTTGAAGGGCTCGAAGATCGCCTCTCGAACCAGTTCGGGCACGCCGCGCCCGGTGTCGCTGACCCGGTAGGCCAGCACGCCGTCGGGATCCCGCCCGAGGGTGACCGTCACGGCGCCCTCGGCGGTGTACTTGACCGCGTTGCCGAGCAGGTTGACGAGGATCCGGGCGATCAGCCCGCCGTCGCCCTGCGCGCGCGCCGGCGCGTAGGGGTCGATCTCGACCGACAGCGCGAGGCCCTTGGCCTCGGCGGCGGCGCGCTGGGCGTCGGCCGCCTCCTGCGCCACGGCGCGGGGGTTGTAGGGGCCGGCCTCCACCGTCTCCATGCCGGCGCCGAGGCGGCAGAAGGTGATGAGGTCGTCCACGCAGTCCGACAGCGCATGCGCCGAACTCGCGATCATGGCGCGGCAGCGGCGGGCGGTCTCGTCGTCGGCGGCGTTCTCCAGCAGCGCGAGGCCGCCGGTGATCCCGTTCAGCGGCGAGCGTAGTTCATGGGACAATCCGGCCAGAAACCGCGTCTGCTGCGCCAGCGCGTCCTCCGCCGTGGCGCGGGAGGCGGCGAGCGCGTCCGACTGGCTCGACAGCGTCGCATTGACGGCCACGAGTTCGTCCATCGCGCGGCGCTGGGCCTCGGTGGCGGCGCGCAGCGCGATCAGGTTCTCGACGGCCCGCGCCAGCGTGGCGACGATCCGGCGCTCCCGCTCGCTCCAGACGCGCGGCCCGCTGTCGATCACGCAGAAGGAGCCGGCGACGACGCCCGACGGCATACGGACGGGCTCGCCGAGATAGGCGCCGACGCCCAACTCCTCCACGGCGGGATTGTCGCGCACCAGCGGGTCTTCGCGTGCGTTCTCCACCACGAGCGGCGCGCCGCGCTCCACCACATGGCGGCAGAACGAATGGCTCAGCGGCGTGCCGCGCAGGCTGGCCCATGGCTCGGGCAGGCCTACCGCGCTCTTGAAGAACTGGCGATCCGGCCCCACCAGCGACAGCAGCGCGACCGGCGCGTCCACCATCTCGGCCGCAAGCCCGGACAGGCGGTCGAAATCCGCGTCGGGGGGCGTGTCGAACAGGTCCGGATCGGGTGTGAGGGGCAGGATCAGTCCTCCGCGGGCCGCCGCACCGATGTGGCGCCGATATCTTTCCCGCCGCTTAACGGGCGTGATCGCGGGAAGGATCCCACCGACGCACCTCGCCCTCGACGCCGTCCAGCCCCCCCGGCGCAAGGGCGCGGGCCAGCAGGCGGGCCGGGTTGGTCGGCGGCGGGAAACGCAGGCGCGCCGCGGCGTCGCGGCTGAAGCCGAAGCGGCGGTAATAGGGCTCGTCGCCGACCAGCACGGCCCGGCGCCAGCCCTCGGTCGCCGCCCGCTCGAGCGCGTCGACGATCAGCGCCGCGCCGAGCCCCTCTCCCTGCCGGGTCGGGTGAACGGCGACCGGCCCCAGCAGCAGCGCCGGGTCGCCCCGATCGCCGATCCGCACGGGCCAGAATCGGATGCAGCCCGCGACCGCGTCGTAGTCGTCGCGCGCGATGCGGCCGAGCGAGGCCACCGGCGGCACGCCGTCGCGCAGGCGATAGGAGGAAAGCGCCGTCCGCCCGGGGGCGAAGGCGGTGTCGAGGAGTTGCTCCACCTCGTCGTGATCCTGCGCCCGCTCGGGCAGAAACCGGAACATCGCGCAGCGCCCCTTTCGCCCCGGCGGGCGGGCCAGCTACCATGGAGGCCGATCCAAATCCAGCCGAGGCGCTCGCATGTTCTACCGACCGGGGCTCGACGCCCACGGCCTGCCGCACAACCCGTTCAACGCCGTGGTCACGCCCCGGCCGATCGGGTGGATCTCCAGCCGCGGCGCGGACGGGCGCGACAACCTCGCGCCCTATTCCTTCTTCAACGCGGTCGCCTATGTGCCGCCGCAGGTGATGTTCGCCTCCACCTCGAGCAAACCCGACCGCGGCGACACCAAGGACAGCGTGGCCAACATCCGCGAAACCGGCGTCTTCTGCGTCAACGTCGTGGAGTGGGCGATGCGCGAGGCGATGAACGCCACCGCGGCCGGCTACGGCCGCGACGTGGACGAGTTCGACGCGGCCGCCATCGCGCGCGAGGAATGCCGCACCGTCGCCTGCGCCCGCGTCGCCGGCGCGCCGGCGGCGCTGGAGTGCCGGCTGACGCAGATCGTGCAGCTGCCGGGAGAGGCCAACCTGGTGGTGTTCGGCGAGGTGACCGGCGTGCATCTGCGCGACGACTGCCTGCATGACGGCGTCTTCGACGTGACGCGCTTCCAGCCGCTCGCGCGCTGCGGCTACATGGACTACGCGGTCGTCCGCGCGCTGTTCCAGATGCGGCGACCGGGCTGAACCGGCGCGAACGGGGGCGGGCCATGACCATGATCCTGTGGGGGCGGCGCAACTCCGCCAACGTCCAGAAGGCGCTCTGGGCGCTGGAGGAGCTGGGGCTGTCCTACGAACGGCGGCGCGTCGGGGGCGGCTTCGGCGGGCTCGACGACCCGGCCTACCGGGCGCTGAACCCCAACGGCGTGGTCCCGACCCTGCAGGACGGCGCGCTGACGCTCTGGGAGAGCGACGCGATCCTGCGCCATCTCGCCCGCACGCGCGGGGCGGGCGCGCTTCGGCCGGAAGACCTCGCCGCGCAGGCGCTGGCGGATCAGTGGCTGACCTGGGGCTCGACGACGCTGTTCCCGGCGCTGGCGCCGCTGTTCTATGGCCTCGTGCGCACGGCGCGGGCCGAGCAGGACGTATCCGTCCTGGGCCCGGCGGCGGAGAAGCTGGCCGCGACGCTGGCGATCCTCGACGCCCGGCTGGCGCGCGCGCCCTTCGTCGCCGGCGAGAGTTTCAGCTTCGGCGACATCGGCCCCGCCATCGTCGCCCGCCGCGCCGTGCTGTTGCCCTGGGGCGCGCCGCACGCGCCGAACGTGGCGCGCTGGCTCGACCGCATCCGCGCCCGCCGCGCCTTTCAGGTCGCGGTCGATTTCCCCATCGGCGCCTGCCAGGAGGAATGGGCGGAGAACGAGGGGCTGCACGGGTGACCGCGCTGCACGGCCTCGCGCTGCTGGCCCGGCTGCCGCGCGCGCGCGGCGCGCTGACGGCGATGCGCCCGCTCGACGAGATAACCTGGCTGCGCGTCGGCGGCCCGGCCGAGGTGCTGTTCCAGCCCGAGGACGAGGCGGACCTGCGGGACTTTCTCGCCGCGCTGGCGCCGGACGTGCCGGTCACGATCCTCGGCGTCGGCTCCAACGTCATCATCCGCGACGGCGGCGTGCCGGGGGTCTGCGTGCGGCTGGGGCGCGGCTTCGCAGCGGTGCGGCGGGAGGGCGCGACCGGCCTGCGCGTCGGCGCGGCGGTGCTCGACGCGCAACTCGCCAAGGCGGCCGCGACCTACGGGATCGCCGGGCTGGAGTTCCTGCGCGGCGTGCCCGGCGCGGTGGGCGGCGCGGTGCGGATGAACGCCGGGTGCTATGGCGCCTACACCGCGGACGTCTTCGCCGGCTGCGTGGCGGTCGACCGGCAGGGCCGCCGCCATGCGCTCGGGCCCGAGGACATGGGCTTCGCCTACCGCGACTGCGGTTTGCCCGACGACTGGATCGTCACGGAGGCCAGTTTCGAGGGCCGTCCGAGCGCGCCGGAAGACATCCTCGCCCGCATGGAGGCGCTGGTGGCGCACCGCGCCGCGAGCCAGCCGGTGCGCGAGCGCAGCGCCGGCTCCACGTTCCGCAACCCCGCCGGCTTCTCCTCCACCGGCCGGCCCGACGACACCCACGAACTGAAGGCCTGGGCGCTGATCGACCGCGCCGGGATGCGCGGCCACCGGCTCGGCGGCGCGCAGGTGAGCCCGCTGCACCCGAACTTCATCGTCAATACGGGGGGCGCGACGGCGGCGGACGTGGAAAATTTGGGCGAACTCGTCCGTAGTAAGGTTTTGGAAACCACTCGGGTTCAGCTAGAGTGGGAAATCAAGCGGATCGGGCTTACCCCGGCCACCTGAGACCAGACACGAAGACCCGCAGGCAACGGGTTGAACCATAACATGTTCGGGGGAAACCCGGACGAAAGGACGAGGCGGGCATGTCGAGCAGGCAGCCCCGTGTCGCCGTGCTTAAGGGCGGCTGGTCGGCAGAGCGGGACGTTTCGCTCGTGTCGGGCAGGGAATGCGCCCGGGGCCTGCGCGAGGCGGGCTATGAAGTGACAGAGATCGACGCGGGCCGCGACGTGGCCCAGCGGCTGGCGGCGCTCGGGCTGGTGACGGTCTTCAACGCGCTGCACGGCCGCTGGGGAGAGGACGGCTGCGTCCAGGGCCTGCTCGAGGTGATGGGCCTGCCCTACACCCATTCCGGCGTGCTGGCCTCGGCGCTGGCGATGGACAAGCCGCGCGCCAAGGCCGCGTTCGCCGCCGCCGGCCTGCCCGTGGCCGAAAGCGTCGTGGCGAGCCGCGCCGAGATCGAGGGCGGCCACGTGTTGCCGCCCCCCTATGTGGTGAAGCCGTTCAACGAAGGCTCCTCGGTCGGCGTCGTGATCGTGCCCGAGGGCGCCAACGGCCCGCCGATCCTGTGGCCCGGCGCGCCCGAGAGGATGATGGTCGAGACCTTCGTCCCCGGCCGCGAATTGACCGTCGCCGTGATGGGCGACCGGCCGCTCTGTGTGACCGACATCGTGGCCGCCTCGGGCTGGTACGACTACCACGCCAAATACGCCGAGGGCGGCTCGCGCCACGTCTGCCCCGCCGAGATCCCCGACGAGATCGCCGAGGCGTGCCTCGACCACGCGCTGCGCGCTCACCGCGCCGTGGGCGCGCGCGGGGTCACGCGGTCGGACTTCCGCTGGGACGAGGCGAAGGGGCTGGACGGCCTGATCATCCTCGAAATCAACACCCAGCCCGGCATGACGCCGACCTCGCTCGCCCCCGAGCAGGCCACGGCGGCGGGCGTCGGCTTCCCCGAGCTTTGCCGCTGGATCGTGGAGGACGCGTCTTGCCGGCGGTGAGCCCCCTCGCCGGGGACGCCGGCCTGTGGCGCTGGCGGCTGCAGCGGCTGTGGCGGCGGCGCAGCGTGCGCCGGGCGGTGACCGTCCAGGCGCCGGCGCTGGCGCTGGCCGGGCTGGCGGCGGCGCTGTTCTCCGACCCCGCCACCCACGCGGCGCTGGGCGAGCACGCCACCGCCCTGCGCGCGGCGCTGACCACGCGGCCCGAATTCGCCATCCGCCGCATCGAGATCGAGGGCGCCTCGCCGACCGTGCGCGGCGAGATCATGGCCGGCCTGACCGACGCGATGGGCGCCTCCTCGCTGGCGCTCGACGCCGCGGCGGTGCGGCGGCGGGTGGAGTCGCTGGGCTGGGTGGCGAGCGCGCGCGTCTCGCTGGAGGCGCCCGAGGCGCTGCGCGTGGTCGTCGAGGAGCGCGTCGCCGCCGCGGTATGGCGCATCGACGGCGAGCCGTGGCTCGTGGACGCGAAGGGCGCGCGCATCGAGCCCGCCTTCAGCCGCGCCGACCATCCCGATCTGCCGCTGGTCGCGGGCCCCGGCGCCGACGCCGCTATGGCCGAGGCGCTGGCGGTGCTGGCCGCCGCCGGGCCGCTCGCGCCGCGCATCCGCGGGTTGGTGCGCGTGGGCGCGCGGCGCTGGGACGTCGCGCTCGACCGGGACATGACGCTGATGCTGCCCGCCGCCGACGCGGTTGCGGCGATGGAGAGGGCCGCCTTGCTGCACGACGCATCGAGCCTGTTCGCCCGCGACATCGTCGCGGTGGACCTGCGCCTGCCCGAGCGGCCGGCCGTGCGCCTGACCGAACGCGGTCTCGCCGCCCTTGGAGGGCCGCGCTCGTGAGCCTCAGCCTGTCGCCCCTGCGCGCGATGCGCGAGCGGCTGCGCGCCGCCCTGCGCCGCGGCCTCGTGGCCGTGCTCGACGTGGGCACGGCCAAGACCGTGTGCATGATCCTGCGCGTCGACGCCCAGCGGCTCGCCCGCGCGCAGTCCGACGGCGCCGCCCATGACGCGATCGGCGCCCTGCGGATCGTGGGCGTCGGCGTCACCCGTTCGCGCGGCGTGCGCCTCGGCGAGATCGTCGACATGGAGGAGGCCTGCCGCTCGGTCCGCGCCGCGCTGGAGCTGGCCGAGAAGATGGCGGGCGAGCGGGTCGACCAGGCTGTCGCCGCGCTCTCCGGCGCCCGGCCGCGCAGCGAGGCCGCCCACGGCGAGGCGCTGCTCGAGGGACCCGAGGCCGGGCCGCGCGACATCGCCCGCGCGCTGGCCGCCTGCCGGTTGTCGCTGGCGGAGGGGCGCGAGCTGCTTCACGCCCAGCCGGTCAATTATGCGCTGGACGGGGTCGAGGGGTTGTCGGACCCCCGCGGCATGACCGGCGCGCGGCTCGGCGTGGACATGCACGTGCTCAGCGTCGCGTCCGGCCCGCTGCGCAACCTCGCGCTCTGCGTGAAGCGCTGCGATCTCGAACTGGCCGGCGTCGTTTCCGCGCCCTACGCCGCAGGCCTCTCGGCGCTGGTGGAGGACGAGCAGAAGCTGGGCGCCGCCTGCGTCGACATGGGGGCGGGGGCGACGGGGCTGTCTATCTTCCTGCGCGGCCGGCTGATCCACGCCGACGGCGTGCGCCTGGGGGGCGACCACATCACGCTCGACATCGCCAACGGGCTCGCGATGCCCAGCGCGGCGGCCGAGCGCATCAAGACCGTGCACGGCGGCGCCGTGGCCACGGGGCTGGACGACCGCGAGCTGATCGAGGCGCCGCGGCTGGAGGGCCACGAGGAGGACGCCCCGGCTGTCGAGACGCGCTACGGCGAGCGCCGGCGCATCAGCCGCGCCGCGCTGATCGGCGTGATCCGGCCCCGGCTGGAGGAGACGCTGGAGACGGTGCGCGACCACCTGCGCGCGGCGGGTTTCGAGCATCTGCCCGGCCGGCGAATCGTGCTGACCGGCGGCGGCTCGCAGCTGCCGGGGCTGGAGGAGGCCGCGCAGCGCATCCTCGGCCGGCGCACGCGGGTCGGCCGGCCGCTGCGGATGCCGGGCCTGCCCCAGAACGCCGCCGGCCCCGCCTTCGCGGCCGCGGTGGGCCTGACGGTCTACGCCGCGCGGCCCCAGGACGAGCTTTGGGACTTCGAACGCCCGCTGGCGCCCTCGGCGTCGGGGCGCATGACGCGCGCCGTGCGCTGGTTCCGCGAAAACTGGTGACGGCGAAAGGACGTGAAACAACCGTGACTTTGCGATAACGTCGACGACAACAAACCAAAAAACGACCGATTGAGCAGCAACAAAGAACACAGGCGGAACCCATCATGGCGCTGACCCTGAAGTCCGTGGAGACGCAGGACCTCCGACCCCGCATCACCGTCTTCGGCGTCGGCGGCGCCGGGGGCAACGCGGTGAACAACATGATCGAAAAGGCGCTGGAAGGCGCCGAATTCGTCGTGGCCAACACCGACGCCCAGGCGCTGGCCCAGAGCCGGGCCCCGCGCAAGCTCCAGCTCGGCGCCACCGTCACCCAGGGTCTCGGCGCGGGCGCCAAGCCCGGCGTCGGCGCCCAGGCGGCCGAGGAAAGCCTCGAGGAGATCGTCGACAACCTCGCCGGCTCGCACATGTGCTTCATCACCGCCGGCATGGGCGGCGGCACCGGCACCGGCGCCGCCCCGGTGATCGCCCGCGCCGCCCGCGAGATGGGCATCCTGACCGTGGGCGTGGTCACGAAGCCCTTCCACTTCGAGGGCGCCAAGCGGATGAACCAGGCCGACGGCGGCATCGCCGAGCTTCAGCAGGTCGTCGACACGCTCATCATCATCCCCAACCAGAACCTGTTCCGCATCGCCAACGAGCGCACGACCTTCGCCGAGGCGTTCATGATGGCCGACGACGTGCTGTATCAGGGCGTCAAGGGCGTGACCGACCTGATGGTGCGGCCGGGCCTGATCAACCTCGACTTCGCCGACGTCCGCTCCGTCATGGACGAGATGGGCAAGGCGATGATGGGCACGGGCGAGGCCACCGGCGACACCCGCGCGGTCGACGCCGCCGAAAAGGCCATCGCCAACCCGCTGCTCGACGAGGTGAGCCTGAAGGGCGCCCGCGGCGTGCTGATCAACATCACCGGCGGCTACGACCTGACGCTGTTCGAACTGGACGAGGCGGCCAACCGCATCCGCGCCGAGGTGGACCCCGAGGCCAACATCATCGTCGGCTCGACGCTGGACCCCGAGATGGAGGGGGCGATGCGCGTCTCCGTCGTCGCGACGGGCATCGACGTGGCGGCCGCCGTGCAGCCGACCCCGATGGCGCCCACCGCGCAGATCGCCGCGCCCCTGCGTCCGATCGGTCAGCAGCGGCACGCGGAGACCACCGCCCAGCCGGCGCAACGCCCCGAGCCGGTGACGCTGTTCGCGCCCGAGGCCCGATCCGAGGCGCGGGCCGAGGCGCGCGCCGAGCCCCGTCCGGCGGCGCGTCCGCTCGACCACGGACTGGCCGGCGACGGTCTGCTGGACGACGACATCCCGCCGATGCCGCTCGACGCGCCCGAGCCGCGGCGGGAGAACCCGTTTCTCGCCTCGGCCATCGGCGGCGACGCGGAGCGGCCCGCAGGCCCCCGTCAGGCGCCCATGGCCGCGGCCCGGGCGGCGGCGCAGCCCGCCGCGCAGCCGGCCCCGCAACCCGTCGCCGCAGAGGAGCGGCCCCAGCGGACGGTCTTCAACAACCTGATCACCCGCATGACCGGCGGCGCACGGGAGAAGGAGCAGCCCACCTTCGTCGCCAAGCCCGGCGCCGTGCGGCGCGAGCCTCTGGCCCAGCCCCAGCGGGAGGAGGAGGACGCGCGCATGGAGATCCCCGCCTTCCTGCGCCGCCAGGCCAACTGAGCGCCCCCGGGGGGCTGTATCGGCCCCCCGCCCGCGCTACACCCCCGGTCGCAACGGGCCGAGGGGGTGAGACTTGTCCACGACCGAGACCGCCGCGCCTCGCCGGGCGCCCGACTTCGCCGAACTCCTCGCGACCTTCGGGCGCATCGGCGTGCTTTCCTTCGGCGGGGCCGCGGGGCAGATCGCCCTGATGCATCGCATCGTGGTCGAGGAGAAGGGCTGGCTCGACGAGCGGCGTTTCCTGCACGCGCTGAATTACTGCATGCTGCTGCCGGGGCCCGAGGCGCAGCAACTCGCCACCTATATCGGCTGGCTGACCCACGGCGTGCGCGGCGGGATCGCGGCGGGCGTTCTGTTCGTGCTCCCCGGCGCGGCGCTGATGCTCGCGCTGTCGCTCCTCTACGTCCTCGGCGCCGGGCTCGCGCTGGTCGAAGGCGTGTTCTTCGGCGTGAAGGCGGCCGTGCTGGCGCTGGTGGCGCAGGCGCTGCTGAAGATCGCCGCGCGCGGACTGAAGTCGCCGCCGCTCTACGCGCTGGCCGCCGCGGCCTTCGCCGCGATCCTGCTGCTCGATGCGCCGTTTCCGCTGATCGTGCTCGGGGCTGGCGCCGTGGGGGCCGCGCTGGGGCTTGCCGCGGGCCCGGGCGACGCCGCGCCGCCCCCGCCGGTCTCGCCCGCCGCCCGGCGCGGCGCGCTGCGCGCCGCGGGCTGGTGCGTGGTCGCGTGGTGGGCGCCGATCGCGCTGGCCGCGGCGATGCTGGGGGCGGGCCATGTCGTGGTGGAGATCGGCCTGTTCTTCTCCAGGCTCGCCGTTCTGACCTTCGGCGGCGCCTACGCCGTGCTCGCGTGGCTGGCGCAGGAGGCGGTGGCGAGCGGCTGGGTGACGGGGCCGCAGATGATCGACGGGCTGGGGCTCGCAGAGACGACGCCCGGCCCGACGATCCTCGTCAACCAGTTCGTCGCCTTCCTCGCCGCCCTGCGCGCGCCGGGGACGCTCGACCCCTGGCTCGCCGCGACGGCGGGGGCGGCGATGGCGACATGGGCCACCTTCGCGCCGTCCTTTCTCTGGATCTTCGCCGGGGCGCCGTTCGTGGAGGGGCTGCGCCGGTCACGCCCCCTCGCGGGCGCGCTGGCGGGCGTGACCGCGGCGGTGGTGGGGGTGATCGGCTACATCGCGCTGTGGTTCGGTCTGAACGTGCTGTTCGCGCAGGTCGCCGAGGTGCGGATGGGGCCCTTGCGCTGGTGGAGCGTGGCTCTGGACAGCCTCGACCTGGCCGCCGCGACGCTGGCGGCGCTCGCCTTCGCGCTGGTGTTCGGGCTGCGCTGGGGGGTCATGCCGACGGTCGGCGCGCTCGCGGCGCTGGGCGTGGCGTCGCGGCTGATCGTCGGGTGACGATAAAACTCCTAAAAACAATATCTTGCCTCATGTAACAAGCCGTAACAATCATTGAATTGTGCGGCGCAACCGTGACAGGCATCCTGCATGCAACGATAAAAAACATCCGAGGCGACATCGATGCATTGCACCCTGGCCAAGTCGCTCGCCTTTGCGGGCGTGGGTCTACATGGCGGCAAGCCTGCCCGCATGACCCTCCGACCGGCCCCTGTGGGGACCGGAATCCGCTTCCTGCGCGTGGACGTGACCGACCGCGATCCGCTCGTGCAGGCGCGCTGGGACGCGGTGGTCGACACCCGCCTGTGCACCGTGATCGGCAACGCCGCTGGCGTCACCGTCGCCACGGTCGAGCATGTCATGGCGGCGCTGGCCGGCTGCGGCGTGGACGACGCGCTGGTCGACATCGACGGCCCCGAAGTCCCGATCATGGACGGCAGCGCGCAGCCCTTCGTCGATGCGATCCTCGCCGGCGGTCTGGCCTTCGCGCCGGGCCCGTCGCAGGCGATCCGCGTGCTGGCGCCCGTGACGGTGGAGCGCGGCGACGCGCGCGCCTCTCTCCTGCCGGTCGGGCCGATGGAGGACGGACTCAGCCTCGACGTGCGCATCGAATTTCCCGACGCCGCCATCGGCGCCCAGCGCGTATCGTTCGCGCTGACGCCGGGCGCGTTCGCCGAGGCGCTGGCGGATAGCCGCACCTTCGCCCGTCTGGCGGAGATCGAGGCGCTGCGCGCCGCCGGACTGGCCCTCGGCGGGGGCTTGCACAACGCGGTGGTCGTGGACGGAGCCCGGGTGCTGAACCGCGGCGGCCTGCGCCGGGCCGACGAGTTCGCGCGTCACAAGGCGCTGGACGCGGTTGGCGACCTCGCACTCGCCGGGGCGCCCATCGTGGGTCGTTATGTCGGCGTGAAGGCGGGCCACGCGCTGACCAACCAGTTGCTGCGTGCGCTGTTCGCCCGGCCTGACGCCTGGCGCTTCGAAGCGGCCGCTCCGCGCGCCCTGGCGCCGGCCCTTTCGGGCGCTGCTGACCGCATCGCCGCCGAATAGCCTTCCGCGCCATCGCGACGCCTGCCGAGGCCGTCCTCCGGGGCGGCCTTTTCGTCGCGCGCGCCGCAAGGGCGGGGCAGCGGCGCCTGCGGACGGATCACCGCCTGATGAAACTGCACGCACGATTGCATGGATTTTTCCATGCGACGCTGCGCCCGCATGCGCGCAGAGCCGCAGCGCTTCAGGCGCTTGGCGGTTCTGCTGCGCTTTCCTTCGGCTTGGCGCCGAAGTTGCTTAACGATGGGTGACGCAACCGCGACGGAGCCCGCCATGCCCAGCCTCGCCCTTCCGGCCGAACCGGCGCCCATCGCCTTCGACCCGGCGCGCGCGGCGCTGGTCATCATCGACATGCAGCGCGACTTCATCGAGCCGGGCGGGTTCGGCGCGAGCCTTGGCAACGACGTCTCGTTGCTGCGGGCCGCCATCGGTCCCTGCGCGACCGCGCTGGCCGCCGCCCGCGCCGCCGGGATGCTGGTCGTGCACACGCGCGAGGGGCATCGGCCCGACCTCTCGGACGCGCCGCCCGCGAAGCTGACGCGCGGCAAGCCCGCGGCGCGCATCGGCGACCCAGGGCCGATGGGGCGCATCCTGATCCGCGGCGAACCGGGGCACGACATCGTGCCCGAACTCGCCCCCCTTCCCGGCGAGCCGGTGATCGACAAGCCCGGCAAGGGCGCCTTCCACCAGACCGAACTGGAGCAGGTGCTGCGCAACCGCGGCGTCGAGACGCTGATCGTCTGCGGCGTCACCACCGAAGTCTGCGTCCACACCACGATCCGCGAGGCCAACGACCGCGGCTATGTCTGCGTCGCGCTGGCCGACGCCTGCGCCAGCTACTTCCCCGAATTCCACCGCGTCGGCCTCGACATGATCAAGGCCCAGGGCGCCATCTTCGGCTGGGTCAGCGACAGCGCCGCCTTCGCGAACGCGCTCTCGACCCGAGCCGCAGCCTGAAATTCCGGCCGCGCCATCGTGGCCGGCCCCAGGAGTACGCCCATGGACCGAACCGTGAAGCTCTGGACGCCGGGGGACTGGAACGCGCTGTTCGGTCTCGGCGTCAACGTGCTCGTCAACCTGCTGGTGATGACGGGCCTGCTCAAGTTCGTCGTCGGCATGCCCGACGACATCACCTTCGGCCGCATCCTGCCCGCGGTCGGCCTGATGCTGTTCCTCGGCAACGTCTACTATGCGTGGATGGGCTACCGACTCTCGCAGAAGGAGGGGCGGGCGGATGTCTGCGCGCTGCCCTCCGGACCCAGCGTGCCGCACATGTTCATCGTGGTGTTCGTCATCATGCTGCCGATCCTCGGCCAGACCGGCGACCCGGTGAAGGCGTGGGAGGCGGGGCTGGCCTGGGTGTTCATCCAGGGCTTCATCCTGATCGGCGGCGGATTCGTCGCGCCCTTCATCCGGCGGATCACGCCGCGCGCGGCGCTGCTCGGCACGCTGGCGGGCGTGTCCATCGCCTTCATCTCGATGCGCCCGGCGATGGAGATCTTCATGACCTCCATCATCGGGCTGACCTGCCTCGCCATCATCATGGCTAGCTGGTTCGGCGGCGTGAAATACCCGAAGGGCCTGCCGGCCGGGCTGGTGGCGATCCTCGCCGGCATGGCCATCGCCTGGGGCGCCGCGGCCATCGGGATGCCCGAGATCGGCGGCATGGGGCTCGACAAGCTGGCGGAAAGCTTCGGGAGCTTCGGTTTCTCGGTGCCGATCCCGGCCGTAGGCCATGTATTTTCGGGCTTCGAGTTCCTCGGCTTCATCCTCGTCACCGCGATCCCCTTCGGCGTCTACGACCTCGTCGAGGCGATGGACAACGTGGAGAGCGCCGAGGCCGCCGGCGACAGCTACGACACCCGCGAAGCCCTGGCGGCGGAGGGGGCCTTCTCGCTGGTCGGCACGCTGATGGGCTCGCCCTTCGCCAACGCCGTCTACATCGGCCACCCCGGCTGGAAGAGCATGGGCGGGCGCATCGGCTATTCCGCCGCCACCGGGCTGGTGGTGCTGGCGCTGACGTGGTTCGGCATCCTCGCGGTTTTCCTGAACCTCGTTCCCGTGGTCGCGATCTCGCCGATCCTGCTCTACATCGGCATGCTCATCGGCGCGCAGGCGTTCCAGACCACGCCCGCCAGGCACGCGCCGGCCGTGGTGCTGGGGCTCGTGCCGCACCTCGCCGCCTGGGCCAAGGTGCTGGTGGACGGGGCGCTGGGCGCGGCGGGCGTGGCGGTGACGCCGGAGCTGATCGGGGCGATGGCGGTCAACGGCGTGCTCTACGAGGGACTGGCGCTGCTCGGGAACGGGGCGATCCTGTCGGGGCTGATGCTGGCGGCGATCGGCGTGTTCGTGATCGAGCGCAGGTTCGAGACGGCGGCGGCCTTCGCGGCGGCCTCGGCGGTGCTGACCTTCTTCGGCTTCATGCACGGCCCGGCGGTCGGTTTCGCCGTGACGCCGGGCGTGGCGCTGGCCTACGCTGCCGTCACCGGGTTGTTCCTGCTGTGCGCCCGGCTGGAGACGACGCCCGCGGTCGAGCCGGCCGCGCAGCCTGCGGAGTGAGCGTGGACTTCGAGAAGCATATCGACGCGGCCTCGGCGCTGGTCGGCCTGACCGTCGCCGAGGCGCACCGGCCGGGGGTGCGCGTCTTTCTCGGCGTCGCGGCGGAGTTCGCCGCGACGCTGGAGAGCGCGCCGCTCGACCCGGCCGAGCTGGCGCTCGCCCCGGTCTACCTGCCGCCCGACGCCCCGTGACCGACCCGCTGTCGCCCCATGCCGGCGCGGCGGAGATCGCCGCGGCGGTCTCGTCAGGCGCCGTGTCGGCCCGCGCGGTCGCCGAGGCGGCGCTGGGCCGCGCCGGCGCCGATCCCTACGCCGCCTACACCGACCTGACCGCCGAGCGCGCGCTGGCCGAGGCGGAGGCGCTCGACGCCGCCCGCGCCGCGGGGCGGCCGCTCGGGCCGCTCGCCGGCGTCCCCTATGCGGTGAAGAACCTGTTCGACGTCGCGGGCCTGAGCACGCGCGCAGGCTCCAAGATCCTGCGCGACCGCCCCCCCGCCGCCGTAGACGCCACGCTGGTCGCGCGGATGCGCGCAGCCGGGGCGACGCTGCTCGGCGCGCTGAACATGGGCGAGTTCGCCTACGACTTCACCGGCGAGAACGCCCATGACGGCGCCTGCCGCAACCCGCACGACCCGTCGCGGATGGCGGGCGGCTCCTCCTCCGGCTCAGGCGCGGCGGTGGCGGGGCGGCTGGCCGCGCTGGCGCTGGGCTCGGACACCAACGGCTCGATCCGGGTGCCGTCGTCGTTCTGCGGGGTGTTCGGGCTGAAGCCGACCTACGGCCGGCTGAGCCGCGCCGGTTGCTTTCCCTTCGTCGACAGCCTCGACCACCTCGGCCCCTTCGCCCGCTCCGCCGCGGACCTCGCGCTGGCCTACGACGCGCTGCAGGGACCCGACCCCGCGGACCACGCCTGCGCCGCCCGACCGGCCCAGCCCTGCGGGCCCTCGCTCGAGGAAGGCGTCGCCGGCCTGCGCGTCGGCCAGCCCGCGGACTGGTTCGAGGCGGTGGCCGGCGAGCAGGCGCTGGCGGCCGTCGGGCGCGTCGCCGAAGCGCTGGGCGGGGCGCGCCGCATCGCCATCGACGGTATCCCGCAGGGCCGCGCCGCCGCCTACCTGATCACCAACGCCGAAAGCTCGGCCTTCCACCTGCCCATGCTGCGGACCCGCGCCGCCGACTACGATCCGGACACCCGCGACCGCTTCCTCGCCGGCGCGCTGCTGCCTGCTGCGTGGCTGGCGCAGGCCCAGCGGGTGCGGCGGTGGTTTCTCGGGCGCATGATGGAGACGTTCCGCGAAGTCGATCTCATCGTCGCCCCCGCCACCCCCTTCCCGGCGCCGCGGATCGGCGAGAAGACGGTGACCCTCGGGGGCAGGGAGGTGTTGCTGCGCCCCAATATCGGGGTGCTGTCGCAACCCTTCTCCTGCGTCGGCCTGCCCGTGGTCACGGCGCCGGTCTTCGCGCCCGGAACCTTGCCCATCGGAGTCCAGCTCGTCGCGCCGCCCTGGCGCGAGGACCTCGCGCTGCGCGCCGCCCGGGCGCTGGAGCGCGCCGGCGTCGCAGCGGCCCATCCGCCCGGCCCGGCCTGACGGGCGCTCGCACCGCCCGCGCTGGCGCGCTATGTCGCTGGAGAAGCCATCGACGGGGGGGCCATGACCGACCTTCAGCAACAACCTTTCACCGGCGGAGAGGAGTTCGTCGACAACCCCGAGCCGCGCTGCCCGGTGGTGCTGCTGCTCGACACCTCGGCCTCGATGGAGGGCGACAAGATCGATGCCCTGAACGCCGGCCTGCTGCGCTTCCATGAGGAGCTGAGCATGGACCCGCTGGCGATGAAGCGCGTCGAACTGGCCGTGGTCACCTTCGGCCCCGTCGCGGTGCGCAGCGAATGCGTCGCCGCCGAAGCCTTCCAGCCGCCTTTCCTCGAGGCGACCGGCAACACGCCCATGGGCGCCGCCGTCCTGCGCGCCATGGCGTTGCTGCGCGAGCGCAAGGCCGCCTATCGCGCGGCGGGGGTGCCGTTTTACCGGCCGTGGATCTTCCTCATCACCGACGGCGCGCCGACCGACTCGCTGGCCGAGGCGGCGGGGCGGGTGGCGGCCGGCGAGGCGGCCAAGGAGTTCATGTTCTTCGCCGTGGGCGTGGAGGGCGCGGACATGGCGGCGCTGCAGAAGCTGAGCGTGCGGGCGCCGCTGATGCTGAAGGGCCTCGCCTTCCGTGAGCTGTTCGCGTGGCTGTCGAACTCGCTCGGCGCCGTGTCGCGCTCGCGCACGGCCGACGCGGCGCCGCTGAGCAACCCGGCGGCGCCCGACGGCTGGGCGGTGGCGGGCTGAGCGCCGTGCCCGGCTGGCGCGTCGCCGCCGCCCGGCGGCGCGGCGAGGCCCACGCCCGCCGCGGCGAGCCCTGTCAGGACGCGCTGGCGCTGGGCTTCGCCGGGCCCGCGACCCTGATCGCCGCGGTCGCCGACGGCGCCGGCAGCGCGCCGCGCGGCGGGGCCGGCGCGGCGCTCGCCGCCCGCGCGGCCGTGGCTGCGGCCCGTGCGGCGCTGGCGGGCGGCGCAAGGCCTGACGCGGCCGCGGCGACCGCGATGGATGCGGCGCGGGCGCGCGTTCTTGTCGCCGCCGAAGCCGGCGGCGTGGACCCGCGGGACTGCGCGGCGACGCTGGCGCTCGTCGTCTCGGACGGGCGCGCGACGGTCGCGGGCCATGTCGGCGACGGCGCCGTCGCCGCCCGTGGGCCCGATGGCTGGACCGCGCTGAGCTGGCCCGACGCGGGCGAGCATGCGGGCGAGACCCGCTTTCTGACCGATCCCGATCCCGCCATCCGCCTCGCCCGCTGCGACGGCCCCGTGGGCGCCGTGGCGCTGCTGACCGACGGCCTGGAGCGGCTCGTGCTGGACTTCGCCGCCCGCGCCGCCCACGCGCCCTTCTTCGAGCGCATGACCGCGCCGCTGGCCGCCCTGCCGGCGCCGGGGCGCGACCGCGCCCTGTCGGCGGCGCTGGGAGCCTGGCTCGGGGGCGCGGCGGTGGCGGCGCGCACCGACGACGACCGGGCGCTGGTGCTGGCGGTGCTGGCGTGACGGCCCTGTTCGCGGACGGCCGCCCGGTGCGGCTCGGCCGTCGTCTGGGCGGCGGGGGCGAGGGCGAGGTCTTCGCCGTCGCCCGCGCCACGGCGCTGGCCGCCAAGATCTACACCGGCGGCGCCGCGGCGCGGGAGGCCAAGGTCGCCGCCATGCTCGCCGCGGGTCTCGCCGAAGCCTGCCCGCTGATCGCCTTCCCGACCGCCGCCCTGACCGACGAGGCGGGGCGCTTCGCCGGCTTCCTGATGGCGCGGGTCCCCGCCGCCAAGCCCCTGCACGAGCTCTACGCCCCCGGCGCGCGCAAGCGGGCGTTTCCGAAGGCCGACTACCGCTTCGTCGTCCGGGTGGCGCTGAACGCGGCGCGGGCGGTGGCGGGCGCGCACCGGGCGGGCTGCGTGATCGGCGACGTGAACCACTCGGGGTTCCTGATCGGCCGCGACGGCATGGTGACGCTGATCGACGCCGACAGCTTCCAGATCACAGGCCATCCCTGCCGCGTGGGCGTGCCGGAATACACGCCCCCCGAACTTCAGGGCGCGCGGCTCGCGGAGGTGGCGCGACGGCCCGACCACGACGCCTTCGGGCTGGCCGTCGTGCTGTTCCAGCTCCTGTTCCTCGGCCGCCACCCCTACGCCGGCGTCGTCCGGGGCGAGGACATCGCGGTGGAGGAGGCCATTGCGCGCGCCGCCTTCGCGTGGAGCCGCCGCCCCGGCCCGCTGTCGCCGCCGCCCGACGCGCTGCGGCTCGACGAGATCCCGGAGCCTGTCGCCGCGCTGTTCGAGCGCGCCTTCGCCCCCGACGCGCCCGGCCGCCGACCCTCCGCCGAGGCCTGGGTGGAGGCGCTGGCGGCCTTCGAGGCGGCGCTGGCGCCCTGCGCGGCCGACCCGCGCCACTGGCGCGCCGCGGACGCCTGCCCGTGGTGCCGGATCGAGGCGGGACGCAACATCCGCCTCTTTCCAGCCCCCGGAACTCCCGGCGCGGCCCCGAGACCGGCGGACCTGCGCGCCCATCGCGCGCGGCTTCAGGCGGTCTCGCTGCCCGACAGTTTCGCCTATGTCCCGCCCGAGCCGTTGCCCTCGTCCTACCCAAGGCCGCCCACCGCGACGGCGATCTGGCTGAACCGGCTGGGGGTGGCGGGGCTCGCCTTCATGATGGCATGCGCGGCGGGGCTGGTCTGGGTGTCGCCGCAGAACTTCCTGATGGCCACTCCGATCTGCCTCTACGGCTTCTTCCCGGTGCGCGACGCGCTCGACCCCAGGGGCGCGGCGCGGCGGCGGCTGGAGAAGCTCGACCGCGACCTCGCCGACGCGCTGGAGGAGGCGCAGCGCGCCGCGGGGCTGGAGAAGGCGTGGCGGCTGAAGGCCGAGATCGCCGAGACGCTGGCCCGCGGCGGCGCGGTCGACGAGGCCGCGCTGGCGCAGCAGATCGGCCGGCTGGAGCACGCCGCCGCCGTGCTGGCCGAGGCCCGCGCCGCCCGGGACCCGCGCGTGGAGGCGCTGCTCGCCCGCCGTGCGGCGCAGGCGGCGGAAGTCGCGCGCCGCGGGCTGCCCGTGCCGACGCCCCCGAGCGTTCCGGAGCGGCGGGTGGGCGAAACCCTGCGCCGGCGCGCGGGGCGCGTCACGGCTTGAGCGCGGCTCGGCGGCGGGCGCGCAGCGCGGCGGTCGCAGCGGCGTCGGGGCGCCCGTCCGCCAGGGCGACGCCGAACAGCAGCGCCGCCTGTTCGGGCGTGTAGCGGCCGAGGCGCACGTCCTCGGCCACCCGTTCCGGCTCCCGCGCGAACGGCTCGCCGTAGCCGCCGCCGCCGGGGGTTCGCACGCGCACCCGGTCGCCGGCCTGCAGCGGGATGTCCTGCTCCTTGCTCAGATGCGCCGGCGTGTGGGCGACGCCGCCGCGCCAGACCGTCACCTCGTTCACCGCCCCGTCGCCGCCGCCCAGCGCGCCCTGCGGGCCGACCCGGCCGTGGTCCATGACGAAGGAGGCGCGCGCTTCGCCGCGGCGCAGCTCCACCTCGTAGTCCAGCCCCATGCCGCCGCGCCGGAAACCGGCGCCGCCAGAGCCCTCGCGCAGCGCATAGCGGCGGTAGAGCACCGGGAACTGCTGCTCCATGATCTCCACCGGCGGGGCCTTGGAGATGCCGATGGTGGAGCAGCCGTTGGACAGACCGTCATGGTCCGCGTTCCCGCCATAGCCGCCGCCGGAAAGCTGATACATGACGTAGCCGCGTCCCCGCGCGGGGTCGAAGCCGCCCAGCGCGAAGTTGCCGGAGGTGCCGGCGGGCGCCGCGGTGACCTTCTGCGGCAGCGCCTGGACCATGGCGGCGAAAACCGCCTCGGCGATGCGCTGCGAGACCTCCGCCGCACAGCCCGAGACCGGGCGGGGGTAAGCGGCGTCGAGGAAGGTGCCCTCGATCCCGCGCACCGCCAGCGGGGCGAAGGCGCCGGCGTTCAGCGCCACGTCGGGGAACACATGGCGCACGGCGAGATAGACCGAGCTGAGCGTCGTGGCGCGCACGCTGTTCATCGGTCCGGCGCAGGGCGGCGAGGAGCCGGCGAAGTCGAAGTCCAGCCCCTCCGCGGTCCTGCTCAGGCGCAGGCGGATGGCCAGGGGCTCGTTCACCACCCCGTCGCTGTCGACCACCGCGGCGCTCTCCCATCGCCCATCGGGCATCGTGGCGATCGCGGCGCGCATCTGCGCCTCGGCGCGGGCGCGCAGCTCCGCCACGGCGGCCGTCACCGTCGCGTCGCCGTAGCGGTCGAGCAGCCGGCCCAGCCGCTCCGCCCCCAGCGCCAGCGCCGCGGCCTGCGCCTTGACGTCGCCGATGCGCTGGTCTGCCACGCGGATGTTGGCGCAGATGATGGCGTAGATCTCCCGGTCCATGACGCCGCGCTTGAACAGCTTCACCGGCGGCAGGCGCAGCCCCTCCTGCTCCACCGCCGTCGCCGAGGCGGAGAAGCCGCCGGGCACCGCGCCGCCGATGTCGGGCCAGTGGCCGGTGTTGGAGAGCCAGCACCAGATGCGCCCCTCGCGCCAGAACGGCATGGCGAAGCGGACGTCCATCAGGTGCGTGCCGCCGAGATAGGGGTCGTTGACGATGTAGACGTCGCCGGGCTCGGGGGCCGCCACCGCGCCGCGCGCGATCATCTCGATGATCGTGCGCGTGGAGAACTGCATCACGCCGACGAAGACCGGCAGGCCGCGCGCGCCCTGCGCGATCAGGGCGCCGTCCTCGGCGGCGTAGAGGCCGTCCGAGCGGTCGTCGGCCTCGGCGATCACGGGCGAGAAGGCGGCGCGGCTGAAGGCGAGGTCCATCTCGTCGCAGACCTGCTGCAGGCCCGACTGGATGACGCCCAGCGTGATCGGGTCCAGCGTCACGACGTCCCCATGGCGCCCACCGTCACGATCAGGTTTCCGTCGCCGTCCTGCGCCGCGGCGTCGCCGGGGTGCAGCACCGTCGTCGCGTCCATCTGCTCCACCACCGCGGGGCCCGTGAGCGCGGCGTCGGCGGGCAGGCGGTCGCGGGCGTAGACCGGCGTCTCGCGCCAGCCGCCGGGGAACCAGACGGGCCGCGTCTCCGCGGGCGCGAGCGTCGCGGCGCGGCCGGCGGGGTCGATCAGGCGCGACAGCTCCAGCGGCGGCCGCATGCCCACGACCGAGGTGCAGAGGTTCACGAGGTTGGCGCGGATCTCCAGCTCCACGCCGAAGCGGGCGCGGTAGGCGGCGGCGAAGCCTTCGGCCAGCGCCTGCCGCGAGGGCGTCGCGTCGGCGAGCGGCACGCGCAGCAGGTGCGTCTGACCGACGAACTGCATGTCGGCCCAGCGGATCGCACGCACCTCGGCCAGCGCGACGCCCTCGGCGGCGACGGCGGCGCGGCCCTCGGCCTCCTGCGCCGCGAGCACGGCGTGGACGCGCTCCATGTCGGCGCCGTCCAGCGGGCGGTTCAGCGTGGCCACATGGTCGCGGCGCAGGTCGGCCACGACGCAGCCCAGCGCGTTGATCACCCCGGGCCGCGCCGGGATCAGCACCCGCGGCACGCCAAGCTCGCGCGCCAGCGCGCAGGCGTGCAGGGGCCCCGCGCCGCCGAAGGCGAACAGCGCGAAGTCGCGCGGGTCGGCGCCCAGCGACAGCGACACCATGCGGATCGCTCCGGCCATGCGGTCGTCCGCCACCCGGATCGCCGCCGCCGCCGCGCCTTCGGCGTCGAGCCCCAGCGGCGCGCCGAGCGCGGCGAAGGCCGCGCGCACCGCCGCGACGGGGGGAGCGCCTTCGACCGCGTGCAGCCGGCGCGGGTTCAGCCGGCCCAGCAGCAGGTTGGCGTCGGAGACGGTGGGCCGGGCCCCGCCGCGGCCGAAGCAGATCGGCCCCGGCCGGGCCCCCGCGCTCTCGGGTCCGACGCGCAAGAGCCCCGCCGCGTCGATCCACAGGATCGAGCCGCCGCCGGCCCCCACCGTGCGCACATCCACCATGGGCACATGGATCGGCAGGGCGTAGTCCACCTCGATCTCCGAGGAGACCGCCGGCTCCGCCCCGCGGATCAGCGCCACGTCGGTGGAGGTGCCGCCCATGTCGTAGGTGATCAACTCTCCAAGCCCGGCGCGCCGGCCCAGATGGGCCGCGGCGATGACGCCCGAGGCGGGACCGGACATCACCGTCTTGGCCGCCTCCTGCGCGACGTGGCGGGCGGAGACCATGCCGCCGTTGCCGCTCATCACCAGCACCTCCCGCGCGTAGCCCCGGCCGGCCAGCTCGCCCTGCAGCCGGACGATGTAGCGGTCGAGCAGGGGGCGGACGCTGGCGTTCACGGCGGCGGTGACGCCGCGCTCGAACTCGCGGCTTTCGGTCAGCAGTTCATGGCCGCAGGTGACGTAGGGGCTAGGCCAGAGGGCGCGGGCGATCTCGCCGGCGCGCTTCTCGTGGGCGGGGTTGGCGTAGGCGTGCAGGAAGTGGATCGCCAGCGCCTCGCAGCCGGCGGCCAGCAGCGCGCGCACGGCCTCGGCCACGGCGGTCTCGTCGAGGGGCGTCACGACCTCCCCGGCGGCGTCCATGCGCTCGGGAATCTCGAGACGCAGGTCGCGGGGGATGACCGGCTCGAAGACCCCGGTCATGCCGTAGGGGCGCGGGCGCGTGCGGCGGCCCAGCTCCAGCACGTCGCGAAAACCCGCGGTGGTGAGGAGCCCGGTCCGGGCGAAGCGCCGCTCTATCACGGCGTTGGTGGTGGTCGTGGTGCCGTGAACGATCAGCGACAGCGCCGCCGGCGCCACCCCGGCGGCGTCAAGCGCCGCCAGCACGCCGAAAGCCTGATTGTCCGGCGTCGTGGGCGTCTTGGCGAGCGTGACCGAGCCGTCCGGCGCCAGCAGCACCAGATCGGTGAAGGTGCCGCCCACGTCCACGCCCGCCTGCACGCCCGCCCCCGCAAGGCTTCCCTGCAAGGCTTAAGGCCCCGGCGCCGCCCTGCCTAGAGCGGGATCGACCCTCGGCCGATGGCGGTTCAGCCGATCAGGAAAACGTGCAGCGCCACCGGCCCATGCGCGCCGAGTTGCAGGGTCTGGCCGATGTCGGCGGAGCGGCTGGGGCCCGTGACCATGTTCAGCGTGCGCGGGTCGAGCCCCATGGACGCGCATCTGGCGCGCCACGCGGGCCAGAAATCGTCGAAACCGCCGGCGACGTCTTCGGCCCTGATCGCCACGAAATGCGTCTCGCCGAGGAAGGTGAGCGTCACCGGGTTGTCCGGCCCGGAGGCCAGCGCCAGCGTGCCCGTCTCTGCCAGTCCGAATTCGGCGCGGGAGAGCGTCGCCGGCTCCTCGATCCGCCCCACGCCCTCGCTGCGCTCGACCGAGCCCCAGTCGAGGCCGCGGAACATGGTGTCCGACCCGGTGCGCACCGCCGCCGGCAGGTTGCGCGCGCGCAACTCGTCCGCCAGCGCCGCCGGCAGTTCGGCGACCGAGCCGATGCGGCTGACCGTGCAGTCGGCCTTGCGCGCCTTCTCGACGAACTGGGCCAGCCGCGCCTCGCCCTGGCTCGCGCCCTGCGCCGGGGCGGGCGCGCGGCGCCCCTCGCCGCGCAACCGCGCCTCGACCGACGCCTCGCGCGCCTCGCCCGACTGGTTGCGACGGATGCGGTTAAGGATCGCCTCGCGCGCGCTCATTTCCCGCGGGCCGCCCACTGCTGCATGAAGGTCTTCCCCTGCGGCGCCGGAAAGTCCCGGTGCGCCGTCCAGCCGCCGGCCAGCGGCAAGGAGGCGAACCGGCCCTTGCGCCCGCCCATCAGCCCCAAGCCCCGGATCGCCGCCTGGGTCGCCAGCCGGTAGAGCGCCGGCCGCGTCGCGAAGAAGGCCCAGAGCCCCAGCCCCCAGCGCGCCGCGCGAGGGGAGAGGTGCTTCTCGAACTCGCGCTCCCGCCAGTGCCGCATCATCTTCGGCAGCGGGATGCGCATCGGGCACACTTCCTCGCAGCGGCCGCAGAAGGTGGAGGCGTTGGGCAGTTGCCCCCCTTCCTCCACCCCGATCAGCGAGGGCGTGAGCACGGCCCCCATCGGCCCGGGATAGACCCAGCCATAGGCGTGCCCGCCCACCGCCTGATAGACCGGGCAGTGGTTCATGCAGGCGCCGCAGCGGATGCAGCGCAGCATGTCCTGGAAGTCCGAGCCGATCATGTTCGAGCGGCCGTTATCGAGCAGGACGACGTGATATTCCTCCGGGCCGTCGGGGTCCTCCGCCCGGCGCGGGCCCTTTGAGAAGGTGGTGTAGACGCTCATCTCCTGCCCCGTCGCGCTGCGGGCGAGCAGGCGCAGCACGGTGGAGGCGTCCTCCAGCGTCGGCACGATCTTCTCCAGCGACGCCAGCACGATGTGGACCTTCGGCAGCGACTGGCTGAGGTCGCCGTTGCCCTCGTTGGTGACGATCACCGACTGGCCGGTCTCGGCGATCAGCATGTTGGCGCCGGTCACGCCCACCTCGGCGGTGAAGTACTTCTCCCGCAGGATCGTGCGCGCCTCGGCCAGCAGCGAGGACAGCTCGCTCAGGTCGCGGTCGCGCGGCAGGTGGGTGTGGGTGTCGCGGAACAGCCGGTCGATCTCGGGCACGGTCACGTGCACCGCGGGGGCGATGATGTGGCTCGGCGTCTCGCCGCGCAGCTGGATGATGTACTCGCCCAGGTCGGTCTCGTGCGGGACGATCCCCTGTTCGCTGAGAAAGTCGTTCAGACCGATCTCCTCGGAGATCATGGTCTTGCCCTTGTTGACCTGCTTCGCCTCCACACGGCGGCAGATGTCCAGCACGATCCGCCGGGCTTCCTCGGGCGTCTCGGCCCAGTGCACCACGCCGCCGGACGCGACCACCTGCGCCTCGTAGCGCTCGAGGTAGAGGTCGAGGTTGGCGAGCACGTGGTTCTTCATCTCCCGCGCCGCGTCGCGCAGCGCGTCGAACTCGGGCAGGCTGGCCTTCGCCTTGGCGCGCTTGCCGACGAAGTTCGGCCCCGTCGAGCGCATGGCGTGCTGGATGTTGGCGTCGGCCAGCGCCGCCTTGACGTTGGCCTTGAAGAACTTCGACGTCGGCTCGTGCGCTGTCATCCCTGCGGCTCCGCTATCGCCGGCCCATCGGCCATGCCCGCCAGCACCTCCACGACATGGCGCACCGCCACGTCGCGCCCCTCGCGCTTCAGCTTGCCGGCCATGTTCATCAGGCACCCCAGATCGCCGGCGAGCAGAACGTCGGCCCCGGATGCGGAGATAGCGGCGGTCTTGTCGCCGACCATCTTGTTGGAGATGTCGGGATACTTGACGCAGAAGGTGCCGCCGAAGCCGCAGCAGACCTCGCTGTCCGTCATCTCCCTCAGCGTCAGCCCCTCGACGCTGGCGAGCAGCTTGCGCGGCTGCGCCTTGACCCCGAGCGCGCGCAGGCCCGAGCAGCTGTCGTGGTAGGTGGCGGCGCCGACGAAGGCGGTCTCGACACGCTCCACGCCCAGCACGTCGACGAGGAAGGCGACGATCTCGTGGGTGCGGGCGGCCAGCGACTCGGCGCGGGCGCGCCAGACCGGCTCGTCGTCGAACATCGCCGGGTAGTCCTTGACGATGGTCGCGGCGCAGGAGCCCGAGGGGGCGACGACATGGTCGTAGCCCTCGAAGATCTCGATGACCTGCCGGGCGACGCGCTTGGCCGAGGCGCGGTCGCCGGAGTTCCACGCGGGCTGGCCGCAGCAGGTCTGGGCGCTGGGCGCCTCGACCGCGCAGCCGTTCTCCTCCAGCAGCTTGAGCGTCGCGAAACCGACCGTGGGGCGGAACATGTCCACGAGGCAGGTGACGAAGAGGGCGACGCGGATCGGGCGCTCGGCCATGGGGTCTCCCGGGCGGATGGCTACCCGTCAGGCGTAGCAACCCCCCCCGGCCGTGGCAACGCGCGCCCGCGTCGCGCCCGCGTCGCGCCCTGCCGCCCATCGCCGTCACGCGCCGGCGGGGCGATCCTTGCCGGTGCGCTCGCCGCAGGCGCGGTTGACCAACTGGCGCGGCAACGCCTCGGGCGGCCCGCCGCAGCAGAACACCGCCGCCTCGATGCGCTCGATCTCGGCGTCGCTCAGTTCTGCGAGCTTGCCTCGGGGCGCTTCGTCCTTCGCCATCACCTTCACTCCAGAGCACATGACGCAATCCGCGCGACCCTCATGACGCCATTGCGTCAGAAGGTCGCGTGATCGAAACCATGCCGCAAGGCGGCCGCCCGCGCTGTGGGGATTGTTGGTGGGCGAGACGTTCACCCTCCCCTGTGTCTTGCGCGCAACGGCGCGCGACACATGGGCAACGGCCCGGCTCAGCGCGAGGGCCGCCCCCCGAGCCGCGCGACGAAGGCCGGCGCCTCGCGCACCGCCTCGGCGGTGAGGGCGGCGGCGCGGTCGATCTGCTCGGCGCTATGTTCGCTGGAGACGAAGAAGCGCAGCCGGGCGCGGCGTTCCGGCACCGCCGGGTGCAGGATCGGCGGCGCCCAGACGCCCTTGGCCAGCGCCAGTTCCGCCGCAACGGCGGCCGTGGGCGAATCGCCCAGCACGACCGGCGTCACCGCCAGCCCGGCGCTGAGCCCGGTGTCGAGGCCCTCGGCCTTCAGCCGCGCCTTCAGCCGTCCGCCGTTGGCCCGCAGCCGCGCCACGCGCTCCGGTTCGCGCCGCATCACCCGCAGCGCCGCTTCCGCCGCCGCTGCCAGCGGCGCGGCGAGGCCCACCGAGAACACGAAGCCCGGCGCCCGCGCCTTCAGGAGCCCGACGAGCGCGCGAGAGCCGGCGATGTAGCCGCCCGTCGCCGCCAGCGTCTTGGAGAGCGTGCCCATCCAGATCTCGACGGCGGCGGGGTCCACGCCCTGCTCCTCCGCGACCCCCAGCCCGGTGCGGCCGAGCACGCCCAGCGCATGGGCCTCGTCGACCATCAGCCAGGCGTCGAAGGCGGACTTGATCTCGATCAGCCGGCGCAGGTCCGGCATGTCGCCGTCCATGCTGTAGAGGCCCTCGACCACGATCAGCACCCGGCGATGGCGGTTGCGCACCGCTTCGAGCCGCCGCTCCAGCCAGTCGAGGTCGTTGTGCGGAAACAGCATCCGCGTCGCCCCGGACAACCGCGCGCCCTCCATCGCCGAGTTGTGGGCGAGTTCGTCGCACAGGATCAGGTCGTCCTTCTCCATCAGCGAGCCGATGGTGGTGACGTTGGTCGCGTGGCCCGAGACCATCGCCACCGCGTCTTCGGCGCCGTAGACCTCTGCCAGCGCGCGCTCGAGCGAGGCGTGGAACGGTCGCTCGCCGCCGACGACGCGGCTGGCCGAGCAACTCACGCCGAACTGGTCGATGGCGGCCTTGGCCGCCTCCTGCACTTCGGCGCAGCCGTTCAGGCCCAGATAGTCGTAGCTGGCGAAATTCAGCCGCGCCGCGCCCTCCACCGAAGCCGCGGGCGCGCCGCGTCCGTCGCAGACCCGGAAGAAGGGCGAGGCGACGCCGAGAACCGCGCCCGCGGCGCGGGTGAACTCCAGTTCGCGATGCGCGGGCAGGCTGGCGAAGTCGAAGGACTGCGCGCGGCGCTCCGGCGCCGGCCCCGTCGTCGCGCCGACCCGCGCGCTTCGCGCCGCGCGCAGCCCCGCGATCAGCGCTGCGGTCGATGTCGGCGCGTCCTTGTGCGCGCCGTTGTCGGGGTGATCGTCCTTCACGGCGCGGCCTCCGCTCCCTCGGCGATCGGCGCGATCCCGTCAGCCTTCGCGCCGTCGCCGCCGGCCGCCGCGGCGAGGGCGTCGGCGGCCGCGCGCTGGCGATCGGGCGCCATGTGGCGCGAGAGCAGCGCGGAGATTTCCGGCGCCCCCTCGGACTCGTCTGCCGCGCCGCGCATGTCCGCCACCATGCGCGCGGCCAGCGAGCGCAACGTGGCCCCGTCGGACAGCGACAGGCCGGAGAGCGCGGCGCCGAACTTCTCCTCGGCCGAAAGCTTGAGCTCCATGCCCATCAGCGAGTCGAACCCCAGATCGGCGAGCGGGCGCGAGGGGTCGATCTCCTCGACCGGCTGACGCAGGATCGCGGCCGCCTCGCTCCGCAGCAGGGCTGCGAGCTTGGCCACGGCCGTCGAATCGTCGAGCCCCGCCAGCAATTCCGCGAGCGAGGTCGCCCCGTTCGCCGCCACCGCCTCGGCGCTGAGGTCGAGGCGCGAGAACAGCGGCGCGCGCATGATCGGCAGGTCGGCCGCGAGCGCGCCCCAGCGCATCGGCGCGACGCCCAGCGCGGCGTCCGCGGGTCCCGCCCCCGCCAGGGCCGCCTCCAGCGCGTCGAGCGCGGCCTCGGCGCTCAGCATCCCGGCGCCGCGCCGCTCCAGCCGCTCGCGCGCCTGCGCGTCGTCCGCCAGCACGCCCGCGTCGGCGATCGGCCCGAACGCGGCGGCCAGCGCCGGCAGCCCTGCGGCGCGGCGGCTCTGGGCGATGCTCTCCAGCGCGGCGTTGGCGGCGACGTAGGACGCTTGCCCCGGATTGCCGAACCAGGCGGCGATCGAGGAGAACAGCACGAAGTGATCGAGCGGCCGGCCCCGGGTCAGCCGGTCCAGCGCCGCGGCGCCGGCGAGCTTGGGCCGCAACGACGCCGCGATCCGCGCCGCGTCGAGCCCGTCGAGCAGTCCGTCGTCCAGCGCCATCGCCGCGTGCGCCACGCCACGCAGCGGCGCGCCCTCGGCGTCGATGCGCGCCAGCAGCGCCGCCGTCGCCGCGTCGTCCGCCGCGTCGCAGGCCGCGACCTCCACCCGCGCGCCGGCGGCGCGCATGGCGGCGAGCGCCGCGTCGTCCGCCACGCCGGTGCGGCCCGTCAGCCAGATCCGCCGCGCGCCGCGCGCGACCAGCCGCTCCGCGAAGCGCGCGCCGAAACCCCGTGCGCCCCCGACCACGAGATAGGCGCCGTCCTCGCGCGCCAGCGGCGCCGCCGCGACCGGCTCGGGCGCGTCCGGGGGCGCGATCACGATCTTGCCCACATGCCCCGAGCGCTGCATCAGCCGGAACGCCGCCACGGCGTCGCCCGCGGCGAAGCGCTGGTGGGGCAGGGGGCGGAACTCCCCCGCCGCGGCGCGCTCGGCCACGTCGGCCAGCAGGCTGCGGCCGAGATCGGGCCGCGCGGCCAGCATCGCGTCTAGATCGACGCCGAAATACGAGACGTTGCGACGCAACGGCCGCAGGCCGATCCGCGTGTTGGCGTAGAAGTCGCGCTTGCCCAGTTCGACGAAGCGGCCGAAGGCCGCGACGCAGCCGAGCGTGCGCTCCATCGCCTCGCCGGACAGGCTGTTGAGCGCGACGTCCACGCCTCGCCCGCCCGTCGCGGCCATCACGGCGTCGGCGAAGGCGACGCTGCGGCTGTCGAAGGCGGCCTCCGCTCCCAGCGCGCAGGCCAGCCGCCGCCGCTCGGGCGAGCCCGCCGTAACGAGCGCCCGCGCGCCCAGGGACCGGGCGATCTGCAGGGCGGCCAAACCGACGCCGCCGGCGCCGCCGTGGATCAGCGCCGTCTCGCCCGCGCGCAGGGCGCCGAGGTCGGCGAGCCCGCGCCATGCGGTGCCGAAGGCCACCGGCAGCGTCGCCCAGGCGGCGAAGTCGGCCCCGGCGGGCAGCGGCGCCGCCGCGCCTTCGGCCACGGTCACGTGGCTGGCCAGCGCTCCGGCGGCGAAGGCGACGACGGCGTCGCCCTCGCGCAGCCGCGCCCCCGGGCCGGCGCGACAGACGACGCCCGCGCATTCCATGCCGAGCCCGGCGCCGGAGAAGCCGTCCTCGATCGCCTCCTCGGGCAGGGCGCCCATGGCCCACATCACGTCGCGGAAGTTGAGCCCCGCGGCGTGGACCGCGATCTCCACCTCGCCCGGGCCCGGCGCCCGGCGGGCGAGCGCGCGCCACCGCATCGTCTCGAGGCCGCCGGCGGCGTCGGGCCTCAGGGCCAGCATCGGCTCCGGTCCCGCGGCGGCGCGCTCGGCGCGCTCGGCGACGTCCGGCGCGGGCGTCACCCGCGGCGCGGCCCAGCCGGCGGCGGAGATCGCGCGCTCCGGCTCCCCATCCGCGCGCAGCGCGGCCTCGAGCGCGCCGGCGGCCAGGCCGGGCGACGGGTCGATCACCGCGACCGGCGGCGCCGGTCGCTCGTTGGCCATCACGCGCACGGTGCGCGCCAGCGCCGCGGCGGCCGGATCGTTCCCGGTCAGCGCGCCGGGCGCGACAACGGTCAGCCGCCCGTCGGGCCCGAGCCGTCGCGCCGCGTCGCGCAGGGCGATCACGCCGCAGGCCACGGCGCTCGACCGGTCAGGGGCGTCGCGCGGGACCAGCGCGTCCAGATGCACGGCCGCCGTCGCCCCCGGGGCGAGCCCGTCAAGCGTCGCCGCCGCGGCGTCCCCGAAGCCCACCATCGCTGGCGTCGCGGTCTCGGCCGCCGGCTCGACCGCGCGCGCGGGCCCGCGTGCGGACAGGGCCCAGCACGGCGTCTCGGGGGCCGCGAGGCGGCTCGCCGCCGCGTCCGCGAAGCCGGCCGACGCGAGCCGCTCGGCATGGCCCGCGCCGAGCGGCGCCGGGGCCTCGGCGAGGTCGCAGAGCATCCCGCGGAACAGATCGGCGTCCGGCTCCAGCGCGAGGAAAAGCCCCGCCGGCGCCATGGCCGAGGCGATCCGGCGCAGCGCGGCGCCGTCGAGCGCGTCGAGCGCCTCGGCGAGAAGGACCACGTCGTAGGGGCCCGCCTCCAGCGCCGCGCGCAGCGCGCCGTTCGCGGCGTCGAGCGCCTCGGCCGGGGCCGTCGCCAGACGCGAGGCGCCGGCCTCGAGCGCCGCGAGGGCCGCGGGCGTGGCGGTTCCGATCACCAGCACGTCGAACGGCGCGTCGGCGGGCCAGTCCGCGGCCAGCGACGGGGCGATCGCGTCGAGCGCCGCCAGAACAGGCGGCGCGGCCGTCCGGCCGGGGCGAACGACGCCGTCGGCGCCCCTGCGCAAGGACTCGCAGAGCCGCAACGCCTCGACCAGATCCGCCGCCCGTTCCGGCGCCGCCTCGGCGAGCGCCGCGGCCAGAGCCTCGATCTCGGGGGCGGGCGGCGCGGCGTCGACCGCGTCGCGCTCGGCGTCGTAGGCGCCGTCCGCGCCCAGCGCGCCGAGGCCCCGCGTCAGGGCCCGGCGCAGTCCCGCGGGCAGGGAACGCCGCGCGCGGGCCGCGACGCCGCCATCCGGCGCCAGCGCAAGCGCCGCCTCCCAGGCCGCGCGGCGGCAGATCGCGTCGAGCACGAGCGCGCCGGCGTCGGGCTCGGGCGCGGTCGGCGTCGTCAGGCCGAGCGCGGCGAGCCGGACCGGCGCATCCGCCCAGCTTCGCGGCGTCGCGGCGCGCTGCTGGGGGTCGGCGCGCAGGGGTTGGGACGCGACCCGCCAGAAGGGAACCGCGGCGGCGCGGCGGCGGCGCAGCCGCACGGCGGCGAAGCGGGCGTCCGTCAGACGCGCGACCACCGCGCCGTCCGCCCCGCGCAGCGTGAAATCCGCCGCCGCGCCGCGCACGCCCGTCCGCGTCGCCCGCGCCTCCACCGACGCGACGGGCACGCCGGGGCGCGACACGCTCAGTCTGCCGAACCGCACCGGCACGAGGCACAGGCCCTCCGCCGCAATGTCGGGCCTCGCCTGCGCGAACAGCGGCGCCGCGACGTGGAAGGCGGCGTCGAGGTCGCTGGGGTCGAGGATCCAGGGCCCCGCCGCGCCGAGCCGCCCCGGCGCCAGCGCCGCCGCCGCGCGCGCGCCGGACATCTCGGGGGCGCCGGCGCGGCGGAAGGCCGGGCCGTAGTCGAGCCCCATGGCCGAGAGCCCCGCGTAGACCCGGGCGTCCGGCTCGACCGACGCCCCCGCCGCCGCGGGGCTGGCCGCGGGCGCGGGCGGTTCTTCGGCGGAGTCGGTCTGCGCGCGCCGCAGCGCGCCCGCCGCGCTCAGGCTCCACGCCCCGCCCTGCTGGCGGCTTTCGATGCGAACCGCGCCGCAGGGCTCGACCGTGGTGCGCAGATCGACCGGCTGACCCGGCGTCAGGGTCGCGGCGCGCAGGATGTCGAAGTCCACGAGCTCGATCGGCCCGTCGCCAAGCGCCTCCGCCCCCGCCGCCAGCGCGATCTCGGCGAGGGCCGCGCCCGGCGCGGTGGCCACGCCGTCCACCGCGTGGTCGGCCAGCCAGCCATGCGTCGCCAGATCGAGGCGCAGCCGCCACGGCCCCTCGCCGCCGCGCGCGCGCCAGCCGAGCAGGCCGCGCGCCGCCGGGTGGCGCAGCGTGTTGAGCGCGTCGGGCGCGATGTCGAAGCGATAGCTCTGACGCCGCCAGGGATATGCTGGCCCCTCGGCCGCATAGGGGCTGGGGGCGCCGAGCATCGCCGCTTCGTCCACCGCGCCCCCCGCCGCCAGCACCCGGGCGGCGATCACGCCGAGGTCCTCCGCGTCCCGACCCTGGCGGCGCAGGGTGGGCAGCACGGCGAAGGGCGCGCCGGTCGGCGTCAGCGTGTCGGCGACATAGTTCTGCAGCGAGGGCTGGGGACCGATCTCGACGAAGACCCGCGCGCCCATCGCTCCCAGCGCCAGCACCGCTTCGCGGAAGCGCACGGGTTGGCGCGCGTTGCGCCACCAGTAGTCGGCGTCCAGCGCCTCGCCAGGGACCACGCCGCCATCGGTCGTAGAAACGAACGGGGTATGTCCGGCCTCGGGCTCCAGCGCCGCGAGGTCGGCCATCAGCCCGTCGCGGATGCGCTCCATGAAGACCGAGTGGAAGGGGTAGTCGACGCGCAGCCGCCGGGTCGCGATGCGCCGGCGGCGCGCCAGAGCCAGCAGCGCCTCGATCGCGGCGGGTTCGCCCGAAACGGTGGCGCCGCGGGGACTGTTGTCGGCGGCGATCTCGAGTCCCTCGATCCCCGATTCCGCGATCAGCTCCTGCGTCGCTTCGGCCGAGACCAGCATGGCGGCCATGGCCCCGGCTCCGAGCAGCGGCCGCTGGCGCCGGGCGCGGCGCATCGCCAGCCGCGCGGCCTGCGCCCGCGTCAGCGCGCCGGCGGCCCAGGCGGCGGCGACCTCGCCGACGCTGTGTCCCGCCACCGCCGCCGGGCGCACGCCCCGCGCCGCCAGCGCGTCCACGACGGCGATCTGCAGCGCCAGCATCAGCGGCTGGGCCACGGTCGCCTCGTGCAGCCGCTTCGCGAGGTCGGCGGCGCGCAAGTCCGCCGCGAGGTCCGGACCGCCTTCCGCCGCCACCAGCGCGGCGGTTTCGTCGAAGCTGTCGCGGAACGCCGCGTCCGCGCCGTAGGCGCTGAGACCCATGCCGGGCCACTGGGCGCCGTTGCCGGCGAATACGAAGGCCACGGCCCCGGCGTCGCTCCCGGCGGCGCTCTCCACCGCCCAACGACCCTCGTCGCGGCCTTCGAGAAAGGCCGACAGCGCCGCCGCCTGCGCCGCGGGCCCGGTGTCGCAGACCACCAGCCGCCGCTGCAGCCGCGCCCGCCGGTGCGCCGCGGTCGCGACGAGCCGGGCTCCCTCGGCGGCGCCTGCGCGCGCGAGCCGGTCGCGCCAGAGAGCGGCGAGCGCGCGCAGCGCCTCCTCCGAGGCGGCGGACAGGATCAGCGGCGCCTGCCCGTCGGGCTGGACCGCATCCGCGCGGGGCGCCGCCTCCTCGGCGGTCGGCTGGCGTATGGCGACATGGGCGTTGGCGCCGCCGAAACCGAAGGAGTTCACGCCCGCGAGCCAGGGCCGGTCGCGTGGCGCGATGGTCTCGGCCTCGCGCGCCACGGTCAGGTTCAGCGCCGAGAAGGGGATCTCCGGGTTGGGCTGGCGCAGGTGCAGCGTGCCGGGCAGCACGCCGCGCTCCAGCGCCATCTGCGCCTTGAGCAGGCCGGCCAGACCCGAGGCCGGCTCCAGATGGCCGATGTTGGACTTGACCGATCCGATCGGCAGCGGCGCCGAGCGCGCGCGGCCGAGCGCCTCGCCGATCGCGCGGGCCTCGATCGGGTCGCCTACCGCCGTGCCGGTGCCATGCGCCTCGACGAAGGCGAGATCGTCCGGCGAGGCGCCCGAGCCGCCATAGACCCGGCGCATGAGGTCCGCCTGCCGGGCGCCGTTCGGCACCGACAGCGCGCCCGCCCGCCCGTCGCTGTTCACGGCCGTTCCGACCACCATGCCGCGCACCCGGTCTCCCGACTCCTGCGCCACGTCGAGGGCGCAGAGCACGAAGACCACGCAGCCTTCGGCGCGCACATAGCCGTCCGCCGAGGCGTCGAAGGGCTTGCAGAGCCCGGTCGGCGACAACATCCCGGCCCGCGAGAAGCCGACGAAGGGCATCGGCGACATCAGAAGGTTGACGCCGCCGACCAGCGCGATGTCGATCTCGCCGGCCTGGATCGCCTCGCAGGCGGCGTGGAAGGCGAAGAGCGAGGAGGAGCAGGCGGTGTCGATGACGTAGCTCGGGCCCTGCGCGTCGATGAAGTGGGCCAGCCGGTTGGCGATGATGCTCAGCGTGTTGCCGGTCATGAACTGGCTGTCGCTGGCGGCGGGGTCCGCGTGCAGCAGGTTGCCGTAGTCCAGTCCGGAGCAGCCGATGTAGACCCCGGTCCGCTCGCCCTTCAGCCGAGCCGGCGTCAGGCCGGCGTGCTCCAGCGCCTCCCATGCGGTCTGCAGGATCATGCGTTGCTGGGGGTCGAGTTGCACCGCCTCGCGCGGGCTGACGCCGAAGAAGCCGGCGTCGAACGAAAGAACGTCTTCGACGAGCCCCGCCGCTGCGCTGTAGGTGGACCCCGGCGCCGTCCGGTCCGGATTGAGGAAGGCCGCCTTCGACCAGCGGTCCGGGCCGATCTCGCCGATCGCGCAGCGGCCTTCCGTCAGCAGACGCCAGAAAGCGTCTGCGTCGCTGGCCGCGGGGAGGCGACACGCATAGCCGAGAATGGCGGCCTCGTGCGCCATCACGCGTTCAAGCAACGCCTTCTCCCGAATGCCGCTTCGTCGAATGGCTCATCATACTGAACCGCACAGTCGGCTCCTTCAAGCGCCCGGGAGGCAGGAAGGTTCCCAAAGCGCGCATGGATCGGCTGTAGCCCCCTCGACCGGACGTCGCCCTGCGGCGCGGGGCCGCTCACGCCCCCGTATTTTACCCGCGTTTAGGCAAGTCACCTCGCGGTTGCAACATGAACTGCGCGCAATCGGGGCGATCGTGGCGCGTCACGCCGGTCTGCGGCGCAGAAAGCTCAGGACGTTGGCGACCACGAAGGTCGCCGCCGCGACGGCGACGATCGACGGTCCCGCCGGCGTGTCGAAGCGCAGCGACGCCCAGAGCCCGCCCACGGCCGCGGCGGCGCCGAGCGCCGCGGCGGTCAGCGCCATGGCGACGGGGCCGCGTGCGAACGGGCGCGCGGCGGCGGCGGGCACGATCAGCAGCGCCGTGATCAGCAGCGCGCCCACCACCTTGATCGCGACGGCCACCAGGATGGCGAGCGCCAGCATCAGCGCCAGCCGCTCCCGGCGCGGGTCTATTCCCTCCGCCGCGGCGAGGTCGGGACTGAGCGTCGCGGTCAGGAGGCCTCGCCACCGCCACGCCAGCAGCCCCGCAACCGTCGCCGCGCCGGCCCAGATCACCGCCACGTCGCCGCGGGTGACGGCGAGGATGTCGCCGAAGAGATAGGCCTCCAGATCCACCCGCACGCCGCGCAGCAGCGAGGCGGCGATGACGCCGAGCGCCAGCGCCGAGTGCGCCGCGACCCCCAGCAGCGTGTCGGCGGCGTAGGCGCGCTCGGCGGCCAGCGAGATGAAGAGCGCCATGCCCAGCGCCGCCGCCAGCACGCCGCCGAACACCGGAACCTCGACCGCCAGGGCAAGCGCGACGCCAAGCAGCGCCGCGTGGGCCGTGGCGTCGCCGAAATAGGCCATGCGTCGCCACACCACGAAGCAGCCCAGCGGCGCCGCCGCCAGCGCCGCGCCGATCCCCGCCAGCGTCGCGCGCGCGAGAAAACCGTCGAGCAGCGTCAGCGCGCGTCCTCCAGCGCCGGCGCGCAAGCATCGCGGCCGTGCGGGTGATCGTGCCCGTGGTCGTGCTCGTGGCGATAGAGCGCCAGCGCGCCCTCCGTCCCGAGCCCGAACAGCGCGCGATAGGCGGGGGCTGCGGAGACCTGCGTCGGCGCGCCCTCGCAGCAGACATGGCCGTTGACGCAGACCACGCGGTCGGAGGCGCGCATGACGACGTGCAGGTCGTGGCTGACCAGCAGCACGGCGCAGCCCAGCTCCGTGCGCAGTCGCTCGATCAGCCGGTAGAAGGCCGCGACGCCCGGCTGGTCGAGCCCCTGCGTCGGCTCGTCGAGAGCCAGCAGGTCGGGCCTGCGCATGATCGCCCGCGCCAGCAGCGCCCGCTGGAGCTGCCCGCCCGACAGCGCCGAGAGCTGGCGGTCCGCGGCCTCGGCGACGCCCGTCGCCGCCAGCGCCGCCGCCCGCGCCGCACGGTCGCCGCCGCCGAGCCGCAGGAAACCCTCGACCGTCAGCGGCATCGCCCGCTCCAGCGCAAGCCGCTGCGGCACATAGCCGATGCGCAGGCCGGCCATCCGGCGCACCGAGCCGGCCGAAGGCGCCTGCGCGCCGACCAGCGCGCGCAACAGCGTCGTCTTGCCGGAGCCGTTCGGGCCGACCACCGTCACGATCTCGCCGCGCGCGATCCGGAAATCGACGTCCCGCAGCGCCTGCAGGCCGCCGAGCGTCACGCCGAGGCCGCGCGCCTCGACCAGCGCGGTGGTCGCGGGCGCGCTCAAGCGGCCTCCTGACAGCGCCGGCAGCGCCCCTCGGCCTCCACCACCGCGGCGTCGATGGCGAAGCCGAGCCGGTCGGCGGAGCGGCCGAGCCCCTCGGCCGCCGCGCCGCCCTCGATCTCGGCGACCGCCCCGCAGTCGCGGCAGATCATGAAGGCCGCGGCGTGGGGCGCGCCGGGCAGGGCGCAGGCGACATAGGCGTTCAGTTTCTCGATGCGGTGGGCGAAGCCGTTGGCGACGAGAAAGTCGAGCGCCCGATAGGCGACCGGCGGCTGCGGCGCGGCGACGCCTTCGGCGGTCAGCCGGCGCAGGATGTCGTAGGCGCCGAGCGCGGCGTGGGCCTCCAGCAGGATCTCCAGCACCCGGGCGCGCGTCTCGGTCAGCCGCAGCCCCCGCTCGGCGCAGTAGCGGCGCGCCGCGGCCATCCCAGCCTCGCGGCAGCGGCCGTGGTCGTGCGCCTCGAAGGCGGCGGGGCCGGGTTCTGTCGCCATGGTGGGCGGGATCCGCTCTTGACCGTTACAGAATAACATCGCTAACCCTTGCGGAGATACAGCAGGCGGCCGCGCCCGGCAAGGCGCGCCGCCTCGCGCCATTCGCGACGGAGGACCAACCATGACACGCCATTCGGCGATAATCGCCGGCATCGCGCTGCTGACCGCCGGCGCCGCCGCCGCCGCCCCGCGGGTCGCGACGGACATCGCGCCGGTGCATTCGCTCGCGGCCCGGGTGATGCAGGGGGTCGGCGAGCCGACGCTGATCCTGCCGCCCGGCGCCTCGCCGCACTCCCATGCGCTGCGGCCCTCCGAGGCCGCGGCGCTCGCCGAGGCGGACGTGGTGTTCTGGGTCGGGGAGGCGCTCGCCCCGTGGCTCGAACGCGCCATCGATTCGCTGGCGGAGCGCGCCACGGTGGTCGAACTGGCCGAGGTCGAGGGCCTCGTGAGGCTGCCGATCCGCGAGGACGCCCGCTTCGAGCCGCACGACCATGGCGACGACCACGCCGAAGCCGGCCACGGCCAGTCGCACGGGCACGGCCACTCCCAAGGCCACTCCCATGGGCACGGGCACGCCCATGGCCACGCACACGGCCACGGGCATTCGCACGACCGGGCGCACGCGGACCACGACGACGACGACGACGACCACGCCCACGGCGCTTTCGACGCTCACCTCTGGCTCGATCCGACCAACGCCGCGATCTGGCTCGACGCGATGGCCGCGGCGCTGTCCCGGGCCGATCCGGCCAACGCGGCGGCCTACGCCGCCAACGCCGCCGCCGGCCGCGCCGAGATCGATGCGCTGACCCGGGAGATCGCGGCCCGCGTCGCGCCGGCGCGCGGCAAGGGCTACATCGTATTCCACGACGCCTATCAGTATTTCGAGGCGCGGTTCGACCTCCCGGCCTCGGGCGCCGTCTCTCTCAGCGACGCGCGCGAGCCCTCCGCCCGCCGCGTCGCCGAGGTGCGCGGACGCATCGAGGCCGACGAGGTGGCCTGCGTCTTCTCCGAGCCGCAGTTCTCGCCCGCGCTCGTCGCCACCCTGACCGAGGGGACGGGCGTGCGATCGGCGGTGCTCGACCCGCTTGGCGCGGGGCTGGCGCCGGGGGCGGGGCTCTATCCGCGGCTGATGCGCGATCTGGCCGCGGGGCTCGCCGGCTGCCTGCAGCCCGGCGCCTGAGGGGCTTGCCACTTGCGGGGCGGCGGGCCAAGTCTTCGGCCATGCGCCGCTCCGCCCAGTTCTGCGCCGCCTTCCTAGCGCTGGCCGCCTCGCCGGCCGCAGCGCACCCGCATGTCTTCATCGACAGCCGGGTGGGCTTCCGGCTCGACGACGCCGGGCGGCTGGCGGCGCTGGAGATCGCCTGGCGTTTCGAGCCGTTCTATTCCGCGCTGATCCTCGCCGAACTGGGCCTCGATCCGGTCGCAGAACCCGACGCGGAGGGACTGGCGGCCGTCGCCGCGCTCCAGCCCGGCTGGGCGCTGGATTTCGGCGGCGAGGGCGTGCTCAGCCGCGACGGCGCGCCGCTCGACCTCGGCCCGCCGCAGGAGATCGACGCCGGCTTCGAGGACGGCGCGCTGGTGATCCGCTTCGCCCGCGCCCTCGCCGATCCGACGCCGGCGCGCGGCGCGCGCTTCACGGCCGAGATCTACGACCCGGAGTTCTTCGTGGCCTACACGCTGATCGGCTCCCCTGCCGTGACCGGCGCCGGCGCGGAAGCCTGCCGCACCTACAACAACCCCTTCAACCCGATGGGGGAGGCCACGGACCTGCTGGCCTCGCTGTTCGCGCTGGGGCCGGACGAGACGCCGGACGATCCGAACGTGGGCGCGCTGTTCGCCGACAAGGCGTTGCTGACATGCGGCTGAGGGCCGCGCTGGCGCTGGTCGTCGCGGTCGCCCTGGCGCTGCTGCTCTGGCGCACAGGCGCTTTCGCCGCGCTCGGCGCGGAGGCGGCGGCGTGGCAGCGCGCGATGCAGAACGCGCTGCAACGCGCCGTGATGGCGCTGCGGGCCGGCGAGCCCGGCGCGCTGGCTTGGCTGATGGGCTCGGCGGCGGCCTACGGCGTCGCCCACGCCGCGGGGCCCGGCCACGGCAAGGCGCTGATCGCGGCGGCGGCGGCGGGCACGCGGGCCAGCGCCCGGCGCCTCGCCGGCCTCGCGGCGGCGGGGTCGCTGGCGCAGGGGGCTGTGGCGGTGGCGGTGGTCTACGGCGCGCTGGGCCTCGCCTGGAGTCTCGGGCTGCGCGATCTGGCCCGCAGCGACGCCACGCTCGCGCCGATCGGCCATGCGACGCTCGTGGCGCTCGGCCTGTGGCTGGGCTGGCGCGGCCTGCGGGGCCTCTGGACCGCCGAGCCCGCCTGCGGTTGCGGCCACCACGACCACCATCACCGTCACACGCCCCCTGACGCCCGCCTCGACGCGCGCTTCGGCGCCGCGCTGGTCGCCGCCATCGCCGCGCGGCCATGCGGCGGGGCGATGATCACGCTGGCGGTGGCCTGGGCGGCGGGCGTGCCCGTGGCGGGCGCTCTGGCGGTGCTGGCGATGTCGGCGGGCGTCGCGGTGGTCACGGTCGCCTCTGCGCTGGCCGCCGCCGCGGCGCGGGAGGCGGCGCTGACCGCCTCGGGCCCCGCGTTCGGCCGGGTCGCCGCGGGGCTGCAGGCCTGCGTCGGCGCGGTCGCGCTGCTGGTCGGGGCCGCGGGGCTCGCGGCGACGCTCTAGCCGATCCGGTCGAGGCGCGGAATCTCCCGAACCGCGCTTCGCTCCGCGCGGAGTGCGCTCCGGCCGCTCAGCGCAGGCGGCCGATGGCGTAGGTCGGCTGCGCCGGCGCGCTCTCCAGCCAGCGGGCCAGCCGGGCGGGGTCGGGGCGGTCGGGGTCGTCGGAGACCGCCTCGGCCGCCAGCCCACCGGTCACGAACAGCGTGTCCACCCCCGCCTGCGCGCCGCCCAGCACGTCGGTCGCGATGCCGTCGCCCACCGCCAGGATGCGCGGCGCCGTGCGCCCCATGCCCGCCAGCAACTCTCTCCCCAGCGCGTAGATCGGCGGATGCGGCTTGCCGGGATAGGCGACGGTCCCGCCCGCGGCGCGATAGGCCTCGGCGATGGCGCCGGCGCACCAGAGGCGCTCGTGGCCGCGGTCAACCACGATGTCTGGGTTGGCGCAGAGCATCGGCAGGCCCCGCGCCGCCCAGCCCGCGATGCGCCCCGCGTAGTCGTCGGGCGTCTCGCGGCTGTCGTCCTCCAGCCCGATGCAGACCACCGCCTCGGCTTCGTCGGGACCGGTCAGCGCCACGTCCAGCCCCTCGAAGAAGCTCAGATCGTTGGGCGGGCCGACATATTCCACCCGGCGGCCCCAGCGCCCCGAAGCCAGTTCGGCCAGCGCCGCGTCGCCCGAGGAGACCACGGCGTCCCAACTGTCGGCCGGCGCGCCCATGCGGTCGAGGTGGCGCAGCACGAAGCGGTTGGCGCGCGGCGCGTTGGTCATCAGCACCACGGCGCCGCCCCGGGCGCGGAAGCCCCGCAGCGCCGTCACGGCGGCGGCGTAGGGCGTGACGCCGTTGTGGTAGCAGCCCCACAGGTCGCAGAACAACGCGTCGTAGTCCGCCGCGATCTCCGCGAGGCTGTCGATGATCCGGGTCACGCGCCCACTCCCCTTTTCGCCGCGGCGAGGCCTAACGCGGGACGCAATCCGCGTCGAGGGTGGAACAGGCTCGCGGCGCGGGCGTTTCCCGTCGCGACGATGTTGGGCGTGGGGAGGAACGACATGACCGCGCAGCGAGTTCTTGCGTCTGCGTTTCTCGGCGCCGCGATGGCCACGGGGGCGGGTCTCGCGCTCCATGACGGCGCGTCCGCCGCCACGTCGAGCCCGCGCGGCTGCGCCGCAGAAGTTTCGCCCGACTTCGCCGCGGAACGGCTGACGGTGGCGCTGGCTGACGGGCGCCTTCTTGCGCTCGACGGCGCGCGATACCGCGAGGTCGGCGCCGATGGCGCCGTGACGCTCGACCGGTCCGCGCGCTCTGGCGACTGCGCGCGTCTGTCGCGTCTCGCCGCCGCTCTGGCCAGGGCGCACCCGTCGGGGCGCGACCGGCTTCGCGCGACCTATTCCTCCGGCTCCGTCGTGAAGGTCAGCGGATAGCCAGCGCGCCGGCCTGCCTCGGTGCCCAGCGTCGCCTTCGTCTCCGCCACCTCGCGCGTGAAGACTGCCACCACGCAGGCGCCCTTGCGGTGGGCGGTCAGCATGATGCCATGCGCCTGATCGGCGCCGATGCGGAACACCGCCTTCAGCACCTGCACCACGAAGGGGCGCGGGGTGTAGTCGTCGTTGAGAAGGATCACCTTGTAGAGCTTCGGCCGCTCGACCAGCGTTTTCGCCTTCGGCCGGCGGATGGTCTCGACGTCGCTCATCGCGCCTCCTCCCGCATCCTGCGCCGCGCCGCCGCCAGCGCCGCCGCCCGCGGCGGCGCGCCAAGACGCCCGGGCCCCGGCCCGACGCGCCCGGTCATGATCCGCTCGGCCATCGTCGCGGCCGCCGCGCGCCGTCCCTCGGGGTTATAGAACGATCCCTTCACCTGGAAGCGGTCGGCGAGCGTGGCGACGAAGGCGTCCACGGCGGCGCGGTCCGGCGCCTTCGGCGCGGTCCAGAACGTGTCGAGCCCGCCGCGATGCGTGAGCCCCGGCGCCTCGTAGACCGCCGCCCCCAGCGCGATCGTCGGCCGGCCCGCTCGCAGGGCATGGACCCCCACCGTCGAATTGATCGCGACCACCCCGTGCGCGGCGGCGATCAGCGCGCCGAGGTCGCCCCCGTTCAGCACCCGCACCCGCCCCTCGAGCCCGTGCGCCGCCGCCAGGCGCCGGGCATGCGCGCCCCAACGCTCCCAGCCGTTGTCCAGCGGGTGGACCTTGAAGACGAGTTGCATGTCGCGCGGCGCGTGGGCGGCGAAGCTGCGGGCGACCATCGACATCATGTCGCGCTGGTGGCGGAACGCCGAGCAGGCGCGCATCTGGTAGTCGCTCTGCATCTGCAGCGCGACCAGCGCATACGGAAAGACGCCGCGCAGGCAGTCGGCGACGATCTCGCCGGCCCGCCGCCGGTCGCGCCCGGCGCGGAGGAACTTCGGCAGCCAGACCAGATAGTCGAACAGCGGCCAGTAGTACTTGTCTGCGACATAGCGCGGAAAGAACGGCCGGCCGAAGCTTGCGGCGAGGTTGTAGATCACCTCCGCCCGCGCCTCGTCGCCGAAGCCGTGGGGGTAGCGGGGCGCCATGTCGGGCGCCGGCGCGTCCGCCGCCCAGAGCGCCGGATCGTCGGGGAAGTGGGAGAAGGCGCCCATCCCCTCGCGCTCCAGCGTCAGCCAGTCGGGGCGCAGATAGCCGAACTCGACCGCATGCGCGTCCACCCCTAGGCTGCGCGCGCGCTTGAGCGCGATGCGGTGATAGGGCAGGCGGTCGGCGTAGTAGAGCAGGTCCGTCACGCCCTCCGCCCGCATCAGCCCGGCGAGCCAGCGCCCCCAGCCGCGCAGGGAGCCGCGGTAGTTCAGCGCGCCCGGTCGGCGCCAGAACAGCGCGTCGGCGGCGTTGAGGTTGACCCGCAGCACCCGCGCCCCGCGCGCGGCCAGCGCGTCGCCGAGTTCGGCCCAGTAGGTGGACGGCGGCCCCTGGAGGAACAGCACGGTGCGGTCTGGCGGCGGCACGGAGGGGCCCTCGGCTGGCGGTGAGCCGCTCTAGGGGGAGGGTCGGGGCGCTGTCAACGCAGCGGCGCGCGAGCGGCGCTTGGCGTTGCGCGGGGGTCGCTGTAAGCGGGGACCCATGACCGCGCGCCGCCATGTCATGCTGCTGCAGGGCCCCCGCTCGCCGTTCTTCGCACGGCTGGCCGACGCGGTGGCGGCGCGGGGCGCGGGCGTGAGCCGGGTGCTGTTCTGTCCCGGCGACGCGCTGTTCTGGCGCGGCCGGCCGGCCTTGCGCTTCCGGGGGACGCGCGCCGAATGGCCCGGCTTTCTCGCGCGCGCGCTGGCCGGGACCGGGGCGACCGACGTCGTGGGCCTCGGCGACGGGCGCTGGATGCATGCGGAGGGCTTCGCCGCGGCGCGCGCGGCCGGCGCGCTGGTCCATGTGGTCGAGCAGGGTTGGCTGCGCCCGGGTTTCCTGACCGTCGAGCCCGACGCCCTGGGGGCCTGGCGCCCGCGCGGCCCGGCGCCCGAGACCGAGACCGAGACCGAGACCGACGCCGAAGCCGATCCGCCCTCGCCGCGCTATCGCGGGGGCTTCGCGGCCTTCGCGGCGATGGACACGGGCTGGCATCTCGCCAATCTGATCGCCGGGCCGTTGTCCTATCCCCATTATCGCAGCCACGAGCTTGTCCATCCCGCGCGCGAGTGGCTCGGCTGGGCGGGCAAGGCGGCGCGCTGGCCGCTCCGGCGCCGGGAGCGCGCGGAGGCGCTGGCGCGCATCGCCGCAGCGCGCGGGCCGGTGTTCCTGTTCGCGCTGCAGCTCGAGACCGACTTCCAGATCCGCGACCGCTATCCCGCGGGCATGCGCGCCGCGCTGGCGCAGGCGCTGGCCTCCTTCGACCGCGCCGCGCCGGCCGACGCGCTGCTCGTGGTCAAGCCCCATCCCCTCGACCCCGGGCTCGCGCCCTGGGCGCGGCTGGCTGCCCATCCGCGCGCGGTCTTTCTCGACGGCGGATCGGCCGAGGCGCTGTTCGGGCGGCTCGCCGGCGTGGTCGCGGTGAACTCGACGCTGGGACTGGGCGCCCTGCGCGCGGGCGTGCCGGTGGCGGCGATGGGGCCCGCGGTGTGGGAGGGGCTGGCCTGGCGCGGGCCGCTCGACGCCTTCTGGGCGGCGCCGCCGCGCCCCGATCCTTCCCGCGTCGCCGCCTTCGTCCGCCAGATCGCCGCCGAGATCCAGACGCCCGGCGCCTTCGACGGCGAGGGCATGGGGCCGGGGGCGGCGGGGGTCGCCGACCTGATCCTGCGCCGCCGCCCGGTGGCCGCCGCCGCATGAGCCGCGTGGCGATCACCGGCGCTTCGGCGGGCCTCGGCCGCGCGCTGGCGCTGCGCCTCGCCGCGCCGGGCGTCGCGCTGCTGCTGACCGGGCGCGACGCGGAGCGGCTGGAGGCCGTCGCCGTCGCGGCGCGCGCGCGGGGGGCGGCGGTCGAGACGGCCGCTCTCGACGTGACCGACAGGGCGGGCATGGAGGCGGCGCTGACCGCCTTCGACGCGGCCGGACCGGTGGACTTGGTGATCGCCAACGCCGGCGTCTCGGCGGGCCTGCGGCCCGGCCGCGCGCCCGAGCGGCCCGAGGACGCGCGCCGGGTCTGGGAGATCAACTATGTCGGGATGCTCAACACGGTGGAGCCGCTGCTGCCCGCGCTGATCGCCCGGGGGCGGGGGCGGGTGGCGCTGATGGGCTCGCTCGCCGCGCTGAGGCCCCTGGCCGACATGCCGTCCTACAGCGCCTCCAAGGCCGCGGTGCGCGCCTACGGGCAGGCGCTGCGCGGCTGGCTGGGGCCGCTGGGGGTGGGGGTGACGGTGGTCTCGCCCGGCTTCGTGACCACGGCGATGTCGGCGCGCCACCGCGGCTTCAAGCCCTTCGAGATGGACGCCGACCGCGCGGCGGACCTGATCGCGCGCCGCCTCGCCGCCGGCGCGTCGCTGATCACCTTCCCCTGGCCTCTGGCCCTGCTCGTGTGGCTCGACGGCCGGCTGCCGCCGCGGCTGGGCGACTGGGCGGCGCGGGGCTTTCGCGCCGAGATCGAACCGGAGGAACGCCCATGAACCTGCCCTCGAAGGTCGACGTCGTCGTGATCGGCGGCGGGGTGGTCGGCGTGACCGCCGCGCTTGCGCTGGCTGAACGGCGGCTCAGCGTCGCGCTGGTGGAGAAGGGGCGCGTCGCGGCCGAGCAGTCGAGCCGCAACTGGGGCTATGTCCGCGCGCAGGGCCGCGACCCGGCGGAGCTGCCGATGATGCTCGACGCGATGCGCGAGTGGGACCGGATCGCGCCGCAACTCGACCTCGACACCGGCTGGCGGCGCACCGGCGCCACCTACCTCGCCGAGACCGAGGCCGAGCGGGCGGGCTTCGAGGCCTTCATGGTCCACGCCCGCGAGCACCAGATGGACACCCGCCTGATGACCGCCGCCGAGACCGACGCGCATCTGGGTCGCGACGACCGCCGCTTCGCCGGCGCGATGCACACGCCCTCCGACGGCATGGCGGAGCCGGGGCTCGCCGTGCCCGCGATGGCGCGGCTGGCCGCGCGCAAGGGCGTCGCGGTGCTGGAGGGCTGCGCGGCGCGGGTGCTCGACATGGCGGGCGGGCGGGTGCGCGGCGTGGTCACCGAGCGCGGGCGCATCGCCTGCGACGCCGCGATCCTGGCCGGCGGGGCCTGGTCGCGCAGCTTTCTCGAGAACCACCGCGTCCCCCTGCCGCAGCTCGGGGTGCGCGCCTCGGTCCTGCGCACGGTCGGCGGCGCGGCGGCGGCGCGGGGGCCGCTTAGCGCTGCGCGCGCCTCGATCCGGCCGCGCGGCGACGGCGGCGTCACCATCGCGCGGGCGGGCGCGGCGCGGTTCGACCTGATCCCGGCCGCCTTCGTCCACCTGCCGGCCTTCGCGACGCTGCTGCGCCGGCGCTGGGGCATCCTGAAGCTGCGCGCAGGCGCGGGCTTCTTCGGCCCGCTCGCCCGGGCGCACTGGACCGGCGACGACGAGAGTCCCTTCGAGGCGATCCGCGTCATGAACCCGGCCCCTGACACCGCGCTGCTGGCCAGCGTGCTCGACGCCGCGCGCGACCTGCACCCCGCCCTGCGCGGCGAGAGGGTGGCGGCGACCTGGGGCGGCATGATCGACGTCATGCCCGACGAGTTGCCGGTGATCGACCGCGTCGCCGCGCTGCCGGGGCTGGTGGTCGCGACGGGGTTCTCCGGCCACGGCTTCGGGCTCGGCCCCGGCGCGGGGCGGGCGGCGGCGGCGCTGGCGGCTGACGCCGGGCCGGGGCTCGAGCTCAGCCCGTTCCGTCTCGACCGCTTCAGTCGCCGAAAAGCCGCATGATCCGCCGCCGCACCGTCAGCACGGCCGCGGCCAGCAGCACGAGAAAGACGATGTTGAACCACGGGATCAGCGTCTCGTCCTGGCTGTCGGCCGGGCGGATCGCGACCGCGTTGGGAAAGCGCGTCAGCAGGTTGATGCGCCAGCCGTAGCTGGTCACCACCATCCAGCGCGGGCTCGCCTCGGTGGAGACCGTATCGCCGGCCCGCGCCGACAGATCGGCGCTGTTGAACTTGAAGTAGGGCGGCCAGCCCCAGCCGGTGTCCTGGTTTCGGAACACCACGGCGCGGCCACGCGCGTCCACGGCGTTGATCAGGCGCATGTCGCGAATCTCGGGAATGCCCGAGGGGTCGCGGCGATCTTCGTTGCGCACCACCTCGGTGCCGACGATGCGCACGATCTCCCGCGAGGGCAGGTAGTAGTTCAGAAACAGCGCCGCGCCCGCGGCCGCGACGCCGCCTATCGCCAAGCCGATGCGTCTCATGCCTCTTCCCCCTCCGCCACGATCGCAGCCCGAACGGCGGCGTCCAACGCCTCCAGCTCGGAGTCTCTAACGCCCAGCGCCGCCAGATGCTCCATGGTGTTCGCGAGATATTCCGCGTTCGGCCCCATCGGGCCCGCGCAGCGCGCGATGATCGCGGCCTGCTCGGCGCGGGAGAGCCCGCCGGCATACTGGGCGTGGGCCCGGTCGATGACGTAGGTCAAGGCGGCGGCCTCGGTCCCGTCGTCGAGCAGGAGCGGCAGCGCCGTCTCGCGATAGGCGTAGGTGACAAGCTCGCGCTCGCGCAGGTAGTCGCGCGCCGCGAAGGGGTCGGCGGGTCGATAGGCGACGCCCTCGCACACCGCGCCGGGCTCGGCGTCGAGGCCCAGCACGAGGCCGGGCGCCTCAGGGGTGCCGCGATAGCGGATCGAGCGCAGGCAGAAGCTCCGCCGCCAGCCGATCAGTCGCGCCCGCCGCCGCTCGGTCCAGTCGAAGCCGGGCCGCCACATGAGAGAGCCGTAGCCGAACACCCAGTCCGGAGGCGGGCCGGGCGGATGTTCGGGGCGGGCGCCGTTCTCATCCTGCATCCGTGCAGCTATACCCGGACGCGACCGGACCCGCGAGGGGGGGAGACCTGACGTGAAATGGCGCATCCTCTTCGCGGCGGTGGCGCTGGCCGCGGCGGGCTGGTCGGGATGGTGGTTCCTCGGCGCCGCGGCGCATGAGCGGGCGCTGCAGGGCTGGCTGGCGGAGCGGCGCGCGGCGGGCTGGCAGGCCGACGTGGCGTCGCTTGAGACCGCGGGCTTTCCCAACCGCTTCGACACGCGGCTGGAGGGGCTGGCCCTGGCCGACCCCGCCAACGGCTGGGCGTGGGAGGCGCCGTTCCTCGACATCCTGATGCTGTCCTGGCAGCCCAACGCCGCCATCGTGGCGCTGGGCCCGGAGCAGACGCTGGCCTTCCCCGGCGCGCGCGCGCGGGTGCGGTCGGAGAGCCTGCGCGGCTCGGCGCGGCTGGTGCCCGGCCTGTCGATGGCGCTGTCGCGCGTGTCGGTGGAGGGCGAGGCGCTGAGCCTCGACGCCGACGCCGGCTGGCGCGCGGGCGTGCGCCGCCTGGAGGCGCATGTGCGGCGGGCGGAGGCGGGCCAGACGCCGCCCAACGGCTACGACGTCTACCTGGCGCTGGAGGACATCCTGCCGCCCGCCTTTCTGCGACTGCGGCTCGACCCCACCGGAACGTTGCCCGACCGCGCCCAGACCGCGCGCATCGACGCGCAGGTGGCGCTGGACCGACCGCTCGACCGCTTCGCGCTGGAGCAGGCGCCGCCGCAGGTCACGGCGCTGTCGCTGAAGGCGCTGGAGGCGCAGTGGGGCGAACTCGCGCTGTCCGCCTCGGGGCAGTTGCGCGCCGACGCGCGCGGCTACGCCGACGGCCGCATAGCGGTGCGCGCGCGCAACTGGCGGCGGATGCTGGAGGCCGCCGTGGCGGGCGGCGCGCTCGACCCCGATCTTGCGCGGCTGGTGGAGCAGGGGCTGGGATTTCTCGCACGCCTCACCGGCGGCGACGCCATCGAGGCGACGCTGAGCTTTTCGGGCGGCACGGCGTGGCTCGGCCCCGTGCCGCTCGGCCGCGCGCCGCTGCTCGTCTCCCGTTGAGGAGCCCGCCATGACCGCCTGGCCCCGCCCGCCCGCGCCCGCCGACGCCGCCGCACGCCGCGCGGCGCGGCCTGTCGTCGTCTACCCCACCGACAGCCTGCCCGAGCCCGACCCCGCCTTCCACGCCGGCGTCCGGCAGGGCGCGCGCAAGACGGGAGAGGTGGTCGTCCCGCCCCGCGACGGCCGCGCCTTCCGCGCGCCAGCGGGCGGGCTGTTCCGCATCACCTGCGTCGAGGGGCCTCAGGTGGGCGATCTCAACATGTGGGCGGCGGACGATCTGTCGGAGCGCTTCTTCTCCGGCAAGACCCGCGCGCTGCACGGAACCCACGTCACCGCCGGCTGCCGGCTCTGGAGCTGTCTGCCGCACCTGCGGCCCATGGCAACGATCACCCGCGACACGCTGGGGTGGTATGGCGTCGACGCCGACGGGGCGGGGGTGCACGACGTCATCGGCACGCGCTGCGACCCCTACACCCAGCGACTGCTCGGCGGGGGCGACTATCACCATTGCTGCCACTCCAACCTGTCCCGCGCGCTGGCGGCGGAGACCGGCATGGCGGCGGCCGAGGCCGAGGGCCATGTCCACGACGTGCTCAACGTCTTCATGGCGACCGGCTTCACCGCCGGCGAGAACCGCTATTTCATGAAGGCGAGCCCGGTGCGACCGGGCGATTTCATCGAGTTCTTCGCGGAGATCGACCTGCTCTGCGCCCTGTCGGCCTGCCCCGGCGGCGATTGCGGTTCGGGCCATTCCAGCGACGACCAGCCCTGCCACCCGCTGCTGGTGGAGACCTTCGCGCCGGCGCCCGGGGCGCTGGCGGGCTGGGCGCCGCCGCCGCGCAACGGCTACCCGCGCAGCCACGGGGCGTGAGCGTTCAGAACGGCAGGCCGACGTAGTTCTCGGCGATGGCGGCCATGGCGGCGGGGCTGGAGGCGATGTAGTCGAGCTCGGCCTGCTTGATGCGGTCGCCGAAGGGGCCGTCCTCGGGGAAGCAGTGCAGGAGGGTGGTCAGCGACCACGAGAACCGCTCGGCCTTCCACACCCGCGCGAGCGCCCGGTCGGAATAGCCCTCGATCCCCGAGGCGTCGGCGCTGGCGTAGAACGCGGTCAGCGCCTGCGAAAGGTAGTGCACGTCGCCGACCGCCAGGTTCAGGCCCTTGGCGCCGGTCGGCGGCACGATGTGGGCGGCGTCGCCGCAGAGAAACAGCCGCCCCCAGCGCATCGGCTCTGCGACGAAGCTGCGCAGCGGCGCGATGGATTTCTCGATGGCGGGGCCCGTGACCAGCCCGGCCGCGACCGCGCCGGGCAGGCGCGCCTTCAGCTCGTCCCAGAAGCGGTCGTCGGACCAGTCCTCGACGCGCTCGTCGGCGGAGACCTGGACGTAGTAGCGGCTGAGGGCGCGATTGCGCAGCGAGCACAACGCGAAGCCGCGCGGGTGGCGCGCGTAGATCAGCTCGTCCGCCACGGGCGGGGTGCGCGACAGCACGCCCAGCCATCCGAAAGGGTAGACCCGCTCGAACAACCGGACGCGGTCCGGCGGGATCGACGCGCGGCTGACGCCGTGGAAGCCGTCGCAACCGGCGACGAAATCGCAGTCGAGGCGGCGTTCGGCGCCGCCCTCGCGCCAGGTGACGAAGGGGGCGTCGCCGTCGAGGCCGTGCAGCGCGACGTCCTCCGCGTCGTGGATCACCGCGCCCCCCGCCGCGTCGCGGGCGGCGTAGAGGTCGCGCGTCACCTCGGTCTGGCCGTAGACGGTCACCGTCTTGCCCGTGGCGGCCGTCAGGTCGACCCGCGCCAGACCGCCGCCGAAGCCGAGGTGGAAGCCGTGATGGGCTTCGCCCTCGCGGTCCATGCGCGCGCCGACGCCGGCCGCGCGCAGCACCTCGGCCGTGCCGGCCTCCAGCACGCCGGCGCGGATGCGCGAGAGCACGTGCGCCCGGTCGCGCCGCTCCAGCACGACGCTGTCGACCCCCGCCAGATGCAGAAGCTGGGCCAGCAGCAGCCCCGATGGCCCGCCGCCGATGATCGCCACCCGGGTGCGCATGCGCCGTCCTTCGCCCGGCGGCGCAACCCGCCGCCGCGCCATCGTTAGGCCGCTGCGGCGTCGCGATAAAGGGCCTGTCGCGCGCCGCGGGGCGTCAGTCCGGCCCCATCCCGTGCACGACCCGGTGGACGAAGCCGAGCTTGGCCAGCGCCGGCGGCGCGAGGACGAAGGGATAGAGGTCGCCCTGTCCCATGCTGCGCGACAGGCTGTTCAGCGCGACCGTCAGCGGCAGCCAGCACTCCGCCAGCGTGGCGAACTCGGTCGGGCCGAACGGGTCGAAGTCGGGCGCGACCGCCATCGCCCTCGCCGTCTGCGCCACCGAGCGCGGATCGAGCCGCAGGCCGAGCCGCCACGCGGTCTCCAGCGTGTCGAGCATGTGCAGGTAGTGGGCGAAGCTCTCGGCCCAGTCCTCCCAGGGGTGGCTCGCCGCGTAGGCGCTGACATGGCGCGCGCGCCAGTCCGGCGCGGGGCCGTCGGCGTAGTGGCGCTCCAGCGCCTCGGCGTAGTCGGCGCGCTCGTCGCCGAAGGCCGCGCGGAACGGCTCGAGCCACGCCGCGCCGCGCACCAGCCGCTCCCAGTAATAGTGGCCGATCTCGTGGCGGAAATGGCCCAACAGCGTGCGGTAGGGCTCGTCCATGTCGCGCCGCATCCGCTCGCGCTCCGCCGGATCGGCCTCGCGGATGTTGAGCGTGATCAGCCCCTCCGCATGGCCGCTCAGCACGCGGCCACGGTCGGTGAAGCTGGGATCGGGGTCGGCGAGAAAGTCGAAGGCCACGCCCTCGGGGTCGCTTTCCCGCGGCGCCACGGGCAGGCCGAGGCGCAGCAGGGCGTAGACCATGTGGCGCTTCTGAGCCTCGAGGGCGCGCCAGAGGTCGAGATTTCCGTCGACCGAGAGGTCGGGGATCGTGCGGTTGAGCCGGCAGGCCACGCAGAAGTCATGTGCGTCGTCCGCGGCGACCAGCCAGTTGCACCCCGCCCCGTCGTCGCTCGCATTGGCGCATCGGCGCCGGGCGTCGTCCACGGCCGGACGCATCTCGGCGTCGGTCGGATCGTAGCCGACCGCCGCCCCGCAACTCAGACAGCGCGCGTTCTCGAAAAAGAGCCCGGCCGCGCAGGCGGGGCAGGCGAACAGCTTCATGCGCGGAGCCCTTCTGCTTCGGCTGCGGCTGGCGAGACGGCGGCGGCGGGGGGGAGTGTGGGCACGGCCGGGCGCGGGGCGCAACGCCCGCGCATCCCTGCGCCGCCCACGGAAAACGCCGGACCCGAGGGCCCGGCGCAGTTTCAGCGTGGTAGTGGATCAGCCCTCGAAGGACGGCATTTCACGCAGCCGCTCCTCGGAGACGTCGACATAGGCGCGCATGTCGTCGCCGTCGGTCTCGCGCAGGATGCGCATCTGCTGGAACGGCACCGCGACGCGGTGGGCGCCGATGCCGAGCCAGCCGCCCACGTCGAGCACGGCCTGCTCGATCGAACCGTTCTCGGTGACGACGAAGTCGGCGACGCTGCCGATGTTCTCGTCGTTCACGTCGTAGACGGCCACGCCCATCAGCTTGTCAGCGGTCAGCGCGTCCTCTTCTGCCGTCGCCCAGCCGTCACGGCGGACCAGCGGCGACTGCGCGCGGACCTGACGCTCGTTCTCCTCGTAGGCCGGCGCGTCTTCCAGCGCGTCCCGCGAGGCGTCGACGACGATGCGCCAGTCGCGGGCGTCGTCGCTCTCGGTCACGAAGGACAGCGAGTCCATGTCGAGCGCGACGGTGTGCGCGCCCATGCCGAGGAAGCCGCCGATGTCCACGAGCACGGCGCGAACCTCGCCGTCGCGCGACATCAGCACGTCGTTGACCGAGCCGATGCTCTCGAAGGCGGCGTCTTCACGGCGGAAGTAGCCCTGCGCGTCGCCATCGTAGTCGGCGGCGTAGATCGTGGCGCCGATCAGGTCGGAGCCGTGGATGTCGGTCGCCTGCGCGGACGTCACGAAGCCGAGCCGATCCGCGCCCATCGGGGCCGTTTCGGTCTGGGTCATGCCGGCGGCGGGCGGTGTCTCGGCGGCGGGCGGCGTGGCGGGCGCGGTCTGCGCGAACGCGACGCCGGCCATGCCGGCGACCAGGGCGGTGGTGGCAAGAAGATTCTTCATGATGTCGCTCCCTTTTCGAAGAGAAGCGCCAAAGTGTCGGGCGCTAGTCTCAGGGTCTAAACGTCCGGTAGCGGAGGGAGTTCCAGTAAACCGGGATCAACAAGAAAAATTCACGAGGGCGCGGCTTGCGAATATCGACCGCGACAAAACGAAACGCGCCTGACGCCACGCCGGTTCCGGTGTCGCGTCAGGCGTTGTCGCCGCGGATCGCCGCGATCACGGCGTCGGTCACCTCGCGCGTCGTTGCGGCGCCCCCGATGTCCGGGGTCGTGATCCCGGCGGCGCAGACCGCCTCGACGGCGCGCATAAGACGCGCGGCGGCGCCCGGCTCGCCGAGATGCTCCAGCATCTGCGCCGCCGTCCAGAAGGTCGCGACCGGGTTGGCGATCCCCTTGCCGGCGATGTCGAAGGCCGAACCGTGGATGGGCTCGAACATCGAGGGGAAGCGCCGCTCGGGGTCGATGTTGGCGGTCGGCGCGACGCCGAGGCTTCCGGCCAGCGCCCCGGCGAGATCGGACAGGATGTCGGCGTGCAGGTTGGTCGCGACCACGGTGTCGATGCTGCGCGGATTCAGCGTCATGCGCACGGTCATGGCGTCGACCAGCATCTTGTCCCAGCTCACGTCGGGGAACTCCTGCGCGACCTCCGCTGCGATCTCGTCCCACATCACCATGCCGTGGCGCTGGGCGTTGGACTTGGTGACCACCGTCAGCAGCCTGCGCGGCCGCGCCTGCGCCAGCCGGAACGCGTAGCGCATGATGCGCGTGACGCCCGTGCGGGTGAAGATCGCGACCTCGGTGCCTACTTCCTCGGGCAGCCCCCGGTGCGCTCGGCCGCCGTGGCCGGAATACTCGCCCTCGGAGTTCTCGCGCACGATCACCCAGTCGAGGTCGCCGGGCCCGACGTCGCGCAGGGGCGTGCGCACGCCGGGCAGGATGCGCGTCGGGCGGACGTTGGCGTATTGGTCGAAACCCTGGCAGATCGGCAGCCGCAGGCCCCAGAGCGTCACATGGTCCGGCACATCCGGCGCGCCGACCGCCCCGAAATAGATGGCGTCGAAGGGCTTCAACTGCTCCAGCCCGTCGGCGGGCATCATGACGCCGTGGCGCTTGTAGTGGTCCGAACCCCAGTCGAACGTCGTCACCCGGAAGGCCACGTCGCCCATCCGCGCCGCGAGCGCGTCGAGCACGGCCACGCCCGCCTCGATGACCTCCGGCCCGATCCCGTCCGCGGGAATGGCGGCGATGGCGTATTCCTTCATGGGGCGCGGTCTTTCCTGCGGCGGTAAGCTATTGAAATTTCGTGGTGGGGTGTAGGTCGACGCGGGACGCCGGGTCAAGCGGCGCCGCGCACCCCCGCCACCGACCGCAACGGCGCCGGCCAGCCGCGACTATGCCGCGGCGTGCGCGACCGTCACGGCAGGATGCCCGTCGCCACGAGAATCACGACGGCGCCGACCGAACCTGCGACGGTGAGCACGACCCCGTCGCGCGCAGCGATCGCCAGACCCATGATCGCGATGAGCAAGGCCGAGGGGATGGCCCCGCCCGGCACGATGGAGAACGGGATCATCGAAATGGCGAGCGCCGTCACCACGCCGGCCCAGACCCGCGCGAGACCGTCGGCCGCGAGCGTCGTGGCGCGCGGGCGGAACAGCACGTCGATCCTGCTCACCCATGGATCGATCCGACCGACCATCCGCTGCAGCCTCGCGGAACTGACGCGCATCGCGCGCAGCCGCTCCGGCAGCCAGGGGGCCCGGTCGCCGCGAATGACATGCTGGGCGCCGAGCAGGGCGAGGATCAGCCCGAATATCACCGAAGTCGCCGGGATCGGCGTCAGCACCACCGCCAGCAACCCGCCGACGGCGAGCAGCGGGCCGAAGCCGCGCGCGCCGAAACCGTCGATCACGTCGCCTACGGAGACCCGCTCCTGCTCGCCGGCGATCTCCACGGAGCGCTCGAGCAGTTCGTGCGCAACCCTGTCTTCAGCCATCGCGGCCTCCCGCTCATCGGATGCGCCGGTCAGACCGACAGACGCGCTGTCGGCAAACCAACGCGAACGGGTCGGGCGAGGTTCCGCGACGGCGCTCGGCCGGGGCCCGCGGCTCAGCCGACGGCGTCGGCCGCCACCGGCGCCATCCCCATGGCGTGGAAGCCGCAATCGGCGAACAGGACTTCGCCGCTGACCGCCGCGCCCATCGGCGACAGCAGGAACAGCGCCGCCGAGCCCACCTCGCTCAGCGCGGCGTTGCGGCGCAAGGGCGCGGTTTCTGCGGTCAGCTTGTAGACCCGCCGCGCGCCGCCGATGGCCGAGCCCGCCAGCGTGCGCATCGGCCCCGGGCTCAGCGCATTCACCCGCACGCCCGCCGGGCCGTAGTCGGCGGCCAGGTAGCGCACGGACGCCTCCAGCGCCGCCTTCGCGACGCCCATGACGTTGTAGTTGGGCATCACGCGCTGGGCGCCGAGATAGCTCAGCGTCAGCGCGGCCCCGCCCTGCGGCATCAGCGCCGCGGCCCGGCGGGTCACGTCGACGAAGGAGAAGCAGCTGATCTCCATGGTGCGCAGGAAGTTCGCACGGGTCGTGTCGGCGTAGCGGCCCTGCAGCTCGGCCTTGTCGGAGAACGCTATGGCGTGCACCACGAAGTCGATCCCGCCCCACTCCTCGGCGATCCGCTCGAAGGCGCGGTCGAGCGAGGCGGCGTTGGTCACGTCCGCGTCCACGGTCAGCCGGGCCTCGATGCGCTCGGCCAGCGGCGCGACGCGGCGGCCGAACGCCTCGCCCTGGTAGCTCAGCGCGATCTCCGCGCCCGCGCCATAGAGCGCCTGCGCGATGCCCCAGGCGATGGAGTGGTCGTTCGCCACCCCCATCACGAGGCCGCGCTTGCCGGCCATCAGGCCCCCTGCGGAAAGTGCCATCGCGCTAGCCGTCGTGCCGGCTGAGCGCGAGCGTCGCGTTGGTGCCGCCGAAGCCGAAGCTGTTGGAGATGACCGTCTCCAGCCCTGCGTCGTCGACGCGGCTCAGCGCGATCTCGCCTTCGCGGATCGCCGGGTCGAGGCGCTCGACATTGGCCGAGGCCGCGATGAAGTCGCCCTGCAGCATGAGCATGCAGTAGATCGCCTCCTGCGCGCCGGTGGCGCCCAGCGAGTGGCCGGTCAGGGACTTGGTGGAGCTGATCGGCGGCGTGCGCCCCTCGCCGAACACACGCCGCACCGCCTCCACCTCCGTGACGTCGCCGGCGGGCGTCGAGGTGCCGTGGGCGTTGATGTAGTCCACCTTGCGCCCGCCCAGCGTGGAGATGGCGAGCCGCATGCAGCGCTCCGCCCCCTCGCCCGAGGGCGCCACCATGTCGTGGCCGTCCGAGGTGGCGCCATAGCCGGTGACCTCGGCGTAAATCCGTGCGCCGCGGGCCAGCGCCCGCTCGCGCTCCTCCAGCACCACGACGCCCGCCCCGCCGCCGATCACGAAGCCGTCGCGGTCGGCGTCGAAGGCGCGGCTGGCGCGCTCGGGGGTCGCGTTGTACTTCGCGCTCATCGCGCCCATGGCGTCGAACAGGCACGACAGCGTCCAGTC
>DAINOD010000008.1:25910-66579 GCA_036735545.1 Rubrimonas sp. | reverse complement strand
TGGAGATGCTGGCCCGCGCCGGCGCCTTCGACGCGCTGGAGCCCAACCGCCGCCGGGTGTTCGAGGGGCTCGACGCGCTGTCCGCCTGGTCTGCGACAGCGCAGGAGGAGGCCGCGTCTGATCAGGTGTCGCTGTTCGGCGGTCCGGCCGAACTGCCGCCGCCGCGCCTGCCGGCGGTCGAGGACTGGCGGCCCGCCGAGCGGCTGGCCGAGGAGTTCGCCGCCGTGGGCTTCTACCTCTCCGGCCATCCGCTCGACGACTATGCGCCGACGCTCAGGCGCAAGCGGGTGATGTTCCACGCCGATCTGGTGGAGATCGCCGGGCGCAGCGGTGTTGCCGTCGGCCGCATCGCCGGCTGCGTGATGAAGCGGCAGGAAAAGAAGTCCGCCCGCGGCGACCGCTTCGCCTTCGTCGCGCTGTCCGATCCGACCGGCATGTACGAGGTCACCGTCTGGTCCGAAATCCTCGCCGCGTCGCGCGACCTGCTGGAGCCCGGGTGCAACGTGGTGCTGACCGTGGAAGCGGTGCCGGGCGGCGAGGGGCTGAAGCTGATCTGCAAGGCGGTGCAGGCGGCCGATCTGGTCGCCGCCGACGCCGGGCCCGCGGGTCTGCGCGTCCATGTCGAGGACGAGGGGGCGCTGTCCGCCCTGCGCGCCCGGCTTGAGGACGCCCGCCCCGCCCGCGGCCGGCGCGGCGGGGCGGTGGAGATCGTGCTGGCCGACCGCGACCTCGGCCAGGAGATCGAGATCGCCCTTCCCGGCGAATGGGCGATCACCCCCGCGGTGCGCGGGGCGATCAAGGCCGCCCCCGGCGTGGCGCATGTGGAGGATCTTTAGCGCCGCCCTGCAGACGCGCCGCAAACCCGTCGCGCCGCAAACCCGTCACGCCGCCGCGCGCAGGAAGCGCGGCCCCTCGCGCGCCGCCGTCGCCTCCCAGACCGCGGGCGGGCCGGCCTTGTCGCGCGTCAGCGCGAAGCGCCAGCGGGCCGGGCCGCCGCCGGGACGGGGGTCGCCGGCCCAGCCGGGCAGGGGGTCGGCGCGCCAGCGCGTCTCCACCGCCGCGGCCGCGCCGCCCTCGGGCGTCAGGATCAGGCAGAGCGGCCGCGCCGGGCCGCGCGCCGCCCCCGCCTCGGCCGCCAGTTGCAGTCGGCGCACCGGGGTCAACGCCGGGGGCGCGCGCGGCTCCAGCACCACCGCCGCCACGGCGCCCGAGCGCAGCGCCTCCTCCGCCGCCCACAGCGCGTCGAGCCCGTGGGGGGCGCGCGCCACCATGAGCCGTCCGGGCGCCATGAAGGGCGCCAGTCCCTCCGGGTCGAGGCTCCCCGTCTCCCGCCCCCCCACGATCCACAGCGCCTCGCCGCCCGCGGCGCCCGCCGCCAGCGCCGCGAGGACCCGCCGCGCCGGCCCCGTCACCTCGTGCGCCCGGCCGAGCGCCAGGGCGGGCCCGTCCGGGGCGAGGGCGACGCGGGGGCGAATCGTGTCGAGCATGGGACCCGGGCGCGGCAGATGTTCCGTCTATGTTCCTATCACGCTTCGCGCCGTGTTCAAGCCTGCGGCGCAAGGCCGGCATGCGACGCGCGCCGTTGCAAATACTTCATCAACATGACATGTATAGACAACACGAAGCCGCAAGGGAGAAGGATGCGCGACATGAACGGGATCATGGACTGGCTGGGTCTGCGCCACAGCGCGCGGGCCATGGCGGTGGCCGAGCTGCGCGGGTTCACCGCGACGCAACTCGCCGATCTCGGGATCGAGCGCAACCAGATCGACGCCTATGTGGACGGCAGACTTGCGCCGCGCCGCCCTCGCGGCCGGCCCGTCCTGCGCGTCATCGAGGGCGGCCTGCGGACGGCCTAGCCGCGCCAGATCACGCGGCGCCGCTCGCACAGCAGGGGCGTTGCGTCATCGACACTGTAGCAGCCGGGGAGTTCGCGGCGAAGCGTCGCCAGCGTCCCGTCCCATTCGCCGTAATCTGCCGCGAAGCGCCCGGCGAGCCCGCCGCCCGCCGAGCGCGCCCACGAACGGCTCGCCGCCGGGCGCATAGTCGGTCAACGCCTAGGACGTGGCGGTCTTGCGGCCGGACTGCACCAGAGCCGCCCCCGCCGGCGCGGCTCCACTGCCGAGGAACCGCGCCCAGGACTCGGCGACCGCGGGGCTCACGGCCGACCGGTCAGCCCGCCAGCGACTTGTTCAACCCCTCGTCGACCTTCTCGAGGAAGCCCATGGTGCTGAGCCACTTCTGCTCCGGCCCCACCAGCAGCGCCAGGTCCTTGGTCATGAACCCGGCCTCGACCGTATCGACCGTCACCCGCTCCAGCGTCGTGGCGAAGCGCATCAGCGCGTCGTTGTCGTCGAGCTTGGCGCGGTGCTTGAGGCCACCGGTCCACGCGTAGATCGACGCGATGGAGTTGGTGGAGGTCTCCTTGCCCTTCTGGTGCTCGCGATAGTGGCGCGTGACGGTGCCGTGGGCGGCCTCGGCCTCCACGGTCTGGCCGTCGGGCGTCATCAGCACCGAGGTCATCAGGCCCAGCGAGCCGAAGCCCTGCGCCACGGTGTCGGACTGCACGTCGCCGTCGTAGTTCTTGCAGGCCCAGACATAGCCGCCCGACCACTTCATCGCGCAGGCCACCATGTCGTCGATCAGGCGGTGTTCGTAGGTGATGCCCGCCTTCTTGAACTGGTCGGCGAATTCCTCGTCGTAGACCTTCTGGAACAGCTCCATGAAGCGGCCGTCGTACTGCTTCAGGATGGTGTTCTTGGTCGACAGATACACCGGCCAGCCGAGCGACAGCCCATAATTCATGCTGGCGCGCGCGAAGTCGATGATCGACTGGTCGAGGTTGTACATCGCCATGGCGACGCCGGAACCCGGCGCGTCGAACACCTCGCGCTCGATGGTGGTCCCGTCCTCGCCGACGAACTTGATCGTCAGCTTGCCCTTGCCGGGGAACTTGAAGTCGGTGGCGCGGTACTGGTCGCCGAAGGCGTGACGGCCGATGACAATGGGCTTGGTCCAGCCCGGCACGAGACGGGGCACGTTGCTGCAGATGATCGGCTGGCGGAAGATCACGCCGCCGAGGATGTTGCGGATCGTCCCGTTGGGCGAGCGCCACATCTGCTTCAGCCCGAACTCCTCGACGCGGCCTTCGTCGGGGGTGATGGTCGCGCACTTCACGCCGACGCCGTGCTGCTTGATGGCGTTGGCGGCGTCGATGGTGATCTGGTCGTTGGTGCGGTCGCGTTCCTCGATGCCGAGATCGTAGTAGAGCAGGTCCACGTCGAGATAGGGCAGGATCAGCTTCTTCTTGATGAAGTCCCAGATGATCCTGGTCATCTCGTCGCCGTCGAGCTCGACGACCGGACCCTCGACCTTGATCTTGCTCATCGACATCCCCCTCGCAATCGGTGCGGCGCGACGCTAAAGGCCGCCATGCTGCGCCGCAAGGCGAGCGCCCCGCGGCGCTTGCGCGCGCGCGGTCCGCAACGACGGGGGAGGCGGCGATGCGGCTGAGACGCCTCGGGATGGGGCTCGCCACGGTCACGGGTCTGCGCAGGCTCGGCTTCTTCGCGCCCTACCGCTACGCGGCCTCGGTCCCTGCGCCGCCCGACCCGGCGGCGGGCGGCTATCCGGCCATAGAGCGCCTGTTCGCCGCGCAGTCGGCGCGCTTCGCCGAGACGCTAGACCTGATCGACGCCGCCGCCGACCGGCTGGCCGTGCTGGACGGCCCGGCGCCGGAGCCGCGCTGGGGTCAGACCTGGTTTCCACGCCTCGACGGCGCGGCCGCCTATGCGCTGGTCTTCGCACGACGCCCGGCGCGGATCGTGGAGGTCGGCTCGGGACATTCCACCCGCTTCATGGCGCGGGCGGCCCGAGACGCCGGCGCGCCGACGCGCATCCTCTGTCTCGACCCCCAGCCGCGCGCGCGCCTGCCCGCGGGCGTGGAGCACCGTGCGGAGCTTCTCTCGCAGGCCCATGTGGACCACTTCGCCGACCTCGCGCCCGGCGACGTGGCGTTCTTCGACTCGAGCCACCTGCTGCAGCCCCATGGCGACGTGGACCTGATCCTGAACCACATCCTGCCCGCGCTGCGCCCGGGCGTCCTGGTGCATGTCCATGACGTGTTCCTGCCCGACCCCTATCCCGCCGGATGGGGCTGGCGCGGCTATACGGAGCAGAACGGGCTCGGCGGCTGGCTGCTGGGCGGCGGCCTGCGGCCGGTCTTCGCCAGCCGCTACGCGCTGACGCGGATGGGCGCCGCGGCCCGCCCCGGCGTGGCGGCGCTGCCGCTGGCGCCAGGCGCCTTCGAGAGCAGCCTGTGGGCGGTGCGGGTCTGACACGCGTTTTGCGGAACCCTTGGTTGCCTCCGCGGTAGGCAAATGTTAAACTTTTCGTCAACCGACGTGGAAGGAGGCGAGATGCGCACCCTCGCTCTCGTTTCGGTAGCGTTCGTGGCGCTGTCCGGCCCCGCATCCGCCGCTGTCATGAGGGCGGTCTACACCGGCGTCATCAGCGACGCCGCCGGCGCCAACAGCCCGGTCGGCGATCCGACGGCCCTCATCGGCCAGGCGTTCACCGCGACGTTCATTTACGACACCGCCGTGATGACCCGCGACACACTGCTGTCGGGGGGCATCTTCACGGATTCTTTCGTTGCGACAAACACGCCTGTCGGCTCCGCCAGTCTCAGGATCGGGGATGAATACTTGTCGCTTTCGGGCGATGCGATATACACGGTGACAACGCGGAGCAACCCGACTGAAGGCAATGTCAGCCATTACGCCGAGGACTATGTCGTTGACAGCGGCGGCACGCAAAGCTTCCTGTCGTTGGGCGGCGGGGCCAACGGGCTGACCGACGTCGATCTTCTAGCGCCGCTCTTCTTCGAGTTCGACTTCGGTCTGGGCTATTTCGGCTTCGTGGTCGTGCAAGACGACAACACGGTCGAGAGCATCGTCGGCGAGTTGCGCGTGACGTCCGTGAACATCTCGCCCGTGGCCCCCATCCCGCTTCCTGCGGGGGCGTGGCTCATGCTGGGCGGTCTCGGCGCGCTCGCCGTGCTGCGGCGTCGCGCGACGGTCTGAGCACGGCCACGGCGGCGCTTGCCGAAACGGCGCGGGGCGGATAACCGCCGCGCCATGTCCGGCACCGACGCCTCCCGCAAACCCGACTGGTCCCCCGAGGGGCCGGCCTTCGTGCTGGTCAACCCCCAGCTCGGGGAGAACATCGGCGCGGCGGCGCGGGCGATGTGGAACTTCGGCCTTCGCGGCATGCGCCTTGTCGCCCCGCGCGACGGCTGGCCGAACCCCAGGGCCGTCGCCATGGCCTCCGGCGCCGGGGCCCTGCTCGACGAGGCGCGGCTCCACGCCACGACCGCCGAGGCGGTGGCGGACTGCGCCTGCGTCTACGCCACCACCGCGCGCCCCCGCGACATGACCAAGACCGTGATGACGCCGTGGACCGCCGCGGCCGACATGGCCGAGCGCGTCGCCCGCGGCGAGCGCGTCGCGGTCCTGTTCGGCCCGGAGCGCACCGGGCTGGAGCAGGACGACGTGGTGCAGGCCAACGTCGTGATCACCGTGCCGACGAACCCCGCCTTCGCCTCGATCAACCTCGCGCAGGCGACGCTGCTGATGGCCTACGAGTGGCGCAAGGCCGCGCGTCCCGCCGGCGAGCCTGCGGCCGCGCGGCTCGCCACCGCCGGCGAGGTCGGGGGGCTGCTCGACCATCTCGCCGCCGAACTGGACGCCGCGGGCTACTTCTGGCCCGAGGACAAGGGCCCCGCCCTGCGCCGGCACCTCGACAACATCTTCCGCCGCGCGCCGCTGACCGAGCAGGACGTGCGCACTCTGCGCGGCGCGGTGCGCGCGTTGGCCGAAGGGCGCCGCCGCGGGCGCAAGGCCGCCGACTGAAGGGCGCGAGGCCGCAGGGCTGCGCGCTTGGCGCGCCCGGCCCTCGCCGTTACATCCCCCGATGCAACGGACGGAGTCTGCATCGATGAAAAAGCGCGCGGTGTTCGAGGAAGTCGCGGCTGCCGGCCCCGCCTCGCGCGCCGCCCCCCGGCCGGGCGCGGCGGACCGCGCCAAGGCGCGCGCCCGGCGTTGGGTGGCGGGATGGCTGCTGGCGCTGGCCGCGCTGGTCGCGGCGATGGTGCTGGTGGGCGGGCTGACCAGGCTGACCGACAGCGGCCTGAGCATGGTCGGCTGGCACCCGGTGCTGGAGGCGATCCCGCCCCTGACGCAGGAGGCGTGGGAGGCCGAGTTCGCGCGTTACCAGCAGACCGCGCAATTCCGCGAATTGAACGCGTGGATGACGCTGGAGGACTTCAAGCCGATCTTCTGGTGGGAGTGGGGCCACCGCCAGTTCGGCCGCGTCATCGGGGTGGTGTGGATCGTCGGCCTCGCCGCGTTCCTCGCCCTGCGGATGGTTCCGCCGGGCTTCCTGCCGGCCCTCGCGATCCCCGGCCTGCTCGGCGGCGTGCAGGCGGTGATCGGCATGTGGATGGTCGAGAGCGGCGTGGCCGAGGGGTCGGAGTTGCTGCGCGTCGCGCCTTACCGGCTCGCCGTCCATCTGGGGCTGGCGTTCCTGATCCTGGGCCTGCTGCTCTGGCCCGCCTGGCGGTTGCTCCGGCCCGAATGGGCGTTGCTGCAGGCGCGCCGTCGTCGCACTGGCGCGCCGATGGCGCTGACCGCGGCGCTGGTGGGCCTGTGCTTCGTCCAGACCGTGCTGGGCGCGCTGGTGGCGGGCAACGACGCCGGGCGCGGCTACACCGACTGGCCGCTGATGGACGGCCGCGTCATTCCGCCGGAGGCCTTCGACCTGGCGCCCCTCTGGCGCAACCTGATCGAGGGCGCGGCGCTGACCCAGTTCAACCACCGCGTCGCCGCCTATCTGCTGATGCTGCTGGCGGTCTGGGCGTGGCTCGCGGCGCGGCGGGCCGGCCCCTGGCCGCTGTGGGCGGCGCTCGCTGTCTGGGCGCAGGCGGCGTGGGGGGTGGTCACGGTCATGCACGCCGCGCCGCTGGAGCTGGCGATCTTCCACCAGGCCGGCGCGGTCGCGACCTTCGCGCTGTGCCTGCGCGCCCGCTTCGACGCCGCCTATCCGAAGGAGGTGAGCGTCCGCCGCACGAGCTGAGTCCGCTGGTATCGCTTGACACCGCTTGCCCGCGCTCTTCTACTTTAAGGCGATTTTTGGGCGGCTCTTTCAATCTTTCTTTGTGTCGCTCCCGCGCAGCTTGGGGATCGTTCCCCGAAATCGACAGGAGGGTGAGGGCGTGTCACGCACATCACTCGCAATCTTTCTCGTCGCCATCACCGGGGGCGCCGCCGTCGAGGCCGCAACCGTCTATTCCACGGGGCCGCTGAGCTTCCAGACCGAGCAGCGACAGAGCGCATGGGGACCCGGCGCGGCCCAGCGCATCGCGTCCGACGCGCCGATCTTCATCGGACCGGAGCCGTGGAACACCTCGTTCACGATCGGCGACATCGTGGGTGGAACGACCGCCACCACCTTTCGCAACCCGGTGCACCTGGCGTGGAGCGCCTGCCGGCTGATCCCCTTCGCCAGGTGCGGCAACGAGCCCCGACGCAACCTGCGGGTCACCCTCGACACCCGCACCGGGGCGGAGGCGACCATCGCGTCCTCCGGCCGCATCGGCCTCGAGGCGAGCTATGCGCTTGATGCGGGCTCGGTCGCCGCGTCGCTCGACTTCGTCGCCGAGGCGAGCCTGCCGGCGGAGAACCCCGCGGCCGGGTCCCAGATCGCCCTTGCGCCGAAGGCGGTGTTCGCGAGCGGCAAGCTGGACAGCCAGTCGCCGACCGCCGAGGCGAAGATCGACGTCGTGACGCAGGCCAACCTGTTCGCCTCGGCGCAGGCCTGCCTGATCGGGGCGGGCTGCACCAGCGGCCAGACCACGCTGCTGAACATCAACGACCGGCGCGAACTGATCTCGGCCGACCCCAACGGCGTCACCTATCTCGACGGCTTCCTGCCGAGCCTCGTCGAACTCAGCACGCCGCTTCTGGAGCGGACAGTGGCGCTGGAGGCCGACCTTGTGACGAAGCGCCTGCAGTTCCAGGTGCGCGACACCACCACCAACGCCCTGGACACCGAGTCCTCCAAGACCGTCGAGGGCAATGACCCGGTTTCGAGCGGGCTGTTCATCGAGCTCGCAAACATTCAGGTGCAGGCGCCGCTTCTTGCGCAGGAGGCCGAGAAGAAGCCGGGCGAGGACCACATCGCGATGTCCGGCCAGTCCCCGTTCATCGAGGTCAACGCCGATCTCGACGGCCTGCTGACCTATGCGAACGTCCTGCCGCCGCTCGGCGTCGGGTTCGACCTGATCGGCGTGCTCTCTGGCTCCATCGACCTGATCGACGCCGAGGCCGGGCCGAAGATCGACATATTCCAGGATTTCAAGCTGTTCCCCGAGCTTTTCGTGGACCTGAGCCTCAGCAACCCGGTCATGTTCGAAGGTCTCGGGCTGCTCGACCGCTATGTCGGGGCCTGGGACGCGTTGCCGTCGTTCACGTTGCTCGAAGACACGATCTTCTCGCCGATCTTCTCGGTCGAGGCGATGCTACAAAGCAAGACCGGATTGCAACTCGGCGCGCAGTTCGGTCTGGACGTGCTCAAGGGCGGGCTGGCGTTGAGCGCAGGCGGCATCAGCTTCTTCAACGCCGATTTCGGCCCTCTGATCGAGGAGACCTTTCCTTTCGAGCCCGATTTCCTGCGCTTCGCCCTGTTCGACGAGACTTTCCGCCTCGGCGGATTCGCGCCGCTCGCCGGGCAGGACTTCATGCTTGCGCTGGCGCGCGACCCCGCAGTCGCGCCGATCCCGCTTCCGGGCGGCGCGTGGCTCATGGTCGGCGCGTTCGGGGCGCTTGCGCTGGCGCGCCGGCGCCGCGCCGCTGCGTCGGCGGGCTGATCGGCCGGCCCGCCGACGCGGGCCGGCCCCAGCGCCGTCAGTGGACCGTCGCGCGGGGCGGCTCTCCGCCTGAGGCTGGCGGCGGCGTCACGCGGTCGCCCACGATCAGCCCGTCGGGTCCCGCCGTCACGTCCACCGCGTCGCCGTCCCGCACGCCGCCCGACAGCAGCAGTTCCGCCAGCGGGTCCTGCACCGCCTTCTGGATGATCCGCTTGAGCGGCCGCGCGCCGTAGACCGGGTCGTAGCCCCGCTCTGCCAGCCATGCCGCCGCCGCCTCGTCGAGCGTCAGCGCGATCTTGCGGTCGGCGAGGCGCCGGCGAAGCCCTTCGAGCTGAACCTCCACGATCCCGGCCATGTGGTCGCGGCCGAGCCGTTCGAACAGCACGATCTCGTCCAGCCGGTTCAGGAACTCGGGGCGGAAATGGGCGCGGACCATGCCCATCACGTCATCCCGCGCCGCATCGACGCCGGCGCCGTCGGGCAGGGCCACCAGATATTCCGCGCCGAGGTTCGACGTCAGGATGATCATGGTGTTGCGGAAGTCCACCGTCCGCCCCTGGCCGTCGGTCAGCCGCCCGTCGTCGAGCACCTGCAGCAGCACGTTGAAGACGTCGTGGTGGGCTTTCTCCACCTCGTCGAACAGGATCACCTGATAGGGCCGCCGCCGCACCGCCTCGGTCAGCACGCCGCCCTCGTCGTAGCCGACATAGCCCGGGGGGGCGCCGATCAGGCGCGCGACCGAGTGCTTCTCCATGAACTCGCTCATGTCGATGCGCACCATCGCGCTGTCGTCGTCGAACAGGAACGCCGCCAGCGCCTTGGTCAGTTCGGTCTTGCCGACGCCGGTGGGGCCGAGGAACAGGAAGCTGCCGATCGGCCGGTTGGGGTCGGACAGCCCCGCCCGCGAGCGCCGCACGGCGCGGGCGACGGCGCGCACCGCCTCCTCCTGCCCGATCACGCGGCGGCCCAGCGCCTCCTCCATGCGCAACAGCTTGTCGCGCTCGCCCTCCAGCATCTTGTCCACCGGGATGCCGGTCCACCGGCTGACCACGCCCGCGACATGCTGCGGCGTCACCGCCTCCTCGACCAGCACGTCGCTCTCGGCCCCCTCGGCCGCGGCGAGGTCGCGCTCCAGTTGCGGGATCACGCCGTAGGCCAGCTCGCCCGCCTTCGCGAGGTCGCCCGCGCGCTTGGCGTTCTCGAGGTCCACGCGCGCCTGGTCCAGCCGCTCCTTGAACGACCGCGCCGCCCCCAGCTTGTCGCGCTCGGCCTGCCAGCGGGCGGTCAGCGCGGCGGACTGCGACTGCAACGCGGCCAGTTCGTGCTGGATGCGCTCCAGCCGGTCGCGGGAGGCGTCGTCGGTCTCCTTTTTCAGCGCCTCGGCCTCGATCTGCTTCTGCAGGATCTCGCGGTCGAGCGCGTCGAGCTCCTCGGGCTTGCTGTCGACCTCCATGCGCAGGCGGCTCGCGGCCTCGTCCATCAGGTCGATGGCCTTGTCGGGCAGGAAGCGGTCGGCGATGTAGCGGTGCGACAGGGTCGCCGCGGCCACCAGCGCGCTGTCGGTGATGCGCACGCCGTGGTGGACCTCGTACTTCTCCTTCAGCCCGCGCAGGATCGAGATGGCGTCCTCGACGCTGGGTTCGTTGACGAACACCGGCTGGAAGCGGCGGGCCAGCGCCGCGTCCTTCTCCACGTGCTTGCGGTATTCGTCGAGCGTGGTGGCGCCGACGCAGTGCAGTTCGCCCCGCGCCAGCGCGGGCTTCAGCAGGTTGCTGGCGTCCATCGCCCCGTCCGCCTTGCCGGCCCCGACCAGCGTGTGCATCTCGTCGATGAACAGGATCACGCCGCCGGCCTCCGCCGTGACCTCGGACAGCACCGCCTTAAGCCGCTCCTCGAACTCGCCGCGATACTTCGCGCCGGCGATCAGCGCGCCCATGTCGAGCGCCATCAGCTTCTTGTCGCGCAGGCCCTCGGGCACGTCGCCGTTGACGATGCGCTGGGCCAGACCTTCGGCGATGGCGGTCTTGCCGACGCCGGGCTCGCCGATCAGAACGGGGTTGTTCTTGGTGCGCCGGCTCAGCACCTGCACGGTGCGCCGGATCTCCTCGTCGCGCCCGATCACCGGGTCGAGCTTGCCGGCGCGGGCCGCTTCGGTCAGGTCGCGCGCGTACTTCTTCAGCGCGTCATAGCCGCTCTCGGCGCCGGCGCTGTCGGCCTTGCGGCCCTTGCGCATCTCCTCGATCGCCCCGTCCAGCTTCGCCGCGGTGACGCCGGCTTCCTTCAGCAGCTTCGCCGTCGGGCCTTCCTTGGCGAGCGCCGTCAAAAGCCGCTCGGCGGTCACGAAGCTGTCGCCGGCCTTCTGGCTCAGCGCCTCGGCCTCGGCCAGCGCGCGCGCCATGGAGGGGTCCATGTAGACCTGGCCGTCGCCGCCCGAGACCTTGGGCTGGCGCACCACGGCGGCGTCGGCGGCCTGCTTGGCGGCGCGCGGATCGCCGCCGGCGGCCTTGATGAGCCCGGCGGCCAGTCCCTCGCCGTCATCGAGCAGCGCCTTGAGCAGGTGCTCGGGGACGAGCCGCTGGTGGGTCTCGCGCAGCGCGATGGTCTGCGCGGCCTGCAGGAAGCCGCGGGCGCGGTCGGTGAACTTCTCGAGGTTCATGGGGAACCCGTCCTTTCTCAAGCGCGGCCGCGACGCCCGTCCGGCGCGTCGGAGCCGCCTTTGCGTGCGCGGCGCCCATCACGGCGCGCCGCTGTCCCCACGGATTTGGGCGGCGCGGGGCCCGCCCGCAAGCGCCTGCGCTGCGACGTCATGACGTCTGTGCGCAAGGGCCGGGGTGAGGCCGGCTGATCGCCACGGCGCAGCGCGGGAGGCGGACATGGCTGGCGAGGACCCACGGCCGCAACTCGACCGGCGCTTCGTCATGGCGGGGGCTGCGGCGTCGCTCGCCGGTTGCGCGACGCCCGTCCTGCGCAGTCCGGTGCCCGAGCCGACCCTGATCGCCGGGGCGGCGCCCTACGGCATCGTCGCGGAGGACCTGCCGCTGCGCGGTTGGGGCGACGATCTGGACGCGGCGCTGCGCGACCGCCTGGTGACGCGCCGCGCATCCGTGCTGCGCCAGCTCTACGCCAGCGAGATCGCCGCCGGCAGGCCGATCCGGGAGACGGCGCTGCTGCTGTCGGGCGGCGGGCCGGACGGCGCCTTCGGCGCGGGGCTGATGAACGGCTGGACCGCCCGCGGCGACCGGCCCGAGTTCACGCTCGTCACCGGCATCAGCACCGGCGCCATCGTCGCGCTCTTCGCCTTTCTCGGGCCCGACTACGACGACGAGCTGCAGGAGATCTACACGACCTTCCACACCGAACAGCTTCTGGTCGCCAGCATCTTCGGCGCCCTGCGCGGCGGGCCGGCGCTGACCGACGCGCGCGGCTATCGCGCGCTGATCGAGCGCTACGTCGACGACGAGGTCGTCGCTGCGCTGGCGGCCCAGTGGCGCCGCGGCCGGGCGCTGCTCATCGGCACCACCAACCTCGACGCCGCCCGCCCGGTGGAGTGGAACGTCACCGCCATCGCCGCGACCGGCCATCCGCAGGCGCGGCGGCTGATCCACGACGTCATCCAGGCCTCCTCGGCGATACCGGCGGTGTTCCCGCCGGTCATCGTGCCGGTGACGCTGCCGGACGGGCGCGTCCACGACGAGATGCACGTCGACGGCGGCGCCACCCAGCAGGTGACCTTCATGAACCCCGGCCTGCCGCTGCGCCGGGTCGACCGCGCCGTGGGCGCGCGCATCGACCGCGAGATGTGGATCGTCATCAACAACAAGCTCCGCAAGCCCTATCAGCCCGTCGCGCCGCGCGTTCTGCCCATCGCCGGGCGGGCGGCCAGCAGCCTGATCGGCGGCTCGGGCGGCGGCGACGTCTACAAGATCTTCGCGCTGGCCGAGCGCGACGGCGTGCGGCTGAACCTGATCTCGATCCCGCCGGACTTCGACGCCGAGCCGGTTGAGCCCTTCGACCCGGTATACATGCGCGCGCTTTTCGACCTCGGCGTCGAGGCCGGGCTGGCCGGCGACCGCTGGCTCGACCGGCCGCTGGATTTCGTGGCCGACAGGCCGGGCGCGGGTTGACGCGCCGCGCGACGCGGGCGATCCAGCGCCCATGAAAGCCCGTCCCGACGCCCTCATCGTCGCCCTCGACCTGCCCGACGCGCTCGCCGCGGAGCGGATGGCCGACGCGTTGGGCGAGGCGGTCGGCTTCTACAAGATCGGGCTGGGGATGCTGACCGGCGGCGGGCTGGCCGCGGCCATGGCGCTCAAGGACCGCGGCAAGCGCGTCTTCCTCGACATGAAGCTGTTCGACATCGCCGCGACCGTGGAGGCGGCCACGCGCGGACTGGCGCGCTTCGACCTCGACTTCCTCACCGTGCAGGGCGACCCCGCGGTGGTGGCGGCTGCTGCAAAGGGCAGGGGCGAGGCGCCGTTGCGCATCCTCGCGGTCACGGTGCTGACCAGCTACGACCGCGCAGACCTCGACGCCGCCATGCTGGTCGCGGGCGAGCCCGGCGCCATCGTGGTGGAGCGCGCGCGGCGCGCCTTCGACGCCGGGGCCGACGGGGTGATCGCCAGCCCCTGGGAGGCTGCGGCGATCCGCGCGCTGCCCGGGGCCGCGGGGCGGCTGATCGTGACGCCCGGCGTGCGCCCCGCCGGCGCGGCGAGCCACGACCAGAAGCGCGTCGCCACGCCTTCCGAGGCGGTGACGTGGGGCGCCGACCATGTGGTGATCGGTCGTCCGATCACCGCCGCGCCCGACCCCGCAGCCGCCGCCCGCGCCGTGACCGCGGAGATCGCTGCGCTCGGCTAGGCCGCCCTGCGCCGCAGCGCGATCATCGCGCCGGCCTGGGCCATGGCGCAGGCCAGCGAGCAGAGCACCGGCGCCGCCACCCGGGCGCCCACGGCCGGGGCAAGTCCGACGAGCCCCGCGCCGCCGAGGATCACCACGTCCGCGCCGTCCTCGCTGACGCACGCCGCCGCCGCCTCGCCCAGCGCATCGAGCGCGCGTTCCGGCGCCGCGGCGATCTCGGCGCCCGTCAGCGGGAGGGCGCGCACGGCCGCGAGCCGCGCCGTCAGCCCGGCCTCGGCGACGAAGGCCTCCAGCATCGGCCCCCAGGCCGGCCCGCCCGTGACGATCCCGAAGCGCCGCCCGGTCTGGCATGCCAGGTGCAGCGACGCCTCCGCCATGCCGACCACGGGACAAGGCGCCAAGGCGCGCGCGGCCCACAGGCCGGGGTCGCCGAAGCAGGCGACCACCGCGCAGGCCGGCGGCCGGTCAAGGAGGCCGCGCGCCATCGCCGCCACCGCCTCGCCCGCGACCGCATAGGCCGCCGGGTCGGAGACGTACGGAGCGCCGAAGGGCGCCGTCACGCCGCGGACGCCGAGGTCCGGCGGCGCCATGCCTCTGGCGGCGGCGACGAGACGCGCCGTCATCGTGGCGGTGGTGTTGCCGTTCAGAAGGACGATCTCGGACGCGCTCATGGCGCAGCGTCGCAGGCTGCGGCGCGGCCCGCAACGGGCCTCAAGCCGCCGCCGCGTCGTCGATCTCGACCCACAGCGGCCAGTGGTCCGAGCCCCGCGCCGCGTCGTCGACCCACGCGCGCCGGACCGCCGGCGCAAGCCCGGGACTGACGAAGCAATGGTCGATGCGCGCGCCGGCGTCGGGATGGGTCGAGCCCGAGACCTCGTCGTGGCCGGCCGCGGTCCACGCGTCGACCAGCCCGCCGCGGTGCGCGAGCCGACCGTAGCGCGCCGTCGCCGGCCCGACGACCTGCGCATATTCAGCGCTGTCGGGGCGAAAGTTCATGTCGCCCATCAATACCAGCGGCGCCGGCATCGGCGGCTCGCCGCCCTCGGTCCAGCCCGAGGCTGGGTCCGGATGGCCGCCGCACCAGGCCCCGCCCTCGGCCGGGGCGCGGGCGAGAATGTCCAGCAGCGCCGCCACCTGCGGCAGGCGCGTCTCGGCGCAAAGGTGGCTGAGGTGAACCGAATAGACCCGCAGCGCCCCGCCCGGCCCCTCGATCACCGCCTCCAGCAGGCCCTGCTGGATCGAGTGCTGCGCCAGCGTCCCGAGCTTGGGCAGCGGAAAGTTGCGGCTGGAGCGGATCGGGCGCCGCGACAGGATCATGGTCCCGAACTGCCGCCGCCGGTGGACCAGACGGCCCTCCGCGTCGCGGAAGTCGGCGTCCATGTCGAGGTTGGCGCCGAACACCCAGTGGTGGTCGGGCAGATGGGAAGCCAGAACCGCCGGCGCGTCGGTCATGCCCGAGCGCGTCCAGAAGCGGTCCACCTCCTGCAACGCGATCACATCCGCGTCTACGACCTCGGCCGCGATGCGCGGCAGATCGTAGGCCCCGTCCGCGCCGAGGCCGTACTGGATGTTGTAGCTGACGAATTTCATGATCGCCTCAGGGGACGTCCCGCAGCGCGCGGACCATCTCGGGGAAGTCGGTGTTCAGATAATCTGCGCCCGCCGCCAGCGCCGCGGCGAACAGGTCGCGGTCGGGCGCGTCGCTGTAGACCATCACCGCCAGCCCGCGGGCATGGGCGGCGGCGACCGCCTCGGGCGAGAAGTCCTCGCCGTTGAGTTCCAGGATCTGCGCCCGCTCGATGGTCAGCGCGGCGTCGAGGTCGGCCACGTCGCGGCGGTTGGTCATCCGGCGCAGACGGGGCGCCGCCTCGCGCAGGGCGGCCCTGTGGGCTGCGTCCTCGCTGTAGACGAAGATCTCGTGGGGCAGGGCGGCGGCGTCGATGGCGCGGGCGACAGCGCCTGCGTCCGCCGCCTTCACCTCGACGTAGACCCCGCCGAGCCCGCGCAGGGCGGCGAGGAAGTCCTCCAGCCGCGGCACGGGCTCGCCGGCGAAGGCCGGGGCGAACCACCGGCCGGCGTCGAGCCGCGCAACCGCGGCGGCGTCCATCGCGGCGATGGGGCCGGCGCCGTCGGTCGTGCGATCAACGGTCTCGTCGTGCATGAGCCACAGCGCGCCGTCCGCGCCCTGGCGCACGTCGATCTCCACGATGTCGCCGCCCAGCCGCAGCGCTGCGCGCGCCGAGGCCAGCGTGTTCTCCGGCGCGACGCGACAGGCGCCGCGGTGGCAGACGATGCGGGCCCGGCGGTTCACGTCAGCGTCGCCCCGATGGGCTCGTGGTCCGACAGCACGACGCCATCCGACCCCAGCGCCGGCGCGATCCAGGGGTCGCGGGTGGTCAGGCCCCGCAGCAGAAGCCAGTCGAGCTTGCGGCCAGGCCGGTCCTGCGGCTGCCACGGATGCGCGCGCGTGGTGACGCCGGGGGCGTTCGCGCCGCGCCAGTCGAAGCCCGCCCCGGCGAAGGTGGCGAAGGCGGGCTCGGCGGGCGCGGGGTCGGTCAGGTCAACGGGCGCCTCCTTCACGTTGAGGTCGCCGCCGACGACCGCCGGTCCCTGCGCGCCCAGCGCCGCAAGGCCCGCCAGCAGGCGTTGCGCTTCGGCGGCGCGGCTGACCGGCGTGCTTTCGCTCTCGAAATGGACCGAGACCGCCCAGAGCGGCCCGCCCGGCGCCGCGATCAGCGCCGCCACCGCATTGCGGCCGCCGACGCGGCGCTGGCCCTGTTTCATGTCGGCGCGGAACCAGCCGCCGCCGTCGTCCAGCGGGATCATCGCCGCGCGCAGGATCGGCCAGCGCGACAGCACCGCGTTGCCATGCAGCCCCTCGGCGTTGCCCCGCCCGGCGCAGGCCTCCCGCTCGCGGTCGTCGCCGAGGCCGAGTTCAACGAACTCAACCGCGAAGGCCCAGCCCATGCCAAGCGCGCGGGCGAGATCGGCCGTGGTGTGGCGCTGGCCGGCGCGGGCCATGCCGCGGTCCATCTCGGTCGCCAGCACGACGCCCGCCCCACAGGCGGCCAGCAGCGCGGCGGAGGCCTCGACGTGCTTGCAGCGCTCGATGTTCCACGCGCAGACGATCACGGTGCCATCCGCCGGGGCTGTCGGCTGCGCCAACTCCACGGCGCCGAGGCAGGGCCAGGCCGCCATCCAGCGGTCGTGTTCGGCCTGCGAGGCCGGGCCCGCCGCGGCCGCGGCGCGCTCGGCGGCGGGGGGCGCGGGCAGGGCGTCCATCGCGGCGGTCACGATCTCACGCATGGGCGGGCTCCAGTGCGGCGCGGGCGTTCGGGATGCGCTTCCCGTCTGCGTCGAAGATCAGACTGTCCGCGGGGTCGAAGGCCAGATGCAGCCCCGCGCCCTCGCGCCAGCGCGGCTGGGGGCCGGCCTCGAGGAAGTGCGCGGGGCCCGCGGGCGTGTCGGCGAGATAGAGCGTCTCGCGCCCCATCGGCTCGACCGAGACGACGCGGGCCGGCAGTCCCGCGGGCTCGCTGCGCAGCGCTTCGGGCCGCAGGCCGAAGGTGACGGGGCCGCTGGCGCCCTCGATCGACAGGCGCGCATGACCCAGCGCCAGCGCGCCGCCCAGCGCCGTTCCGGCCAGCCGGTTCATCGGCGGCGCACCGATGAAGCCGGCGACGAACAGCGTGTCGGGCCGCGCGTAGAGGTCCTCGGCCGTCCCGACCTGCTCGATGCGGCCCGCGTTCATGCACACCACGCGGTCGGCCATGGTGGTGGCCTCCAGCTGATCGTGCGTGACCAGGATCGTGGTCACGCCGAGGCTGCGCGTCAGCCGTTTCAGTTCGGCCCGCATGGTCAGCCGCAGCGTGGCGTCGAGGTTGGACAGCGGCTCGTCCAGCAGCAGCAGGTTCGGCCGCTTGACGAGCGCGCGGGCCAGCGCCACGCGCTGCTGCTGGCCGCCCGACAGTTCGGACGGCTTGCGCTCCAGCAAGCCCTCGATCTGCGTCAGCGCCGCCGCCTCGCGCGCGCGCCCCTCGGCCACGTCGCGGCGCAGGTTCTGGAAGCGCAGCGGAAACAGGATGTTCTGCAGCGCGGTCATGTGCGGATAGAGCGCGTAGGACTGGAACACGACCCCGACGTTGCGGTCGCGGGCCTCGACCTCGTTCACCCGCTGGCCGTCGAACAGGATGTCGCCCGCGGTCGGCACGTAGACGCCCGCCAGCATGAACAGCGTCGTCGACTTGCCGCAGCCCGAGGGGCCGAGCACCGCGACGAACTCGCCGTCATCGACCGTCAGATCCAGGTCGCGCGCCGCCGTGGCGCGGTCCCAGACCTTCGAGACGCCGCGCAACTCGACCCGCGCCATCGCCTCAGCCCTTCACGCCGCCGAGCGTCATCTGCGTCAGATGCCGCTGGCAGGCCAGATAGAGGATCAGCGAGGGAACGAGATAGAAGACCGCGACCGCGGCGACGAGACCGTAGTCCACGCCCATGACGTCCTCCGCGACATAGTAGAGATAGGTTGACATGGTCCAGTATCCGCCGCCGGTGCGCAGGACCGAGACGAAGACGTACTCCTCCCAGCCGCGGATGAAGGCGAAGACGCCGATGGCGATCATGCCGCCGCGCACCTGCGGGACGACGACCATGCGGAACGCCTGCCGGCGCGAGGCGCCGTCGGTCAGCGCGCTCATCTCGATCTCCCACGGGACGGCGTCGAAGAAGCCCTTCATGATGAAGATGAAGAACGGCAGCTCCAGCGCCGTCAGCACCAGCAGCGGCGCCGACAGCGAGTTCAGCAGGCCGGTCCAGTAGCTGATGAGAAACAGCGGGATGGTCAGCGTCATCGCCGGAAACGCCTGCAGCACCAGCATCCCCTGCAGGAACGCCGACCGCCCGGCGAAGGCGAAGCGCGACAGGTAGTAGCCCGCCAGCGTCGACACCGTCACCGCCAGCACCGTCTGCCCGCCTGCGAGGATCAGCGAGGAGAGAAAGGCGTTCCAGACCCACGGATACTGCCCGCCCGCGGTGGCGCGGCCCCGGATGTCCTCGACGAGGTTGGCGGTGACGAGGAAGCGGTAGTTGGCGAAGTGGATATCCGGCCCGATGACGAGCAACAGCGCCGCGACGGCCGCGACCAGCGCCGCCAGATCGACGACGGGCCGGCGCCGCGCCGCCAGCAGCGCCCGCGCGGCGCCCCAGCCCGCCAGCACCGGCGCCAGCGCGGCGCAGGCGCGCCACAGCACGGCGGCCTCGACGCCGCCGGTGCGGGCGGTCAGCGAGATCAGCAGCATCCAGACATAGGGCAGCACGATGGGGACCGAGATCAGCGTCAGCACCGCGACCAGCGCGCCGCCGCGGATCAGCCGTCCGCGCCGCGCGCGCCGGGCCAGCCTGTTCCAGTCGGTGACGGTTCCGCGCATCACCGCGTCTCGATCCGGGGCCGCTGCAGCAGCCGGCCCATGTCGATGAAGCGCCACATCAGCAGCCCGGCGACGATGCCGACCGCGATCAGCAGCAACATGATGGCGGCGCCGTAGGCGTACTGGCCGCCGCCGATGCCGGGCGCCAGCGTGCGCGTCCATGCCAGCATCGCCATCGTCATCGTGGACCTAGCCGGCCCCATGATGAGGAAGATGTATTCGAACGACACCACCAGCGCGAGCGTCTGGTAGATCGTGATGTAGCCGATAGGCCAGCGCAGGGCCGGCAGAACCACGTGGCGCACCACGGACCACGGCCCGGCCCCGTCCACCCGCGCCGCGTGGAACAGGTGCTCGGGGATGGCGCGGATCGCGGAGGTGAAGATGATCATGCCCAGCGACGCGCCGATGAAGCCGTTGGCCAGCACGATCACCAGCATCGGCTGGTCGAGCCGCAGGTTCAGCGGCTGCTCCAGCCCGAACAGCCCCATGGCGATCTGGTTCAGCAGCCCCCGCGGCGCCGCGTCCACCACCCACAGCCACAGGAGCGCATAGACCACCGAGGGGCTCATGCGCGGCAGCAGCCAGACCGCGCGGAAGAAGGCGCCGGCGCGTTCGGGCAGGGCGGTGGTCGCCAGCGCCAGCGCCAGCGCCAGCCCGACGTTGAACAGCGTCAGGGTGATCAGCGTGAAGGTCGCGGTCAGCGCGAGCGCGGCGTAGAACTGGAGGCGCAGCTCGAAGCCGAGCCAGGCGGTCTCAGAGGGGCGGAACAGCTTGTTGAACTCTCGCCCGGAGAATTCGCCGAAGAACACCGTCTGGTTCATCTCGGAGAACGCGACGGCGATGTTGACGAAGATCGGCGCGATGAAGAACGCGATCAGCAGGATCGCCGCGGGTCCGAGGAACACCGCGGCGTCGAGGCGGGCGCGCTGGGCGGGCGTGAGGCGCATCTGGGCGGAGGGGGCGGCGCTGGCCGCCCCGGCCGGTCAGTCGAGGATGATCACGTCGTCGCCGAGCTCGACCTCGAGCTCCTCGACGACGAAGGCGGCCGCGTCGGCCGGGCTCATCGCGCCCGTCTCTACCGCCTGGATGCCCTGGTAGACGATCGCGTTGTACTGGCCGATCCGGGCGTGGTTCGGCATGTACTCGGCGAACTCCAGCAACGGCACCCCGGCGACCAGCGCCCAGCCGCGCTCGACGAAGTCGGGCATCGCGGACTGCCCGAACTTGATCGGGGTGTGGTAGCTGTCGACGGCGTGGGCGGTGTTCGGCACATGCTGCGAGGCCAGCGCGACGAGCATCGCCGCGACTTCCTTCTGCGGCGTGTCGCCGACGACGTAGATGATCGGGTGGCTGAGGTTTGCGGGCTGGCCGCCCTTCTCGCCCGAGGGCGCGTTGATCCAGGTGAACTGGCGGAAGAAGCCCTCCTCATCCGTCGGCGACAGGCCGAACGCCTGCTGGTGCGCCCCGACGTTCCAGATGCCGTGGAACTGCGACAGGGCCCGGCCCTCGCGGAAGGCGGCGTGCGTGCTGTCCCAGGTCCAGGAGGTCATGTCGCGCGGCAGCGAGCCGTTGTCGACGCAGTGCTTGAGCCAGCCGTAGAAGGTCTCCAGACCCGACGCGGTGATCTGGAGCTTGGCCTCCTCGGGGTTGTAGATGCGGATCCCGAAGGCGGCCATCAGCATCTGGAAGTCGGGCCCGACGTTCGGGCGGTGGACCCAGCCGATCTCGGCCGCGCCGGTGCTGACCGCCTCGGCGGCGAGGTCGCAGTAGTCGAAAGCGGTGAACTCGCCGCGGTTGACCATGCCCGGCAGGTCGGCGATCCAGTCCTCGGACTTGCCCATCTCGCGCAGGATGTCGTTGTTCATGAACATCATGCGGACTTCGCTGTCCTGCGGAACGCCGTAGCGCTGACCCTTGTACTTCACCGATTCCCACAGGCCCGGGATCATGTCGGCGTAGAGTACGGCGTTGGACTCGATGTGGTCCTCGAGGTTGGCGGCGAGGCCCGCCTCGACGAAGGCGCCGATCCACTCGTGCGCGGCGACCACGATGTCGGGCGTCTCGCCGACCGAATGGGCGCGCAGCAGGTCGAGCGCGTCGGCGTCGAAGCCCATCGCGTTGGTCTCGATCAGGTTGACCCGCACGCGCTGGTCTGCGCCCGCGGCGGCGAGCATGCGGTTCAGGGTCTCGGCGGCGTCCACGATGTTCTGGGCGCGCAGAGGGCCCGAACGGTCGGCGCGCGACCAGAGGTTCACGGTGATCTCGGCGGAGAGCGCGGGCGCGGCGACGCTGAGGGCGAGACCGGCGGCGAGGATGCGCGCAGCTTTCATGGACGGCTCCCGGTTGTCTGTCGGAACCCGAGGGCTAAGCCGCGATGACGACATGTGCGCGACGTTTCAGCGAAGGTTGCGAGACGTCGAGGCGGGCGCCTGCCGTGCGGGGTCGAAGGCGCTCCTTCGCGACCCCGCGGCCTAGGCGCCGGCGTCGAGCGCCGCCCGAACGGCTTCAACCTCCGGCCCGACGGCGCGGTCGTCGACCACGGGCGGCGCGACGGCGCGCAGCGTCTCGCGCAGCGCGGCCGGGACGCGGCCAAGGGCGGCCGGCGCGCGCAGGTGCACCGCCTGCATCGCCGTGCGCGCCTCCACGGAGGTCAGCCACGCCAGGGGCTCGACGGTCGCGCCCAGCCCCGCCGCGGCGTGGGGGGTCAGCGGCGCGACGTCCTCCGCGCCGTCCGATACGGGCATGGCGTCGATCACGGAGGGTCGCGCCGCGAGCCGCGCCTCGACCGCCAGCGCCGCGGCGGTCTTCTGCAGCGGCACGAGACCCGCCGACGCTCCGCCCACCGGCGAGAGATAGCGCGGCAGGGCCGATCGCGCCGGGTCCATCAGCCGTACGACGCGCTGCGCCTGCGCCGCCGCGACCGGGGCCAGCGCCTGCGCCGTTGAATCCAGCGCCAACGCCAGCGCGAGCCCGTGGAAGTTCGGCGTGGACATCAGCGCGCCGTCCAGAACGGCGGGGCTGTCGGCCGCGGCGTTCAACTCCGCCTCGACCTCCGCGACCGCGCGCGCCAGCGCCGCCCGCGCCGCGCCGAAGACGACGGCCATGGTGCGGAAGGAGAGCGCGTCCTGCACCGAGCGCGCCGCGCCCCAGAGGGCGGAGCCCGCGAAGGCGTCGCTCAGCCACGCCGCCGCCGCCGCCTGCCCGGCGCCGGGGCGCAGCGCCTGCAGCCGCGGATCGAGGATCGAGAGGTTCATCGCATAGCCCTCGCCCGAAAGCGTCGCGACGGCCATGGCCCGCTCCAGCCAGCGCCCCGCCTCGGCCAGCGCCAGAGCCGCCCGCGCCACCGACAGACAGGCGGCGTTGGCCAGCGCGATGGCGTCCTTTGGCCCGAGCGTCGCCGGCGCAAGCCCGGCTTCGGCCAGCGCCTGCGCGGCCGGGACCGCGGCGCCGTCGCGCCAGATCGCGCCCTCGCCGATCAGCGCCGCGCCCAGCGCCGCGCCCGCGGCGAGGTCGGCCGCGCCGATGGAGCCGCGCTCGGGCAGGACCGGCGCGAGCCCGCGCGCCGCCATGGCGATCATCAGATCGAGGATGCCCGGCGAGACGCCCGACCGCCCCTTCGCCATCCCGAGGATGCGCGCGAGGAAGGCCGCGCGGCACAGCGCCTCCGGGGCGCGACCGAGACCCACGCGGCGGCCGGCCAGCATCTGCGCCTGGAAAGCCGCCATCTCGCCCGGCGCGATGCGGTGGCCGAGGTTGCCGCCAAGCCCGGTGTTCAGCCCGTAGACCGGCTCCGGCCCCGCCGCCGCCGCCGCCACCGTCGCGCGCGCCGCAGCGAGACGCGCCTGCGCCGCGCCCGACAGGGTCAGGTCGCAAGGCCCGGCCGCGGCGGCGACGAAGCCCGCCAGCGTGACGGGCGCGTCCGCCTCTAGAACCATGTCAGCCGCTGGATCAGGCCCATCGGCCCGGCCTTCTCCAGCATGGCGTGGCCCAGCGCGATGTCCGACAGCGACAGGCCGCGGTGCCAGAACAGGATGGTCTCGTCGTCGCGCTCGCGCCCCGGCTTCATCCCGGCGACGATCTGGCCGAGTTCCGCGTGCAGCGTCGCCTCCGACAGCTTGCCCGCCTCCACATGGGCGCGCAGGGCGCCGAACTTGCCGGTGCGGCACTGTCCCCAGTCGTCAACCACCATCTTGTCCATCACGTCGGTCAGCGAAAGCTCCACCGCGCTCATCGTGCCATAGGGCACGACCAGCGCGCCGGGCTTGACCCATTCCGTGCGCAGCATCGGCTCGGGCGCGCTGAGGCGGGAGGCCTCCACCACGATGTCGGCGCCCTCGACGCAGGAGCGCCAGTCGGCGGTGGCGATCACCTCGCGGCCGAGGTCCTGCGACAGCCGGCGGGCGAAGGCCTCGCGGCTCTCTGGGCGGCGGGAATGGACGCGGATCTCGTCGAAGTCGAACAGGCTCGCGAGCAGGCGCACGTTCCAGTAGGCGGTGCCGCGCGCCCCGACATGGCCCAGCACCTTCGCATCGCGCCGCGCCAGGTGCCGCGCGCCGAGCGCCGTGACGGCGCCGGTGCGCATGTCGGTCAGCCCGGTCGCGTCCAGCAACGCCTTGGGCGCGCCGTTGCGCGGGTCGAACAGGGCGAGCAGGCCGTATTCGGACGGCCGCCCCTCCTTGTAGTTGTCCACGAAGTCGCCGACGACCTTCACGCCTGCGGAATCCACCGCCCCGCCGATCCAGCCGCGCAGCACGTTGAAGTGGCCCTCCACCCCTGCGCGGGGCTCGAGGTGCATCCGCGGCTCGATGGCCGTCTCGCCGCGGCCCTGCATGGCCAGACCCAGTTCCACCGCCGCGAGGATTTCGGCGTCGGTCAGCCGCAGGGCCTCGATGGCCGCGCGGTTCAGAAAGGCGATCTCTACGGTAGGTCCGGTCATGCGCGCGCCCCCCTTCGGCGCCGGCGAAGGCTAGGCGCCCGGCGCCGGGGGGTCAACGCGGGGTCTGGAGCGGCGCGCCCTTCGCCGCGGCCAGCGCGGCGCCGTAGAGGATGACGCAGGGCCCCAGCGCCGGCCCGCCGGCGAGGAAGGCGGCGAGCGCCGCCACCGTGCCGACCCGCGTGCGCGCCTCGGGCAGGCCGACGTTTTCGGCCAGCAGCGCCGGCGTCTCCGCCGGCAGGCCTCGGGTGATCAGCGCGGCGGCGAGGGCCGGGAAGGTGGCCTTGCCCATCAGCACGCAGGTGGTGGCGCCGGGATCGGCCAGGGCGCCGAGGTCGAGGTCGCGCGGCAGCGCCCCGTCCGCGTCGTGGCCGGTCACGAACTGCACCCGACGCGCCACGAGCCGCTTCGACAGCGACGCCTCGGCGGCGGCGGCCGCGGCGGCCACGGACGAGACGCCGGGCACGATCTCGAAGGCGACGCCCGCCTCGCGCAGCGCCGCGATCTCCTCGTCCAGCCTGCCGAAAAGGCCTGGGTCGCCCGACTTCAGCCGCACCACGCGCCGGCCCGTGCGCGCATGCTCCACCAGCAGGCGGCTGACATGGTGCTGCTTGGGCGAGGCGCGGCCGGCGCGCTTGCCCACCGCCACGAGGTCGGCGGTCGGCGCCGCCAGCGACAGGATCGCCGCCGCGCCGAGGTCGTCGTAGAGCACGACCTCCGCCCGGCGCAGGCGGTCGTGGGCGCGACGGGTCAGAAGCTCCGGGTCGCCGGGGCCGGCGCCGACGAAGGCGACGGGCGGGATCATGGCCGCTCTCCCGCGATCAGGTGGAAGAAGCCGCCGCTGACGTGGCCGCGTCGCGAGCCGGTCTCGGCCACCGGCGCTCCGGCGCCGTCGGTCACAGCCGCGAGCGGCGCGTCGGGCTGGGCGAGAATGGTCGCGTAGTGGAACTCGTGCCCGCGCAACCGCGCCCCGCGAGGCCAGCCGGGGATCGGCGCGGCCAGCGTCGCGTGGCGATAGCCCAGGTGCAGCCGCCGCGCGGCGAAGCTCGTCTCCAGCCCCAGCAGCCCCGCCATGGCGTGCCGGGCGCCGGCGGCGTCCACGAGCCCCGCGCCGAGCGCCATGTAACCGCCGCACTCGCCATGGACGGGCCGCGTCGCGGCGAAGACGCGCAGCCCCTCGCGGAAGCGCGCCGCCGCGGCGAGCCGGCCGGCGTGGAGCTCCGGATAGCCTCCGGGCAGCCAGCAGACGTCGGCGGCGGGGTCGGGCGTCTCGTCGGCGAGGGGGGAGAAGGGGACGATCTCCGCCCCCGCCGCGCGCCAGCCGTGCAGCAGGTGCGGATAGACGAAGCTGAAGGCCGCGTCCTGCGCCAGCGCGATCCGCTGGCCGGGCGGCGCCGGCGCCGCCGCCGGGGCGCCGATGGCGGCGGCGCGGGCCGCGGCGCGCAGGGCGACGAGGTCGAGATGCGTCTCGACGAAATCGGCCAACGCCTCCAGCCGCGCCTCGAGGTCGGCCGTCTCGCCGGCCTGCACCAGCCCCAGGTGGCGCTCGGGCAGGGCGAGCGCCTCGCGCCGGGGCAGGGCGCCCAGCACCGCCAGCCCGGCCTCCTCGACGCCGCGCCGCGCAAGCGCCTCGTGGCGCGGGCTCGCGACGCGGTTCAGCGCGACGCCCGCGATCCGCACGCCGGGCCGCAGCCGCGCGCAGCCCAGCGCCACGGCGCCGGCGGACTGCGCCTGCCCCGAGACGTCGATCACCAGCGCCACTGGCCAGCCCGTCAGCGCGGCGATGTCGGCGTTCGAGCCGTCGCCTGCCGCGCCCGCCCTCGCCGCCCCGTCGAACAGGCCCATCGAGCCCTCCGCGACCGCGACGTCGGCCCCCTCCGCCCGCGCCAGCGCCGCGGCCAGGACGCCCGGCCCCATCGCCCAGCTGTCGAGGGTGAAGGACGGACGCCCCGCCGCGGCGGCGTGGAAGGCGGGGTCGATGTAGTCCGGCCCGCACTTGTAGGGCTGCACCGCCAGCCCCGCGCGCGCCCAGGCGCGCATCAGCCCGAGCGCGAGGGTGGTCTTGCCCGAAGCCGAGCGCGGCGCGGCGACGATCAGGCCCGGGGCCATGGTCGCCCCCCTGCCGCGCCGCTATTCTCGGCGGCATGGACACCCAGAAGCTGCGCCACGGCTGGACCACCGGCGCCTGCGCCGCCGCAGCCGCCGGCGCGGCGGCGCAGGCGCTGGCGTCCGGCGTCTTTCCCGACCCGGTCGAGATCACGCTGCCCAACGGCGCCCGCGTCGGCTTCGCGCTGGCCGAGGCCGAAGCCGGCCCCGGCTGGGCGCGCGCCGCCATCGTCAAGGACGCCGGCGACGACCCCGACGTCACCCACGGCGCGCTGGTGCGCGTCACGCTGCGCCCCGGCCAACCCGGCTCGGGCGTGACGTTCAAGGCGGGCGAGGGCGTCGGCATGGTCACCCGGCCCGGCCTGCCGATCCCGCCCGGCGAGCCCGCCATCAACCCGGTGCCGCGCCGCATGATCGCCGAGGCGGTCGGCGTCGCGCCGGGAGAGGACTGGGAGGTCGAGGTCTCGATCCCCGGCGGCGCCGCGCTTGCGCTGCGCACGCTGAACCCGAGGCTCGGCGTCGTCGGGGGTCTCTCGATCCTCGGCACCCGGGGCACGGTGATCCCGTTCTCCTGCTCGGCGTGGATCCACTCCATCCACCGCGGCGTCGACGTCGCCCGCGCCGCGGGGCTCAGCCATGTCGCGGGCGCCACCGGCAACACCTCCGAGCGCGCCATCGCCGCGCTGGACGGTCTGCCCGAGGTGGCGCTGCTCGAGATGGGCGACTTCGCCGGCGGGATGCTGAAATACCTGCGCAACCATCCCGTCCCCCGCGTCACCGTGGCGGGCGGTTTCGCCAAGCTGAGCAAACTGGCGCAGGGGCGGATGGACCTTCACTCGCGCGCCGGCGCGGTGGACCTCGACGCGCTGGCGGGTTGGGCCGGGGGCGGGGCGCTGGGCGCGCGCATCGCCGCGGCCAACAGCGCGCTGGAGGCGCTGGAGATCGCGCGCGAGCATGGCGTGGACCTCGCCGCCGAGGTGGCGGGCCGCGCGGCTGCGGCGGCGGCGAAGGTGGTCGCGAAGGCCGCGATCGGCGTCGATGTGGCGGTGTTCGACCGGCATGGCGCGCTACTCGCCCGCAGCGGGGTTCTGTGAGCGGAAGCGCCGCGCGTGGCGTCCGTCATAAAGCGCGCTGCGCGCCCCCGGATGCTCGGCCAGCGCCGGGCCGACGAGGATGAGCGCGGTGCGCTCCATCGGTTCGGCCGCGACGCGGGCGGCGATGTCCGTCAGGGTCCCGCGCACGATCCGCTCGTCGGGCCAACTCGCGCGCCAGACCACCGCGACGGGGCCGTCGGGGCCGTAGTGCCCGGCCAGCGTCGTCGCGGCCTCGGCCAGCGCATGGACGGAGAGGTGGATCGCCAGCGTCGCGCCCGTGGCGGCGAAGGCGGCCAGCGTCTCGCGCGGCGGCATGGTCGAGGCGCGGCCGGGCGTGCGCGTCAGGACCACCGACTGCACGACGCCGGGCACGGTCAGCTCCAGCCCCAGAGCGGCGGCGGCGGCGGCGAAGGACGGCACGCCCGGCGTGACCGTCCACGGGATGCCGCGGGCGTCGAGCAGCCGCGTCTGCTCGCCCATCGCCGACCACACCGACAGATCGCCCGAATGCAGCCGCGCCACGTCGAGCCCCGCGGCGTGCGCGGCCTCGAACTCGGCGGCGAGCCCGTCGAGGTCCATCGGCGCGGTGTCGACGATCCGCGAGCCGGGCGGGCAGAAGACCAGGAGCGCCGGCGGCACCAGCGAGCCGGCGTAGAGGCAGACCGGGCAGGCCGCGATCAGGTCGCGCCCGCGCAGGGTGATCAGGTCCGCCGCGCCCGGACCGGCCCCGATGAAATGCACTGTCATGGCCTGCGCTCCGCGATGGCCGCCGTCGCGGTCCGGTCGGTCGATATCTGGCGGGGGCATAGCAGCCGAGCGCCCGGCCCGCAGGCCGCCAGCGCCGCCGCCTCCGCCACCGAGCCGACGCCCCGCAGCGCGACGACACGCGGCGATGCGGTCGCAAGGCCCTGTGCCGCGGCCAGCGCGGCGGGCGGTAGCGCGAGCACAGGCAGGCCCAGCGTCGCCGCCAGCGCGGCGCGGTCGGCGGGCGCGGCGACCGCCTCGGCGGCGCAGCCGGCGGCGGCTTCGGCGCGGGCGAGCGCGTCGGCCAGCGCCGCCGGGCTCGCCCCGCCGCGGCAGCCGATGCCCGCGACCCGCCTCACTTCGCCGCCGCCCAGTGCAGGACCGGGGGCGCCGCGCGCCAGCCCATCCGCCCGCCCACCGCATCGGCCCGGCTGAGATTGATCCGCGCCATGGTCCCGCCGACCCGCGCCCGCCAGTCCAGCAGCAGCGCCTCCGTCTCCAGCGTCACCGCGTTGACGACCAGCCGCCCGCCCGGACGCAGCGCCGCCCAGGCGCAGGCCAGCACGGCCTCCGAGGCGCCGCCGCCGACGAAGACGGCGTCGGGGGCGGGCCATCCCTCCATTCCCTCCGGCGCGGCGCCGTGACGCAGATCGAGGTGGGGGACGCCCAGCGCCTCGGCGTTGCCGCGGGCGCGCGCCAGGCGTTCCGCGTCGCGCTCCAGCGCCACGCATCGGTTGGCGGGATGCGCCAGCAGCCATTCGATGCCGATCGAGCCCGCGCCGGCGCCGATGTCCCACAGCAACTGGCCGGGCAGGGGGGCGAGGCTCCCCAGCGTGATCGCGCGCATCTCCCGCTTGGTGAGCTGGCCGTCGTGCTCGAACAGCGCGTCGGGCAGGCCGAAGCCGAGCGGGATCGCCGGACCGCCGACCACCTCGATCGCGACCGCGACCGGGTGGGCGGCGTCTTCCGGGACTTCGGCGGCGACGCAGACGCGGATGCGCTCGCGCGGGCCGCCCAGCGCCTCCATGACCCGCAGGCGCGAGGCCCCGAAGCCCCAGGCCGCCAGCAACGCGCCCAGCCGCGCCACGGCAGCTCCGTCGCGCGCCAGCGCGATCACACGCGCGCCCTCGTGCAGGTGCGGACGCAGCCGGGCCAGCGGCTGGGCGTGCAGGCCGAGGCAGACGGTCCCCTCCAGCCGCCAGCCCAGCCGCGCCGCGGCCAGCGCGAAGGTCGAAGGGGCCGGGTGGACCGCCATCTCCGCCAGGGGCACGTGCTCGGCCAGGACCGCGCCGGCCCCGAACCAGAACGGATCGCCCGAGACCAGCGCGCAGACCCTCCGCCCGCGCAGCGCGAGCAGCGGCGCGACTGCGAAAGGAACCGGCCAGACCAGCGTCTCGCGCCCTGTCGCGCCGGCGAGCGCGAGGTGGCGCGGCGCGCCCGCCAGCACATCGGCCTCCTTGACGGCGGCGCGGGCGGCGTCGGACAAGCCGGCGATGCCGTCCTCGCCGATCCCCACCACCGAAAGCCACGGCTCAGCCATGCCGCGCCCCGGTCCAGGCGCCTGCGGCGTGCTGATCCTCGGCGGCACGGGCGAGGCGAGCGCGCTGGCCGCCGCGCTGGCCGGCGACCGCCGCTTCGCGCCGACGCTCAGCTACGCAGGCCGCGTGGCGGCGCCGAAGGCCCAGCCCGTGCCGGTGCGCGTCGGCGGCTTCGGCGGCGTGGAGGGGCTGACGCGCTGGCTGCGCGACGCGGGAACCGGCGCGGTCGTCGACGCCACCCACCCCTTCGCCGCGACGATGCAGGCGAACGCCGTCGCCGCCTGCGCGGCGGCGGGCGCGCCGCTGCTGCGGCTCGAGCGTCCCGCCTGGGCGCCCGGCCCCGGCGACGCCTGGACGACCGCGCCGACGCTGGCGGCGGCGGCCGGGCGGCTGGCCGCCATGGCGCCCACGGTCGTCTTCCTCGCGGTCGGCCGGCTGCACCTGCCCGGCTTCGCCGCAGCAGCCCATCACCGCTATCTGTTGCGCCTCGTCGACCCGCCCGAGGGCCCCCTGCCGCTGCCCGACGCCCGCGTCGTCGTCGCGCGCGGCCCCTTCGACGCGGCCGGCGACGCCGCGCTGATGCGCGCCCATGGCGTGCGGCTGGTCGTGGCCAAGAATGCGGGCGGGCGGGGCGCCGCGGCCAAGCTCGCCGCGGCCCGCGCGCTTGGCCTGCCCGTGCTGCTCGTGGACCGGCCGGCGCCCGCGGGCGCGGCCTCTGTCGCCACCGTGGCGCAGGTGCTGGCGTGGCTTCACGACACGGCCGCCACGCTGCGGGGCGTGTAGACGAAGGCGGCCCCTTCCGCGCGCCGGATCAGGCGCGTCTGCGTGGTCCCGACCAGCACCAGCGTGCGCATGTCGGCCATCGCCGGCGTCGCCTCGGCCAGCGTGACGGTCGCGATCCGCTCCTCAGGGGTCGAGACGGCGCGGGCGAAGGTCATCGCCAGCCCCGCCGGCCTGCAGGCGCGCAGCACCGCCAGCGCCCGGGCGAAGCCCTCGGGCCGGGCGCGCGAGGCGGGGTTGTAAAGCGCCATCGCGAAGTCCGCCTCGGCGGCGAGCCTGAGCCGCCTTTCGATCACCGCAGCCGGCTTGAGGTTGTCGCTGAGGTTGATCGCGCAGAAGTCGCCCCCCAGCGGCGCACCCGCCCGCGCCGCCGCCGCCAGCATCGCCGTCACGCCCGGGATCACCGCAACGTCCAGCGCGCGCCACGCCGCCGGCCCGCCCTCCAGCGCCTCGAACACCGCCGCCGCCATGGCGAAGACGCCGGGGTCGCCGGAGGACACGACCGCGACGCGCCCTCCCGCGGCGGCGCAGGCCAGCGCGGCGCGGGCCCGGTCCAGCTCCTCGCGGTTGTCGGACGCATGCGCCCGCTGGCCGGGCGCGGGCGCGACGCGCGCGACGTAAGGACCGTAGCCGTAGAGGTCGGTCGCCGAGGCCAGCGTCTCCGCCGCCTCGGGCGTGGTCAGGCGCGGATCGCCGGGGCCGAGGCCGACCACGCGCAGCCAGCCGCTCACGGTCGCCGACCCCGGCCGTGGACCAGCACCATCGAGAAATAGGGCGCCGGCGCGTCGTCGCGGTCGGCCAGCGGCAGGGCGCGCTCGCCAGGCATCGCGCCGCGCTCGACGTACCAGGCGCGCGCCAGCAGACCCGCGGCGGCCAGCGCCCGGCGCACCTTGGGCAGGTTGCGGCCGAGCTTCATCACCACCAGCGCCTCGGCCCCTGCCGCGCGCTCGGCCAGCGCCGCCTCGGGCAGCGTGCCGCACAGCACCATCAGCGCGTCGTCGCCCCACGTGATCGGCGCGCCGGTGGCGGTCCAGCAGGCCGACATGCCCGTGACGCCCGCCACAACCCGCACCGGCGCGCGGTGCGACAGGCGCGTGTGCAGGTGCATGAAGGAGCCGTAGAAGAAGGGGTCGCCCTCGCACAGCGTCACCACCTCGCGCCCCTCGGCCGAGAGCCCAGCCAGCCGGTCCGCCCAGAGGTCGTAGAAGGGCGCCAGCGTTGCGGCGTAGGCGGGGTCGCAGACGTCGATCTCGGTGGTGACGGGGTATTCCATCGCCAGCTCCAGCGCGTCGGCGCGCAGCATCCCCTCCACGATGCGCCGCGCCTGACCCGGGCGGCCGGCCTTGCGGAAGAAGGCCACCACGCCCGCGCCGCGCACCAGCCGGTCGGCGCGCACGGTCATCAGCTCCGGGTCGCCCGGGCCGAGGCCGACGCCCCAGATCGTGGCCGCGCTCATTCGCGCGCGCTCGCCAGCGCGTTGACGGCCGCCGCGGCCATGGCGCTGCCGCCGCGCCGGCCGCGCACGACCAGCGCGGGGACGCGGGCGTCGGCCAGCAGCGCCTCCTTGCTCTCGGCGGCGCCGACGAAGCCCACCGGCAGGCCAAGCACCGCGGCGGGCGGCGCCGCGCCTTCATCCAGCATCTCGAGAAGCCGGAACAGGGCCGTCGGCGCATTGCCGATCGCGACCACCGCGCCGGCGAGATGGGGCCGCCACAGCTCCATGGCCGCGGCGCTGCGCGTCGTGCCCATCTCGGCCGCGAGCGGCGCCGTGCGCGGGTCCTGCAGCGTGCAGAGCACCGCGTTGCGGGCGGGCAGGCGCGCGCGGGTGACGCCCTCGGCCACCATGCGCGCGTCGCACAGGATGGGGGCGCCGGCGCGCAGCGCGGCCTCGCCGGCCTCGGCGCAGCCTGCGGTGAAGGCGATGTCGGCGGGCAGGTCGGTCATGCCGCAGGCGTGGATCATGCGCACCGCGACCCGCTCCTCGACGGGTCCGAAGCGGGCGAGGTCGGCCTCGGCGCGGATGATGGCGAAGCTGCGGGCGTAGATCGCCGCGCCGTCCTTCTCGTAGACATGGCTCATTCCAGCGCCTCCAGCGCCTGCGCGGCCGTCAGCCCCTTGCGCGCGGGCGTCGCGTCGGCGCGCCCGTCGCGCACGAGGTCGAACCGGCCCGCGCGGCCCACCAGCGTCACCGGCGCGGCCGCGGGATGCGCGCAGCCCTTGGCGCAGCCCGACACATGCGCCCACAGGCCCGCGGGAAGCCGCGCGGCCAGAGCCTCGGCCATGTCAAGGGTCGCGGCCTCGGCGGACGCGCAGTGCGGGGCGCCGGGGCAGACGGCGAGCCGCCGCCTCGGGTCCGCTGGGTCGACGACGAAACCCGGCGGGGCGTCCGCCGCCCCCAGCGCCAGCAGCACGCGCCCCGGCGCGAGCCGGAAGCCTGTCGCCATGGGCGCCAGCGCCGCCAGCGCCTCGGCGCGCGCCCGGCCGAACGGGAGGCCCAGCGCCAGACCGAAGCCGTGGGCGCCCGGCGCCAGCGCCGGCGCAGGCCGGGAGCGGGGAAAGGCGGGATCGCCCCAGCCGAGCGCCGCCTGCGCCACACGCCGGGCGCCGGTTTCGGCGAACGCGCGCAACAGCGTCGTCACGGCGGCGGGCGCGTCGGCTTCGGAGACGGGGCGTCCGCAGCCCTCGCCGTCGGCGACGACCAGCAGCCGCCCGGCCGGATCGCGCTCGATGCGCACGTCCGCCGCCACGCGGCTCAGCGCGGGCGCGGGGCCGGGGTCGAGCGCCACGCCGATCTTGGGCGGCAGGGCAGGCGCGTCGGCGAGCGCAGCCGCCAGCGCGTCGTGCAGCGCCGCCGCCTCGGCGAAGGGGGCGACCACGACGGCCGGCCGCGCGTCGGCGGCGGGGTCGGGGTCGATCAGCCCCCACGCCTCCAGCGCGGTCGTGAGGGGGGTCAGGCTGTCATCCCGCACGCCGCGCAGTTGCAGCGACAGCCGCGCGGTCAGCTCCACCCAGCCCGAACCGTGGGCGAGCGCGGCCGCGGCGAGCCCCGCGAGTTGGTCCGGCGTCAGCCGTCCGAGGCGCGGGCGCACCCGGACCAGCAGGCCGTCGCCCGACAGCATCGGTCGACGCGGCGTCGGGCACCAGCCGCGGACGGTCATTCGGCCGCCAGCGCCGCGACGACGCTGTTGCGCCTGGGCGTCCAGAGGCCGGCCTCGCGCAGCGCCTCGAAGCGGGCGCGCATCGCCGCCAGCGCGGCGGGGTTGGCGGCGGCGAGAAAGTCGCGCACCCCGGGCTCGCCCAGCGTGGCGTCGAAGTAGAGGTCGAACAGGTGCGAGCCGGTCGCGTCGGCCAGCGTAGCGAAGGCGGCCATGGCGTCGAGCGTCTGCGCCATCTCCGCCGCCCCGCGGAAGCCGTGGCGCATCATGCCGGCGACCCAGGCCGGGTTCGCGGCGCGGGCGCGCACGACGCGGGCGACCTCCTCGGCCAGCGGGCGGGCGGCGGGCGCGTCGGGGCGCGTGGCGTCGAGGTGGTAGAGCGCGGGCGCCGCCCCCAGCGCCGCCGCGGCCGCCGCGAAGCCGCCCTCGTGGGCGGCGTAGTCGTCGGCCATCAGCAGGTCGGTCTCGGGCAGGTCCTGCGGGTGGACGAAAGCCGAAGCGTCGCGCACCCGCGCCTCCAGCGCCGCGCGCGCCGGGGCGCCGTCATCGCGGCCATAGGCGAAGGCGGAGGACGCCAGCCACGCCTCGGCCGCCTCGGCGCGCGTGGCCTCGGGGTCGAGGCCGACGCCGTAGGCGCCCGGCGCGGGGCCGAAGGCGCGGGGTCCGGCGGCCGCGCGATAGGGGTTGTCCTCGGGCGCCTCGTCGCGCTCGGCCAGCGCGGCGGCGGCCTGCTCGAACAGGCGCGGCAACTCCTCGAACACGTCGCGGAACAGGCCCGACAGGCGCAGCGTGACGTCGATGCGCGGGCGGCCCAGCGTGGCAAGCGGCTCGACCACGAAGCCCGTCACCCGCTCCGAGCCGTCCTCCCACCGCGGCGACACGCCCATCAGCGCGAGCGCCATGGCGAATTCCTCGCCCGCGGTGCGCATCGCCGCCGAGCCCCAGAGATCGACCACCACCGAGCGCGGCCACTCGCCGTGGTCCTGAAGGTGGCGCGTCAGCAGCGCGTCGGCCAGCCGCGCCCCCTGCGCGGCGGCGGCGCGGCTCGGCGTGGCGCGCGGGTCCACGGCGTAGAGGTTGCGCCCGGTCGGCATGACGTCGCGCCGTCCCCGCCAGGGCGAACCGGCGGGGCCGGGCTGCACCGCCCGGCCGGCCAGCGCGGCGGCCAGCGCGTGGCGCTCGGCCCTCGCGCAATCCTCCCAGGGCATCCCGTCGGGCAGCCCGGGGCGCGCGCGGCCGAAGACGTGCAGCCCGTCGGCGTATTGCGAGGCTTTGACGTCGCAGACGAAGGCGTCGAGCCGGGCGAGCGCGTCCGGCGCCCCCAGCGGCAGGTCGCCGTCCAGCCCCGCCGCTGCGGCGGCGGACAGGATGTCGGCCGCCAGCCGGTCGCGCCGCGCCGGGTCCAGCCCGTCGGCGTTCGAGTATTCGTCCAGCAGCGCCTCGACGCGGCGCAGGGCCTCGGGCACGCCCGCCGCCCGCAGCGGCGGGGTCATGTGTCCGACGGTGACGGCGCCGAGGCGGCGCTTGGCCATCGCCGCCTCGCCGGGATCGTTGACGACGAAGGGATAGATCACCGGCAGGGGCCCGCTGAGCGCCTCGGGCCAGCAGTCGGGGCCCTGCGCCACCGCCTTGCCGGGCAGCCACTCCAGCGTGCCGTGGGCGCCGAGATGGATCAGCGCATGGGCCGTGAAGGCGTGGCGCAGCCACAGGTGGAAGGCGACGTAGCCGTGGCGCGGGACGCGGCGCTGGTCGTGATACTCGCCCGCCCGGGTCTCGGGCCGGCCGCGCTCGGGCTGCAGCGCCAGCGCGACGTTGCCCAGCGGGAGCACGCGCAGCCAAAGCGCGCCGTCGCCTGCGTCCGGGTCGTCTTCCGGGGGGCCCCACGCCGCGTCCAGCGCGTCGCGCAGGGCCGACGGCAGCGTCGCGAGCGCGGCGCGGTATTCGGCCAGCGGCCAGGCCAGGCGCGCCGCCGCGAGCCGGGAGATCAGCGCCGCGCCGTCCGCCGGCGCCCCGGCCACGGCGAGGCCCTGCGTGGCCAAGTCGGACAGAAGCCCCGCTGCGCTCTCCGGCGCGTCGAGGCCCACCGCATGGGCGAGGCGATCCTCGCGGCCGGGATAGGTGGAGAGCACGAGGCCCAGCCGCTTTTCCGCCGCCGGCGTCGCGGCGAGCCGCGCCCAACCCGCCGCGCGGTCGGCGACGGCGGCCACCCGCTCGGGCTCGGCGACATGGACGCGGCGGGCGAAGCCCAGCGCGGGGTCCGCCGCCGCCTCCTGCTTGAACGACACGACCCCGGCGAACAGCCGCCCGTCCACCTCCGGCAGCGCGACGTGCATGGCGAGGTCCTGCGGCGACAGTCCGCGCGAGGACGCGGCCCAGGCTGCCCGGTCGGCCGTGGAGAGCGCCACCTGCAACACCGGCGCGCCCGAAGCCTCCAGCGGCCCGGGCTCGCCGGCGGCCCGGGCGGCGAAGGCGGTCGCGTTGAGCACCACCGCCGGGGCCAGCCGCCGCGCCCAGCCGGCGAGCCACCCCGCCGCCTCGGGGGCTTTCAGCGAAGGGACGAAGGCGCAGACCGCGGAGAGGCCGCGGTCGGCCAGCGCCGCCGCCAGCGCGTCCACCGGCGCGAGGTCGGCGGCGGCGAGATAACTGCGGTAGAACGCGACCAGCGCGACCGGACCCTCAATGCGCAGCGCCAGCGGACAGACCACGCCGCGGCCGGGCGCGTAGAACCCCGCCTGCGGCAGCGCCGCCGCCTCGCGCGCCGGCGCCGCCCACAGCCCGGCGGCCAGCGCCATCTGGCCCAGCGCCGACCGCGCGGCCGCGGCGCCGCCCTCGTCCATCAGCGCCTGCAGCCGGCGCAGCGTCGACACCGGCAGGGTGGACAACGCGTCGAGCGCAGGGTCGGCCCTGCCGTCGCCGGGCAGGACGGCGAGAGCGACGCCCCTTGCCCGGGCCAGCGCGTGCAGCTGGTGCAGCCCGTAGCGCCAATAGCCCTCGCCCCCCAGCGCGCGCACCAGCACGCCGCGGGCGTGGGCGACGGTGTTCTCGAGGTAGAGGTCCACCGACAACGGGTGGCGCAGCCGCGCGAGATTGGCCAGCCGCAGCGAGGGCAGGGCGTCGCCGGCGCCCTGCCACGCCGCGGCCAGCGCGCCGAGGTCGCTGTCCGAGAAGCTCAGCGCGATCAGCTCGGCGGGCGGGTGGCCGAGGTCCTCCGCCGGGGCGTCGCCCTCGAGGTCGCGGCTCTCCCGGAAGAGGATGTGCACCGGCGCCTCAAACCGCCGCCAGCGCCGCGGCGACCGCCGCGCGGTCCAGCACGCCGCGCTCGCCGATCACCACGAGCCGGCTCGCGCGCGCCTCGTCCGCGCCCCAGGGCCGGTCGAACTGCGCGCGCACCCGGGCGGCGACGCCCTGAACGAGCAGCCGCATCGGCTTGCCCGCGACGAAGACATGGCCCTTGGAGCGCAGCACCCCCGCCTCCCGGCCCAGCCGCTCCAGCGCGGCGACGAGGCGGTCGGGGTCTGCGCCCTCGGGCAGGGTCACGACAAAGCTGTCGAAGTCGTCGTGGTCGTGCTCGTCCTCGCCGTCATGATGAGAGGGGCGGGCGGCCAGATCGTCCTCCGCCGCCGCGCCGAGGCCGATGACCACGCGCGGGTCCACCTTCGCTTCGGTCGTCTCGACGATGGGCACGGGCCGCGGCGCCTCGGCGGAGATGGTCGCGCGGGCGGCCGCCATCTGCGCGGCGTCCACGAGGTCGGCCTTGTTCAGGATCACGAGGTCTGCGCAGGCGATCTGGTCCTCGAACAGCTCCGAGAGCGGCGTCTCGTGGTCGAGACTGTCGTCGGCGGCGCGCTGCGCGTCGACCGCCGCGGGGTCGGGCGCGAAGCGGCCCGCCGCCACCGCCTCGGCGTCGGCCACCGCGATCACGCCGTCCACGGTGATGCGGCCCTTCAGCGACGGCCAGTCGAAGGCCTTCAGCAGCGGCTTTGGCAGGGCGAGGCCGGAGGTCTCGATGACGATGTGGTCCGGGCCGCGCGCCAGCAGCGCCTCCATCGTCGGCACGAACTCGTCGGCGACGGTGCAACAGAGGCAGCCGTTGGTCAGCTCGACGATGTCCTCCTCGGGACATTCGGGGATGGCGCAGCCTTTCAGGATGGCGCCGTCGACGCCGATGTCGCCGAACTCGTTGACGATCACCGCCAGCTTCTTGCCCTGCGGGTCCGCGAGCAGGCGGCGGATCAGCGTGGTCTTTCCCGAGCCGAGAAAGCCCGTGACGATGGTGACGGGGGTTTTCTCGAGGCGCATCACAGGCTCTCCACCATCGGGGGAATGCGGGCGATCACGCCCTTGCGGAACCGTTCCGGCCGTTCGCGCCACGGGACCAGACCATCCGGCGCCTCGGCGTAGAGGCGCGCGCCGTCGCATATCGCGGCCACGTCGTCCAGCGCCGAAAGGTCGCCGTATACATAGGTCCAGCGCGCCGGCCCGCTCAGCGCCACGGTGCAGGCGCGGCGGCAGTTGGACAGGCACTCCACGCCGACGACGCGCAGGCCGGGCTCGTCGGCCAGCGCCCGCGCCAGCGCGGCATGCAGGGCGGCGCCGGCGCGGGGGGCGTCGGGATCGGCGCCCTCGGCGCGGCAGGTCAGGCAGACGTGGATGGTCGCCGCAGGCGGCGGTCGATCGGTCGTGTCGCGCATCGCGCGTGCTCCCCCAGCCCCGCCCGAGGGGGCGGGGATGACGGCGGCCGGGCCTGCGGCCCCGACCGACCCGACTATGCGCGCCCCGGATCACCCCGCCCGGAACGGTGGTCGTCGCAGGCGACGGCAGGTCTCCCGGCTCGCGGGTCTCGGCCTTCCCCGCCTTCCCGGGCCCTTGGCTGGGCCCAGTGGCGATTGGGGTCGGCTCGCCGCTCACGGTCGCGGGGGCGGCTCCGGCTTCGTCCTGCGACGTCCCGGCATTCCCTCTTGGCCCCGCCTTGCGGCGAGGACCGTCGGCCGAGGCGGACGCTACGCGCGGCGACGGCGGCGCGCAAGCGCTTGACGGCGGCCCTCGGCGGGGGTCCTAGTCTGGGTGCGCCGGTTCCCCGCCGCGAGGCGGGGCTGAGAGGGAATGCGGAAGGGACCCCGGTCCTGCGCCGCAGCCGCCCCCGCGACCGTGAGCGGCGAGTCCGCCCCCAACGGCCACTGCTCCCCCGGGGGCGGGAAGGCGGGGCCGGGCTGCGACCCGCGAGCCGGGAGACCTGCCGCGCGCCGTCGGAGCGATCCGGCGCATCGCATGCCGGGCGGGGCGCCCGCGTTTCGCGACCGTCGCCCCGTCGGGGCGTCGGCGAGAGCCGCAAGTTCCCCTCCCTCCAGGAACTGGAGCGGGAGAGACATGACCTTCACCCTTCGCCTCGCGGCGGCCGCCGCGGCCGTCGCAGCGCCCGCCGCGGCGCATCACCCACTCGGAGACGAGACGCCGGCCTCCTTCCTCGACGGCCTGCTGTCGGGCGTCGGCCACCCGATGCTGGGCTTCGACCACTTCGCCTTCATCGTCGCCGCCGGGCTGCTCGCCGCCATGCTGGGGCGGGTGACGCTGATGCCGCTGTTCTTCGTCGGCGCCTCGGCGATGGGGACGCTGCTGACTGTCGCGGGCGTGGCGCTGCCGCTGGTCGAGTTGATGGTGGCGGGCACTGCGACGCTGGCGGGCGCGCTGGCGCTGCGCGGCCGGGCGATCCCCCTCGCGGCCGCCGCGGCGATGTTCGCGGTCGCTGGCCTCTTCCACGGCTGGGCCTTCGGTGAGGCCGTGGTGGGCGCCGAGGCGACGCCGATCGTGGCCTACCTGCTCGGCCTGGCGCTCACCCAGTGGGCCATCGCCGTCGCCGCCGGGCTGGTTGCGGTGCGCCTGTGGCGCGAGGCGGGGCAGGGCGCGCTGCAGACCCGGCTCGCCGGCGCGGTCATGGCCGGGATCGGCGCCGCCTTCCTGTTCGAGGTCCTCGAGGGCTTCGTGCTCGCGTGAAAGCCGTCACCGCCGAGGATGCCGCCCGTCATGCGGAGAAGATGAAGAAGATCAAGGCCGCGCGCGACCGCATGCTCGCGGAGCGCACCGAGGAGCGCGGCCTGATCATCGTCCATGACGGCGCCGGCAAGGGCAAGTCCTCGGCCGCCTTCGGCATGATCCTGCGCTGCCTCGCCCACGGCTTTCCCTGCGCGGTGGTGCAGTTCATCAAGGGCGCCTGGAGCACCGGCGAGCGGTTGCTGCTGGAGGAGCGCTTCGCAGACCTCTGCGCCTTCCACGCCATGGGGGAGGGCTTCACCTGGGAGACCCAGGACAAGGCCCGCGACATCGCCGCCGCGCAGGCCGCCTGGGCGATGGGGAAGGACCTGATCCGCGACCCCACCCGCCGCATGGTGTTGCTGGACGAAATCAATATCGCCCTGCGCTACGGCTATCTCGATTTGGCCGAGGTGCTGGCCTTCCTCCGCGCCGAGAAGCCGACGACGACCCATGTGGTGCTGACGGGCCGCAACGCCGCGCCGGAACTGATTGAGCTGGCGGACCTCGTGACCGAGATGCGGCTGGTCAAGCACCCCTTCCGCTCGGGCGTGAAGGCGCAACCGGGGGTGGAGTTCTGAGGAAGGCGGAGTCCGCAAAAATGAGGTCTACAGGTGCTAGGACGTTTGCCATTCTCCCTGAGCAACGTTTTCTGGGAGCTTCGCAATGGGCTTGGGCTGGACCGATCCTCACTACGACCTGCTCGACGAACTCTATGCGGACGCGCTCAGCCGCCAAAGCGCCGCTGAAACAGTGAGGAAGCACAATCTGATTGAGGCGGCAATGCGTGCGACCGGGCGCGGCGCTGGGTCGTGTTCCTTGCAGTTCGGCAACATGACAGCAGCGCGCAGCGAACTGGGCTTGCCCACTCTGCGCGCCATCGGGCCGATGAGAAACCGTGCGCTGAAGCTTGTGAGGTTTCTCCAGGGGAAGCATTGCCCCGCACCCTGATGATCCAGGGCGCGGGCTCCAACGTCGGCAAGTCGCTGATCGTCGCCGGCCTCTGCCGCGCCGCGCGGCGTCGGGGGCTGTCGGTCGCGCCCTTCAAGCCCCAGAACATGTCCAACAACGCCGCCGTCA
>DAINOD010000008.1:0-25810 GCA_036735545.1 Rubrimonas sp. | reverse complement strand
GGGCTGTCGGTCGCGCCCTTCAAGCCCCAGAACATGTCCAACAACGCCGCCGTCACCGCCGACGGCGGCGAGATCGGCCGGGCGCAGGCGTTGCAGGCGCTGGCCTGCGGGCTGGACCCGCACACGGACATGAACCCGGTGCTGCTGAAACCCGAGAGCGAGACCGGCGCGCAGGTCATCGTGCAGGGTCGCCGCGTCGCCACCGTCCGGGCGCGGGACTACGCCGCGCTGAAGCCCTCGCTGATGGCGCCGGTGCTGGAGAGCTTCGGCCGGCTCGCCGCCGCCTGCGACCTCGTGCTCGTCGAGGGCGCGGGCTCGCCCGCCGAGGTCAATCTGCGGCAGGGCGACATCGCCAACATGGGTTTCGCCCGCGCCGCGGGCGCGCCGGTGGTGCTGGTGGGCGACATCGACCGCGGCGGCGTCATCGCGCAGATGGTCGGCACGGCCGCCGTGCTGGAAGCGGGCGACGCCGCCATGGTGAAGGGTTTCCTGATCAACAAGTTCCGGGGCGACCCTCGCCTTTTTGACGAAGGCTATCGGGTGATCGAGGCGCGCACCGGCTGGCGCGGGTGCGGCGTCGCGCCGTGGTTCGCCGACGCGCATCGCCTGCCGGCGGAGGACGCGCTCGACCTCGCGGCGACGCGGCGGGACGCGCCCCTGCGCATCGGCGTGCCCCAGCTGGGGCGCATCGCCAACTTCGACGACCTCGACCCGCTGCGGCAGGAGCCGGGGGTGTCGCTGGAGATCGTCCCTCCCGGCCGCGCCCTGCCGGGCGACCTCGACATGGTGATCCTGCCGGGCTCCAAGAGCACGCGGGGCGATCTGGCGATGCTGCGCCGCGAGGGCTGGGACGTCGACCTCGCCGCCCATGTCCGCCGCGGCGGCCATGTGCTGGGCCTGTGCGGCGGCTTCCAGATGCTCGGCCGCACGGTCGCCGACCCGCAGGGGCTGGAGGGGCCGCCGGGGAGCGACCCCGGCCTCGGCCTGCTGGACGTCGAGACGGTCATGGCGGGCGACAAGCGTCTCGCGCGCGTGGCGGGGGTGCATGTCGCAACCGGCGCGGCGGTCGAGGGCTACGAGATCCATCTCGGCCGCACCGTGGGGCCGGACTGCGCACGGCCGTGGCTGCGCATCGACGGGCGTGACGAGGGGGCCGTCTCGGCCGACGGGCGCATCGCCGGCGCCTATGTCCATGGCGTGTTCGCGGCGGACGGCTTTCGCGCTGCGTGGCTCGGCGGTTTCGGCGCCGCCTCGGCGCTGGCCTATGGGGCGGGCGTGGAGGCGACGCTGGACGCGCTGGCCGACCATCTGGAGGCGCATCTGGACGTGGACGGACTGCTGGCGCTGGCCGGGGTCAGGTGAGCGCCCAGACCGCCAGCCCGGCCAGCGCCAGTCCCCAGGCCCGCCAGATCAGCCCGACCGCCGCGCGCACGTCCGCCGCCGTCGCCGCGCGCCGGCCGGCGGGGTTCAGCGGCGCGTCGGTGGTCATGACGCCGCCATAGGCGCGCGGGCCCGCCAGCGACAGGCCGAGCGCCCCGGCGACCGCCGCCTCGGGCCAGCCGGCGTTGGGCGAGCGGTGTCGGCGCGCGTCCGCCCACGCCGTGCGCGCCGCGGCGGGGGAAAGCGCCGCCAGCGCCAGCAAGGCGGCCGACAGCCGCGCCGGCGCCAGGTTCAGCGCGTCGTCGAGCCGCGCGGCGGCCCAGCCGAAGGCCTCGTGTCGCGGAGTGCGGTGGCCGATCATCGAATCGGCCGTGTTGACGGCCTTGTAGATCAGGATCCCCGGCGCGCCCGCGATCAAGAACCAGAAAGCCGGCGCCGCCACGCCGTCGGAGAAGTTCTCGGCGCAACTCTCGATGGCGGCGCGCGCCACGCCCGCCTCGTCCAGCGCCTGCGGGTCGCGGCCGACGATCATGGCGACCGCCGCGCGCCCCTCGGCCAGCCCCGCGTCGAGGCCGCGCGCCACCGCCAGCACATGGTCCGACAGCGAACGCTGGGCGAGCAGGACCGCCGCCGCCGCGACTTCGGCCCACGGCCCCGCCCCCGCGACCGCCAGCCCGACCGCGCCGGCCCCGACGACCAGCGCCGCCGTCGCCGCGACGCCCTTCGCGCGCCGCGCCGCGCCGCTGTTCAGCGCCGCGTCCAGCGCCGCGACGGCGCGGCCCATCAGCACCGCGGGGTGGGGCAGGCGGCGCCACAGCGCCGGCGGCTCGCCCAGCGCGGCGTCGAACGCCAGAGCGAGCGCAAGCAGTCCCGCGCTCACGCCAGCGCCGCCGCAAGCCGCGCCCAGGCCGCGGCGTCGCCGGGCAGGCCGAGGCGCAGCCACGATGCGGAATAGGGGAAGGCCCGCGACCATATGCGCGCCGCCGCCAGTCGGTCGCGCGCGGCGCCGGCGTCCGGCGTGGCGAAGGTCACGAACAGCGCCGTGCGCCCGACCTCGCGCCAGCCCGCCGCCGCTCCCAGCGCCGCCAGCCGCGCCGCGTCGGCCGCCAGCCGCTCGCGCGTCGCCGCGGTCCAGGCGGCGTCGGCCAGAGCGGCGGCGCCGATCTCCAGCGCCGGGCCCGACGTCGCCCAGGGGCCCAGCAGCGCGGCGAGCCGGGCCCCGTCGCGCGCGTCGGCCAGCGCGAAGCCGAGGCGCACGCCGGCGAGCCCGTAGAACTTGCCGAAGGAGCGCAGCACGACCAGACCCGGCCGCCCGGCCTGCGGCGCCGCCGACAGCGCCGGTTCGGGGTCGGCGAAGCTCTCGTCCACGACCAGCAAGCCTGCGTCGAACCCCGCCAGCGCCTCTGGCGCCCAGCGGCGGGCGTCAGGGTTGTTGGGGTTCACGACCACCAGCGCGTCGAGACCCCCGCGCGGCGCCTCCAGCGGCTCCACCGTCCAGCCCTCGGCGGCGAAGGCGGCGGCGTGCTCGGCGTAGGTCGGGCCGACGACGCCGACGCGGCCCGGCGGGCGCAGGCGGGGGACGAGCTGGATCAAGGCCTGCGCGCCCGGCGCCGGGACCACCGCGCCGTCCCTCGCGCCCCATGCGGCGCGGGCGGCGGCGACGAGGCGCGTCTCGGCCTCGCGCTCGGGCAGGCGCGTCCAGGCGGCGACAGAGAGCGGCGGGATCGGCCAGGGGACCGGGTTGACGCCGGTGGACAGGTCGAGCCACTCCTCCCGCGCGCCGCCCCAGCGCGCCATGGCGGCGGTCAGATCGCCGCCATGGCCGCGCGCCGGGGTGGGCGGCTCGGGGATGTCGGGGGCGTCGCGCATGGGTTCTCCGTCGGGTCCGGACCGCGCGCCCATCGAGCGCGTCTCGCCGCGCGAGGCAAGCGGCGCGGTCGCCGCGGTTCACTTCGGCGAGCTGCTGCAGGGTCGTCTCGGGCAGGACGGGCCGGTGGTCGTCGCGACGCTGCGTTGCGCGCGCTTCCCCGCCCGCGCCCGCTTTGCGCCGCGCCGGGGCGCGCCGCTGCTCGTGCGCGCGCCGGGGGGCGGGCGCGTCGCGGCGGCGGCGGCCCGCGCGGCGCTGACGGCGGCGGGGGCGCGAGGCTGGGGCGGCGCGCTGCGGGTGGTCTGCGCGGCGCCGGTGGGGGCGGGCATGGGCTCCTCGACCGCAAGCGCGCTGGCCGCTGTCCGCGCGGTCGCCGCCGCTTGCGGGGCGACGCTCGACGAGGCCGCGCTCTGCCTCGCGGCGGAGGGAGCGACGGACCCGCTGATGCTGCCCGACCCCGGCGCGGCGCTCTGGGCCTCGCGGGAGGGGCGGGCGCTCGCCCTTGCGCCGCCGCCGCCGCGCTTCTGGGTGGCGGGGGGCTTCGACGGCCCGCCGGCCGCCACCGACCCGCGCGACGGGCGCTTCGCGGACGTCTCCGACCTCGCGCGCGACTGGGCGGCGGCCTGCGCGCGCGGCGACGCGGCGGCGCTGGGGCGCGTCGCGACCGCCTCGGCGCTGCGCAACCATGCCCGCGCGCCGAAGGCGCGCCTCTCCGCCATGCTGGCTATGGCGCGCGCGCATGGCGCGCTCGGCGTCGTGGTCGCGCATACCGGGCCGGCGCTGGGGCTCCTGTTCGCCGCCGACGCGCGCGCCGCGGCCTGCGCGGCGGCCCCGGCGCTGACCGCGGCGGGCGTCGCCGGGGCGGCGGTCTTCGAGGCCGGCGGCGGATGAGCGCAGCGGCCCCCGCAAACTTGACAGAAACGCTCAACCACCCCTAACCAGAGGTCGGACGCGCGCCGCGAGGCGCTGAGGCAGGCGGCCCGCGCTGCGCGCGGCGCGATACCGACAGGTCCGCAACCGACGCCAGTCCAGTGAGGACCATGACGATGACCCTTCGAAAAATCGCCGCCGCCGTCGCGCTCGCCCTCGGCGCCGCCCCCGCCTCGGCCGACCTGACGCTCTATTCCGGCCGCGGCGAGACGCTGGTGGCCCCGATCATCGCCGCCTTCGAGACCGAGACCGGCATCCGCGTGAACGTGCGCTACGGCGGCACCTCCGAGCTTGCGGTGCTGCTGCTGGAGGAGGGCGCCAACTCCCCCGCCGATCTCTACTGGGCGCAGGACGTGGGCGCGCTCGGCGCCGTGGCCGCCCTCATGGCCGAGCTGCCGGCGGCGACGCAGGAGCGGGTGCCGGGGGTCTACCGCGACGCGCAGGGCCGCTGGATCGCCACATCGGGCCGCACGCGGTTGCTTGCGCACAACACCGCCGTGGATCCCGCGACCCTGCCGCGCACGCTCGCCGACATGGCCGACCCGGACTTCCGCGGTCGCTTCGCGCTGGCGCCGACCAACGGCTCTTTCCAGGCCCACGTCACCGCCCTGCGCGTGGCCGCAGGCGACGATTTCGCGCTGGATTGGCTGAAGGGCGTCGCCGCCAACGAGCCGCTGATCGTGCGCAACAACACCGCCGGCTATCAGGCGGTGGCCGACGGCGAGGCCGACTTCTTCTGGACCAACAACTACTATCTCGGCCGCTTCCTGACCGCCGACGCCGAGTTTCCGGTCGCCCACGCCAGCTTCGAGGAGGGCGACATCGGCAACCTGATGATGGCCGCCGCGATCGGCGTGCTGGACACCTCGGAGCACAAGGACGAGGCGCAGGCCTTCGTCGATTTCCTGCTGAGCCAAACCGCGCAGCAGTATTTTGTCGGCAGCGTCTACGAGTTTCCCGTCACGGGCGCGGTGATCTCGCCGGCGGCCTTCACCGGCAAGGTGCTGCCTTACGAGGCGGCGGTGAAGGCGGCGCCCGAGTTCGACCTGAACGCGCTCGGCGATCTCGAGGGCACGCTGCGTCTGCTGACGGAGGCCGGCCTCCTTTGATCGCCGCGCTCGGCCTCGCGCGCCGCCCCCCGGCGGCGCGCCTTGCGCTTATGGGCCTCGGTCTCGCGATCGGGGCCCTGATGCTGTTGCCGCTGATCTATCTGCTGCTGCGCGCCTTCGAGGCCGAGCCGGCGCAGGTGCTGGAGATGATCCTGCGCCCGCGCACGGGTCGGCTGTTGCTGAACACCGCGGCGCTGACCGGGCTGGTGCTGGTCCTCTGCACGGCGGTCGCGCTGCCGTTGGCCTATCTCGTCAGCCGCACCGACCTGATCGGCCGCCGCGCGGTCAACGTGCTGGCGGTGCTGCCGCTGGCGGTGCCTGGCTATGTGATGGCCTTCGCGCTGATCGGGCTGGCGGGCGCCCACGGCTTCGTCAATGTCCTGTTCGGCGTGCGCATTCCCCGACCGCAGGGCCTGTGGGGGGCGGCCGCGGCGCTGTCGCTCTACTGTTTTCCCTATCTCTACCTGAACCTGCGCGCCGCCTTCGCCGGCTTCGACCAGAGCCTCGAGGACACCGCCCGCTCGCTGGGACTGACCCCGCGCGAGGTGTTCCTGCGCGTGCAGTTGCCGCATCTCTTGCCGGCCCTCTATTCGGGCTGGCTGGTGATCGGGCTCTACACGATCGGCGATTTCGGGGCGGTGGCGCTGATGCGCTACGAGGCGTTCTCCTTCGCGATCTACCAGCAATACTCCGGCGCCTTCGACCGGGTCTACGCCGCTTGGCTGGCGCTGATCCTGATCGCCATCGCGCTCAGCGTGGTGTGGTGGGAGGGGCGGCTGCGCCGCGACACCCGGCTCGCCCGCGTCGGCTCCGGCGCCGGGGCGGCGCAGCGGCGGATGCGGCTGGGGCCATGGGGGCAGGCGGCGGGGCTGGGCTTCGTCGCGGTCGTCACCTTGGCCGCGCTCGGCCTTCCGCTGGCGGTGCTGGGCTTCTGGATGAGCCGGGGCGAGGTCGTGGCGAGCCTGCCGGACGTGCTGCGCGCCTTCATTCAGTCGGTCTCGGCGGCGGCGCCGGCGGCGGTGCTGGCCGCGGCGATGGCGCTGCCGGTGGCGATCCTCGCGGTGCGCCACCCCTCGCCGCTGTCGCGGCTGGTCGAGCGGCTCGCCTTCGTCGGCTACGCCGTGCCGGCGCTGGCCTTCGCGCTGGCCTTCGTCTTCTTCGCCCTGCGCGGGGTCCCATGGCTCTACCAGACGATGACGCTGCTGGTGCTGGCCTATGCGCTGTCGTTTCTCGCGCTGGCGCTGGGACCGATCCGCGCGGCCTACTACCATGTGCGACCCTCCGTCGAGCAGGCGGCGCGCACGCTGGGCCACAGCCCGCTTTCAGTGTTCGTGCGCGTCACGCTGCCCAGCATCCGGCCCGGCGTGATCGGCGGCATGGTGCTGGTCTTCGTCATCGTGATGAAGGAGTTGCCGATCACGTTCCTGCTCTCGCCCACGGGCTTCAGGCCGCTGTCGGTGGCGATGTTCTCGAGAACGTCCGAGGGGATGCTGCTTCAGGCCGCGCCCTTCGCCGCGGCCATCATCGCGTTCTCGGGCCTGTTCATCGGCGTGGTGCTGCGGCACGACCGGCGGAACTGACCCGCCGGCCCGACGCTCACGACAGGGTCGGGTCGAGCCGGTCGCGCAGCCAGTCGCCGAGGATCGAGACGCAGAGCGTCGTCACGGTGATCACCACCGCCGGCGACAGCATGATCCACGGCGCGCTGGTGAGATACTCCCGCCCGTAGCCGACCATGTTGCCCAGCGAGGTGTTCGGCGGCTGCACGCCGAGGCCGAGGAAGGACAGGCCCGATTCCAGCAGGATGATCTCGGGGAAGGCCAGCGTCATCGACACGATCAGCGTCGAGGCGATGTTGGGCAGGATGTGCCGGCCGTAGAGCCGGAGCGGCGTGGCCCCGAGCTGGCGCACGGCGGCGGCATAGCCCTGCGCGGAACCGCTGATGGCGAGGCCGCGCGCGATGCGGGCGTAGCGCTCCCAGGCGTGCAGGCCGAGCAGGCAGACGAACAGCACGACCGAGTTGCCGAAAAAGGCCAGCACGGCCAGCGCCAGAACGAGAAACGGGATCGAGGCGGAGAAGTCCACAAGCGCCAGCACGACCTGTTCGACCGCGCCGCGGAAATGCGCCGCGAGAAAGCCGAGGCTGACGCCGATGAACGCGCCGATGATCGTGGCGCCGAAGGCGATCAGCAGGCTGATGCGGATCGAGGCGAACAGGCGCGAGAGCACGTCGCGGCCAAGCTCGTCGGTGCCGAGCGGATGCGACCAGTTTCCCCCGAAACCCACGGGCGGCGTGAGGCGGTTGCGCAGGTCGAGCGCGGTGTAGGGGTAGGGGCTGACGAGGTCGCTGAGGAAGGCGATCAGCAGCATCCCCACGATCCACACGATGGCGACCGTCACGAGGAAGGGCGGCAGCGAGAAGCCGCGGCCGCGGGGTTCGGGGGCGGCGTCGATGGCGGCGTCGGTCATCGGTGGGAGCCCTTCACGCTTGCCTGGCGGGGCGCGCCGCGTTGCGCAGGCGCGGGTCGAGCAGCCCGTAGAGCAGATCGACGAGGAAATTCGCGGCGACCATGGTCATCGCCACCATCAGCAGGATGGTCTGAACCACGGCGAGGTCGCGGTTGCTGACCGAGACGACCAGCAGCCGCCCGACGCCGGGCCAGGAGAACACGCTCTCCACCACCACCGCGCCCGCGATCAGGCTGCCGAGCATGAAGCCCACGATGGTGACCGTCGGAATCGCGGCGTTGGGCAGGGCGTGGCGCCACACCACCCGCGACCAGGCCAGCCCCTTGGCGCTGCCGGTGCGGATGTAGGACTGGCCGAGCACCTCCAGCATCGCGCTGCGCGTGAAGCGCGCCAGCAACGCCGCGCCGCCGAGGCCCATGGTGATCGTCGGCAGCACGGCGTGCGCCCAGGTCCCTTGCCCGCCCGAGGGCAGCCAGCCGAGATTGACCGCGAAGACGAGCACCAGCAGCAGGCCGAGAATGAAGGACGGCATGGCGAAGCCGGTCACGGCGAACACCATCACGGTGCGGTCAATGAACGTATTGCGATGCAGCGCGGCGTAGACGCCGGCCGGGATGCCGAGCGCCAGCTTGATGAACAGCGCCGGGATCGTGAGCATCAGCGTGGCCGGCACGCGCTCGGCCACCAGTTCGATGGCCGACCGGCCGTCGCGCATGGAATAGCCGAGGTCGCCGGTGAAGATCGCCTGGAAAAAGGCGAGATACTGGATCGGGATCGGCTGGTCGAGGCCCCAGGCGGCGCGGAAGGCGTCGACCGCCTCGGGCGGGGCGTCCGCTCCCATGATGACCATCGCCGGATCGCCAGACAGGCGCAGCACGACGAAGGCGAAGGTGACGACCATGACGATGGTCACCAGCGCCCGCGCCAGGCGGAAGGCGATAAAGCGCAGCATGTCAGGCGGCCTCCATGGCGGCGACGCCCCGGCCCGGCGCGATGTCGCCGGCCGCGACGTGGCAGGCGACCGGCCGCCCGTCGCCCGGCCGCGGCCGCAGCGCGGGCGCCTCCCGGCGGCACAACGCGGCGGCGACGGGACAGCGCGGGTGGAAGGCGCAGCCGGACGGGCGGTCGGCCGGGTTGGGCGGGTCGCCCTGCAGCACCACGCGCTTCACGGCGCGCCCGGGATGGGGGATCGCGGAGACCAGCGCCCGGCTGTAGGGGTGCGCGGGGTCGTTGAGCAGGGCGTCCGGCTCGGCTTCCTCGACGACGCGGCCGAGATACATCACCGCGACGCGGTGGCTGACCTGTCGCACCGCGCGCAGGTCGTGGCTGACGAACAGGATGCCCATGCGAAAGCGCGCTTGCAGCTCGACCAGCAGGTTCATCACCTGCGCCTGGATCGACACGTCGAGCGCGCTGATCGGCTCGTCGCAGACCAGCAGCTCCGGCTCCGTCACCAGCGCCCGCGCCAGCACCGCGCGCTGGCGCTGGCCGCCCGACAGCTCGTGGGGAAAGCGCCCCGCCTGATCGGCGCGCAGCCCGACCGCCGCCATCAGCGCGCGCACCCGTTCCCGCCGGTCCGCGGGGGCGCCGAGGTCGTGGATGTCCAGCGGCTCGCGCACCTGGTCGCCGATGGACAGGCGCCGGTCGAGCGCGCCAAGCGGGTCCTGGAAGACCATCTGCATCCGCGGGCGCTGGGCGCGCCAGGCGGCGCTGGAGGGCGCAGGCATCGGCGCGCCGTCGAAGCGGACCGCGCCGGCGTCCGGCGTCTCCATGCCAAGCAGCATCCGCGCCGTCGTCGACTTGCCGCAACCGGATTCGCCGACGAGGCCCAGCGTCTCGCCGCGTTGGATGCGCAGCGACACGCCGTCGACCGCGCGCACCTCCACGGCCCCCCCGAAGACGCCGCGGCGCATGTGGTAGCGGCGAACGATGTCCCGCGCTTCGATCAGCGGCGCGGTCACGCCACCGCCTCGCTCAACGCCTCGTCGGCCCGCAGGCAGGCGACGCGATGGGCGCCGCCCAGCGACGTGTGGCCGGGGTCGGACGCGCCGCAGGCGGGGATGGCGTCGGGACAGCGCGGGCCGAACGCGCAGCCGCGGGGCAGGCGCGCGGGGTCGGGAACGCTCCCCGGTATCGCCACCAGCGGGCGCCGTTCGCCCGAGATCGGCGGCAGCGCGCCCAGCAGCCCGCGGGTGTAGGGGTGGGACGGCTGGCGGAACAGCCGCGCGGTCGGCGCCTCCTCGACGATGCGGCCGGCATACATCACCGCGATCCGGTCGCAGGTGTCGGCGACGACGCCGAGATCGTGGCTGATCAGCACCAGCCCCATGCCGAGATCGCGCCGCAACTGGCGCAGCAGATCGAGGATCTGGGCCTGGATCGTCACGTCGAGCGCCGTCGTCGGCTCGTCGGCGATCAGCAGGTCGGGCTGGCCGGCCAGCGCCATGGCGATCATGACGCGCTGGTTCTGGCCGCCGGACAACTCGTGCGGATAGGCGTCGACGCGGCGGCCGGCGTCGGGGATGCCGACCTGGTCGAGCAGCCGCCGCGCCTCCGCCTTCACCGCCGCGCCGGACAGGCCGCGGTGCAGCGCGAGCGCCTCGCCGATCTGGCGGCCGACGCGGTGGACCGGGTTGAGGCTCGATGCGGGGTCCTGGAAGATCATGGCGATGCGTCCGCCGCGCACCCGCTCCAGCAGGTGCGGGCGGGCGCCGAGGATCTCCGCGCCCTCCACGCGCACCGAGCCGGTGATCGCCGCCTTGCCGGGCAGCAGGCCCAGCGCGGCGAGCCAGGTCACGGACTTGCCGCACCCGGACTCGCCCACCAGACCGAGCGCTTCGCCGCGGCCCACGTCGAGGCTGACGCCGCGCAGGGCGGCGGCGCCGTCGAAGGACACCGTCAGATCGCGGATCGCGACGAAGGCCAAGGTCTACGCCCCCCAGTTGGCGGCGCGGAAGTCCATCACGAAGGACTGGGCGGCCCGCCACTCGATGTCGCGCCGCTTCGCCGTGAAGTTCACGTTGCGATAGAGCACGACATAGGCGGGATCCTCGTGCTCGATGATCTGCAGCATGCGCTTCCAGATCTCGATGCGCCGCCCGTGGTCGGTGCTGAGTTCGAGTTCCTCGGCGATCTCGCCGAATTCCTCGTTGGTCCACTGGCCGCGCACCCAGGGGCCGCCGCGCCGGCCCCAGGAGCCGGACATCTGGATCGAGGGATCCGGCACCACGGCCGCCGCCGACCAGTCGTGGATGCCGCGCTGGTCGTCAGCGCCCTCGCTGATCTGACCCCAATTCTCGACCATCTGGAGCTGGATGTTGAGGCCCACCGCGCGCCAGCTCTCGACGTTGATCTGCGCCGTCTGGTTCTGGTTGGTGTAGTAGTTGTTGAGCAGGCGATAGGGGATCGGCTCGCCGCGATAGCCCGCCTCGCGCAGCAGGGCGCGGGCCTCGTCGGGGTCGTACTTCGGGTTCTCGTGCTCGCGGATGAAGTAGTCGCCGTAGAACTCCCACTGCATGCCGCGCGGGACCTCGGTGCGGTTGTCGAACAGCACCTCGACCAGAAGCTGGCGGTCCACGGCGTGGGTCAGCGCGCGGCGCACCAGCGGGTTGGCCAGCACCGGGTGGGCCTTGTTGAAGACCGTGTAGCGGGTGTTGTTGATCGGCCCGCCGACGACCTCGTAGCGGCCGCTCTCCTCGATGCCCGCGATCTGGTCGGGGGGGATGTCGCAGGCGAACTCGGCCTCGCCCGACAGCAGCATGTTGATGCGCGACGGCACCTCGGGGACCTCGGCGAAGCGCAGACGGCTGAGCGGCGGGCGGCCCTGCCAATGGTCGTCGAAGGCGACCATCTCCAGCATGGAGTCGGGGCGGAACGAGTTGATGCGGTAGGGGCCGGTGCCGATCGGGCTGCGCGCCATGCTCATCCAGTCGCCCGCCTCCATCGAGGCGCGGCGGTTGGCGATGGTCGCGTGGGCGCGGGCCATGCGGCCCTCGATCACGACGTCGGGCACGCTGTTGTGGAAGCGCACCTTGTTCGGCCCGAGGACCTCGATGCGGTCGAAGCCGGGCAGGGTGCGGCGCGCGATCTCGATGACGGCCGCGGGCACCTCGCGCGAGCCGCCGCCCCACATCAACTCGGGCCCGAAGGTGAAGGCCACGTCGTCGGAGGTCATGGTGTCGCCGTTGTGGAACTTGACGCCCTCGCGCAGCGTGAACTCCACCGTGCGGTCGTCTATGCGCTCCCAGCCGGTCGCGAGGCCGGGCATTAGCGACATGTCGCCGACCCAGTCGGTGTCGACCATCGGCTCGACGTAGTTGCGGAAGATGCGGGTGCCGACGTTCGAACCCTCGCGCCGCATGTCCAGCGTGTTCGACGTGACGATGTTCTGCACGGCCACGGTCACGCTCGGGCGCGAATCGGACTGGCCGATGGCGAAGCGCGGCAGCGCGACGGAGGCTGCGGCCGTCGCGAGCGCCGTGCGGCGGGTGATGAGAGTCATGGGGCGAGTTCTCCCTCGTGTTTGCGTAGTCGAGGTTAGCCCGGCTGTGCGACAGGGGTTCTTCCCGCAGATGAAGCGTTGGCGACGGATTCCGGGGCTTCGCAGCCGCCTCCCGGGAGCGTCGGGGCCCCGCCGGACGCCCCGCGACGCCGTCAAGCCGCCTGCAATTTCTGGTTGTCTCGCGCCGTCGGGCGCCCCCGGTAGAGGCGCCAGACGGTGCGCCCGCTGGCGATCGACAGATGCGGGAAGGGTCGGCGCCTTGCCGGCGACGCCGGGATGACGGGGCGAATCGCGCGCGTTCGTGCTGCTCGATCCGTTACCAAAACTTCACTGGCCCGCGGGGATCGCAGGGCGATGATGCGCCGCGCGGGGCCGCTATTCGGCCTGGCGCTTCTCTCCCCCCCTCCCTTTCGCGTTTGGAAACCGAATGCCGCCCGAAACGAGCCTGCCTGTCCTTGGCGCCTGCATGCCGGTGTCCTTCCTTCCGAAGTATCGCGAGTGGCTGGTCGCCGATCAGCGCGACCTCGAGATCCAGGACTTCGTCGACGCCGCCCTGTTGAACGGCGACTGGAAGGCGCGGGTCGCGCAGGCGAACGAACTGCTGTCCGACCATACCGGCCGGCTCGGCATCCACGGACCCTTCTGGGGTTTCACCATCGGCACCCGCGACGTGGACGTGCAGGCCGTCATCGCGCGGCGCATGGATCAGGCGCTGGACGTGGCCGACGCGCTGGGGGCGGATCAGATCGTGATCCACAGCCCCTTCACGACCTGGGGCTACAACAACCTGCCCAAGGAGCCGAACGGCATCGGCGACGTGATCGCCTGCGCCCACGCCTGCCTCGACGCGGCGGTCAAGCGCGCCGAAGGGCTGGGCGTGACCTTCGTGCTGGAGAACATCGAGGACAAGAATCCCGACGACCGCCTGATGCTGGCGCGCAGCTTCGACAGCGCCGCGGTCAAGCTCTCGATCGACACGGGCCACGCCTATTACGCGCAGGGCAGCACCGGCGCCCCGCCGGTGGACTACTTCGTCACCGCGGCCGGCGACATGCTCGAGCATGTGCATATCCAGGACGCCGACGGCTACGCCGACCGCCACTGGGCGCCGGGCATGGGCACGATGAACTGGCCGCCCATCTTCGCCGCGCTGGCCCAGCTGTCGAGCAAGCCGCGCCTGAACCTCGAACTGCGCGACAAGGACAGCATCTTCGCCGGCGCCAAGCATCTGGAGGCGCTCGGCCTCGCGCGCTGAGCCAACCGCCGCGCGCCATGCCGCGGAGCGCCCGAGGCGCTCCGCGGCGCCGCGTCAGCGCCGCCAGCGCGCCAGCGCCTCGACCGCCCCGCGCCGCAGGATGGCGGCGTCGACGTCGACCGCGAGGAAGTTGGCGCCGGCCTCCGCCACCTCGGCGGTCACTTCCGGGTCCAGCGTCAGGAAGCCCGCCGGCTTGCCCGCCGCGCGGATGCGGCGCACGCCCTCGACGCAGGCCTTGCGCACCGCGGGGTGCGAGGGCTCGCCGGGGTGTCCCATGCTGGCGGCAAGGTCGGCGGGGCCGATGAACAGCGCGTCCACGCCCTCCACCGCCGCGATGTCCTCCACCGCGTCGAGCGCGTCGGCGGTCTCGATCTGCAGGATCAGACAGATCTCCTCGCGCGCCCGACGCGCGTAGTCGCGAACGGCGCCGAAGCGGCTTGCGCGCGTAAGCCCCGCCATGCCGCGGACCCCGTGCGGGCCGTAGGCGACGGCGGAGACGGCCAGCCGCGCCTCCTCCACGTCGCGGATGTAGGGCACCAGCAGCGTCTGGGCGCCGAGGTCGAGCAGGCGCTTGATGTCGGCGACGTCCACCGCCTTCGGTCGCACCACCATCTGGGTGGGGTAGGGGGCCGCCGCCTGCAGCAGCGGCAGCACGTCGAGCGTGTCGATGGCGGCGTGCTCGGTGTCGATCATCAGCCAGTCGTAGCCGCAGCCGGCCAGCATCTCGACCACCGCCGCGTCGTTGATCGAGCTCCACAGCCCGATCTGGGTGCGCCCCTCCAGCAGGGCGGCCTTGAGGGTGTTGCGCGGCATGTCCATCGGGATGTCCTTCAGCGGGGGAGGTCGGCGAGGCGGCGCAGCTCCTCGGCCGTCGCCGGGGGCAGGCCGAAGAAATCGAGATAGGCGGGGATCATCTCGAACAGCATGTCCAGCCCCGTCTGCGTCGCGCAACCCCGCGCCCGCGCGGCCGCCAGCAGCGGCGTCTCGACCGGCTCCAGCACCACCTCGCCGACGAAGGCGCCGGGGTCGAGGCGCGCAGGATCGAGCGGCAAGGGGTCTTCCGCGCGCATCCCCAGCGGGGTGGCGTTGACCACGATCTCCCATCCCGCCGGGTCGTTTGCGCCCACGCTCAGCGCCATGGCCGGATGATGCGCCGCGAGCCGCGCCGCAAGCGCCGTCGCCGCCTCCGGCCGCGCGTCGTGCAACCCCAGCCGCCCCAGCCCCGCCCCCGCCAGCGCAGCGGCGATGGCCGAGCCGACGCCGCCCGCGCCCACCACCAGCGCCGAGGCGCCCGCGACGCGCCGTCCCCGCTGCGCCAGCGCGCGCAGGAACCCCTCGCCGTCGAGCATGTCGCCCACAAGCCGCCCGGCCCCGTCGCGGCGCACCGCGTTGCACGCCCCGCAGACGCGCACGGCGGGCGACGCGTCGTCCAGCAGGTCGGTGACCGCCTGCTTGTGCGGCATGGTGATCAGCGCGCCGGCGACGTTGCGCAGCCGGAACAGCGGCGCCAGCAGCGCCGGAAGATCGCCCGCCTCGCAGCCCATCGGCACGACGACCGCGTCGATCCCGTGCGCGGCGAAATAGGGATTGTAGATCAGCGGCGCGCGGAAGCCCTCGGTCGGCGCGCCCAGATGCGCGATCAGCCGCGTCGTCCCCGAAATCCGCATCGCGCACCCCCGCGCCGGGTATGCCGCGCCGGCGCCGGGGCGGCAAGCGGGCGGCGGTTTGCAATCGGGCGCGGGAGCGGTATGCCAAGGCGGCGCGCGGCGACGCAATGACCGCGCCACGACAGATCCGGGAGGAATGACATGAGCCTGACCCTCACGCGCCGCGCGGCGTTCGGCGCGGCGGCCGCGGCGCTGCTCGCCGGCCTCGGCGCGCCGGCCGTGGCGCAGGACAAGGTGCGGCTGCGCCTGTCCTCGGTGAACTCCGAGACCGACCAGCGCGCAATTGCGCTGATGGAGAAGTTCGCCCCCGCCATCGCCGACTTCGCCGCCTTCGAGCCGCACTGGAACGGCGCGCTGTTCCGGCAGGGCACGGAGCTGGAGGCCATCGCGCGCGGCAACCTCGAGATGTCGATCACCTCGGCGCAGGAGCTGGCGGTGTTCTTCCCCGAGTTCTCGATCTTCACGGCGGGCTACGTCCATCAGGACGCCGCCCATCAGGTCGCCGTCTTCAACGACCCGCTGATGGAGCCCTTCAAGAAGAAGGTCGAGGACGAGCTGGGCGTGAAGCTGCTGTCGGTCATGTATCTCGGCCGCCGTCAGGTGAACCTGAAGGGCGACCGCGAGGTGCGCACGCCGGACGACCTCGCCGGCGTGAACCTGCGGATGCCCAACACCGACGCGTGGCTGTTCCTCGGCAGCGCGCTGGGGGCGAACCCCACGCCGATGGCCTTCACCGAGGTCTACACCGCGCTCCAGACCGGCGCCATCGACGGGCAGGACAACCCGCTGCCGACCGTGGTCGACGCCAAGTTCTACGAGGTGACGGACCAGATCGTGCTGACTTCGCACCTGGTCGACCTGAACTATCTCGCCCTCTCGAAACAGGCCTGGGACCGGCTCACCCCCGGGCAGCAGGCCACCCTGCAGGCGGCGGCGGACGAGGCGTCCGAGTATGGCCGCCAGAACCAGCTCGCCAAGGAGCAGGAGCTGGTGGACTACCTCACCGCGCAGGGCCTGAAGGTCTACGAGCCCGACCTCGCCGCCTTCCGCGCCCGGGTGCAGGAGGCCTATCTGGGCAGCGACTACGCCAAGGCGTGGCCGGAGGGCCTGCTTGAGCGCATCAACGCGCTGGGCATGTGAGCCGCCCGGGCGGATGAGGCGCGCGCTCGGCTCGGCGGGCCGGCTCGCGGCGAAGGGCGCGGAGATGGCGGCGGCGGCGATGCTCGCCGCCATCTTCCTCACCTTCCTCGCGCAGATCGTGTCGCGCTACCTGCTGTCCAACCCCATCGGCTGGACGCTGGAGTTGTGCCTGGTTCTGTGGGTGTGGCTGGTGTTCTTCGGCTGCGCCTTCGTCGTGCGCGACCGCGACCATGTGCGCTTCGACATCCTCTACGTCGCGGCTCCGGTCGGCGCGCGGCGCGTCATGGGCCTCGTGGGCTCGGCGGCGGTCGCGGTCGGGCTGCTCGCCTCGCTGCCGGCGAGCTGGCACTGGATCGACTTCCTGCGCATCAAGCGCAGCCCCACCCTCGGCGTGACCATGCGCGAGGTCTACGCGATCTACGCCGTGTTCCTTGTCGCCGTCGCCGCCCGCGCGGCGTGGCGCTGCGTCGAGATCCTCCGCCGCGCCGACCCCGACGACGCCGCATGAGCCTCGAACTCGCCGCCTGCCTGCTGACCCTGTTCGGGCTGGCCGCGATCGGCCTGCCGGTCGCCTACGCCATCATCGTCGGCGCGCTGGTCTATCTCGCCGCGGCGGGGCAGGACCTCGCGCTGGCCGGCGAGCAGATGGCCTCCGGGCTCTACGAGGGCTTCGTGCTGCTGGCCGTGCCGTTGTTCATCGTCGCGGCCAACATCATGAACGCGGGCACGATCTCGGAGCGGCTGCTGGGCTTCTGCGTCGCCGTCGTCGGGCGGTTCCGCGGCGGGCTGGGGCACGTCAACGTGGTGTCGTCGCTGATCTTCTCGGGCATGTCGGGCTCGGCGGTGGCCGACGCGGCCGGGATCGGGCGCATCGTGATCGAGATGATGACGCGCAGCGGCCATTACGGGCGCGGCTACGCGGCGGCGATCACGGCGGCCTCGGCGACCATCGGGCCGATCATCCCGCCCTCGATCCCGATGGTGCTCTATGCGCTGGTGTCCAACACCTCAATCGGCTTCCTGTTCCTCGCCGGCATCCTGCCCGGGCTGCTGATGGGCGCGGTGCTCATGGCGATGAACGCGTGGATCGCCGCGCGCCGAGGCTTCCACCGCGACGCGCCCGTCCCGCTGCGGGCGCTGCCGGCGATCACGCTGAACGCCTTCCCCGCGCTCCTGATGCCGGTGATCCTGCTGTGGGGCATCTACGGCGGCGTCACCACGCCCACCGAGGCGGCGGCGGTCGCGGCGGCCTATGCGCTGCTGCTCGCGGGGCTGTTCTATCGCGCGCTCTCGCTGGGGGCGCTCTACGCCATCCTCGTCGACAGCGCGCGGTCCTCGGCCGCCGTGGGGCTGGTGATCGGCGGCGCGCTGATCCTGAACTACGTCGTGGCGTCGGAGAACATTCCCGCCGCGATGGCGCGGGCGCTCGTGGGACTCGACATCTCGCCGCTCGCGTTCCTGATCGGGGTCAACCTGCTGATCCTGCTGCTGGGCTGCGTGCTGGACGCCACGACCATCATCCTCGTCATCATCCCGCTGTTCCTGCCCACCTGCCGGGCGCTGGGGATCGACCTCGTGCATTTCGGCGTCGTGGCCGTGGTGAACTGCATGATCGGGCTGATCACGCCGCCCTATGGCATCCTGCTGTTCGTCATCACCGCGGTGACGCGCATTCCGCTGGCCGAGATCATCCGCGAGATCTGGCCCTTCCTCGCCGCGCTGCTGGCGGCGCTGGCGGTCCTGATCCTCTTTCCCGACTTCGTCCTGCTGCTGCCGCGCGCCTTCGGCTATCCCGCCTGAACGGAGACCCCATGACGAACACCCCTCTGGCGAGCGCGCCCGTCGCGGTTCTCGGCGCGGGGCTGATCGGCGCGAGCTGGGCGGCGCTGTTCCTGCACCACGGCGCCGCCGTCTCGGTCTGGGATCCGGCGCCCGACGCGCTGGCGGCGCTGCCGGCGCGCATGGCCGGGCCGCTGGCGCAACTCGCGCGGCTGGGGCCGCGGGTCGAGGGCGGGGCGCTGGCCGTCGCGCCCGACCTCGCCAAAGCGGTGGCCGGGGCCGCGCTGGTGCAGGAGAACGCGCCCGAAGCCGTGCCGGTGAAGCAGGCGCTCTATGCGCAGGTCGAGGCGTCGGCGCCGGGAGACGCGGTCATCGCCTCCTCCACCTCGGCCCTGACGTGGAGCGAACTGGCGCCCGGATTGCAAACCCCGGCGCGGTTCATCACCGCGCACCCGTTCAACCCTCCGCATCTGGTGCCGCTGGTGGAGCTCTACGGCGTCGACGAGGGCGCGCTGGCGCGGGCGGAGGCGCTGTATCGCGCCGCCGACCGCGTTCCGGTGCGCATGAGGCGCGACCTGCCGGGCCACATCGCCAACCGGCTGGCCTCGGCCCTGTGGCGCGAAGCGGTGCACATGGTGGCGGAGGGCGTGGCCGACGTCGCGGCGGTGGACGCCGCGCTCGCCCACGGGCCGGGCCTACGCTGGTCGGTCATGGGGGCGCACATGGCCTACCACCTCGGCGGCGGGGCCGGGGGGATCGAGGGCTACCTCGCCCATCTGGGCCCGTCGCAGGAGCGCCGCTGGGCGAGCCTCGGCGACCCGCGGCTGACTCCGGAGACCTGCCGCGCGCTGGTCGACGGCGTCGCGCGCGAGGCCGCCGGCCGAAGCGTCGCAGCGCTGGAGGCGGCGCGGGACGAGGCGCTGATCGCCGCGCTTCTGGCCCGCCGCGCCGCGCCGCCGCTCTGAGCGCCGTCGTCAGGCCGCGCGGCGCCGCAGGGCGCCGAGCGCCCCGAGCCCCGCGAGCAGGAGCCAGCCCGCCGCCGGCAGCGGGATCGGCGCGACGCCGCTTTCCTTGAGGAAGGCTGCGAAGTCGCGGCTGCCGTACTTCTCGCCGTCGAAAAGGAAGCCGGTCGGGTTGCGGAAGCTGAACGAGATGCGGCCGGCGTCGCCCGCCCGCACATCGAGGCGGAACAGGTCCTCCACCAGCAGGAACGCGAGCATGTCGCCGATCGCCAGCGCCGACAGATCGACGTGGTAGCCGGTGCTCATCATGTCGGCCGGCCGATCCGGGTCGTAGGCGAGCGACCCCTCGACAGCGCCGAAGCCCTGGTCGAGCCGCATCTGCGCCAGCCCGAGGTCGATGTCCTTCGCGCGCACCTCGCCCGCGAAACGCGCGCCGGCGTCGAAGGGACCCAGGATCAGCGTGTTGACCCCGGCGCCGCCGAACGCGATGTCGCCGAGCACGACGCTCTCGCCGAACAGCGTGATCTCGGTGTCGCCCATGTTGGCGGCGAGGTCGATGGCGAGGCCGCTGGAGCCGACCAGACGGCCGCTGTTGCGCACGATCAGTTCCTGATCGGCGGCCTCATCGGCCGCGATGGCCTTCGGGCCCCGGATGAGCCCTTCGTTGACGATCGTCAGCGGACCCGGACGGATGTCGTTGAAGCTCTCGTTGCCAAGCTGGAGATACTCGTCGATGTCGATGCCGTGACCCGCGCCCGGCGACACCGAGACGATCACGCCGGAGCGGTGGTTGTGGATCAGGCCCTCGTCGATATCGACGCCGTCGTCGGTGCCGAGAATCACGCCGTGGTTGTTGAGCGTCCCGCTGGCGAACTGGACGCCGTCCTCGTCCTCCGTGGCGCCGTTGTCGGTCGCCTTCCGCTCCACGGGATCCCATTCCAGACCGTTGAGCGCGATCAGCCCGTGGTTCACGATATCGACGCCGAGCCGGGCCTCCACGACCTCCTCGCCGCCGCGCAGCGTGCCGAAATTCATCAGCGTGAAGCCGGGGCCGCGCATCTGCACCGCGCGGCCGTCGTCGGACTGGATCAGGCCGTAGTTCTCGACCGTGACGTTCGGCAGCAGCAGGTCGTTCTCGCTGCGCACGGCCTGGCGGCGGGCGAAGATCTGGCCGTCTTCCTTGTTGATGAGCGTGAAGCCCCCGCCGCCGCCCAGCAGATGGATGGCGCGGTCGCCGCTGCGGATCACGCCCTCGTTCTCGACGGTCAGACCCGTGCCGAGGCCCTCGATGGCGTTGGTGTTGTTGCGGGTGTCGCTGTTCTGCAACAGGCCCGAGTTCCGCACCGTCTGGTCGTTCCCGCCAAGCCGCAACGGCGGGTTGGCGCGGTTGCTTGACAGGATCGACGCGCCGGGCGTGATGATGACCGACAGACTGTCGAGGGCGCTGTCGATGATGGTCGACGGCGCGGCTGTGCAGGTCAGCGTCGGATCGCCGCCGGCGTCGTTTCCGGACGTGCAGGCCTGCGCTGAAGCGTGGGGAGCGGCGAAGCCAAGCAACGCCAGCGCGGCGCCGGCGAGCAGAGCGGTGCGGATCATGTAAACCTCGGTCGATGGCGCAAGCGAAGGTGGCGCTGGCGCGTACAGGCGAAAAAGACCCGCCAAGCTGGCGAGTTGATGCCTGATTAATCAACCTTTACGTGATTTGGCGCGAAGATTTTGTGACAGACCCGCGACGCGCCGTTCCGCTCGTCGGGGCCGTCCACGACCGCGCCCGCCGGAGCGGGCGCGGCGCGCGGGCTCAGGCGCGGCGGCGCAGGCGCAGCGCGCCGAGCAGGGCGAAGGCGGCGGCGAACAGGCCCGCGGCGGCCGGGACGGGGACCGGAGCCACGGCTACCCCGATGCGGTCGATGTCGAAGCCGTCACGACCCGCGGCGACCGGGCTGGTGTCGAGCACGGCGAGCCAGCGATAGGCGCCGGCGATGTCGAAGGTCAGACCGTTCTGCGCGAGGCCGTTGGGCACGTCGGCGATCAGATCGCCCACCGTGACGTCGAAACCGGCGAGGGTGTCGTTCGGGTTGAACTGGCTCGCCGACAGACCGAAGATTTTGGCGGTCTCGGTGTAGTTGCAGGTCCCGTCGGACTTCTGCGCACCGTTGCAGCCGTTCGTCACCTCGATGATCAGGCCCTCGACGCTGAAGGGAGCGCCGAAATCGAAGATGGCGAAATTGCCGAGTCCGAGGCTGAAGAACTTGCCGTCGGCCTGGTCCAGCGTCGCGCCCGGGATCGACGCGCGGTTCGCGGGCACGCCGCCGACGACGCCGTTGTTGATGTTGTTCCAGTAGACGTTGACGGGCGCCATGTACGTCGCGGCCTGCGCGGATGCGGCGAAGGCGGTGGCGGCGATGACGACGGCTGCGCGACGAAACATACTCGGAACTCCTGACACTCTGACAAGACAGCCGCTGACCGCGGTGCAACGCCCGTGTGGCAGCTTTGGGAAAAATGCGCTATAAAATAAGTAGTTAACGGCCCGACCTTAACCAATGTCGGACCGTCCGGCTCAGGCCGCGCCGTCTTCGGCGATCAGCGCGACGCTGACGACGCGCTCGCCGGCGGCGGTGTTGAGCACACGCACGCCGCGCGCCGCGCGCGACAGCACCGAAACGTCGGTGATGGGGCAGCGGATCGAGCGGCCGGCGTCGGTGACCAGCATGATCTGATCGTCCTCGCCCACCGGCCAGGCGGCGACCACGCGCGCGTCGCTGCGGTCGGGGTCGTTCTGGCGCGGGGTCAGGTTCGCCGCCGTCACGCCCTGCCCGCCGCGGCCGATGACGCGGTATTCGTGGCTGGAGGTGCGCTTGCCGAGGCCCTTCGAGGTGATGGTCAGGATCATCTCCTCGGCGGCGCTCATGGCGGCGTAGCGCGCCTGGGACAGGGCGATGTCGGCGACGCCCTCCTCGGTCTCCGCCGCGTCGTCCTCGGTCTCGCCGCTGACGGCGCGGCGCATCTTGAGATAGGCGGCGCGCTCCTCGGGGCTGGCCTCGAAGTGTCGGATCACGGCCATGGAGACCACCGCGTCGCCCTCGGCCAGCCGCACGCCGCGCACGCCTGTCGAGTCGCGCCCGGCGAACACGCGCACGTCGGTGACGCGGAATCGGATGGCGCGGCCGTTGGCGGTGCTCAGCAGCACGTCGTCGCCCTCGTCGCAGATGCGCGCGCCGATCAGCCGGGCGTCCGCGTTCTCGCCCTCGAACTTCATGGCGATCTTGCCGTTGCGCATGACGTTGGTGAAGTCCGACAGCCGGTTGCGCCGCACGTCGCCTTTCGAGGTGGCGAAGACGATCTGCAGCGCCTCCCATTCCTCCTCGGGCTTGTCCACCGGCATCACCGCCGCGATGCCGACGCCCGGCTGCACCGGCAGGACGTTGACGATGGAGCGGCCGCGCGTCGTGCGCCCGCCGACCGGCAGCCGCCACGTCTTCAGGCTGTAGACCATGCCGTCGGTGGTGAAGAACAGCAGCGGCGTGTGGGTGTTCGCGACGAAGAGGGTGGTGACGAAATCCTCCTCCTTCATCGCCATGCCGCCCATGCCCTTGCCGCCGCGGCCCTGCGCCCGGTAGTCGGCCAGGGGCGTGCGCTTGAGCCAGCCGCCATGGGTGACGGTGACGACCATGTCCTCGCGCTCGATGAGGTCCTCGTCGTCGAGGTCGCCCTCGTACTCGACGATCTCGGTGCGGCGCGGCGTTGCGAACAGCGTCCGCACCTCCGTCAGTTCGGCCGACACGATGCCGAGGATGCGCGCGCGCGAGCGCAGGATGTCGAGATAGTCGGCGATCTTCGCCGCAAGCTCCTCCAGCTCGTCCGTCACCTCCTTCACGCCCAGCGCGGTGAGACGCTGCAGGCGCAGGTCGAGGATGGCGCGGGCCTGGATCTCGGACAGATTGTAGGTGCCGTCCGCGTTCAGCCGGTGCAGCGGGTCGTCGATCAGCGCGAGATAGCCGGCGATGGCGGCCGCGGGCCAGCGCCGCTCCATCAGCCGCGTCCGCGCCTCGGCGGCGTCGGCGCTGGCGCGGATGGTGGCGACCACCTCGTCCACGTTCTCCACCGCCACGGCGAGGCCGCACAGCACATGGGCGCGCTCGCGGGCGCGGCGCAGCTCGAAGGCGGTGCGGCGCGCCACCACCTCCTCGCGGAAGGCGAGGAAGGCGGTGAGGATGGTGCGCAGCTCCATCTGCTCGGGGCGCCCGCCGTTCAGCGCCAGCATGTTGCAGCCGAAGCTGGTCTGCAGCGGCGTGAAGCGCCAGAGCTGGTTGAGCACGACGTCTGGCGTGGCGTCGCGCTTCAGCTCGATGACGACGCGCACGCCGAAGCGGTCGCTCTCGTCCTGGACATGGGCGATGCCCTCGATCTTCTTCTCGCGCGCCAGCTCCGCGATCTTCTCCACCGCCGCGGCCTTGTTCACCTGGAACGGCATCTCCTCGACGATGATGGCGTAGCGGTCCTTGCGCAGCTCCTCGATCTTGGTCTTGGCGCGCACGATCACGCCGCCGCGCCCGGTGGTGTAGGCCGACCGCGCGCCGGAGCGGCCGAGGATCGTCGCGCCGGTGGGGAAATCCGGCGCGGGGATGTGCGCCATCAGCTCCGCCGAGGACAGGTCGGGGTTCTCGATCAGCGCGAGACAGGCGTCGATCACCTCGCCGAGGTTGTGGGGCGGGATGTTGGTGGCCATGCCGACCGCGATGCCGTTGGCGCCGTTGACCAGAAGGTTGGGAAAGCGCGCCGGCATGACGGTCGGCTCGCGGTCCTGCCCGTCGTAGTTGGGCTGGAAGTCCACCGTCTCCTTGTCGAGGTCGGCCAGCAGGAAGGCCGCGGGCCGCGCCATGCGCACTTCGGTGTAGCGCATCGCGGCGGGAGGGTCGTTGTCCATCGAGCCGAAGTTGCCCTGACCGTCGAGCAGCGGCAGGCGCATCGAGAAGTCCTGCGCCATGCGCACCAGCGCGTCGTAGACCGACTGGTCCCCGTGCGGGTGATACTTGCCGATGACGTCGCCGACGACGCGCGCGGACTTGCGATAGGGCTTGTCGTGGGTGAAGCCGTTCTGGTGCATCGAGAACAGGATGCGCCGGTGCACCGGCTTCAGCCCGTCGCGCAGATCGGGGATCGCGCGGCTGACGACGACGCTCATGGCGTAGTCGAGGTAGCTGCGCTTCATCTCGGTCTCGACCGAGACGCTGGGCCCGTCATAGACCGCGCGGGGCGGGGTCGGGTTCTCCGGCGGCGCGCCGTTGTCGTCGTCGTCGCTCAAGGGGCGCCTCTTGTGCCTGCCGGGGGAGCTTTCGCTTCGCGCGCCACCTTACCGGGGAGGGGGCGCGGGGGGCAATGGCGGCGGGGCCTTTCGCGGCGGCGCGAGTCGCGGCAGGCTGGCGCCATGCGCGCGCTCTTCGGCAATCCGGACCGGCTGGCGATCCTGCTGGCGTTCCTTGCGATCGAGGCGCCCGGCGCGGTGATCGCGGGCCTCGGCCTGCGCATGGGGGCAGGGCGCTGGTCGGCCCGGGCCGAGGCCGCCCCGGCCCCGGCCATCGTCGAGCGGATCGAGGCCCGCCACGGCGAGCGCGAGCCCGGCGATCCGGGCGACGTCCAGGTGACGTTGCTGGTGTCCTTCGAGGGCGGACGCTACGAGCGCCCGCTGCTGAACCCCGGCTACGAGCCGAGCGTGACCTGGCACAGCCCGTCCTACGCCCTCCCGGACGAGTTCCCCGAAGGCGCCCGCGTCCGGGTGCTGGTGAACCGGGAGCAGGACGTGGCCGTGGCCTACGACGACCGCGCCGAGGCCTACGGCGTGCCCGCCTTCGTCATCGGTTTCGGCGCGGTGTGGCTGGCCGTCGGCGCCCTGCTGCACCGCGTCTATGTCGCCGACGCAAGAAGTCGCGTCAGGCCGCCTGCGCCGCCAGCGCCCCGCGCAGGGCGACGATGAAGGCGTCCACCTCCGCCTCGGTCGTTGACCACGAGCAGACCAGCCGGCAGCGCAGCGACTCATCCCCCGGACCGTCCATCGGCTGGTCGAAGGGCCAGAGGTAGTAGAGCGCCCCCGCCTCGATCAGCGCGCGATGGCCGCGGCGGGGAAAGCGCGGGAACATCATGTTGGCGCCCATCGGGTGGTCGATCTCGACGCCGGGGATCGTCCGCAGCCCCGCCGCCAGTCGGTCGGCCATGGCGTTGGCCTGTCCCGCCAGCCGCAGCCACAACCCGTCCGCCAGCCAGGCCTGCATCTGCGCGGCCATGAAGCGCATCTTCGACCACAGGTGCCCGCCGCGCTTGCGGCGCAGCTCGAACTCCCACGCGCGCGCCTCGTCGAACAGGATCACGGCCTCGGCCGCCATCGCGCCGTTCTTGGTGGCGCCGAGGCAAAGCACGTCGACGCCGGCCTTCCACGTCATCTCCGCCGGCGTGCAGCCGAGCCGCGCCAGCGCGTTGGCGAAGCGGGTGCCGTCCATGTGCACCGGGCAGCCCTGCGCCTGCGCCATCCCGGCGAGGCGGGCGACCTCGGCGGGCGTGTAGGCGGCGCCGGCCTCGGTGGCCTGGGTCACGCTCAATGCGCCGCGCTGGACGTTGTGCACGCCGGCGCGGCCGGCGAAGCGCAGGGCGTCGGACAGCCGGTCGGGGTCGATCTTCGCGTGCGGCCCCTCCAGCAGCGTGAGCTTGGCGCCGCCGGTGTAGAACTCGGGCGCGCCGCACTCGTCCTCCTCCACAT
>DAINOD010000007.1:0-67999 GCA_036735545.1 Rubrimonas sp. | reverse complement strand
CTATCCCTGCACACCCGCCCCAGGCGAAGCGGGCCGCATCTCGTCATGACGGGGATCGACCGGATCGCAAACCCGCCGCTCCGCCGGCTGCAGGCGTTCTACCTCGAGGCCGCCATCGAGGAGCCGCTGGTCAACGCCTTCGGCGTCATCGACGCCCGCCCCGCGCTGATGGTCAGGCTGGAGGACGCGGACGGCGCCCATGGCTGGGGAGAAGTCTGGTGCAACTTCCCGCCCGGCGGCGGCTGGCACCGGCTCAACCTTATCGAGCGGCTCATGGGCCGCTGGTTTCTCGGCCGCGATCCGGGAGATCCGCCGGCCCTGTGGCGGGCGGCGCAGGCGGCGTTCCGCCGGGTCGCCATCCAGTGCGCCGAGCCCGGCCCCGTGGCGCAGATCCTCGCCGGCCTCGACCAGGCGGCGTGGGACCTCGCCGCGCGCCGGGCGGGCCGCCCGCTGGCGATGCTGCTCGGCGCGGCGCGGCTGCGGTCCCTGCCGGCCTACGCCAGCGGGATCAACCCCACGACGCCCGAGCGGGTGGTGGAGCGCGCGCGCGCCGAGGGCTATCGCGCCTTCAAGCTGAAGCTCGGCTTCGCCGCCGACGAGCGCAACCTCGATGCGCTCGGCGCCATGCTGCGGGAGGACGAGACGCTGCTGGTCGATCTGAACCAGGCTTGGGACGTCGCCACGGCCGCGGAACGCCTGCCGCGTCTGGCCGGCCGCGGTCTGGGCTGGATCGAGGAGCCGGTTCCGGCCGACGAGCCCGCGGCCGCGTTCGCCGCGCTCCAGGCGCTCTGCGCCACGCCGCTCGCCGGGGGCGAGAACCTCGCGGGCGAGCGCGCCTTCGCGGCGGTGATCGAGGCCCGCGCCCTCGGCGTGATCCAGCCCGATCTGGCTAAGTGGGGCGGCCATTCGGGCTGCGCGCCGGTCGCGCGCGCCGCACTGGACGCGGGACTGCGGTATTGCCCGCATTATCTGGGCGGCGGGGTCGGCCTGCTGCATTCGGCGCATCTGCTGGCGGCGGTCGGGGGCGACGGGCTGCTGGAGATCGACGCCAACCCCAACCCCCTGCGCACCGAGTTGGTCGGCCTCGGCGCGCTGGACGACGGTGGCGGCCTTGCGCTCGCCGACCGGCCCGGCGTCGGCGTCGATCCCGGGGTCGGGCCGTGGCTCATGCGGGAGGTCGACCTTCACTGACCACGGTTCCGAGCGCCGCGATCTTGGCGTCGGAGAGATAGCCATAGCGGTTGACCCACACCCCGGCGACCGGCGCGGCCCAGGCGATGCGGAAGCGCGCGACCACATCGTCGAGCGGCCCATAACTGTGGGTGAAGGCGTAGACCGGGCAGGGGGCCGCCGCCGCGACCGTCGCCTCAAGCTTGCGCCGCTGCGCCTCGGCCCCGACCGGGTGGGGCTCGTCGGGTTCGGGATAGCGCAGGTCGTCGAGGCTGCGCGGCGCGGGTCCGCCGATGTCGAGGAACGCGGCGACCTCGGCGGCGGCGTTCGGCCGCCCGGGCAACGCCTCGGCCCAGAACCGGGCCATCATCGGCCAGTGCATCGTGTAGAGCTTGACGCCGATCCCGTCCGCGACGGCCGCGGCGCGCGCGTGGTCGAAGCCGGAGATCAGCGACCATGGCGGCGGAAAGGACTGCGGGATCAGCCGTATTGGTTGCGGCAGGGCGATGCGGGCGCCGCGCAGCAGCTCCGTGACGAGATCGGCCTTGAAGCGCCGCAGATCCCCGAGCCCCAGGATCGCGTCGAGCGACGACGCGCCGTCCCGCAGGGCGTCGAGGACATTCTGCGCGTCCGCCTGCAGGCGCGGCGCATCGTAGCCGAGGCGCGTCGCCGCCGCCCGCGCGTGGGGCGAGAAGTCGGTGAAGGCCGCCTCCAGCGTGTAGGGCGGATGTTCCGGCCAGTCGATGCGGATGGCGTCGACCATCGGGTATGCGGCGGCCAGATCCTCGAGCAGCGCCGCGAGATAGTCCCGGACATGGGGGCTTGCGAGGCTCGCGTTCCGGTCCACCCGGCGCCGCAGCGCGCCGCCGTCGGGTAGCAGCAGTTCGTCGTCGCCCTGGTCCGCCCCGAACTGGACCCGATAGCCCGGCGGGATCGCCGCCTGCACCTGCAGCTGCGCCTCCATGCCCCGCGCCTTCGCCTCGCTCAGGAACCGCGCGACGACGGCGCCTTCGCGGGCCGTCAGGGCGTCAGGCTCGGGCGGCTGGTAGCGCAGGCCGGCGTAGCGCGCGCGGTCCGGCGCGAAGCTTGGCGCCGTCCGGCACCACAGCTCGCGCTTGCCCCAGAGCGGCCGGTCGAGCAGCCGGACCGAGCCTGCGCCGGCGTCGATGGGCGGCTCGCGTCCGCCCTCGCCGGGCGCAGCCTCGGCCATGACGTAGGGCGAAGTGGCGACCGCCGTCACGCCGGCCGCCTGCAGCCGGTCGAGAACCGCCGCCACGCCCTCGGCCTGCGCCCATTCCGGCATCACCGTGACCCCGAACGTCCGCGTCATGCGGCGATCCTTCTCGTCTTCGCGGCTCGCCCGTGCTTACCCTTCAGGCAGATCGCAGGAGGTACGCCATGACCATCGCCCGCGTCGTCGTGCGCACGATAGAGCGGGCGATGCCCGGCGTCGCATGGAACCCGCGCATGCGCTGGGACCGCAAGAGCCTGTTGCTGGCCTTCGTCGAAAGCGCGGACGGCCGGGTCGGCTGCGGCGAAGCCTGGCTCACCGGCGGCACGACCGAGGCGATCCGCGCGACCATCGAGGACGACATCGCCCCGCGCCTGCGCGGCGAGAACCCCTTCGCCGTCACGGCGCGGCTGCACGAGGAGATCGCGCGCGGCGTCGAGATGAGCGGCCGGATCGGCGTCGTGGCCGCCGCGTGGGGCGCGGTGGAGACCGCCCTGATGGACCTGCAGGCCAAGCTGCTCGGCCTGCCGCTGAAGGACCTGCTGGGCGCGGTGCACGACGCCGTACCCGCCTACGCCAGCGCCGGGCTCTACGGAACCGACAAGACGCCTGACGATCTCGCCGCCGAGGTCGCCGGCTGGGTCGCGCAAGGGTTCCGCGCCGTGAAGATCAAGGTGGCGGGCGCGCCGCTCGCCGAGGACGTGCGCCGCGTGGCGGCCGTACGCGCCGCGATCGGCCCCGACGTCGGGCTGATGGTCGATGCGCTCTACAACCGCAGCGCCGCCGAGGCGTGGCGCCTGGCCGAGGCGCTGGCCCCCCATGACGTCACGTTCTTCGAGGCGCCGGTGTCGCCGTTCGACGTCGAGGGCATGGCGTGGCTGGCGGCGCGCAGTCCGATACCGCTCTGCGGCAACGAGAACATGGCGTGGAGTCCCTATTTCCGGCGGCTGATCGAGGCGCGCGCCGTCGCCTACGTCCAGTTCGACATCGCAGCCTGCGGCGGGGTGCGCGAGGGCCGGCGCATCGGAGAACTGGCGCACGCCTTCAACCTGCCCTGCACCCTTCACGCCTCGTCCTCCGCCGTGTTGTTCGCCGCGTCGCTGCACCTTGCCGCCGCGCTGCCCAACTGCTGCTCGATCGAATATCACATGCTGCACCAGTGGCTGTGGGAGCTGGCCCCCGAGGGCGCGTTCCGCGTCGAGGACGGGCGCATCGCGCCCCCCAAGGGCCCCGGCATCGGCCTCGACCTGACGCCGGACGACCCCTTCGGCGCCTGACGCCGCTACATCGGGCCGATCCGGGGCGGCCCCTTGTCCAGCGACAGCACCGCGGCGTCGAAGCTGCGCCCGATCAGCGCGAGCTTCAGCGCCTCATGCGCGGGGTCATCCCAGAGGTTGTCGAACTCGCCCGGATCGCTCTCGAGGTCGTAGATCTCGCCGAGGCCGTGCCCGTGGTAGACGCAGAGCTTGTGGCGGCCGTCGAAGAACATCGTCGCCATGGTGCCGTCCGGCAGGTCCAGCGCGTCGAGATACTCGGCCCGCACCCAGTCGTGGTGGCGCCCCAGCGGCGCGCGACCCTCCAGCATCGGCGCCAGCGAGCGGCCCTGCATCTCCGGCGGGACGGCGACGCCCGCGAAGTCCAGCAGGGTGGGCGCGATATCGAGCGCCATGACGAGCGCCGGGCTGCGGCGCCCCGGCGCGAAGCGCGCGGGACAGGACCAGATCATCGGCACGCGCACCAGGCCATCGTAGAAGCGGCAGCCCTTCTCGATCAGCCCGTGGTCCCCCAGCATCTCGCCGTGGTCGGAGGTGAACAGGATCACCGTGCGGTCGAGCTGACCGGTCGCCTCCAGCGCCGCGATCACGCGGGCGAGCTGGTCGTCGATCAGCTTGATCATCGCGTAGTAGGCCGCCTGGAGGCTGTGGGCGTCGCGCGCGCCGGGCGAGGCGTCTTCGGTATGCAGACCGTGGCTCGGCGAGGCCGGCAGGATCGGATGCTTGATGTCGAGTTCGCGCGGGTCGGCGACGCGGGACTGGAAGTCGAGCGGGGCCAGCCGGCGCTGCTGCGCGAGATCGCTCTGGCGCCACAGCGGCCCGGGCATCTTCGCCGGGTCGAACATCGCGCGATAGGCGGCCGGCGGGTTGAAGGGCGGGTGCGGGTCGTAGACGTTGACGCTGGCCAGCCACGGCCGGTCGCGCCGCTGCGTCACGAAGTCGATGGCCGCCTCGCAGGCCCATGTGGTCTGGTGCATCTCCGCCGGAACGCCGTCGAGATCGCGCGCCAGAGCACCGAGATCGCCCCCCTTCGCCCGCACCCAGTCGGCGTAGGCGTGACCCTCGCGCCAGTCGTCGCGCGGGGCGTGGCTGTAGAGGAACGCCTCGTAGCCGTCGTCGGTCCGCGGTTCGACGCGGCCATAGGCCGACGCGAGGTGCAGCTTGCCGATCAGGGCGCAGGCGTAGCCGGCGTCGCGCAGCAGCGCGGTCACGAGCTTCGGCCCCTCGGGAAAGACGGCGTTCCCGTTGCGCACGACGCCGACGTTGGAGGGGTAGCGGCCGGTGAGGAAGCTCGCGCGGCTCGGCGTGCATACGGGCGCCTGGACGTAGGCGCGCTCGAAGGCGACGCCGCGGGCGACGAGGCCGTCGATGGTCGGCGTGGAGACGTGCGGGTTGTTCAGGGCGCCGATCGTGTCCCAGCGCTGCTGGTCGGTGCAGAACCACAGGATGTTGGGTCTCTCGGTCATCCGCGCCTCTCAACCGGGGCTTCCGACGGACCGCCCGGGGTCGAGCGGCGGCGGTTCGGGATAGTGGAGCCCGCGCTGGCCCTTGAAGCCGAAGTCGGGTCCCGCCGCGTAGGGCCGGGCGGGCTCGCCGACCAGCCGCCCGTCCGCGACCCAGCCCCGGTCGAGGTCGTCGCCGTAGCACGCCTCCGCCAGCGCGCCCGCCAGCCGCTCCCGAGAAGCGCCGTGGGCGGGATCGTCGGCGAGGTCCTCGGTCTCGTCGGGGTCGGCCTCCAGGTCGAAGAGCTGGATGCGGGCGCCGACGGGATACCAGATCAGCTTCATGCGTCCGTCGTGGACCATGCGGCTGGCCCCGTCGCCCTCGAGACAGTCGCCGTAGAGCGTCGTCCGGCGCCGGACGCCCAGCGCCGGCAGGCCGTCGCAGGACTGGGGGATGCGCAGGCCGGCCAGATCCAGCAAGGTCGGCATGACGTCCTGCAGACCGGTCAGCCGGTCGTCGAGCCTGCCGTGGGGGACCGGCCCCCCTGCGAGCAGGAACGGGACGTTGGCCGAACCCTCGTGGAACGTCCGTTTCGCCCACAGCCCGTGGTCGCCAAGCATGTCGCCATGGTCGCTGACCACCATCAGCAGGGTGCGCTCCATCACGCCCTCCTCGCGCAGCGTGCCGAGAACCACGCGGAGCTGGTGATCGATATGGGTGCACAGCGCGTAGAATGCGCGCCGCGCCTCGGCCATGGCCTCCCCCCGCAGTTCGCGCCAGTAGCCGCGGATCATCTGCAGCGCCCTGGGCAGGGTCGCCGGATCGCGCGACCAGGCGCCGAAGGCGGCCTCGGGCGGATCGAAGCGGCGATAGTAGTCGACGTAGCTTTCGAGCGGCGTCAGCGGCGGGTGGGGATGGGTGTAGGAGAGATGCCAGAACGACGGCCGCGTCGGATCGCGCCGCTTGATGACCCGGCACATCTGCCACGTCGCCCAGTTGGTGACGTGACAGTCCTCCGGCAGGTGCCAAGGCCGGTGCACGTAGTCGTTGTTGTTCATGCCGTGCAGGAACTGCCGCCCGGCAAAGCCGCGGTCGGCCAAGTAGAGGTCGTGGTCGTCCACGGTTCCGAGATGCGGCCGCCCTTCCTCGGCCAGCCAGACCTCGTGGAAGCCGATCCGGTCGCGCGGCGGATAGACATGCAGCTTGCCGACCGCTTCGCACCTGTAGCCGGCGTCGGCGAAGGTCTGGGCCAGCGTAGGCAGGGCCGGCATGCGGTTGACGGGGCCGAACACGCGGTCGCCGTGCCGCCGGGTGTTCGCGCCTGTCATCAGCGTGCGCCGGGCCGGGATGCAGATCGGGCACTCGGAATAGGCCCGGGCGAAGCGCACGCCGTTCGCGGCGATTTGGTCGAGTGTCGGCGTCTGGACGACCGGGTGCCCGGCGACGCCCAGCAACCGCCCCGGCCACTGGTCCACGGTCACCAGCAGGATGTTCGGGCGCTCAGGATGGGCTGCAGTATCCGCCAACGAACTCCTCCAGCTTCGGAAAGGGTTGCGCCAGCGGACGCCGAAGGTCAACCTGCGATTGGTCGTACGTCACGCCGTCCGTCGGCCATCTTCGAATCGCACCGCCAAAAACACAAAGAAGTCCGGGGAGGAAAACATGTCGTCGATGTCGCGTATGCTCGCCACCGTCGCCGCCGTCGCCGCGCTCTGCGCCGCCGCGCCAGCCTCGGCCTGGCCGGAAAAGCCCGTCCGCGTGGTCGTGCCGTTCGGTCCGGGCGGCACGTCGGACCAGGTGGCCCGCGCCTACCAGGCGGCGATCCAGGAGAACGATCTGCTCTCCCAGCCGATGAACATCGTGAACGTGGGCGGCCATTTCTCGATCGGCGCGCGTCAGGTCAAGGACGCGGAGCCAGACGGGCACACGTTCCTCGTGCTGCACATCGCGTTGATGGGGGGCGAGGCGACGGGAGCGATGGACTTCGGCTTCCGCGACTTCGCGCCGGTCGCGACCACCGGCGCGTTCTGCGTCCTGCCGCTCGTGAGGAAGGACAGCGGCATCGAAACCCTCGACCAGCTGCTGGAGAAGGCGAAGGCCGAGCCGGATTCGCTGCTGTTCGGCGTCAACATCGGCGCGATCAACCACATGGGCGGGATTCTCCTCCAGAACGCCGCTCCCGGAGCCAGTTTCCGGTTCGTGCAGATCGGCGGGGGTGCGGAGAACTTCACCGCGCTGACCGGCGGGCAGACCGACGTCGCCGTTCTGTCCGGGGCCGAGGTCCTCAACTTCACCCGCCTCCCGGACGGCAGCGAGAACCCCGAGGCGCAGATCAGGCCGCTCGCCTACACCGGCTCCCAACGCCTCGCGCGCCTGCCGGACGTGCCCACGGTCAAGGAACTGGGCCACGACGTGGAGTATTGCGTCGAGAACTGGTGGTTCGCGCCCAGGGACACGCCCCCGGCCGCCATCGCAGCCTTCGCCGACCTGCTCGAACGCGCGGGCGACACCGATCGCGTCCGCGCCTTCCGCGATACGCAGGCCTTCGATCCGCTGTTCGTGCGCGAGGCGGACATGGCGGCGTCGCTGCAGCGGACATGGGACGTGATCAGCCCGATCGCGATACAGGCGCGCGGCAACTGAACACGCCGGCCGGACCCGCGCCGTGGACAAGAGGATAGACCCGCTTCACGAGCTTCTCGTGTGCCTCGCGTTCGCGATCCTCGCCGGCGCGGTGCTTGTCGAGGCGTCGAGCATCCGGCCGGGCTTCTTCGAGCCCCTGGGGTCGGGGCCGGTTCCGCGGGCTACGGCCTGGGGGATCATCGCGCTGGCAGCGCTCGCCGCCGCCAGCGCGGCGATGCGGCTGATTCGGGGCGAGCGGGGTGCGCAGGACGGTGACGAGCGGTGGCTGGACGCGCTCGCCGTGTTCGGCCTGACCGGGCTCTACCTTGCCGCGCTGACGTGGCGCGTGACGACGTTCAGCGTCATGACCACGATCTATCTCGTGCTGACCATCGGTCTTCTCGTCGGCTTCCGGCGCACCCGGCTGCCGTGGGTGGCGGCGGTCGCGGCGGTGGTCGGCTTCGGCGGTCAGTACGTCTTCACCCGCGTCTTCGTCATCGATCTTCCGGGGCTTTGACGTGCTGGGCGAACTCGGCGACGCGCTCCTGCTGATCCTGACGCCGCTGCCGTTCTTCTACACCGCGCTCGGGGTCTTTCTCGGGATCGTGGTGGGTGCGGTGCCGGGGCTCAACGGCGCGATGCTCATCGCGCTGACCATTCCGCTCACCTACTACATGCCCACGACCCATGCCGTCATCCTGCTGGTGTCGATGTATACCGGGGCCATCGCCGGCGGCCTGATCACCGCCACGTTGCTGCGGATGCCGGGCACGCCGTCGAACATCATGACCATCTTCGACGGCCACCCCATGGCCAAGGCGGGTCAGCCGGGGCGGGCGCTGGGGCTGGGGATCGGCGCATCGCTGGTCGGCGGTCTCGTCGCATGGCTCGCGCTGTTCCTCCTCGCCAAGCCGCTGTCCCTGTGGGCCACCCGCTTCGGCCCCTTCGAGATCTTCGCGCTGGTGATGATGGCGATGGTTCTGATCGCCTCGGTCAGCCAGGGCGCGCTGATCAAGGGGCTGCTCGCCGGCCTGTTCGGGATGCTGGTCTCGATGCCGGGCGTGGACCCTTCGGCGGGACAGCTCCGGCTGACCTGGGACTTCCACCAGCTCAACAGCGGCCTGAAGCTGCTGCCGGTGCTGATCGGGATCTTCGCGGTCAGCCAGATCATCAAGGAGATCGTCGAGATCCGTAGGCCGGTCGAGCACATGGAAGGCTCGCGGCGCGGCATCCTGATGTCGCTCTCGGACTATCGGCGGCACTGCGTGAACCTGATCCGCTCGTCGGCGATCGGCACGTGGATCGGCCTGCTGCCGGGCGTCGGGGCCTCGGTGGGATCGGTCGTGGCCTACACTGTCGCCCGCAACGTCTCCAACCGGCCCGAGGCCTTCGGGAAGGGCTCGGAGGAGGGGATCGTCGCCTCCGAAGCGGCCAACAGCGCGACGGTCGGCGGCGCCCTGATCCCGCTGATCGCCATGGGTATCCCCGGATCGGTGATCGACGCCATCCTGATCGGGGCGCTGATGCTGCACTCGATCCAGCCCGGACCGATGCTGTTCATCACCAACGCCGACGTCGTCTGGGCGATGATCGCCGCCTGCCTCGTGTCCACGCTGCTGATGTATGTCATCATGAGCGCGTCGGTGGGTCTGGTCGTCCGGATCACCAAGATACCACGCGAATTCATGCTGCCGGTAATCGCCGTATTCTGCGTGCTCGGCGCGTTCGGCGCCGACAACAGCATCTTCGACGTCTGGGTCATGCTCGCGTTCGGTCTGGTCGGGTTCGTGATGGAGCGAACCGGTTTCCCCCTCGGCCCCTTCGTCATCGGCTTCGTGCTGGCGCCATTGGCCGAGGCGAGGCTGCGCACGGGGCTGATGATGTCGGGGGGCAGCTTCGAGCCATTCCTGACCCGGCCGGTCGCCGCCTCGTTTCTGCTGGCGGCGGCCGGCTTGCTGCTGTGGTCCGTCTGGTCGGAACGCCGCCGCGCAGCGCGGAAGCGGGATTAGCGAGCCCGCGGCGATCCTGGCGCTCCCCGTCCTCCGCGGCCCCGTGCGGCGCGCCGACCCAGTTGCGCGTCGCGCCGGACAGGGGGGTCGCCGGAGCGGGATCGAGCGATGCAGCGGAGGGACCTTGCCGAGTTTGTAGGCTTCCGGCCGCGAGCTTCTGCCGGGAGACGTGCTGCTTCAGGCGCGGGGCGGAGCTGGAGGACGCCGAACGCGCGGCGCTCCGGCCAGCGCATGGGCTGGGTGCGGGCCATGCGGGCGTTGACGAGACGATCGGCCCCGCCTGTGAGCGCCGTTTTTCGGAGGGCATGCCCCCGCAAGACGGCGGCGGCCGGAACACCTCCCCTGCTGGCCCCCAACGACGGGGCGCGCGGGTGAACACATTGGAAGAGATCGTCTTGATCCACGATTTGAAGCGGCAGGGGCTCAGCGTGTCCGCTGCAGTGCGAACTCGGCGATCGGTCCGGCGAACTGCCGAAGCGCGACGGTCACGAGCCCGCCCTCGAAACGCCCGCCGAGGCGGCGCTGCGCCTCGGGCAGGCAGTTCCACGGCGTGGCTTGGGCGCGGCGATGGGTCGCGTGCGGGTTGAAGTTCAGCATTGCGGCCTGGGGCGGCCGCGGCGGCCAAAGGTCACGGGCGGCCATCGGATCGTCGAGAGGGTTGGCGTAGCGATAGGCGTTGTCGAGGAACGATACGAGAATGGCCCGGGCCAGCAGCGCCGCAGCCGGCATCCACCAACTCGTCCCGAAAAGCGCGAAGCCGACACAGAGCCCCGTGATGATCATGAGCCCGTCGAGCCGCATCCGGCTTCGTCCAGGCTCCTCCAGCAGTTGCTCGCGCGCAGCGCTCCACATGTTGCGCCCGTCCGGAGCCTCGTCGCAGAACGCGAGCAGGATGATCTGCGGCCAGAACCGGTCCGGCAGAACCGCGAGCGCCGCGACCGCGACTTCCCCGAGATGGAGGTCCCCGACCAGACGCGCATAACAGAGCGTCCGTTCCCAAAGGGAGGGCGCCCCGCGAGAGACCTCGACCCGGTTGAGCATCGTGCGGTTGACGCGGTGGCGCATCAGGTGGCCGGGTCTCAGCGCCTGGAAGGCCGCGTGCCGATGCGCCGTCGCCGACACGAGCGGACTGCCGGCCTCGGCGCGAAGCGATCCGGGCCGCGCCGTCCCGCATCGCCCCGGCGCCGGTCCGTCTCGGCCAAGTCCGACGCGACATCCTCAAATCTGAACCTATGGGGTCCGGGACATGATCACACGGAACCTCGCCACCGGGCGGTTCGGCTACGCTTCGACCGCCGCGCGCTCGAGGTGATGGAGGGCCTGATCGAGCCCTTGCGCGACCACGCGCGCTAGCGGGGTCGGGCGACGCCAGCGGCGGGCAGGGCGAGACGGCTCGCGCGCGTGCGCCGCATGAGCGTGTCCGCGGTCACCACGCCAGTCGGGTCGATGTCCACCCCGGCCGCGGCGAGGACACGTGCGGTCCAGGTGTTGCAGGTGTTGCTCAGGTGGAATGCGCCGTGCGCGGGATAGAAGCGGTCGCCCGCGCCGCGTCCGGGCATGACCGCAGCGTTCCCGGCGGCGCGGTCGAAGGTGTCCGAGACCGCCCGGACGAGCCTTCGGAAGGCATCGTCGGACAGCCCCAGCGCGACAACCTCCGGCTCGGAAGGCGGGCCCGCGAGCGGCGCGAGGTGGAGCACCGACGGCGTCGGCGCGAGGCCCGCCCGGAGCGCCAGCCACAGGCCCGGATCGCGAGCCGTGTAGAACTCCCGGTCGCCCCAGCCGAATTCGATCAGGCGCGCCGGCGCGAAGTCCGCCGCCTCGGCCATGAGACCCGTCTCCACGACGGCCGCGCGGTCGAGCACGAGGCCGGCGTGCCAGCCGCGGCGGACGACGAGAACCTGGTGGTCGTCCGACCGGGCCGCCGCCGGCGCCGGGGCCGGCGGCGGCGCGGGCCCCGCGCAAGCGGCGAGCGCCACAGACAGCAGCAGAAGCGAGGCGGCTGCGACGGCGCGAACGACGGCCCGCGCCGCACGCGGCCGGTCTTCGATCCGGGCGGCCTCGCATGGTGTCCGCGCGCGCATCGTCATGCCTCCGTTATCACGACGCCCCGCATGACGGTAACTTCGACGGTGAAAACAGGTCGAGCGCCTGTCGCGCCATGAAGCGCATCCGGTTGGCGCCTTCAGGTCGAAGGCAGCGAACATCGTCGGTCGCGAGGTCTCGCCATTCCGGCGCCGCGAGAAGACCGAGGGGCCAGAACTGGAATGGCGGCGTCCCCCAGAGCGGGTGATCGTGGCGACGGTCCGAGGGTTTCGCCTTGAAGGGCGGGGGCGCGTCCGGTCTCGCGACTGCGATGTGCGCGAAAGACCTCCAGGGGTTCCGCTGCGCGCGCTCGATCAACCCGCTGCCGCCGGCCGGGAGATTGAGCCATGAGGCAGGCCCAGTCGGGCCAGGCGCTCACGAAGGCGTACAGCGAGACCCCGCCGGTCATCCGGTCGCCATCGCGCGCGAGACCCGGTCGAGGTTCTGGTGCGGCTGGTCAGGCCAGGGATCGGAACGCAGCGTGATCGACGCCGGCATGCTGACCGGCGTCGCCTGCCTTTGGGCGGCGTCACTCGGGGCCCTGTCCTGCTTGATCTCAGGCTTCGGTATGGTCGCGCCCGCCGGCGCTCCTCTTGTGTGACCATGAAGGTCCGGCAGTCCGATGCGCGCCGCGGCGTCGCCGTCCGAGGCGACATTCCGTCGGGCTCTGATTCCGGCCGCTTGCGCTCCTGCGTCGCTCGAGCGCCGCGACGTGATCCGAGACGGTTCGGGGACGATGGCGCTCTTGGTGTTTCGCAAGGTGCGGCGATCCGCGCGGCGCGCGCTTTGATCGAACTCAGGGCGCGCGGCGCGCTTGGCCGCCATCGTCGCAGCATGACCGACACAGGGAGGGCGTCATGACCATGATGAAGGCTGCCATCTTCGTCGAGCCGGGCCGCATCGCGCTCGATGACAAGCCAGTTCCGGACATCGGGCCGATGGACGCGCTGATGCGCGTGACCACCACCACCATCTGCGGCACCGACGTCCACATCCTGAAGGGCGAGTACCCGGTGGCGAGAGGCCTGACCATCGGCCATGAGCCGGTCGGCGTGATCGAGAAGCTCGGCTCGGGCGTCGAGGGCTATGCGGAGGGTCAGAGGGTGATCGCCGGCGCCATCACGCCCAGCGGCCACAGCTACGCCTGCCTGTGCGGCTGCGCCTCTCAGGACGGCGCAGGAACGAAACACGGCTTCAAGGCCATCGGGGGCTGGCGGTTCGGCAACACCATCGACGGCTGCCAGGCGGAGTTCGTGAGGGTTCCCGACGCCATGGCGAACCTCGCCCCGTTGCCGGACGGCCTGACGGATGAGCAGGTGCTGATGTGCCCCGACATCATGTCCACGGGGTTCTCGGGCGCAGAGAGCGGCGCGGTGCGGATCGGCGACATGGTCGCGGTGTTCGCGCTGGGGCCGATCGGTCTGTGCGCCGTCGCCGGCGCGAAGCTGATGGGCGCGACGACCATCATCGGCGTGGACACCGTTCCTGAACGCATGGCGATCGCCCGGCGCATGGGCGCCGACCACGTGATCGACTTCCGCGCGGAGGACCCCGTCGAGGCGATCATGCGTCTGACCGACGGGCGGGGCGTCGACGTCGCGATCGAGGCGCTCGGGACCCAGGCCACCTTCGCCGCGGCCCTGACGGCGCTGCGCCCGGGCGGCACGCTGTCGAGCCTCGGCGTGTACTCCGGGGACCTGACGATCCCGCTCGGCGCGTTCGCGGCAGGCCTCGGCGACACCCGTATCGTCACCACGCTGTGCCCCGGCGGCAAGGAGCGTATGCGGCGACTGATCGACGTCGTCGCTTCAGGCCGGGCGGACCTGTCGTCCATGGTCACGCATCGGTTCCCGCTCGAGCGTGTCGAGGAGGCCTATGATCTGTTCTCCAACCAGAGGGACGGCGTCCTGAAGGTGGCGCTGACGCCGTAGAGGCGCCCTGCGCGCCGGGAGCCGATGGCCGATACGCGCGTCGCCGCGGTCAGCGCCTTTCAGGCAGGCACCGCATTGATGGCAGACCCTTGGAAGCGCGGCCTGTCACGCGACGTGACCGAGGGCGGCCATCGCCTCGGAGGCTTCTCCCGAAAGCCGCCGCCCGCCGGGCGGGGCGCCGGGGACGAGATCCCGTCGCTCGCACCAGTCGCAGTTCCGACCTCCACGCCTTCCTGTCGCCATGTGCACCATTCGGGTATCGCCCGCTTGGACATCGACGCGCTGCGCTCGCCGGAACTGGGGACGCAGCGGCCACTCGCCTTGACCGCGGCGACGGGCGTGACGCTGCCCAGGCAGCTATCCGCCGCGGCGAATGCGATGACCGGAACGGGCGACAAGTCGGCTCTTCCCGCGAGGCAGCTGTATCGCGTCGCACGACGAGGAGCCGACTTCCGAGAACCCTCGATCGAGGCGTTCATGCCGCGCCGTATCCATGCGGCGCCGAGGTGAGCGTGTTGCGCAGGGGCAAGCGCCTCGGCCGCCCATGTCGGGCGGCCGAACTGTCACACGAAGAGCACGCTGTCCCAGACCTGCGCCGCGAAGTCGCCGACTCCGAAGCGGTTCGTGATCTCGACCGACCATCCGCCCTCGGCGATGCGGACTGTCCCGGCGTCGTCGATCCCGAAGCTGGCCTCGCGGAATGTAACGGGGGAGAAACCCTCGCCGAGCAGGCCGAAGATCTCGATCCGGTCGACGCCGCACTCGAAATCGGTGATCCGGTCGGTCGCCGACACCGCCACGTCGAACACGAAGCAATCCGCGCCGGCGCCGCCGGTCAGGACGTTGGCGCCGGCGCCGCCGATCAGGATGTCGTCACCCTCGCCGCCGAACAGCCGGTCGTCGCCCGCGCCGCCATGGAGGACGTCGTCGCCCTTGCCGCCTTCGAGCCGGTCGTCGCCGTCGCCGCCATGAAGGATGTCGTCGCCTTCCCCGCCATAAAGGCGGTCGTCGCCGTCACCTCCATGGAGGATGTCGTTGCCGGTGCCGCCCCAAAGCTGATCGTTGCCGGCCCCGCCATGCAGAACGTCATTCCCGGCCCCGCCATGGAGCTTGTCGTCGCCCTCGCCGCCGTCGAGCAGGTCATCGCCTGCCCCGCCATGCAGTTCGTCGTTGCCGATCCCGCCATACAACTCGTCGTCGCCGGATCCGCCATCGAGATAGTCGTTGCCGTCCCCGCCATGCAGGATGTCGTCACCCGCCCCGCCGTACAGCCTGTCGCTGCCCGTGCCGCCGAACAGGACGTCCTCGCCATCACCGCCGTGCAGGGTGTCGTTGCCCGCGCCGCCATAAAGCCAGTCGTTGCCGCTGCCGCCGTCCAGCACGTCGTCGCCAGAGCCGCCGTAGAGCGTGTCGTTGCCGGCGCCGCCATAGAGCGTGTCGTTGCCGGCATCTCCATGCAGGACATCATCGCCCGATCCACCGTAAAGAACGTCGTCGCCGTCGCCGCCATGGAGCGTGTCGTTTCCGCTGTCGCCGTGCAACTCGTCGTTGCCTGCGCCGCCATGGAGGATGTCATCCCCCTTGCCGCCATAGAGCGTGTCGTCGCCCCGGTCGCCCCAGAGAATGTCGTCGCCGGAGTTGCCGTAGATGACGTCGTCGCCATCGCCGCCATGGAGGCGGTCATGCCCGACGCCGCCATAGATCGTGTCGTCGCCGTCGCCGCCATGGATGACGTCATTCTCCTGATCGAGGACCTCGCCCTGCATGTCGCGACGGATGCCGTCCGCGTCGTAGAAGAACGAGGGCGCCACCTCGGCATCCGCGCCGTAGACGATGTTGGGGTCGAGGACGCGTGCATTCGACTGGCCGACATCGAAGCGGAACATGACGTCGTCGAAGTCCTTGTCTCCCCCGTTGCGCAAATCCTCGAAGCCCAGCAGCACGGCGCCCTGCCGGGTTTCCAGACGACCAACCGTGTGGCCGAAATTGTCGGGGTTCAGCGCGAAGTTGTTTTCGGGGCGCGCGGCCGCATGGTAGGTGTCGGTGCCGTATTGCGTGCGCATGGCGGTCCGCGCGCCATCGGGCGCGACATGCCAGAGCGTCAGGTTACCCTGATTGTCGATGTTGCCGGGCTGCCCTGCGGCGTTTCTGAACTCGAACGTTCCCGGCGCGGTCGGAAGCCGGCCTGTGGTTTGCCCGAAGCCGTTCGACAGGATGAAGAACCCGATCTGGTCGCCCGCCTGCAACGGAACATCGACATGGGATTGACCCGGGATCAGGTCGCCGCCCGATCCGACCTTCGAGGCGTTCAGAAACAGGATCTGCACGTCCGAAATCGTACCATCCTCGCCAATCCGGTACATTCCGAGTGTGTTGCGGAACCCTGCGCCTTCATCGATGAAGGTCACGCGGCCCAGGTAATCCTCGGCGATGGTCAGTCGATCCATCCGCAGCAGCGTCGGCCCGCCGCCGCCGTAGAGGATGTCGTCGCCGGCGCCGCCATGGATCGTGTCGTTGCCCGAACCGCCATGGATCAGGTCATCGCCGCCATGGCCGTGAAGGATGTCGTCGCCCTGGCGCCCGGAAATGATGTCGCCGCCGGCGGCGCCGTGCAGCACGTCGTTCCCGGCCGTCCCGAGGACGGGCGTGATCGCAGTCGTCATGTGATTCACCTCGATGCTGTTGGGAGGTCATGCCGGCGTCGCAGGGCGCCCGCCCCGGCCGGCGTCAGCCGCGCGCCACGCGCCCGGGTCGTCCGTAGGCGTCGTCGAGGCGCACGATGTCGTCCTCGCCGAGGTAGTCGCCCATCTGGACCTCGATGATCTCGACGGGGGATCTGGTCAGGTTCTCCAGCCGGTGAACCGCGCCCTTCGGGATCATCACCACGCCGCCGGGCTTCACCTTCATCACGGCGTCGTCGACGGTGATCGTGGCGGTGCCCTCGATCACCACCCAGCGCTCGGCGCGGTGGTGGTGATACTGCAGCGACAGCCGGCCCTTGGGATTGACGCGGATGCGCTTCACCTGATGCGCGGCGCCGCGGTCGAGGCTCCAGAATGCGCCCCAGGGGCGGTTCTCGTGCAGCGGCGCATCGGCGGGGACGGCGGAGGGCGCAGCGAGCAGGGGTGCGTGCAGGGTCATGGCTCGTCTCCGGAAGAACGGGGAGGGGATTGGCTCACCAGCCGATGCCCTGGAGGTGGGCGGGCTGGTCGGCGCGGGACATCCACAGTCGCGCCACGTCGATCACCGGCTTGCCGGCGACGGCGGCGAGCGCGCGGTAGGCGGGGTGCGCGTGGGTGACGATCACCGCGTCGGCGGCGTCGACGGCCTCGGCCGCGCTGTCCGCCAGCATGGCGCGAAGGCCGCTCGCGAGGCGCCCGAGGCCCTTCGAGGCGTGGGCGACGTAGCCGAGCTGCGCCTCGATGCGCGTCTCGGCGGTGATCGCGGGGTCGTGGGCGAGGATCTCGACGCCGTGGTCGAGAAGATCGGCCATGACTTCGAGGATCGGGCTCTCGCGCAGATCGTCGGTGCCCGGCTTGAAGGCGAGGCCCAGCACCGCGACGCGGCGGGCCCCTGTCGCCTTCACCATCCGCGCCGCCTCGGCGATCTGGCTGGCGTTCGAGCGGTCGAGCGCGCCGATCAGCGGCAGGTCGACGCCGAGCCTTTCCGCCAGGTGAGCGACCGCGCGCACTTCCTTGGGAAGGCACGAGCCGCCATAGGCGAAGCCGGGCCGGAGATAGTAGGGCGACAGATTCAGCTTCGTGTCGCGCACGAAGATGTTCATCACCTCGTGGCTGTCCACGTCGAGCGGCTTGCACAGCCGGCCGACCTCGTTGGCGAAGGTGACCTTGGCGGCGTGCCAGACGTTGTCGACATACTTCACCATCTCGGCGACCTCGATCGAGGTGACGATGGGGTTCGCGTCGACGTCGGCGTAGAGACGGGCCATCAGCGCGGCGGTGGCGGGGTCGGTCACGCCGATCACCGTCTTGGGCGGCGCGTGGAAGTCGGCGACCGCCACCCCTTCGCGCAGGAACTCGGGGTTGAAGCACACGCCGAAGTCCCGGCCGGCGGTCAGGCCCGAGGCGGCCTCGATTTCGGGGACCATGACGCCCATGGTCGAGCCCGGCGGGATCGAGCAGCGCATCACGACGACATGGAAGGCGCCCTTGCGCTTGAGGCCCTCGCCGATGCCGCGCGCGGCGGCGACGATGTAGCGGTGGTCGCAACCGCCGTCGGCGGCGGTGGGCGTGCCGACCGAGACGAAGGTCACGTCCGAGGCGACCACAGCGGCGGGCAGGTCGTGGGTGGCGGAGATGCGACCCGCGGCGACGCCCTCGGAGAGCAGACGACCGAGATCGGCCTCGTGGATCGGCGAGCGCCCTTCGCCGACCGCCTGAACCTTGACCGGGTCGACGTCCACGCCGACGACGCGGTGGCCTAGGCCTGCGAGGCAGGCGGTGGAGACGGCGCCCACATAGCCGAGCCCGACCACGGAGACGACGGGGCGGGCGGCAGGGGCGGTCGAGCCGAAGAGGGCGACGCTTTGGTTCAGCATGGCGGGATCTCCTGTTGCGTTGGAGACCGTGTGCCAGCAGCGACGGCGCGGCGCCCGCGCGCCCCGGGATGGGCGCGGGGCGCGGCCGGGGCGTCGCCCCCTGCGCTGGCGTCGGTTGGGACGTCGTTCGGGGCGGCGGGCTGCCCGAAAGGATAGGCGGCCTAGCCGGTCACGCCGCCGTAAACGCAGGACGCCGGCGGGCGAGGCGCCAGGCGGCGACATGGCGGATGACGCCGAACCTGCCGCCGTCCAGCGCCGCATCGACCTCCGACGGCGTCAGAGCGGCGAATCCGTCCCGTCGCCACCTCGACCTGCTCGCGGAACAACCGCAGGTAGGGGGCGGCGTCAAAGGCGAGAAGGCGGCTCAGGGTCTTCCATTCACGCATGACGATCTTCGCCCCGACCCTGACAGACCGCCGGACTGCGCCTGAAGGCCGCTAGAACAAGCCCGCCTGTTTCGCCATCATCGCGGCCTGGGTGCGGTTGCTCGCGCCGATCTTGCGATAGAGCGTCTTCATGTGGAGCTTGACCGTGGGCTCCTGGATGCCGAGGGCGCGGGCGATCTCCTTGTTGGCGAGCCCTTCGCAGAGCTTCTCCAGCACGTCCAACTCGCGCGCGGTCAGCCGCTCCGCGAGCGGGTTGACCGGCGTCGCCTCGGGCGGCGCGGTCATGAAGTCGACCGGCGCGTACTGCTCGCCCATCGCCATGAAGCGGACGGCGTTGACCAGCGTGCGGGCGGGCAGCGTCTTGGGCAGGAAGCCGGAGGCGCCGGACTCGAGCGCGCGCTCGGCCACCTCGCGCGGGGCGCTCCCCGACATGATGGCGACGCGCGTCCCGCCGCCCTCCCGCAGCGCGCGGCCAAGCCCGTCGAGCCCGTTCATGCCGGGCATGGTGTAGTCGAGCAAGATCAGGTCGAAGGGTTCGGTGGCCGCCGCCACGGCCGCCATCGCGGCGTCGAGGTCGCGCGCCGAGACGACGTCGATCTTCTCTTGCCGGAACCACAGTTCGAGGGTGTCGCGCAACAGGTCGTGGTCATCGGCGATCAGCACGCGCATTTCTGTCAAACCTTGTCTCGCCGCGCGAGTATCGCCGTCTCGACGGCGATGACAAGCGCCTCGCGCCCCACGGGCTTGGGCAGCACGGCGTCGAAGGTCGCTCCCTCGCGCCACCCGGCGCCCGCCAGCGCGGTCACAAGCACCACGGGCAGCCGGGGAACTATCGCGCGTGCGCGCCCGGTGAGTTCGGCGCCGGTCATGCCGGGCATGTCGAAGTCGGTCACCAGCAGGTCCCAGGCGTCCGGATCCTCGACAAGCGCCTCCAGCGCATCCGCCGGATCGGTGGACGGCGCGACCTCCGCCCCGGCCGCCTCCAGGATCGCGACATGCGTCGCGAGCACGTCGTGATCGTCGTCGACGACGAGGACGGCCCGGCCGTCGAGCCGCCCGCTCAGCCCGTCGACCGCTCCGGCGGCGGTCGGCGCTGCGCCGTCCGCCGCCGGCCACAACACGTCGAAGCGCGCGCCGCGCCCCGGCGCGGTATCGAGCCGGACCGCCCCGCCATGGGCCGTGACGACCGACGCGACGACGGCGAGGCCCAGTCCCGAGCCTTCGTCGCCCTTGGTGGTGAAATAGGGCCTGAAAACCTGAGCCGCGAGCTCGGGGGTCATGCCGGGCCCATCGTCGCGAACGCTCAGCAGCAGATAGGGCCGCCTCGGGTCCACCGCGCCCGCGACGAAAGGGCCCGCCAGATCGTCGCTCCGCGCCTCGCTCAGCGCGAGGACGATCTCGCCCGCGGCCCCGCCAAGCGCGTCGCGGGCGTTGATGGCGAGGTTCAGCGCCACCTGAAGGACATCGGTGGCGTCCGCCAGCGCCATCATCGGCGCATCGGGCGTCTCGACGCGCAGGCGCGCGGGAGCCCGCAGGCCGGCGCGCACAAGTTGACCCGCCTCGACCAGCGTCTTTCGCATGTCGAGCGGCGCGCTCGGCTGGGGCCGCGCGCCGAGCGACAGCAGCCGCCGCACGAGGCCCGCCGCCTGATCGGCCGCCTTCTGGATGCGCGCGGCCCCGGCGGCGGCGACCCCGCCCGCCTCGGCCCCCGCCTCGATGAGCGCGGCGCCGCCCGAAATCGCCGCAAGCAGGTTGTTGAAATCGTGCGCGAGCCCCGCCGCCGTCCGCCCGATGATCTCGCGGCGCTGCGAGAGCCGGAGTTCCTCGCGCAGCCGCTCGCGCTCCTCCGCCTCGCGGCGACGGAAAAGCATGTCGCGCACGATGCACAGGATTCCGCCGTCGTCCTTCAGCGTGAGCGACACGTCCTGGTCCACCGGCGCGCCGTCTCGGGCGCGGCCCATGATCTCGCCCGACCAGCGCCCCGTGCGCCGAAGCGCGGGAAGCGCGTTCGCCTCCATCCACCGCGCCGCGTCGGGCGCGTAGAGGATGCTCCACGGGCGGCCGATCACCTGCGCCTCGTCGTCAAACCCGAACAGGGCGAGGTGTGCGCGGTTCATGTAGACGAACCGCCCCTCGGCGTCGGTGATGGCGATGCCGTCCTGGCTCGCCTCCATGGCGGCGGAGCGGTCGGCGAGCGCCCGCTGCTCGGCGCGCTTCAGCGCCGTGATGTCGACCCGCAGGCCGACCCGCCCGCCGTCGGGGGTCGCCTTCTCGAAGACGCGCAGCCACCGGCCATCCGAGAGCCGCTGCTCCACCTCGTTGTAGGGTGCGCGGTGGCGGGCGAGGCGCTCGGCGAGCCAATCCTCCTCGCGCCCCACGGCGTCGGCGTACTCCCCCAGCGCGAGGCCCGCGCGCAGGATCGCCTCGAAGGTTTCGCCCGGCCGGATGGCTTCGGCGGAGCGGGGATAGACCTGACGGTAGCGCTCGTTGCAGATCACGAGCCTGTCCTCGGCGTCGTAGAGCGCGAAGCCGTCCTGCAGCGCTCCCACCGCAGCCTCCAGCGTCGCGCGCGCCCGCGCTGCATCGTCGGCGGCGGCGCGCAGCGCGTCGGCCTGGGCGCGGCGTTCGGTGACGTCGATCTCCACGGCCATGAAACCCTGCAGGGCGCCCGCGGCGTCGCGCAGCGGCTGGATGTCGAGCGCAACCCAGTAGTGTCGGCCGTCGCGCGCGCGGTTGAGGATCTCGGCCTGTATCGCCTCGCCCGCGTCGAGCGCCGCGCGAAGCCGCGCCACGGTCGCCGGATCGGTGGCCTCGCATTGCAGCAGGCGGCCCGCGCCGTCGCCCCGCACCTCATCGAGCCGCCAGCCCGTGGCGCGCTCGAAGGCCGCGTTCACCCACTCGATGCGCCGTTCGGCGTCGGTGACCACCACGAGGTTGGTCGTGCGCCGCGCGATCTCGGAGAGGCGCTCGATGAGGGCCGTTTGCGCGCGCGCCTCGGTGACGTCGCGCAGCACCAGCAGATAGCCGCGCTCCGCCAGCGCCGAGGCCGAGACCTGCCACCAGCGCGCCGCGTCGCCGTCTGGAGGATGGGCGAACACGCGCGGCTGAGGCCGGCGGCCGGCGTCGATCTCGACGGTCATGGCGCGCGCGTGCGCCGCGAGAGGCTCGGGCAGCGCCTGCTCCGGCGTGCGGCCCTCTGCTCCGGCGGCGAAGGCGGCAGGCCGGACGCCTTCGCCAGAGCGCCAGCCTACAGTCTGGCCGTCGCGATCGAGTTCGATCAGCAGGTCGGGCATCGCCGCCAGAACGGACTGCAGCCGGGCGCGCTCGGCCTCGGTCTCGGCATTGGCGGCGTGAAGCGCCGCCTCGGCGTCGCGCCTCGCCAGCAGCGTCGCGATGACCCTCGCCACGGAGCGGATCAGATAGACCTCGCCGGGCAGCAGGCTGCGCTGCGCCGTCGCCGTTTCGTAGCAGACGATCCCGCGCAGCGCGCCGTGATCGATCATGGGCGTGCCGAACAGGGAGCGGACGCCCTGGCCGAGCAGGATCGCCTTCTCCGGAGCATCGTCAGGCATGATCGTCACGTCGGGGATGAGCACGTCGCGCCCGTCGCCGAAGGCCTCCCGCCAGGCGGCCATTGTCGCGGCGGGGATACCCTCGGGCCCCTCGCGCAAGGCCCTTGCCCCGCGCCGGCGCCATGCGTGGCTGGTCCCGCCGGCGTCTCCGTCGTCGCTGAATCTGACGACATGGACGCGGTCGCTGCGCGTCAGCGCTCCCATCCGGGCCAGCGCCGCCTCGATCGCCGCGTCCGCCTCGGCCAGCGGAGCGCCGAGCAGCGCGTCGAGGACCCCCACGACCTCGCCCTGCATGTCGGTCAGCCTGGCGAAGGCCCGGTGCACGGCTTCCAGGGGGGTGTCGAGCACGCCGCCTTCGCCCGCTATCGGCCGCCCCTCGATAAGGGAGACCAGCAGCGCGTTGCGCCGCGCGGCTCGGAGCGCTGTCAGCGCAGGCGTCGCCACCGCCGCCACGCGGTCAAGCAGGCGTAGTCTGGCGGCCGAGAAACCACCCGCCTCGGTCGCGCCCAGCAGCAGCGCGCCCGCCGCCTCCTCGGGCAGCCTGAGCGGCGCCACGAGAACGGCGGCGCAGTCGGCGATGCGCCCCGGCAGGGGGCGGCCATCGGCGAGAGCCGCGAGCCCCGCGATGCGGCGCGGCCGGTCGATCAGCCCGGCAGCAACGGGCAGGTCGGTCCCGGCGCCGCCGGCGCCTGCGCTGGCCGCGATGCGCAGCGTCGGTCCCGCCGCCTGCACGTAGCAGGCCAGGGAGGCCGAGAAACCCGAGCGCAGGGTCTCGAGCAGCGCCTGCATGGCCTCGGCCGCGCCGTCGCGCCCCGACAGCGCGGCCAGGGCGCCGGACAAGATCGACTGCTCCTCAAGCGCCTCGGCCTCGCGCGCGCGCAGGGCGTGGGTCTCGGCCAGCGCGGCGCGCACGGCCTCGCTCTCCAGCACCAGGCGGCGGCTCGCCTCGAAGAGTTCGCGGCTCTTGGTCTCGAGCAGGGCCTCCGCTTCGGCGCGCGCGCGCCGCTCGCGCTCGTAGCGCGCCCGGGAGACCGGAGCCGCCGGGTCGCGCTCGCTCATTCCGGAGGGGCGGTCCGGATGCTGAAGCGCGCCTCCGTCCGGTTCTCGACGCCGGGGTCGCGGCGCTCGATGCGCGCGCGCTCGCCGAAATGCTCGACGCACGCCTCGATCAGCCCGTGGCAGAACGCGGCGAGCGGGCGGGGCGACCTGTAGGTCATGTCCAGCGCGTCGGGGCCATGTCGCACCGTCTCGAAGCTGGGAAGGTCCGCGTCGGGATAAAGCTTGCGCACTTCGGCGTGGATATCGTCCTCGATCCCCGACAGCATGTCGAGGCTGCCGGCGTGACCGGAGAAGAACCGGGGATAGTGCCGCTCGAAGCTCCGCATGGTCCAATGACCGAAAGAGCGCTGGAGAGCGTCCTCGGAGCTCCCGTCCAACGCCGCGAAGGCGCGGACAAGCGTCAGCAGTTCCTCGCAGGGGTAATTGCCGGTCCTCGTGTAGGCGGCGCCTGACGGCAGCCGCGCAGCCTCGATCACGCGGTCGACCACCGCCTCGCCGAAAGCGTCCTCCGCCATGGCGAGGAGTTCGACGAAGATGACGCCCTTCATGCCTCAACCTCCGAAAGCGGTGCAGGAGATCATCAGGTTGCCGTGTTCGGACCGCCCGCCCAGCGGCGCGCCCTGTTCCCCGAAAGTGAACACCCCGAGCCAGGGCGCGCCACCCAGCGCGGCCTCGACGCCGGCGCGGACCTCGTGCATCCGCTCGCGCACCGCGAGCATGCAGCCGCCGCAATAGACGATCAGCGCGCCGCGCACGGTCCCGCCCGCCTGCTCGCGCGCCTGTCGCGCGATCCGGCCCGCGCGCGCCACGAGGCTGTCGCCCGATCCCTGCATCTGCCAGAGCCGATCGCCGACCGCGACGTCGGCGAACAGGTCCAGCGATCCGTCGGGGTGCGCGGCCGCCGGATGCGCCAGCAGGTGGAACGGCACGCCCGCCACATGGCGCGTCACCCGCCCGAGCGGCCAGAGTGTGGCGGCGGCGAGGATCGAGACGGGCGCGTCGGTCGCCGCGGGGACCGCGCCGCCGGTCCAGCGGCCATAGATCTCGGCGGCCGACCGGCCGTCGATCTCGTAGAGGCGTCGCCCGTCGACACGGGTGACGACGCCGCTTTCGCCGGTCGGCGCGTAGCCGCTCTGATAGATCGACACCACAGGGGCCGAGGGAAACAGCGTCGAGACCACGACGCCGTCGGCGTGTGAGGCCTCAGGCCCGAACTGCCGCCAGCCGCCGCTCACATGATCGTCGGCGGAACTGCCCCCGACGATCAGCGCGTCGGGCCCGAGAGCGTCCCGCAGACCCGCCAGCGCCTCCTCCTCCCGCCCCGGGGCGACCGACAGCCAGACCAGCTCGGGCATTTCGCCGGGCCGCCCCGCCGCCGTGAGCGCCGCCGTGGCGGCCGTGCGCGCGGCCTCGCGCGCGTCCGCGCCGAGCGTGGCCGACGCAACGCCATAGTCGCCAGCCTGATCCCAGATCGCGAGCGCGCCGACGCCGCCCTCGATGTCCACGCCCGCTTGGGACATGACCCCAAGGCAGGACGACCCGCCGTGGAGCGTCGCCGTCCCCAACCGCGCCAAGGCGGCCCCACGCAACGCCTCGGCGTCGATGCCCGCCGAGAAGTGGACCGCGAGGAAGTCCGGGGCGCCAAGGGTGTCGACGCCCAGCTCCGCCGCGAGTTCCTCGGCCGCCTGCGTCGCCGACCGGGCGACGGATCTGGCTGTCGCGATGCGCACCGTTCGATCCTTCCACCCGGACGATCGCCACCTTACGCCCCACGGTCGCGAAGGCCAGCGCGCGACGGGAGGGTCGCCCTATCCGAACGGGTAGGGTCGCGGTCGGCTGCGCGTCAGGCTGCATCGTCGGCGAACGGCGCGAGCGGGACTGCTCGGGGGCCGCGCCGCCCCAGTGCCTCGACGTCGCCGATCACCGTCAGCGACCAGCCGCCCAGACGCGCGGCGGTCTTCTACGCCTGCGCCGCGCTGCGAGCGTTCAGCCGCGCCACCGCCGTTCTTTCGTCCTGCGCGCGGCCACGTTCGGCGCCAGGGATCGTGTCGCCGATGGCGACGGCGATCATGTGGCTCAGCCCGACGCCGAACGGTTCGACGCCGTCCACATCGCAGCACGGCAGGCTGTCGACGCATCGGAAGATCGGGACGCCGCCGCTGGACGGGCGCGTCGCCGAGGTCTCCGCGATGAGCGCTGGGCGGCCGGCCTGAAGCCTTGGCCCGCGCGGTCGGTCGCGGCGGGACCTATCCTTTCGGACAGGGGATCGAGCCGGGCGCGCCCTGCGCCCATCCCTGATCGGCGCGGCGCAGGCGGCCCGCTTGGGTTATCTGCGGTTTGACCGAGACGGAAGGGAGCGCCGCCATGACCACGCCCTTGCAGGCCGCCGACCGCGATGCGCCTGGGACCTTCGAGGCGGCGCCCTCCGGCGTGCAGATCAGGCATGAGCGCCCGGCGCCGGAAACCGAGCACACCGTCGTCGCGCCGCTCGTGATCGGCCTGCCGGACGGCCGGCGGCTCATGGTGCGACGCTGGTCGCTCTCGGGCGTCTACGACGACGCGCCGTCCAGGCGCGATCTGGGCGGGGCGCGGCTGCTCATCCCCTTCCAGGGCGTCGAAGTCGGCTTCCCGGTGGCGTTCGGCCCCGTGGGCGAGGGCGGCTTCCGGCCCTTCGAGGGTCTGACCGGCCGCCAGCGGGAGGCGCTCGGCCTGTTCTACCGCAACCTCATGGTCGGCAGGATGGCCGCAACCGAGGAGGTGATCACCGCGCTCGACACCCCCGTCGATCTGATCCCGATGGGCGAGACCGAGGCGGAGAAGGCCGCGGGCGTCGCCCGCGCCCGTCCCCGCTTCTTTCGCGCGGCGCTGAACATCGCGTGGCATCTGGGCCTGTTCGTGGCGGTCGTCTGGTTCGTCGGCTCGCTCGCCTGGAGCCGCATCGAGGGCATGACGCTGTCGCACGCCCGCGTCACGGCCGAGCGCCTCGTGCTGACCGCGCCGCGCGAAGGCTATCTCCGCCAGCTCGCGACGCAGGACAGCGTCACGCAGGAAGGGACCGTGCTGGCCCGCGTCGAGAAGCCGGAGGGCGAGGAGGCGCTGGCGGACGTCGACGCGCGGCATGCCGCGCTCGAGACGATGGCGGCGGAGGCGCGCGCGCGGCTGGCCGCGCATGACGCGGTGCGCGAGGAGGCGCGCGCCATGGTTGAGAGGCTCTACTCGGCCTCGGCGCTGCGCCGCTTCGATGCGGGCGTTCCCCTCCGGCAGGGCGACCACAATGATCGGCGCGCGGCGCTCGAGGCGACGTTGCGCTCCGTCGAGAACGACCGGGACCGCGCCGTCGCCGATCTGCGGCGACTGCGCCAGACCGAACAGTACATGAATCTCTCGGCGCCGGCCGTCGGCCTCGTCGTTCAATGGCTGACGCGCGAGGGGCAATACGTGCGCGCCGGCGACCCCGTCGCCGTGTTCGAAACCGACGCGCCGCGGATGGTGCGCGGCTGGCTCGACGACCGACTGGCCGGATCGGTGCGGATCGGCATGCGGGCCGATATCCTGCTGCGCAGCAGCGGCGTGGCGCGGGAGATCGAAGGGCGCGTGGCGGCGGTCGAGGCGGGGGCCGACCCTTCGGCCCCGGACGTTTTCGGGATGATCGTCACCATCGAGGCGAGCGGCATGACCGCCGGGGCCGCGCGCGAGGCCCTGCCCTTCAACGCACCCGCCGAGATCGTGGTTCGCCGCGATCTGCTGGGCCCGCTTTTCGGCCGGAGCCGCTGAGATGCAGGCGCTCCCGGGCGACTACGCGTTCGCCAAAAGCCTCGACGCGCGCCTGCGCGATCTGGCGGCGCCCGCGCCGCGGGGCCTCGCCAAGTGGACGCCGTCCTTTCTGGCGCTCTACGGCGCGCTGTGGGCCGTGATCCTCGGCCTGGCCGTGCTCGTCCCCAACCGCTTCCTCAGCCCCGATCTGCAGACCTTCACCTTCACGCTGGGCGCGCTCGGGCTCTGGCGCTTCGGCTGGTGGTTCACCCACGCCGCGCGGGCGGAGTGGTTCCGCCGCGCGAAGTGGCCGCCCCTGCGCCGCGCGGCCTCGGCGCTCTGGGCCGCCGGCTGGCGGCCGCGGCGCGTCCACATCCAGATGACGACCTACTTCGAGGAGCCCGCCATCACGCGCGCGGTGATCGGGTCGATCCTGCGGCAGGTCCGGCGCGAGCGCATCCCAACCTCGCTGTGGATCGGCACGGGCTCGGCCTTCGACGAGACGATCATCCGCGACTTCGTCGAGACGCATGGCGCCGACTTGCCGCCGGGTCTCGTCGAGTTGACCTTCGTGCGCCAGAATCAGCCGGGCAAGCGCATGGCCATCGGCCTGATCCTGCGCGGCATGGCGCGAAGCGGCGTGGACCCCGACGATCTCGTCATCTTCATGGACGGCGACGCGGTGTTCGGCGCCGACGTGCTGGAGAAGACGCTGTCGATGTTCGGCGCCGACCCGGCGCTCGAGGCGCTCACCACCGACGAGGAGGTGCTCTGCTACGGGCCCCGATGGATCGGCGGCTGGCTCGAGATGCGTTTCGCCCAGCGCAGGCTCGCGATGCAGTCCCATGCCGTCTCGAACCGCGTGCTGACCCTTACCGGGCGGATGAGCGTCTTCCGCGCCCGCCACATCGTGGATGCGAAGTTCATCCGCACGATCGAGGCCGACCATCTGGACCACTGGCTCTGGGGCCGCTTCCGCTTCCTTTCCGGCGACGACAAGTCCACCTGGTATCATCTGCTCTCGAAGGGAGCGAAGATGACCTACGTTCCCGACGCCACGGTCTACACGATCGAAGTGATCAAGGGCTCGGGGATGGAGCGCATGGTGCAGAACTTCCGCCGCTGGTCCGGCAACATGCTTCGAAACGGCGCCCGGGCGATTGCTCTCGGCCCGAGGGCGATGCCGGTCTTCATCTGGTGGTGCGTCGTGGACCAGCGCATCGCGATGTGGACGATGATGGTCAGTCCCGCGCTGGCCATCTTCGCCGCGCTGATCGACCCCGTCTATCTCTGGAACGTGCTGATCTGGCTGGTGGCTTCCCGGCTGGTTCTGTCGACCGTACTGTACAGTTATGCGCGCAGGCCGGATCTGAGCTGGCCGTTCATCCTCTACTTCAACCAGTTGATAAACGCTTCGGTCAAGATATACATGATCTTCCACTTATCGAAGCAGAAGTGGTCGAACCGCGGCAACCAGAGCGCCGGCGAGGGTTCCGGGTGGCGCGAGCGCTTCGCCCTCTTCCAACTCGGCACGACGGTGGCGGCCTTCGTCGCCGCCCTCGCGGTCTATGCCGGCGTGGCGCCGCCGCCGTGAGAGGCTTTTTGTTCGCTCGGAATCGCCGCGGCGCTGTATCGCTGCAAATCAGTCAATGGTTGCTATGATGCGGCAGGCTCGCCACGGCCTGTAGAGCCGGAACGTCAAGTTCGCGCCTGGCTATGTCTAATAGTCGAGGGCAGATACGCACGGATTGTCGAAAAAATCGCAAATTACAAATCCAGGGGTCAAGTGCGAGAGTAATTCTCGGTGCAGCTATACGACGTATCCCGGCACGGGCCAGCCTCGCAAAGCTTTCCAAGAGAATCTCCGCGCTCCACACCCTGCCGGAATTCAACGCGAACGTCAGTTCTCCCACCCCACAAGACTTCTGTCTGACGTAGTTTTCTGCCCGTTCCGTGGCGCGAGCGCTGAATCAGACCGCGCTGGACGGCGTGCCGGCCGGGTTCGGCGACGCGATCAGCTTCCGATGCGCAGCGGCGCCGTCAGCCCCCTGAGCGCGGCGACGGTGCTGAGCGCCGTTATGCGGCCCGTGCGGGGGTTCTCGACGGTCGGCACGTTCTCGATCGTCATGGTGAAGCGGGCGCTGTCGGCATCGACGGTTATGGTGTGGGTGTTGCGGGTGACGCCCGGATCGGCCCAGACCTGCAATGTCGTGCGGTCCGGACCGATTCCGGCGAGGCTCAGGGCCGCGGCCACATTGAGGTTCGCCGGAAAACCCTTCGCCCCCTCGCGGACAGACCCCTCGAAGACCTTGAGAGGCTCGGCCAGACCGTCCAGATCGAACCCCTGCGAGACGATCCACGGCGCGCCGGCCAACCCGGCGGGCGGCTTGCGCGTCACCATGGCGACCGAGCGGATCTCGCCCTCCGCCGCCGCGCGCACCGCGTCGAGCCCCAGCAGCGCGCCGGTGGGGACGACGATGCGGGCGCCCCGCGCCTCGGCGAGCCCGACGAGGTCCCAGTGCTCCAGCAGTTGCCCGACGCTGAGGGGCACGAAGATGCGACCCTGCTCCAGCGCCGGGACGGCGACGCTGAGGAAAGCAGGCGGCGGAAGGCCTTCGACCACGACGTCGCTCAGCGCCGCGAGTTCCTCCAGCGAGACGACGGGTCCGTCGAAGCGGGGGAGCGCCGCGCGGGCTCGGCCTTCGTCGCGAACGCCGAGCGCCGCCAGCGCCAGTCCGGGAACCCCATCGATCAGGCGCTCCGCGACGACCTTGCCGACGGCGCCCAGTCCCGCCAGCCCGACGCGCAGTGGTGTCATGTTCCGCCCTCCCTTTCGACGCGCCTCGGCGCGCGAAGCGCGCGCCAGCCCAGCCAGAGGCCCGCCACGGCGAGCGCCGCGCCGACGACCGGCCGCACCTCGCCGCGCATCATCATGAGCGGCGGCGACAGCGAAAGGCAAAGGGCGGGACCGTAGAAGTCCGTCCACCGCGCAACGTCCCGGCGCGCCTGATACAGCGGGTAGAGCAGCGAGAACACCGACAGCACCACGAAGAACAGCGAGAACGGGCGCGTGAGGAACAGCGTGTAGTCGCTGCTTATCGACACCGCGCGCGACAGGTTGCGCTCGGCGACGCCGCTGAGGATGACGCCGAGGATCATGGGGGCCAACGGAAATCCCAGCAGCCGCATGCCGTAGCCGAGGACGCCGAACACGAGCAGCGTCCAGAGGTCCTGCCCCACGTTGTTGAGCGCGAAGGCCCCGACGGCGCAGTAGAACAGGATCACGACGCCGAGCAGGTAGAACCGCACGCGCGTGAGCGCCAGAAAGCCGCGAATGGCCACGGCCTGCGTGCCCACCATCATGAAGTGAGCCAGAAAGAAGGCGAGGAAAAGCGCATAGGCGATTTGCGGTTGGTCGCGGATGAAGGTCGGGCTCGGCACGACGTTGTGGATCGTCAGCGCGCCCAACATGACCGCCGTCACCACGTCGCCGGGAATGCCGAGGGCCATCATCATGATCAGCGCGCCGCCGGCCGTGGCGTTGTTGGAGCTTTCGGGCGCGATGACGCCCGCCGGCGTCCCCGTCCCGAACGCACTCGGATCGCGAGAGAACTTGCGCGCCTGGTCGTAGGCGAGAATGTTCGAGATCGCCCCGCCAGCCGCTGGCAGCGCGCCGGTGAAGACGCCGATGCAGGTGGAGCGGAGCAGGTTCACCCATTGCCGCGCGATCTCCCGGATCGCACGCAGGTGCTCGATGCGGACGGGCGTTGCGGCGTCGCCGCCGAACAGGGGCCCTCGGGCGCGTGCAGGATCGCGCATGTCGCTCATCAACTGGCTGAACGCGAACAAGCCGACGAGGACCGGCAGTTCGGAGAAACCCTGTCGCACGTCGTCGAAGCCGAAGGTGAAACGCGCCACGCCGTTGATCCCGTCCTCGCCGATGGTCGCGACGAACAGGCCCAGCACCGCGGCGATCAGGCCCTTGAGCAGGGTCTCGCCCGACAGGCTGGCGGTGATCGTCAGCGCGAAGGCGGTGAGCGCAAAGTACTCCCACGGGCCGAACTCAAGCCCGATCCGGGCGAGCGGCGGGGCCAGCGCCACCAGCATCGCCGCGCCCAGGATCCCGCCGAAGAACGAAGACCACAGGCCGAGCCCGAGCGCGAACCCCGCCTCGCCGCGTCTGGCCATGGGGTGACCGTCGAACGTCGTGGCCACGCTGGAGGGCGTGCCGGGAATGCCCAGCAGGATGCCCGACAACAACCCGCCCGAGAGCCCGCCGACATAGACGCCCATCATGGTGGCGATCCCGTCCACGGCGTTCAGCCCGAATGTGAACGGCAGCGTCAGCACGACGGCCATCGTGATGGTGAAGCCCGGGATGGCCCCTGCGATGATGCCTGCGAAGACGCCCAGCAGCATCAGCGACAGCGTGGTGAGGTCGAAAACGTCGACGAAAACGCGGGCCATAAGGTCGGACATCGGGGGCTCCGTCGACGGGGATGCTGATATGGCCGTCAGCGCAGGGGCAGGATACGGCCTGCAGGCAGGAAGACGCCCAGTCCGTAGGTGAACACCGCCCACATCGCCGTGACGCTGACCAGCGCCACGACGGCGTGCAGCGCCGTCGCGCGCAGGGTCCGCTCGCCGAGCAGGCACAGGCAGACGAACACGAACGCCACGCCGCCCAGAAGCATGCCGAGCGCAGGGATCAGGGCGATGAACGCGAGAAAGGCGACGAAGCAGAGCACCGGGTTGCCGTGCCGTCGCCATGCCGCCAAAAGGCCGGGGGGCGCGCCGCGCTCGATCTCGTCGAGTTCGGCCGGCGCCACCCTCCCCCGCAGGGACTGGGCGAGATAGACCGCCGTCAGCACGCCCAGCGCGCCAAGCAGCAGGCGCGGCCATGTGGCGGCGGGCAACGAGGAAAACGCGGTCCGTCGGATGTTGAAGCTCTCCATCGCCATGACGGCGACGAAGAGCGCCAGACCCAACGCGACGGCGGCGTCGCGATTCAAGCGCACGAAGCTGTCCCGAGGCTCTAGTTCATCGGGCTGTAGACGCCGACGGTCTGCGCGATCGTGCGCCACGTCTCCAGCGTCTCGACGAAGTATTCCCCGTAAGCCGGGCCGCCGAGAAAGGTGACGGTCGAGCCGAGGTTTGCGATGCGCTCCTGGAACTCCGGCGACTCCGCCGCAAGGCGCATCCGCTCCACCCAGTAGGCCTGGACTTCGGCGTCGGCGCCCTTTGGAAGCACCACGCCGCGGTCGGTGCCATAGAGCACGTCCGCCCCCGCCTCCCGCGCTGTCGGCACGTCGGGGACGTCCGGGTGACGCTCGGGGCTGGTGATGGCCAGCGACTTCAACTCGCCCGTCGTGATGTATTGCGCGCTGGCGGCGAGGTTGATCTCGGCCAACTGGATCACACCCGACAGCAGCGCCGTCATCCGCTCCCGCGTGCCCTCGTAGGAGATGTGGTTGAAGCTCGCGCCCGTCGCATCCTCGAGCAGGAGAAGCGCAAAATGGCTGGTCGAGCCCAGCGTGCTGCCCGCGAGAAGCTGGCCGGGGTTCTCGCGCGCGTAGGCGACCATCTCCTCCAGCGTGTCGAAGGGCGTGTCGGCGGCGGCGCCGTAGATGGCGGGGGTCGAGACCATCAGCGCAACCGGATCGAAGGCTTCGTGGCTGAACTCGATGCGCCCTGTCAGGTAGCTTGTGATCGCGCTCTGGTGGATTGCGAAAAGGGTGCAGCCGTCCGGGGCCGCCGCGGCGGCCTGCTTCGCGCCCAGGTTGCCGCCCTGGCCGGGGACGTTCACGACCTGCAGCGGGGTTCCGCCCTGCGCCGTCACGGCCTCCGCCACCGCGCGCAGCACGACGTCCGTGTCTCCGCCCGCGGCCCACGGCACGATGAGTTGTGCGGTCCGGCAGGGCAGCGAAACGTCCGCCGACGCGATGGCGGGAACGATGGCCAGTGCTCCGGCGAGGAGGATGGATCGCGAAACAGTCATGGCGTCTCCTGTATGCTGCTGACCCAGACAGGCCGGCTTGCCCGTAAGTCACGCAAGAATGGCGCCACAGCGGCGACTTCAGGCATGAAGGCCGCCAGACAAGCGGATTGTGCGCAAAAGGCGTGTCCCGCGAGACGCGCTGGTTAATCGGTAAGCATGGGGAGCCGGTCGCCTCGGGATCGTCACTGCGAAGACGCGCGCATCGCGTCCCGGGGCGTCGTTCCGGCGAAGAGGTCGCCCATGCTGGGGTCCAGCGCCCGCAGAAGCAGGCTCGCCGGGAGGCGCCGGCCGCCAGGCGACCTCGCCCCGCGCCTGCATCGGCAGGGCGTCCATGTCCGCCCGCAGTCCGACACCGGGTTGGCGGATTGACCGAACCCGTCGCCGCGCATCGAAGGTGCTGCGGTGGACAAGGAGATGCGGCGTGGCTTTCGGCTCGTGGTCGTAGGGGCGGCGCTCAAGGCGGGAGCGATGCTGGCGGCGCTGGCGGCGGCCGGCCGGCCGGCGCCGTTGAAGGAACTCGCCGCCCGCGCCGGCATGGCCCCGGCGATGGCGCACAGGTATCTCGCCAGTCTGGTGGCGGCGGGACTGGCGGGGCAGGACAAGGCGTCAGGAAACTACCGCCTCGGGCCGCAGGCGCTGGCGCGTGCTGACCCCGCCCTCCTGCTGGCACGAGCACGGCAACCACGGCGCGGCGCCCGCCGTGTGGCTCGACGGCCTGGACATTCCCGTCGTGCGCTTCTTCGCCGCCGAGTTCGCCGAGCACGGCCCCGGCGTGTCGGCCAACGCGCGGCCGGACACGCGCTCCACGCTCATGGCGCGCGCCCTGCGCCCGCTCGACGCCGACGGGCGGCCCACGGCGCGCCAGCGCGGCGACGGCGTCGTCTGCTACCCCTACGCCGAGTGGCGCCCGTCGCTGGCCGCGGCGCTTGAGGCGGACGGCGGCGATACCGCCGTGGTGGAGTTCGGCGACCCCACCGCCGGCGGCCCCGCCCTGCGCACGCTGGCGGCCTTCGCACGACAGGTGCGCGCCGGCGCGACCGTCGCGCCGCCGCGCAGCACCGAGAGCCAGGTGATCGTCGTCGTCGAGGGCGCCGGCGCTCTGCGCATCGACGACATGGTCGCGCCCATCGCGCCGCGCTCGGTGTTCGTGGCGCCGCCGTGGTCCAGCCTGCGCATAGAAGCGACGGCTGAGACCGTCCTGTTCGCCTTCTCGGACCGTGCGGCGCAACAGGCGCTGGGCTTCTGGCGGCTGGAGGGCGACGCGGTCTGACTTCGCGGCTATTCTGACGATGCACCGGCGCGCACGACGTCGGACAGGGAGGAGAACGGGAATGCGCAAGTTGTTCGGGGCCTTCGCCGGGCTCGCCATCCTGGCGCTCAGTCCGGCCGCGGCGCAGGACGTGACGCTGAGGATCAGCCACTATCTGCCGCCGGGCCACGGTTTCCAGACTGATTTCCTCGGGCCCTGGGCGGAGGACCTCAAGGCGCGCAGCGGCGGTCGGATCGCCTACGAGATCTTCCCCGGCCCCTCCGCCTTCGGCGATGCGGCGCGGCAGGCCGATCAGGTGCGCGCAGGCGTGGTGGACGTGGCGCTGGGGCTCGCCGGCATCCCGCGCGGCCGCTTCCCTGCGACCTCCGTCATCGAGCTGCCCTTTCTCGTCGAGCATGCCGATTCGGGCTCGAAGGCCCTGTGGGCGCTGCACAAGGAAGGGGCGCTGGGCGGGGAGTACGACGACTTCCACGTCCTCGCCCTCTACGTTCACAATGGCGGTCTGTTCCACACGCGCGCCAAGCCGGTGGAGAGCCTGGCCGACCTGCGCGGCCTGAGGATGCGTTCGCCCGGCCCGGCCGCATCGGCGATGCTGGAGAGCCTCGGGGCGAGCCCGGTCGGGATGCCGCCGGCGCAGATCTACGAGAACCTGCAGAAGGGCGTCCTCGACGGTCTGGTGACGACGTGGGACCTTGTGGGCGCGATCAAGCTGAACGAACTGCTGTGCTGCCACACCGACGCGCGGGCTTACACCGCCGCCTTCTACGTCGTGATGAACAAGCAGACCTACGAGCGGATGCCCGACGATCTCAAGGCCATGATCGACGAGACCACCGGCGAGGCGCTGGTCGCAAAGTTCGGCGACTGGTGGGCCAGGTGGGACGCCTCGGGCCGCGCCGACGCCGAGGCCCGCGGCAACGCCATCGTGCCGGTGGATCAGGCGACGCGGGCGGCGTGGCTCGCCGAGCTCGAGCCGATGATCGACGCCTATCTGGCGGAGCTCGAGGCCGGCGGCGCGCCGCAGGCCCGCGCGCTCTACGCCCGGGCGCAGGCGTTGGTGGCGCAGTTCGACGCCGAGGCCGGGCGCTAGGTGGACCGTCTGGATCGCGCCGCGGGCCGCCTTTTCGCCGCGGCGGCGCTGATCGGCATGGCGGCGCTCGTCGCCGCAATCGGCGTTGTGGCCGCAGACGTGGTGGGCCGGCGCGGCCTGGGCTTCACCGTGCTCGGCACGGTGGACCTCACGCAGCTCTCGGTGATGACGGCGGCGTTTCTCGCGATCCCGTGGGCCTTCCACACCGGCGCCCATGTCCGCGTCGAGATCGCCACCGAAGCGGCGCCCGCCCTGGCGCGCCGGGCGCTCGACGCGCTGGCGCTCGCCCTGGGGGTCGGCTTCATGGCGCTGATCCTGTGGACGGCGTGGCCGCAGGCGATGCGGGTGCACGGCTGGGGCGACGTGAGCCAGGACCTCGGGCTGCCGATGATCATCTATTGGGGGGCCTTGCTGGCGGGGTGCGCGCTGGCTGCTCTGGCGGCGGCGCTGAGGCTCGTGGGCGTGCTGGCGGGCAGGCGCGATGGGTGAGCGGCCCCATGGGTGAATGGATGGGCGCGGCGGGCTTCGCCGCCGCGATGGGGATGATCGCGCTGCGCGTGCCGGTCGCGGTGGCGATGGGGCTGGTGGGCGCGGGCGGCGCGTGGCTCGCGGTCGGCTGGGGCGGCGCGTCCTTCGTGCTCGGCAATCTCGCCTTCGAGGCGGTTTTTCCCTATGGCCTGTCGGTGGTGCCGCTGTTCGTGTTCATGGGCGTCTTCGCCACCCATGCGGGACTGTCGCGCAATCTCTATGCGGCGGTCGGCGCCTTCGTCGGGCACCGGCCCGGGGGCCTCGCCATGGCGACGGTGGGCGCCTGCGCCGGGTTCGGGGCGATCTGCGGCTCCTCTCTGGCGACGGCCGCGACCATGGGGCGGGTGGCGCTGCCCCAGATGCGCGCGGCGGGCTACGACGACGCGCTGGCGGCCGGCGCCGTGGCGGCGGGCGGCACGCTGGGGGTATTGATTCCGCCCTCGATCATCCTCGTGCTCTACGGGCTGATCGCGCAGCAATCCATCGGCGCGCTGTTCGCCGCGGCTCTGGTCCCCGGGGTGCTGGCGACGCTGCTTTACATGGGCGCGGTGCGGGCGGTGGTGGCGTTGCGCCCCGGCGCCGGGCGCGCCGCGGAGCGGATGCCGTGGCCGGCGCGCCTGCGGCTGCTGCGCGGCGTCTGGGATGTGGCGCTCCTGTTCACGCTGGTGATCGGCGGCATCTACGGGGGGCTGTTCTCGCCGACCGAGGCGGCGGCGATCGGGGCCGGAGGCGCGCTGGCGCTCGCCGCCGTGCGCGGACGGCTGGGTGTTGCGAGCCTGCGCGACGGGCTGCTGGAGACGGCGCAGACGACGGGGATGATCTTTCTGATCCTGATCGGCGCGGCCTGGTTCAACTTCTTCGTCGAAAGCTCCGGCCTGCCGCGCGCCGCCGTTGGCTGGGTCGCCGAGGCAGGGCTCACGCCGTTCGGCGCGCTGATGGCCGTGATGGCGCTCTATCTCGTGCTGGGCTGCTTTCTCGACAGCCTCTCGATGATCCTGCTCACCCTGCCGACCGTCTTCCCGCTGGTCGAGGCGCTGGGACTGCACCCGATCTGGTTCGGGGTGCTGCTGGTCAGCGTGGTGGAGATCGGCTTGATCACGCCGCCGGTCGGCATGAACCTGTTCGTCATCCGCGCTGTCTCGCCCGAAACGCCCCTCGGCGCGATCTGGCGCGGGGCGGCGCCCTTCGTGCTGGCCGACCTCGTTCGGCTTGCGCTGCTGATCGCCGCGCCAGCGCTGTCGCTCGCGCTGCCGCGCGCTCTGGGGCTGGCCTAGCACGCCCGGCTTCGGAGACGCCCTTCGCCATCACGCCAGGTGGTCTGATCTCCGGCATCAGCGCCACCCGCCGCGAATGGTCTCGCCTTGGCGTATCGACCTCGTCGGGGGCGGTCGCACCCTCGGAGCCCCCACGCAGCCCTCACCACCGGAGGGAACGGCCCAAACCTGAGAAATTCCGGCGACAGTCGCGCTCCGGAGATGGTCGCCGCCTCAGCCCGCCCCTGGCGCGGTTCCGCAGGTCTCCGCGCCTTGTTCACGGCGCCCCCTGCTAGGCGGCGGAGCGCTCGACCGGCGGCTCCTTGGCGCCGGTCATCAAGGCGACCGCGTCGCTCATCTGATAGTCCCCCGGGCGGATCACGCACAGCCGGCGCCCAAGCCGATGTATGTGAATGCGGTCGGCGACTTCGAAGACATGGGGCATGTTGTGGCTGATGAGCACGATCGGAATGCCGCGCCGTTTCACGTCGAGGATCAGTTCCAGCACGCGGCGGCTTTCCTTGACGCCAAGGGCCGCGGTCGGTTCGTCGAGAATGATCACCTTGGAACCGAAGGCTGCGGCCCGCGCGACGGCCACGCCCTGGCGCTGGCCTCCGGACAGCGTTTCGACCGGCTGGCGAATGTTCTGGATCGTCATGAGGCCGAGTTCGTTGAGCTTCTCGCGTGCGAACCGCTCCATCGCCGGCCGGTCGAGCTGGCGGAGCCACCTGCCCATGAGGCCCGACTTCCGGATCTCGCGCCCCATGAACATGTTGTCGGCGATGGACAGCGCGGGCGACATGGCGAGTTGCTGGTAGACCGTCTCGATCCCGTGCCTGCGCGCATCGAGCGGGGACGAGAACTGGACGCGGGCTCCTTCGAGGCGGATGTCGCCCTCGTCGGGCGTGATCGCGCCCGAGAGCGCCTTGATCAGCGTGGACTTGCCCGCCCCGTTGTCGCCGATCACCGCAAGGATCTCGCCCGGGTAGAGCTCGAAGTCGGCGTGGTCGAGCGCGGTGACCCGTCCGTATCGCTTCACGAGCCCCCGGGCTTCGAGGATGGGGTCCATCAGCCCGACACCTTTCTGATCCACTGGTCCACCGCCACCGCCGCGATGATCAGGACGCCGATGAGCAGGAAGGTCCATTGCGCGTCGGCGCCGAGGAGCCGGAGCCCGAGCGTGAACACGCCCACGATCAGCGCGCCGAAGAAGGCCCCCAGGATCGAGCCGCGCCCGCCGAAAAGGGAGATGCCCCCGATCACGACGGCCGTGATCGACTCGATGTTGCCGAGCTGACCCGACGTCGGCGACACCGACCCGATCCGGCCGATCAACGCCCAGCCCGCGAAGGCGCAGATGAGGCCGGAGAGGACGTAGACGGAGATCAGCACCTGCTTGACCTGAACGCCCGACAGCTCGGCGGCGTCCGGATCGTCGCCGACCGCGTAGACATGCCGCCCCCATGCGGTGTGCCGCAGCGCATAGGCGAGCACGAGGACCAGCAGCACCACGAAGACCACGCCGTAGGTGAAGACCGCGCCGCCCAGGCTGAACTTGCCGCCGAAGAACTGAAGCAGCGCAGCCTGCGCCTCGATATCCTGCGAGCGGATGGTCTCGTTTCTGGAGAACAGGAAGTTCGTGGCTAGCACGATCTGCCACATGCCGAGCGTCACGATGAAGGGCGGGAGCTTGACCTTTGCGACAAGCCAGCCGTTGAAGAACCCGCACAGCGCGCCGCAGAGCAGGCCGCAAAGGACGGCCAGCTCCACCGGCATTCCGTAGCGGAAGGTGAACTGACCCATCACGACCGAGGAAAGCACCATGATCGCTCCGACCGAGAGGTCGATGCCCTTCGTCAGGATCACGAGCGTCTGCGCCGCGGCGAGGATGCCGACGATCTGCACCTGTTGGAGGATCAGGGTCAGCGCGAAGGGCGAGAAGAAGCGCGAGCCGAGAAGAATGCCGAAGATGGCGACGGACACGACGAGAACGATCAGCGGCACCAGCGACGGGTTCATGTGCAGCAGGTTCTGGAGCCTGTGCACCAGGCCGGTCCGCTGATCGTCGAATTCGGCGACCGACTGGCTCGCCGCCGAGAGCGCGGACTCGTAGTCTTGCCCCTTGGAGGCGGTCTCGGTCACGTCATCCTCCCCGCTCGATACGGCCATGGCCGTGCGGCGCCCACCGCATCGGGCGTCGAGGGGCGGTCGGCCGCCCCTCGATCACGTCCTGTCCCGACGCGATCAGCCCCAGCAGCGCGCCATGCCCTCTTCGACCGAGATCGAGTCGACGCCTTCCACGGGCTCATCGGTCACGAGCGCCACGCCCGTGTCGAAGAAGTCCTTGCCCGGCGTCGGCTCGGGCTTCACGCCTTCGTCGGCCCAGCGCTTGATCGCCTCGATGCCCAGCGAGGCCATGAGGAGCGGGTACTGCTGCGAGGTCGCGCCGATCACGCCGTCGGCCACGTTCTGCACGCCCGGGCAGCCGCCGTCGACCGATACGATGAGAACGTCGTTCTCCCGACCGATGGCGCGGAGCGCCTCGAAGGCGCCGGCGGCCGCCGGCTCGTTGATCGTGTGAACGACGTTGATCATCGGGTCCCTCGCGAGGAGGTTCTCCATGGCGCGGCGGCCGCCTTCCTCGTTGCCCTGGGTCACATCGGAGCCCACCAGCCGCGGGTCGGTTTCGTCGCCGATCACGTTCGGGTCGTTGAGGTCGACGCCAAAGCCCTGCAGGAAGCCCTGGTTGCGCAGGACGTCGACCGACGGTTGGCTGATCGCGAGGTCGAGCGTCGCGATGCGGGCGGTCTCCGCGGCGTCGCCCAGCTTTGCGCGCGCCCATTGTCCGATAAGCAGCCCCGCGAGGAAGTTGTCGGTCGCGAAGGTCGCGTCGGCGGCGTCGATGGGCTCAAGCGGCGTGTCGAGCGCGATCACGAGCAGCCCCGCATCGCGCGCCTGCCGGACGGCCGGCACGATCGAGGAGGTGTCGGACGCCGCGATCAGGATGCCCTTCGCCCCGTCGATGATGCAGGTCTCGATCGCCTGGACCTGGGTCTCGTGGTCGCCGTCCACGCGGCCAGCGAAGGTCTTGAGCTCGATCCCGAGTTCGGCGGCCTTCTCGGCCGCGCCTTCCCGCATCTTCACGAAAAACGGGTTGGTGTCGGTCTTCGTGATCAGGCATGCGGTGATCGACTGGGCCGAAGCGCCGCCTGCGGTTGCGACAAATCCCATCACAGCCGTGGAAGCAGCGAGCAGCGTGAGCATGCGTGTCAATTCGTTTCCTCCCGTTTCCGGTTGACCGTTGATCGGCCGACGCTGGCGGCCGACGGCCGCCTTGGCGTCAGAAAAGCGCGAAACGCCGCGCCATGTCAATAAATAACTCAACGTGACTTATTATTGACGGCGCATGTCCGATCCGTCATCCTGTCTCCCACGGGAGAGGAGCGCGCCGTGGATCATCCTCCGGGCGGACATGAGGATGGCACTCCGCGTCGCCTGCTCCTTCGCGGATCGAACCTCACGGGCGTCCGCGACCACAACGAACGGCTCGTGCTGACGCTTGTCCGCCAGCATGGCAGCCTGCCCAAGGCCGAGATCGCGCGTCTTTCCGGCCTGTCGGCGCAGACCGCATCGGTTATCGTTCGCGCGCTCGAGGCGGACGGGCTTCTCCTCAAGGGCGAGCCGGTCCGGGGGAAGGTCGGCCAGCCGTCCGTGCCCATGACCCTCGCGCCGGACGGGGCCTACTTTTTCGGCCTGAAGATCGGGCGGCGCAGCGCGGAACTCGTGCTGACCAATTTCGTGGGCCACGTCAGCGCGCGGGACAGGCTCATCTACACCTACCCGAGGGCAGGCGAGGTCCTTGACTTCGCAGCCGGCGCCATCGCGCGACTGACCGGCGAGTTGAGCACGGACAAGGCCGGCCGGATCGCCGGCCTCGGCATAGCGATGCCCACTCAGATCTGGGAGTGGGCGCGCGTCATCGGCCTTTCCGAGGACGCGATGGCGTCATGGCGCAACACCGACGTGAAGGCGGAAATGGAGTCGATCACCGGATACGCCGTTCACCTGCAGAACGACGCGTCGGCCGCATGCGGAGCCGAGCTCGTCTTCGGCGGCGGCAGCCGGCCGAGCGACTTCCTGTATTTCTACGTCGGCTACTTCATCGGCGGCGGCATCGTCTTGAGGCACAGCCTGTTCCTCGGGCGCACCGGCAACGCTGGGGCGCTCGGCTCCATGCCGGTGCCGACCCCGGACGGCAGGGTTGTCCAGCTCATCGAACTGGCCTCGCTTTCGGGGCTCGAAGCGGGGATGCAGGACCGCGGTCGGGATGTCGGCAGTCTCTGGGATGCTCCCGAAGGCTGGGACGTGGACGACGACCTGATCGCGCCGTGGGTCGAGCGAGCCGCCTACGGGATCGCCCATGCGATCGGAGCGGCTGCGTCCGTCATCGACCTCGATACCGTCCTGATCGATGGCTGGCTGCCGGCTGCGATCCGGGGACGCCTCGTGGATGAGACGAAAGCGCGCCTGCTGCGCATCAACCTTGCCGGCATACGCCCGCCCGCCGTCCTGGAGGGGTCGATCGGTCCCGATGCGCGGGCGCTCGGCGCAGCAAGTCTTCCTCTGTCGGAGCGCTTCCTCGTCAGTTCCGCCCAGACGATGATCAATCCGCGACACGCCTGACGGATCTCGCGGTCTGGGTTCTCTCGGCCCATCTCAGCCGCAGTTGTTGTGGCGCCGCCACATCTCGGCGTTGTGCCCTTCGGGCGCGTTGGCGCATGGGTCCGAGCCATAACCCCTCAGCATGTTGTAGCGCGCGATTTGCGCATCCGTCAGCAACGCGGGCGTCGAGAGATGGCGCGACAGATGCACGAAGCGCAGTTCTGCCCGCGCGGCCTCCGCCGCGTCGACCAGCGACCTCAGGCGAGCGTCTTCAAGCCCGCCAGCCCGGAATCCGGCCTCCAGCGCTTCCTCGGCGGCGATCAGCCGAGCGCCGGCTTCGATCGCTTCGGCCTTCATCCGTGCGAAGATCGCCTCGATGGCGGCGACCTGCTCCGCGCTCAGTGGGATCTCGTCGCGCAGCTCCAGCAGATGGGCCGGGCCGGGCGCGCCGTTCAACTCGGCCGCCAGCGCGAGACCCCAGCCTCCGCCGCGACGCAGTTCATCGATGTCGCTGTCCGACAGGCTCTTGATGGCGCGGTCCTGGAGTCCGGCGTAGGGGGACGCATGACCGCCATGGTCCTGAGCGCCCGACATGGCCGGAGCAAGAGCGAGCGCGAGACTGAGCGACAGGGCGGACAACGTTCTCATGGGCCAGTGGTCTCCAACCATCCTTGCGCCCGCATGACACGCCAGCGCGAGCCGGGATATGATCTCGATCATGTCGCCGGAGATAACCTGCCTTTTCGAGGGTCCAGAGCCGCGCCCGCTTGACCGTGGCGCATGGCTCTTCCACGCCGGTGACGCCGTGCGCGAGATGTACCTCGTCACCGGGGGGACGGTGGAGCTGTCGCGGGTGACGGGGAGCGGTGCGCCCGTGACGCTCCAGCGGGCGCGGGCCGGGCAGGTTCTGGCCGAGGCGTCGGCCTATGCGGCCGCCTACCACTGCGGCGCGCGGGCGGTCGCGCCTGCGATGCTGCGCGCCGTGCCGGTGGCCCATTTCGTCGCTCGGTTGGCGGAAGAGCCCCGACTGGCGCAAGCATGGGCTGCGCATCTGGCCCACGCCGTTCAGGCGGCGCGGCTGAGGGCCGAACTCCGCACTCTCAGAACCGTAGCCGAGCGGCTGGATGCGTGGCTGGGCGAAGGCGAGTCGCTGCCACCGAAGGGGACCTGGCAGGATCTCGCGTCCGAACTGGGCGTCTCACGCGAGGCGTTGTATCGCGAACTTGCGCGCCGCCGCGGGCGTCACCAGCGCGGTGGGCCCCGACGCTAGGTGGCCAGTCGCAGGCGTCGCAGGACTTGAGCGCCACCTCCGCCGGGTCGAACGCGGGGGCGAGTTCACGCGCTGCCGCCTCGAGGCGACGGTCTCGTGTTCCCAATCGGCCGCCAAGGGCCGCCATGGGCCGGCAAACGGCCGGCAAGCGACCCGACGTCAACGAAGCCGTCACCGCGACTGAACCGGGCGCGCTGCTCGACGACGTGTCGGAGTTCATGGATGCGGGCTGCTGGAGCCCGAGGCAGGCCGCGGATGCGCCCGCCCTCCTACCTGGAAGGGTCATGCAGGACGTAATACTTGCTGACGGCGACGGGCATCTCCCACACGCCCCGGAACCCCGCCGGCACGAGGAATGCGTCGCCCGCGCGAAACACCTCCGTCGCTCCATCCTCGCCGGTCAGGCGGACCTCGCCCTCGAGGATCAGGCAGAACTCGTCGCGCTGATAGGAGACATCCAGCCTGTCGGGCGCCGACCGCCAGATCCCGGCCGTCAGCGCGCCGGTCGGATCGACATAGGACTGGCGGGCTGCGGTTTTCCGCCCCTCCGCGGGCGTGGGGCAATCCTCGGGGCGGATTCGGACGACGGCGGACATGGCGCTCTTTCCTGACGGGACGCGATTGCGGGCGATCCGGTCGCCTGCCGGTTCATCAGCTCACAAAAGACATCTGGCCGCCAGTCAGTCCTCCAGCGTTCTCGCCTGGTCGATATGCCGGCGCAGCAGCAGGCTCGCGACCTCCCGGTCCCCGGCCTCCAGCCTGTCGAGAATCTCAAGGTGCTGGCGGCAGTTGGCCTCCACGCGCGCCTCGCCCAGCGTCCAGTGGTAGTTCTGGAACCGGCGGACGCGGCTCTGCTGGACGATCGCGCCATGGATAAAGCGATTGCCCGACGCCCGCGCGATCCCTTCGTGGAATGCGGCGTTCATCTCGAAGAAGCCGACGCTCGACGTGGCGCCCCATGGCGTCGCGAGCGCGTTCTGATGGCGGCGGCGCATCGCCTCCGCCCAGCGCGGATCGAGCGCGAAGCCCTCCTCGAGGATCGCAGCCGGCTCCAGCAGCAGGCGGAGGCGATAGCTCTCGGCCTGGGCCGCAGGATCGGTCAGCATTGGCTCGAAATGCCATCCGTAGCCCGGTTTTCGCGCGATGACGCCCGCTTCGCCCATGGTCGCGAGAACCCGCCGCACCTCCGCGCGCGAAACCCCGAAGCGCCGCATCAGGTCCGCCTCGGATACGGCGTCGGCCAGCGCGCCCGTCACCCGCGCCGACGCGATGGCGACGAGCAGCGCCTCCTCCGCCGGTTTCTCGATCGCGTCCGCCTCGGCCTGCGCCGCCTCGGGCAGCCGCGCGAGGACATGCCCGCGCGCCGTGCGGGCGACGACGCCGCTGTCGGCGAGGTGGCGCAGCGCCGCGCGCACGGGCGTACGCGACACGCCCAGCGCGCGCGCCAGCGCGTGTTCGGTCAGGCGGTCTCCCACGGCGAGGCCCTGCTCGCGGAACAGCCGCGTCAGGCGCGCCGCAAGGGCGCGGTGCAGCGGACTGCGCGGGCGACGCGCCCCCGCCCCGTCGAGGCCCTTCGATGCGATCCCGGCGCTCACCGTTGATGACTCCAGAAATGTCTTGCATGTTCACAAAATACCGACTGTGCTGAACACGCAACGAGGAACAGCCCATGGTCGAGCATTTTCCGCTGATCGAACTCGAAGGCGACGCGCGCGACCGGGGCCTGCGCTACGGCCGGCTCGCCGGCGAGCGGCTGTCGCGCGGCGCGGCGCACTACCACGCCCAGCTCGCCGCGCTCGGGTTCGATCTGGCGAAGGTCGAGGCGCTGGTCGCGCAGCTGACGCCGGGAATGCAGGCGTTCGACGCCGGCTATGTCGAGGAGATGCGCTGGATCGCGAAGGGGGCCGAGGCGCCGTTCGCCACCGTCGCCCTCCTGAACGCCCGGACCGAGGTCCTGAAACTGGCCGAGCGCACGGTCGGCCATGTCGAAGATCCCGACCCGGACGCCTGCACCAGCGTCGTCGCGCTGCCCGAGGCGACCGCGGGCGGCATGCTGATCCATGCGCAGAACTGGGACTGGAAGGCGGAGTGCGCGGAGACCGGCGTCGTGCTGCACGTGCGCCAGAAGGGCAAGCCGGACCTGCTGACCTTCACCGAGGCCGGGGGGCTGGCGCGCTCCGGCCTCAACGCTGCGGGGCTCGCGATCACGGCGAACTACCTCGAGTCCGACCGCGATTATGGCAGGCTCGGCGTGCCGCTGGCGCTGATCCGGCGCAAGGCGCTCGAACAGCACACGCTCGCCGGCGCGATCCGGGCGATCCACGCCACGCCAAAATCGGCCTCGAACAACATGGTGCTCAGCCATGCGGAGGGGCTGGTCTTCAACTTCGAGTGCGCCCCCGACGAGACCTTCGTCGTCGAGCAGCGCGACGGGCTGCTGGTGCACGCGAACCACTGGATCAGCCCGGTGGCGCTGTCGAAGCTGCGCGACACGGGCGTCGCCTCGGTGCCCGACAGCCTCTATCGCGACCTGCGCGTGCGCAGCCTGTTGACGCCCCGCCTCGGCCGGATCACGCCGGCCGACGTCCGCGCGGCGCTGTTCGACGATTTCCAGACCCCGTTCTCGGTCTGCCGGCCGCCTCGGCCGTCCCGCGGCGACAACCTCAGCGCCACGGTCGCCATGATCGTCATGGAGCCGGCGGCTGGCGCGATGTCGATTGCGCCCCTGCCGGCGCTCAACCGCGACTTCCGGGACTACGGTCTCTCGACGCCCGTCGCCGCGGTTCACCGGGTCGGCGCATGAAGCCGCGTCCGCACCCTTGCGGCGCCAGTCCGCACCCCTCGTAGGCTCAGTTGAAAAGGAGCGCGCCGATGCCTCGTTCATTCGTCCTGCACACGGGCCGCGCCGCTGCGCTCGGCCTGACGCTCGTTCCGGGGCTTGCGCTGGCGCAGGCCGGCCCCGGCGGCGGCGCGATCCGGGTGATGATCAATTCGGACCTGCGCGGCACGGATCCCGGCGTGAACCGCGACCTGAACTCCGACACCATCACGATGCACATGCTCGAGGGGCTGGTGGCCTACCGCGAGGACCTCAGCGTCGGCCCGATGCTCGCGGAGTCGGTCGAGCTTTCCGACGACGGCGTCACCTACACGTTCCGGCTCCGCGAGGGCGTGACCTTCCACAACGGCGCGCCGTTGAGCGCGGACGACGTGCTGTTCGCCTGGACGCGCTACATGGACCCCGCGACGCAGTGGCGCTGCCTGCCGGCCTTCGACGGCAGCGGCGCGGCGAAGATCGTGGACATGACAGCGCCCGACCCGCTGACCTTCGTCATCACCATCGAGAGGCCGAGCGCGCTGTTTCTCGGCCAGATGGCCCGCACCGACTGCGGCGGGTCGGCGATCTACCACCGCGACAGCCTGGGCGCGGACGGCGCATGGGCCGCGCCCGTCGGCACCGGCCCCTACGCATGGGGCGAGTGGCGCAGCGGCCAGTCGGTGGAGCTGGCGCGCTTCGACGCCTACGCCTCGCTGCCGGGTCCGCGCGACGGCCTGACGGGCGGCAAGCAGGCCCTCGCGGAGAAGGTGATCTTCACGGTGATCCCGGAATCCGCCTCCGCGAAGGCTGCGCTCTACTCGGGCTCGATCGACGTGCGCCCGGACTTCGCCGCCCGCGATCTCGAGGAGGCGAGGGGGCGAAGCGACATCGTCATCGGCACGCACCCCACGATGGAGCTCAACGGCATCCTCTTCCAGGTGCTGGACCCGGTTCTGTCGGACGTGCGCATCCGTCGCGCGCTGTCGCTGGCCATCGACCGCGAGGCGCTGGTCGAGGCGCTGACCTTCGGTCTCGTCGAGCCGGTCCACTCGCCCGTGCCGCTCGCCAGCCCCTACTCCGGGCCGGTGCAGCGCGCGCCGGTGGCGCGCGACCTCGAGGCGGCGCGGGCGCTGCTGGCCGAGGCCGGCTACGACGGTCGGCCGATCAGGATGGTGACGACCCAGCGCTACATGTCGATGTTCAACGGGGCCGTCTTCGTGCAGGCGATGGCGCAGGAAGCCGGGCTGAACATCGAGCTGGAGACGCTCGAATGGGCGACGCAGCTCGACCTCTACGGGGCGGGAAACTACCAGACGATGTTCTTCAGCTTCTCCGCTAGGCTGGACCCGTCGCTGAGCTTCGACATGATCAACGGCCCCAAGGCGACGGAGCCCCGCAAGGTCTGGGACAACGCCGAGGCGCGCGAACTGATCGCGCAGTCCATGATCGTCAGCGACCGCGCCGAGCGGCAGGCACTGTTCGACCGGCTGCACGAGATGTTCGACGAGGACCTGCCGATGATCCCGCTGTGGAACTCCGTCGACATCGCCGCGTGGCGCAGCAACGTCCAGGGCTACCAGACCTGGGCCGCGTCGATGCCGAGGCTCTGGGGCGTGTCGCTCGACTGACGCCCGGGATCGGCGGGGGATCGGCCATGATCGGCTACGTCGTGCGGCGTCTGCTCATGACGATACCGACGCTGCTGATCGTGTCGGTCATGGTGTTCGCGCTGATGCGGATGATCCCCGGCGACCCGGTGACGCTGATGTTCGGGGACGGCGGCTCGCCGGAGCAGATCGCGGCCGCCCGCGCCGCGCTCGGGCTCGACCGGCCGATCCCCGCGCAGTTCCTGCTGTGGCTCGGCGACCTGCTCCGGGGCGATCTCGGCGTCTCGATCACCAACCGCCAGCCCGTGGCGCCGATGGTGCTGGAGCGGTTCCAGGTCAGCGCCAGCGTGGTGCTGGCGGCGGTCGCCTTCGCCGCCGTCGCCGGCGTGACGGTCGGCGTGATCGCGGCGTGGCGGCAGGACAGCGCGCTCGACGTCGCCATCGTCGCGACGACGACGCTGATCCTGTCGATCCCGACTTTCTGGATGGGCCTTCTGCTGCTGCTGCTGTTCGGCCTGACGCTCGGCTGGCTGCCGGTCGTGGGCTACGTGCCGATCGGCGAGGACCCGTGGCGCGCGATGAGCTTTCTCGCGCTCCCGATCGCCACCCTCGCCCTGCACGAGAGCGGGGTCGTCACCCGGATGGCGCGCGCCAGCGCCATCGAGGTGCTGCGGCTGGAGTATGTCACCCACGCCCGCGCCAAGGGCCTGAGCGAGGCGCGGGTGCTCGCCCGGCACGTCCTGCCCAACGCGCTGGCCCCGACCTGGACGCTGGTCGGCCTGATCCTCGGCAACCTTCTCGGCGGCATCGCGGTGCTGGAGACGGTGTTCACGTTGCCCGGCCTCGGCCGCCTTCTCGTCGATGCGGTCTTCGCCCGCGACTATCCCGTCGTGCAGGGCTGCCTGCTGTTCACGGCCTTCGTCTACGTGATGGTCAACCTCGTCGTCGACCTGTTCTATCCGCTGTTCGATCCGCGGGTCTCGGCGGAATGACCCGGCGACGGCGTGCGAACCTCGCCATCGGGCTGGCGCTGAGCCTGTCCATGTGCGCGGTCGCGGCGCTGGCGACGTTGTGGACGCCGCACAACCCGACCGGGGTCAACATCACCAGCCGCCTTCAGCCGCCCTCCGCGCGGTTCTGGCTCGGCACCGACGAGTTCGGCCGCGACGTGCTCAGCCGCATCATGGACGGCGCCGCGGTCAGCTTCCGCATCGCCCTCGGCGTCACCGCCTTCGCCATAGTCGTCGGCTCGGTCGTGGGCGTGCTGACGGGCTTCCTGCGCGGCTGGACCGACCGGCTCGCGATGGTGGTGAACGACGCGATGCTGGCCTTTCCGGGGATTCTGCTGGCGCTCGCGCTGATGGTGGTCATGGGGCCGGGGCAGATCAGCATCGTCGTCGCGCTGGGCCTCGCCTACACGCCCGCCGTGGTCCGCGTGGTGCGCGGCCAGGTGCTGTCGCTGCGCGAGAAGGAGTTCGTCGAGGCGTCGCGCATGATCGGCGACAGCGAGGCCTACACGATGGCCCGCCACATCCTGCCCAACTGCCTCGCGCCCATCGCGGTGCTGGCGACCAGCATGTTCGGCTGGGCCGTGCTGTCGGAGAGCGCGCTCAGCTTTCTCGGCCTCGGGGTGCCGCCTCCGGCGGCGACCTGGGGCAACATGCTGTCCGCGGCGCGCAGCTACATGGAGAGCGCGCTCTGGCTCTCCCTCGCGCCCGGCCTGTGCATCGCGCTGACGCTGCTCGGGGTCAACCTGCTCGGCGACGCCCTGCGCGACCGGTTCGACCCTCGGATGATGGTGCGATGAGCGCGCCGCTTCTCGCCGTCCACGGCCTGCGGGTCGAGACGGACGCGGGGCCGCCGATCGTCGAGGACCTGTCGTTCGCCGTCGCGCCGCGGACGTGCCTTGCGATCGTGGGCGAGTCGGGGTCCGGCAAGACCATGGCCGCCCGCGCGCTGCTGCGGCTGTTGCCGCCGGGGCTGCGGCGCACGCAGGGGCGCATCGTCCTGGAGGGCGCCGACGTCGCCGACATTCCCGAGGACGCTTTCCGCCGGCTGCGCGGCCCGCGCATCGGGATGGTCTTCCAGGAGCCCATGGCGTCGCTCAACCCCGCCATGACCGTCGGGGCCCAGATCGCGGAGGGCCTCGCCCTCCACCTCAGGCTGCCCCCGCGCGAGATCGCGGCCCGCTCGGCGGCGATGCTGGAGCGGGTCGGCATACCGGACGCCGCGCGCAGGCTCGCGGCCTACCCGCACGAGTTCTCGGGCGGGATGCGCCAGCGCATCATGCTCGCCTCGGTGATGCTGCTGAAGCCGCGGCTGCTGATCGCCGACGAGCCCACCACGGCGCTCGACACGCTGACCCAGCGCGAGGTGCTCGACCTCATGATGGCGCTGGCGCGCGAGGGCGACGCGTCGGTCATCCTCATCACCCACAACCTCGGCCTCGTCGCCCGCTACGCCGAGCGTGCGCTGGTGCTGGAGAAGGGCAGGCTGGTCGAGGAGGGCGACAGCCGGACGCTGCTGGCGGCGCCGCGCGAGCCCTACACCCGCGCGCTCGTCGCGGCGCTGCCGCGGCGCGCGACGACGCCGCCGGCCCCGCGCGACGGCGCGCCCCTGCTGTCGGTCCGCGATCTCGTCGTGACCCATGCCGGCGGCCTGTCGCTGTTCCGCCGCCGCAGGCCGCACCGGGCCGTGGACGGCGTCACCTTCGACGTCCACCCCGGCGAGGTCGTCGCGGTCGTCGGCGGCTCGGGCTGCGGCAAGACCACGCTCGGCCGGGCGATCCTGCGCCTGATCCCGGCGCATTCGGGCGAGGTGCGGTTCGAGGGGCGCGACGTGCTGCGCGCGCCCGGTCCCGCCCGACGCGCCTACCGCCTCGCGGGCCAGCTCGTGTTCCAGGACCCCTACTCCTCGCTCGACCCCCGGATGCGCGTCGGCGCCATCGTCCGCGCGCCGCTGCGCCACGTCCCCGAGATGGGCGAGGCGGAGCGGCGGGAGCGGGTGGCGAGGACGCTGGCCGACGTTGGGTTGGGCGACTTCGCCGACCGCTTCCCGCACCAGTTGTCGGGCGGGCAGCGCCAGCGCGTCGCGATCGCCCGGGCCATCGTCCGCCGACCGCGCTTCGTGGTGGCCGACGAGCCGGTGTCGGCGCTCGACATGACGATCCAGGCGCAGATCCTGTCGCTGTTCAAGGCGCTGCAGGCGGACTACGGCTTCGCCTGCATCTTCATCTCGCATGACCTCGCAGCCATCGAGCAGATCGCGGACCGCGTGATCGTCATGCAGGACGGCCGCATCATCGAGCAGGGGCCGCGCGACGCGGTGTTCGACCGCCCGCAGGCCGGCTACACCCGGGCGCTGCTCGCCGCGGCGCCGCGGGTCGAGGCGGCTGCGAGCGCGTTCGCGCCGCGGGCGGCGGCCACGCCGTGAGCCCCGCCGCGCGTCAGGATCGCGACTTCGGCCTGTGGGGCGAGACGGCGGAGCCCGCGCCCGACGCCCCCGCCCTGCCCGGCGACCGCGACGCCGACGTCCTGGTGGTCGGCGCCGGCTACACCGGCCTCTCGACCGCCCTGCACGCCGCGCGCCATGGCCTGAGCGTCATCTGCGTCGATCGCGAGCGCCCGGGATACGGGGCCTCGGGGCGGAATGGCGGGCAGGTGCTGCCGGGGTTCAAGACCTATCCCGATCACCTCGTCGCCCGTTTCGGCGTCGAGCGCGGTGGCGCGATGGCCGCATTCGGCGCCGGGATCGCCGACCGCCTTTTCGCGGTGATCGCCGAGCACGGAATCCGTTGCGCCGCGACCCGCAGCGGCTGGGTCCACGCCGGCCACCATCCCGCCAAGCTCGCCGAACAGCGCTGGAAGCACGATCAGTGGGCGTCGCGCGGGGCGCCCGTGCGCTGGCTGGACCGCGACGCCATCGCCGCGCATCTGGGCAGCGACGCCTATTGCGGCGGCTGGCTGGACGAGCGTGGCGGCGTCGTCCACCCCCTCAGTCTTGCCCGCGGGCTCGCGCGGGCCGCGGCCGAGGCCGGGGCCGCCGTTCACGGCGCGACCCCGGTGACCGCTCTGACGCGGGAGCGCGACGGCTGGCGCGCCGACGCGGGCGGCGCCGTCGTCCGCGCGCGACACGTCGTGGTCGCGACGAACGGCTACACCGCCGGCCTCGTGCCCAAGCTGGCGGCGTCGGTGGTGACCGTCGAAAGCGCGCAGATCGCGACGGAGCCCCTCCCGCACGACACGCTCGCGCCGATCTTGCCGAGCGGATCCGCTGTTTCGGACACCCGTCGCAGCCTGCTCTACTTCCGCCGCTCGCCGGACGGGCGCGTGATGTTCGGCGGCCGCGGCGGCGTGATCGGGGCCACCCGGAACGACAGCTATCGCCGCCTCGAGCGCGCGTTGCGAACGGTTTTTCCCCGTCTCTCGCGGATCGCGGTCACGCATCGCTGGGCCGGCCGGCTGGCCGCGACGTTGGATCATCTCCCGCATCTGCACGAAAGCGCGCCCGGCCTGATCGCAGCGATCGGCTGCAACGGCCGGGGCGTCGCCTACTCGGTGGCGCTGGGCGAAATCGTCGCCGAGCGGCTTCGTCGCGGACACTGGGAGGGCGCGCCCCTGGCCGTGTCGCCCATCGCGCCGATCCCGTTGCATCCCTTTCGACAGCTCGGCGGCGCGATTGCGGCGTCATGGCTGGAACTGCGGGACCGACTCGGCGGAGAATTCAGGTCCTCAGCCTGATGCTTCGGGGCCTGCCTCGCCTGGCTGGAGGAAGCGTGATCGCCGCCGGGGATGGCCGCCGTTTCGGCGAGCGACGCGCCTGTCAGCGCCAGCCGCGCGCGATGAGCGCGGCTTCCTCCGCGGGGTGCAGGGCCGGACCGGCGCCGATGGCGTTCAGGTAGTCCCCCACCGGATCGGCGTCGGCGCCAGAGGCGGGCGCGAAACCGGGTCCAGCCGGGGCGGCGTCCCGATGCGTGGCGATCAGCAGGACGCGCCAGCCCTGCGCATCGCGGCAGGCGACACCTGCGGCGGCAGGCGCGCCGGCCGCGTCGATCACGTCGAACTCGCGGCAGGCGTTTCCGGCGCTGTCGCGGAAGGTGGCCGTCGGCGCCAAACCGCTCCGCGCCGCGCCGGAGGGCGCGGATGAGAGGGCCAGCTCCACCGCGCCTGTCGCCTGCCCGACGGCGATGACGGCGGGCGTCTCCGGGGCGCCGGACGGGCGCAGCCCCCATCCCGCCCCGAAGCCCGCAGCCAGCGCAAGGCTGGCGGCCAGCGCGGCCGGCGCCCAGGCCGCGCGCGCCCGCCGCGGCGGCGTCGCCACGCCGCCCGTCCCGGCCAGCAGCGTGGCGCGCAGCGCCAAAGCCGGCGCCTCGGAAAGCGGCGCCGCGAAAGCCTGCCGCAGCGTCTGGTCGCCGGCGTCGGCCGCGCCGATGGCCTCCGCGGCGGCCTGCGCCGCGGGATCGGTTTCCAGCGCCTCGGCGACGCGGTCCGCGTCCGAACCATGAAGGCGACCGCCGATGAAAGCCGCGATCTCGGCCTCGGTCCACTTCACAGTCATGCCGCGCGCTCCTCGATCATCGCGCCCAGCCGTGCGCGGGCGCGGCCGAGGCGGCTCATCACCGTGCCGATGGGAATGCCGAGCGCATCCGCCGCCTCGCGGTAGGACAGGCCTTCGATCGCCACCAGCGCAAGCACCTCGCGCTGCTCGGGCGGCAGTGCTTCCATCGCGGCGCGCACCCGCGCCAGCGTCAGGCGCGCTTCCGCCAGTTGCGCGCCGAGCCCCGCATCCGAAATCGCCGCCAGCGTCCCGGCGTCAGAGGTGCTCGGGCGCCGCATTCGATACCGCGCCCGGTCGATCCAGCCGGTGCGCAGGATGCGGAACATCCACGCGTCGAGCCGCGTGCCGGGCTGATACTGGTCAAGCGCGCCGAGCGCCTTGAGGCAGGCCGCCTGCACAAGATCGTCGCCCTCGTCGCGCGAGCCGGAAAGCGACCACGCGAAGCGCCGCAGACGCGGCAGCAGAGCCACGATCTCCGCGCGGATCGCCGCTTGGCCGACGGCCGGCTGCTCGGGCATGCTGGGTCTTTCCATCAAACGCTCCGGTTCCAGAACGCGCCAGGGCGAAGTCTATTCCAACGCCACGGGCATAAGGCTACGCGGCTCGCGTTCTCCGGGTGGATGGTGTGCAGCGGGAGATTGCGATGCGTTGGCTCCTGGTCCTCTTCCTCTTTGTCGTTGGCCCGCCTTTGACCGTCTGGTCGGAGTGGGGCGCGCCCGCGGCGATCGCAGACGACGATGACGATGACGACGACGATGACGACGATGACGACGATGGACCCGGCGGTGGGCGGGGCGGCGCTGGCGGTAGTGACGGCGGAAACGGCTTCTCGGGCGTCACACGGGCGCAGCCGGACGGCGGGGCCTCGCTCCTGAGAACCCTGCAGGCGATCTTCGGTCCGAGCATCGTTGAAGGACGCGACGTCGCCCCGCGCGAGATCGTCGGACTCGGGCTCGGTCCGGCCGAGCTCGTGGCGCTTGCTGCGGCGGGGTTTCCGGTTCTCTCCGCCGATCCACTGGGCGCCCTGGGGGATACGCTGCACCGTCTCGGGGTGCCCGCGGACCTCGGCATCGCCGAGGCGCTCGAGACGGCGCGGGCGACGGCGCCCGACGCGGCGCTCGATTTCAACCACCTCTACCCAAGCGGCGGCGACGCCTGCGCCGGGCCCTCCTGCTGGAGCGCGACGATGGTCCGGCTGGCGGAAGCGCGCGCCGACGCCTGCGCCCGCGGCGCGCCCATCGCCATCGTCGACACGCGGGTCGACACCGGCCACCCGGCGCTCGCCGGCGCCGCGATCACGCAGCGGCGGTTCCTGCCGGATGGACTGGCGCCGGCCCCGACCGATCACGGCACGGCGGTCGCCGCGCTTCTGGTGGGCCGGGTCGACCGGGACGCCTCGCCCCTGGCGCCCGGCGCGCGGCTGCTGGTGGCGGAAGCCTTCGGGTTGCGTGACGGCCTCTCCCGCGCGGATGCGGCCACGCTCATCCGGAGCCTCGACTGGGCGTTGGCGCAGCGGGCGCGGGCGATCGGCCTGAGCCTTGCGGGCGCGCGTAACGTTCTTGTCGACCGGGCGCTGACGCTCACGGCGCGGCGCGCCAATCTCCTCGCCGCCGCCGGCAATGGAGGCGCGCTGGCCGCCCCCGCCTTTCCCGCCGCGCACCCCGACGTCATCGCGGTCGCGGCCGTGGACGCCAGAAAGCGCGCCTGGCGCGGCGGCAATCGCGGCGACTATCTGGAGCTCGCCGCGCCGGGAGTGGATGTGATGTCCGCCGCGCCGGGCGGCGGCGCGACCGGCTGGACGGGAACGAGCTTCGCCGTTCCCTTCGCCCTGGCGGCGCTGCTGAGGGCGCGCGCCGAAACCGGCGGCGACCCCGCAGCCGCCCGCGCGCTGCTGGCCCGCACCACCGAAGATCTCGGCGCGCCGGGTCGCGACGCGGCGACGGGGTTCGGGCTCGTCCGCGCACCCGGCGCGCGGTGCTGGTGAGCCGGCGCCCGCCTGGCCGCGCGACCGGTCAACTTTCCGTCCGCGTCAGCCGATAGCCGTGCCCCCGCACGGTCTCGATCAGGGGCGCGTCGCCGTCGGCCTGCAGCTTCTGGCGCAGGTAGCGCACATAGACCTCGACGATGTTGGTGCCGGGGTCGAAGCCATAGCCCCACACTTCGCGCAGGATGTCGGCTTTCGCCACGGCGCGGCCCGGGCGCGCGGCGAGGCACCCCAGCAGCGCAAATTCGCGCGCGGTGAGCGCGATCTCCCGCCCCGCCAGGCGGGCGCCGCGGATCGACGGGTCGATCTCCAGCGCGCCGACGACGAGCGCGGCCTCGTGTTGCGGCTCGGGCGCTCGCCGCGCCACGGCGTCCATGCGGGCGAGCAGCTCCTCGAAGGCGAACGGCTTGGTGAGGTAGTCGTCGGCCCCGGCGCGCAGGCCCTCGACCCGGTCGGCGATGGCGTCGCGCGCGGTGAGCAGCAGGATCATCGCCTGCGACCCCTGCGCGCGCAGCGCCCGGCACAGGTCGACTCCGTCGCCATCGGGCAGGATGCGATCGACGACGACCATCGGATGATCCGCCTCGGCCATCAGCGCGCGAGCCTGCCGCAACGTCGCAGCATGATCGACGAGGTAGCTCTCCCGGCTGAGACCCCGAACCAGCGCTCGCGCGATGTCCGCCTCGTCCTCGACAAGCAGGATGCGGCGGGCGGTCATGCCGCTTCGTCAGCGAGCGGCAGCCGCACCTCGACCCGCGCGCCGCCGCTGAGGCTGGTGTCGATCCGGATGACGCCGCCGTGCTTCTCGACGATCCAGCGGGCGATGGACAGGCCCAGCCCCGAGCCCGGGCGGTCGCCGCTGCGGCGCACCCGCTCAAAGGCGCGGCGCCGATCGGTCGGGCTGAAGCCTGGTCCGGCGTCGGACACGGCCAACACCGCCTGCCCGTGCGACGCGACAAGCTCCACGTCGATCCGACCGTCCGGCGGGGAGAACTTCACCGCGTTGTCGAGCAGGATCAGCATCACCTGGTGCAGCCGCGCCGCGTCGCCGCGCACAGTCACCGGAGCGATGGGCTCGACGGCCCGCACGCGCACCCCCTCGGGCCGCGCCAGCACGGCGCCATCCTCGACGGCCTCGTCCACCAGCCCCTTCAACGCCACCGGCGCTGCGTCGACCGTCCACTCCGCGCCCTCCAGTCGGGCCAGAAACATCAGATTGTCGACCAGATCGCCCATCTGGCGCGCCTTCCGCGCGGCGGTTTCGACGGCGTCGCGCAGCGCGGCCGGGTCGTCGGCGCCGGTGCGCAGCGCCACTTCGGCCTCGGTGCGGATCACGGTCAGCGGAGTGCGCAACTCGTGGCTGATCTCGGCGAAGAACCGGGCGCGCGCGGCTTCGAGCCCCCTGAGCCGCTCGTTCGCGCGCTCGAGATCCTCGCTGCGTCGGGAGAGTTCGCGGGTTCGCTCGGCGACCGTCTCCTCCAGCCGTGCGCGACCGCGGGTTATCTCGGCGGCCATGACGTTGAACCTGCGGCCCAGACGGCCGAGTTCGTCGTCGCCTTCGGGGGCTGCGGTCGGGGCGAGCCCGCGGCCAAGGGCGTCGGCCGCGTCGGAGAGCGCGACGATCGGTCGGGAGATGTTGCGGTTCAGGAACAGGGCCGCGCCCGCGGTCAGCGCGACCACGGCGATGGCGAGGCCGACGCTCATCTGGACGGCGCGTCGCCGAAGCGCCTCGCCGGCGACGGCTGCTGCGACGACCTGCTGTTCCTCGGCGGCGGCGGCCTCTGCGATCAGCCGCTTCATGCGCAGACCCAGCCCGTGCTCGACCGTCTCCTCGAAAAGGACGGCCGCGTCGTCTGCGCGCCCTGCGGAGAGCATCGCGCGGATCTCGGCCGCAGTCTCGTCGAGGGCCACGGCGACGGTCGTCATCCGGTTGGTCCCGCCGGGAGCCGTCCGCGCCCCATCCTGCACCGACTCCAGGCGCCACAGCGTCTCGAGCCCCTCGATCGCCTCGATCAGCGACACCCGCGCCTCGTGCAGGTCGCGATAGGCCGAGGGGCCGAGGATGAAGAGTTCGGCTATCTGCTCGGAAAACCGGTTGGCGCGCGCCTGCACGAGATCGATCGCGCGAAGCTGCTCGTAGGACGCCATCTGCTCGGCGCGCCGACGTTCGGCCGCGTCGAGGATTGCGAGCAGGGCGAGGCAGAACGCCACGACCGCGACCAGCAAGGCGCCGTGAACGAGGGCGATCCGCGTGCGGATGGTGGTCATGGATCTTCCCCGAGACGTCGGTTCACGTGGCGCATCCGCCTCCTCATCAAAATCTAATCAGGGCCAAACCCCTGTTTTCAATGGCTGACGACAGTTCTCAGCAAAATCTAATCTGACGTCACGGGAATGAGACGCAACCTTCGCACGTTGTTCACACACAAAGCGTGCGCGTCCGGCGCGCGCCGCGACAGGAGGTCCGGGCCGCATGGAGACCGCACAGCCAAGGATCGCGCTCTATTCGCACGACACGATGGGGCTGGGCCATTTTCGCCGCAACCTGCTGCTCGCCCAGGCCTTCGTGCGGCCTCCGCTCGGCGCTGCGGTGCTGCTGTTGTCGGGGATGCGCGAAGCGGGCCGCTTCGCGCTGCCTCCCGGCGCCGATCTCGTCACGCTGCCGGGCTGGCGCAAGGACGCCGACGGGCGATACGCGCCCCGCGACCTGCCGGGCGGGGTCGGCGCGCTGGCGTCGCTGCGCGGGGCCGTGATCAGCGCGGCGCTCGACCAGTTCCGCCCTGACGTCTTCGTCGTGGACAACGCGCCGCGGGGCGCCGAGGGCGAACTCGCGCCGGTCCTGAAGGCGCTGCGCAAGCGCGGCGCCACCCGTTGCGTGCTGGGGCTGCGCGACATTCTCGACGAGCCCGGCGCCGTGCGCCGCCAGTGGTGGCGGACCCGCTGCTACGAGGCGGCCGGCGCCTGGTTCGACGCGATCTGGGTCTATGGCGATCCCGAGGTCTGCCGGGCCGACCGGGAATACGGCTTCGGCCCCGACATCGCGCCGCGCGTGCGCCATCTCGGCTATCTCGACCCGCGCGGTCGCCTCGCGACGACCACGGAGCGTTCGCCGGTCGAAGGGCGCTACGTCCTGTGCGCCGCGGGCGGCGGGCAGGACGGCGCGGCGCTGACCGCCGCCTTCGCGGCCGCCCCGATGCCCGAGGGGCTGCGCGGCGTGGTCCTCCTCGGTTCGATGGCCCCGCCGGAGGCGCGAGCGCAGGTCCGCGCGATCGCCGCCGACAACCCCGCCGTGACCGTGCTCGACGAGAGCGCCGAGGCCATGGTGCTGATGGCCGGCGCCGAGCGGGTCGTCGCCATGGGCGGCTACAACACGACCATCGAGGCGCTGGCGCTCGGCAAGCCGACCCTGCTGGTCCCGCGCGTCCGCCCGCGCCGCGAACAGGCGATCCGCGCCGAAAGGTTCGCCGCGCTCGGCCTCGTCGACACGCTGGCGCCGGAAGCCGCGACCCCCGCGGCCATCGCGGCATGGCTCGCCCAGCCCGCCGCGCCGCCGTGCGTCGCCCTCGATTTCGGCGGTCTCGACCGCGTCGTCGCGGAGGCCGCGGCGCTCGTGCGCGCGCCTACCGAGACCGTCGCGCCCCGCCCCGAGATCGACCCCGACCTTTTCGACGCCGACGTGGCCTGATCCGCGGCCCGACCCGAGGAAGGAGAACTCCATGCTCGACCCCACCGTGACCGTGCCTGCGCCCACGACCGAAGGCCTGCGCGTCGGCTACGTTCTCAAGCGCTATCCGCGCTATTCCGAGACCTTCATCGTGCACGAGGTCCTGGCTCACGAGCGTGCGGGCCTCTCGATCGACATCTTCCCGCTGCGCCCGGTCGCCGAGACCCATTTCCAGGACGCGGTCGCGCGCGTGCAGGCGCCGGTGATCCGCATCCCCGAGAAGATGCGCAACGCCCCCGCGTTCTGGACCCTTCTGGCCGCCGCCCGGCGGGACCTGCCGGGTTTCTGGCGCGCGCTCGGCGCCGTGGAGGAGGTGAACCCCGACGACCTCGTGCAGGCGGTCACCCTCGCCTTGCAGGTGAGACAGCGACGCATCGGGCACCTTCACGCCCATTTCGGCACGGTGGCGACCACGGTCGCGCGGCTGGCGGCGTCCTTCGCCGGGATCGGCTACAGCTTCACCGCCCACGCGAAGGACATCTACTACCAGTATCCCGAGCCGATCCACCTCGACGTCAAGCTGCGCGACGCCGAGGCGGTCGTGACGATCTCCGACTTCAACCGCCGCCATCTCGCGCGGACCTTCGGCGCGGATACGACGCTGGTCTACAACGGCCTCGACCTGCGCGGCCTGCCCTTCTCCGGCGCCGTTCCCGCGGCGCGCGAGATCGTGGCGGTCGGCCGGCTGATCGAGAAGAAGGGTTTTCACGTCCTGATCGAGGCCTGTCGCCTGATGCGCGAGCGCGGCGCGGACTTCACCCTGCGCATCATCGGCTCCGGTCCCGAGGAAGGCCGGCTCCGGGCGCAGATCGCGCGCAGCGGCCTGTCCGACGTCGCGACGCTGGCGGGGCCGCGGCCCCAGGCCGAGGTGATCGCGACCATGCGGCGGGGGGCGCTGCTCGCCGCGCCCTGCATCGTCGGCGAAGACGGCAACCGCGACGGCCTGCCGACCGTGCTGCTGGAGGCGATGGCCGTCGGCCTGCCCTGCGTCGCCACGGACGTGACCGGAATCCCCGAACTGGTGGCCGACGGCGAGACAGGGCTGATCGCCGCCGAAGGCGACCCCGACACGCTGGCGGACCGCATGGAGGCGCTGCTGGCGGACGCAGCCCTGCGCGCGCGCCTGTCTCTGGCGGGGCGGGCGCGGATCGAGCGGGACTTCGACATCGACGTCAACGCCGCGCGGCTGCGCGACATCTTCACCGAGATCGCGGCGCGGCGGGCGGCCTCGCCGCTGCGGGGGGCTGCGTGATGCGCGTCGCCTATGTCTGCGCCGATGCGGGCGTCCCGGTGTTCGGTACCAAGGGCGCCTCGAACCATGTGCGCGCGGTCGTCCGCGCATTGCGCCGCGGCGGGGCGGAGGTGACGCTTTTCGCCGCGCGGACCGGCGGCGACGCCCCGGCCGACCTCGCCGACCTCGCCGTCGCGCCCCTCGACATGCCGCGCGGCGGCGACGCTGAGGACCGGGCGCGCGCCGCGCTGGCCGCCAACGCCGCGACGCGACGCACGCTCGCCCGGGCCGGGCCCTTCGACCTCGTCTACGAGCGTCACGCCTTGTGGAGCTGGGCGGCGATGCGCGGCGGCGCGGCCTCCGGCGCGCGCACGGTGCTGGAGGTGAACGCGCCCCTTCTGGAGGAGCAGGCTCGCGCCCGGACCCTGCCCATGCCCGGGATCGCCGAACGCGCCGCACGGCGCGCCTACGGGGCCGCGCACGCATTGGTCGCGGTCTCGCCCGCGGTCGGCGACTGGCTGGAGGGTTTCGCCGAGGCGCGCGGTCGGGTTCATGTGGTCGCCAATGGCGTCGACGCCGCGCTGTTCCGCCCCGCTGAACACCAGCCCGTCGCCTTCACGGTCGGCTTCGTCGGCACGCTGAAGCCGTGGCACGACCTCGCGACGCTCGTCGCCGGGTTCGCCCGGCTGGCGACGGCGCGCCCGGACGCGCGGCTGCTCGTCGTCGGCGACGGGCCAGGGCGCCCGGCGCTCGAGGCCGATCTCGCCGCCCGCGGGCTCAGCGATCGCGCGACGCTGACCGGCGCCGTCGACGCCGCGGACGTCCCCGGCCTGATGCGGCGGATGAGCGTCGGCGTCGCACCCTACAGCGCCCGCCAGCCGTTCTATTTCTCGCCGCTCAAGATCTACGAGTACATGGCCGCCGGTCTGCCGGTGGTCGCGAGCCGCATCGGCCATCTGCCCGAGGTTGTGCGCGAGGGCGTCGACGGGCTGCTGACGACGCCCGACGATGGCGCGGCCCTCGGCGCGGCGCTGATCGGGCTGGCCCAAGACCCGGCGCTCGCCGCCCGTCTGGGCGCCGCGGCGCGCACGCGCGCGGCGGACGAACTGGGCTGGGACGCCGCGGTGGCGCGCATCCTGGCCGTCGTGGGGCTCGACCGGCGAAAGGACGCGGCGTGAAGCGCGCGAGGCGCCCGGAGGGGATGGCCGCGACCGCGGGCGGCATGCGCCGCCTGCTGCGCCGCTTCGGACCCTACCTGCGGCGGGAGCGCGGGCTGATCGGCGGCGCCACCCTCGCCCTGATCGGCGCCACGGCGTTCAAGCTGCTGGAGCCATGGCCGCTGAAGCTGGTCATCGACGCGCTGGCGGGCGCGGCGGGTCCCGCGGCGCTGGCCGGGCTCGACACGGCGACGCTGTTCGCGCTCTGCGCCGCGGCGCTGGTCGCGGCGGTCGGTCTCCGGGCGGTCGCATCCTACGGCGCGACGGTCGGCTTCGCCCTTGCGGGCGTCCGGGTGCTGACGCGGGTGCGCGAGGACGCCTTCCGCCACGTCCTGCGCCTCTCGCCCGGCTTTCACGGCCGCGCCCGCACCGGCGACCTGACGATGCGGCTGATCGGCGATGTCGGCATGCTGAAGGAGGTGATGGTCACCGCCGCCCTCCCGCTTGCGGCCAATCTGCTGATCCTGCTCGGCATGGCGGGGGTGATGCTGGTTCTCGACTGGCGCCTCGCGTTGCTCGCCTTCGCGCCGCTGCCCCTGCTGTGGCTGACCACCCTGCGCTTCGGCCGCCGCATCCGCGACGTCAGCAAGGTCCAGCGCGCGCGCGAGGGCGCCATGGCCGCGACCGCCGCCGAGACGCTGGGCGCGATCCGCACCGTGCAGGCGCTGCGGCTTGAGGACCGCGCGGCGGCCGCCTTCCGGGGGCCCAACGCCCGCAGCATGAAGGAGGGCGTGAAGGCGAAGCGGCTGGCCGCGCGCATGGAGGGCGCCGTGGACCTGCTGGTGGCCCTGTCGCTGGCCGTCGTGCTGTGGCGCGGTGCGCTCTCGGTGCAGGCGGGGCTGCTCACGCCGGGCGATCTGATCGTGTTCCTCACCTACCTCAAGAACGCCTACCGCCCGGTGCGCGACTACGCCAAATACGCCGCCCGCCTCGCCAAGGCCTCGGCTGCGGGCGACCGGGTCGCCGATCTGCTCGATGCGACGCCCGAGGTGCGCGACGCGCCCCACGCCCGGCCGGCGCCCGCCATCCGCGGGGCCCTTCGCTTCGATGGCGTTCGCTTCGGTCACGACCGCGCGGCGCCGGCGCTCGACGGGCTCGACCTGTCGATCGCCGTGGGCGAGGCGGTGGCGGTTGTGGGGCCGTCCGGGGCGGGAAAGACCACGCTGGCGGGCCTCGTCGTCCGGCTGCACGACCCCGATGCGGGCTCGGTGAGCCTCGACGGGATCGACCTGCGCGATCTCACCCTCGACAGCCTGCGCGCCGCCGTCGCCGTCGCGCCGCAGGACGCGCTGCTGTTCGCCGGGACCGTGGCGCAGAACATCGCGCTCGGCGCTGGCCCCGATGTCGCGCCCGCCGCGATCGAAGCGGCGGCGCGGCGGGCCGGGGCGCACGGCTTCATCGCCGCGCTGCCTGCGGGCTACGCCACCGAGGCGGGCGAGCGCGGCGGGGCGCTATCGGAGGGCCAGCGCCGCCGCGTCGGCCTCGCGCGCGCCGCGCTCCGCGACGCGGCCGTGCTGATCCTGGACGAGCCGACCGCCGGGCTTGACCCCGAGAACGCCGCGGCCGTGGCCGCCGCGCTGCCCGCGCTCGCCGCTGGCCGCACGACGCTCGTCGTCACGCACGATCCCGCGCTGGCCGCGGCCTGCGGGCGCGTCGTGATGCTGGAAGGCGGGCGCATCGTGGCGGACGGACCGCACGCCCGGCTGATCGCGACCGACCGCCGCTACGCCGCCCTGTGGGACAGGACGGAGGCGCACCATGCCGCGTGACGCCATCCCCTGCGGCGCCGCGGCGGACGCCGCCCTTGTCGCCGCCGACCCCGGTCTGCCCGGCCTGCGCCTGTTGCTCGACGCGACGGCCTTCGCCGCGGCGGCCGGCGTTGCAGGCGCCCGGCCGCTCTACCTGCGCTACAAGCCCGGCGAGAGCTGCCTTGCGGGGTTCCGGCTGTCGTGCGGGCGCGAGATCTCGGCCAAGGCCGTGACCGCCGACCGCTGGGCGACGGTCGACGCGAACTCGAAATGGGCGGCGCCGCGGCTGCCCGACGGCCGTCTGCCGCGCCGCCTCGACGGCGCGCGCATCCTGATCCGCGACCGGCGCGAGGACCCCGGCCTGCGCGCCCTGTCGCGCCTCGACGACCCCGAGCGCGCCGACAAGCACCTGCGCCGCCTGCTCGACAAGAGCGGCGACCTGACGCTGACGCCGCTGCGCTGGAAGCCGGAGCGCCGCTTCGTCGCGCGGATCGATCGCGCCGGATCGGCGATAGCGGTGCTCAAGGTGTCCAACGAGACCGACTATCCTCGCGCGCTGGCGGGCGCGGCGGCCGCCCAGACCGCGGGCGGGCCGCGCCTGATGGGCGCCTCGGCGCCGTTGCGCGCCTTCGCCGTGCGCTGGACCGAAGGCGCCACGCTTTGCCCCGAGGCGTCGGGACGCGTCGATCTCGACGGGATCGCCGCGGCGGGGCGCGCGCTCGCCGAACTGCACCGGACGCCGCTGCGTCTCGTGCGTGACGACCACGGCGCGCGGACCGCCACGGCGCTCGCCGCCACCGCCGAGACGCTGGCGCGGCTGCTGCCCGACCTCGGCGGCGTGGCCCGCGCGCTGGCATCCCGCATCGCGGCGGCGCTCCTCGCGGCTCCCGGGGCGACCCGGCTCATCCACGGCGACTTCACCGCCGATCAGGCGCTGTGGGACGGGCGGCGCGCTGGCGTCATCGACTGGGACGAAGCGTGCGACGGCGACCCGGCCGCCGATTTCGGCGCGTTCCGCGGCCGGCTCGAGGCGCAGGCGCTCGACGGCGTCGTCTCCGAAGCCGACGCCGCCCGCGCGCAGGAGGCGCTGGTCGCAGGCTACGCCGGGCGGGCCGAGCCCCCGTTCCCGCACGCCGCCCAGGCCGCCGCCGCGCTGCTGAGGTTGACGGTCGAGGGCTTTCGCGAGCGCCGCCGCGACTGGCCGGCCCGCGCCGCCGCTCTCCTCGAGCGGGCCGAGGCGGCGCTGGACGGCCCCGGACCCTTCGCCGCCACCCTCGCGCGGGCGCTGTCGCGCCAAGGGGCGGCGCAGGCGCTGGCCGACGCCACGGGGGCGAAGGCGCCGCAGGGCCGACCGCGCCTCATCCGCCTGAAGCATGGTCGCCGCGCGCTGGTCGCGTACCGGCTGCAGGGGGCGGACGGCGAGGTCGCCGCGCTGGGGAAACTGCGCGCCAAGGGCCTCGACGCGCGGGCGGCGCGGCTGTCGGCGAGCTTGCGCGCCGTCGGGTTCGTCGAGGCGGCGCCCGACGGGATCGCCACCCCTGCGCCGCTCGGCATGACGCCCGCCCTGTCGATGTGGCTTCAGGCGCACGTTCCCGGCCGGCCCGCGGCCGATCTTCTCACGCCGGGCGCCGACCCGTGGCCTGCGGCGAGGGTCGGCGCGGCGCTGGCCAAGCTGCGCCGGCTGGGTCCGTCGACGGCGCGGCGGTGGACGCTTCGCGACGAACTCGTCGTTCTGGAACGCGCGCTTGCGGAGGGAGCTGCGGCGGCGCCGTCGCTGCCGACGGCGGCGCTCGCCGAGGCGGCCGTCGCGTTGGCGGGCGCCATGCCCGAACCGGCGCCGTCTCCGGCGCACCGGGATTTTCACCCCGAGCAAGCGCTGATCGACGGCGAAAGGGTCTGGCTGATCGACCTCGACCTCTACGCCATGGCCGACCCTGCGCTCGACGCCGGCAACTTCGTCGCGCACCTGATCGAGACCGGCGTGCGCCTTCACGGCTGCGCCGCGGCGCTCGACGCGCATGCGGGCGCGTTCCTCGCCGCATGGGCGGCGGACGGTCCGCTCGACGCGCCGGGGCGCGTTCCCGCGTGGACGACGCTGGCGCTCGCCCGTTGCGCCGCCATCGCCGCCGCACGCCCATCGCGTCGACATGCGGCGGCCCTGCTCGCCGAGACCGCCCTTGAGCGCTTCGCCGCCCTCGGCTCCGCGCCGGGGCGACGGCTGTCGGCCTGATCACGTTGCAAGGAGGCAAACCATGCGCATCCTCGTCACCGGCGGGGCCGGCTACATCGGCGGCCACTGCCTGCGCGCCCTGCGTCGGTCACATATCGAGGCCTTCGCCTTCGACGATCTCAGCGAGGGCTGGGTCGAAGCGGTCCCGTTGGGGCGGCTGGCGCGCGGCGACGTCCGCGACACCGAAGCCGTGGCGCGGGCTCTGCGCGACCGGCGTATCGACGCGGTGATGCACTTCGCCGCGCTGGTCTCCGTTCCCGGGTCCGTCCGCGACCCCGGCGCCTACTGGTCGGTGAACGTCGATGGCGCGCGCGGCGTTCTCGAAGCCATGCGCGAAACCGGCGTCCGTCGCCTCGTCGTGTCGAGCACCGCCGCCGTCTACGCCGTCGGCGACGGGCGGCCGCTGTCCGAGTCCGCTCCGACGGGCTCCTCGTCGCCCTACGGGTCCTCGAAACGCGCCATGGAGATGCTGGTCCACGATTTCGCGGCCGCGCACGGCATCGGCGCCACCATCCTGCGTTACTTCAACGCCGCGGGCGCGGACGACGACGCCCGCTTCGGGGAATGGCGCAGGCGGGAGACCCATCTGATCCCGCTGCTGCTGCAGTCCGCGCTGGGGCGAAGGGCGCCCTTCTCCGTGTTCGGCGACGACTGGGCGACGCCGGACGGCTCATGCGTGCGGGACTTCGTCGCCTTGCCGGATCTCTGTGACGCGCATGTCCGGGCTCTCCGCGCGACGACGCCGGCCACCGTGCGCGCCTACAATGTCGGAACGGGCCGCGGCACAAGCGTGCTGGAGGTGATAGCGGCGGCGGAAAGGGTCATCGGTCGGCCGATCCCCTGGGCGTTCGCGCCAAGACGGCCCGGCGACGTGTCCTCGCTCGTGGCGGACTCGCGAGCGATCGGCGCCGACCTCGGTTGGATGCCGCGCCGCTCTGGGATCGAGGACATTCTCGGAACCGCCTGGGCGTGGACCGTCGCCAACCCCGACGGCTACGCCACCCTGCGATCGAACATCGCATGACTTCGGCTCCGGATCGCCGGTCCGCTGGAATAATTGCGGCGCACCCGACGTTTCCCTCCATGCAAGGGGCATGGAGCGACATCGATGACCGTATGCCGCGTCCTCGTCGCCCCCTTCGACCGGACCCTTTTCGAAAGGGCGCGCATCGAGTTGGCGAAGGCGCTTGCGGGGCCGCGGCGAGGGGTGGTCGTCGAAGGACGGGAGCGAACGCAGGATGGCGCCGGCGGAGACCTGGCCTGCGCGCAGGCGCTCGTGGAGCAGATCCAGCTGTGCTTCGACTGGTTGCCAGGGCCGGCCGTCGCGCTGCTGATCGAGGGACCGACGACGGTGATCCCGCGCGGTGGCCGGTGCGGCGCAGGGGAGGCGTTGCTCGCCTTCGACCCGGTGACGGCGAACGGATCGGCGCGCCCGATGCGGGGCGAGGTGCTCATGGCCGGGGCCACGCCGATCACCCTGCATCCGCTCGGCGCCGCCGCCCTCGTCATCCTGCTCGACCCGACGCCCCGCCCGGGCTGGGCGGAGATGTTCCGGTTCGCCGATTGACCGCGCGGCGCTCCGCAGGCCTGGCGCTTTCACGATGAAGTCCTGCGCCGGCGCGCTTACACCCGGGACCCGCATTGTAAGCAAGGGCTGCGTCTCAGCCCTTCGCCCGCTCCATGATCGCCTGCGCCGCACGCCACGACAACGGCGCCGCAGCGATGGCCCCGAGGAAGGCCGCGGCTGTGAGCCCGAGGCCGCCGTCCAGACCGTCGATCAGCAGCGCGACAGTGAACAGCACGCCCATCGCGACGGGCGCGGCGATCACATAGAGCATGGCGGCCAGCTTCAGCATGGTTCCCTCCGGTCAATCGACAGCGCAAGTCTGCCTCAGGGCGCGCGCCCTCGCCTTGATCCGACGCAAACACCTTGCCGGTCGACCGCCCGGCGCCATCCTTGGCTTCACCGCAACAGGAGAAGCGCGATGACCCGCCGCAGCCTCGCCAGCCTCGCCGCCCTAGCGCTGATCGCGCTCGCCGTCGGACCGCGCGCGCAGGCGCAGAACGCCGACACAACCGCCCACGATTTCGCCTTCGTCGACATCGACGGCGGGCCGCTGCGTCTCAACCAGTTCGCCGGACGCCCTATTCTGGTCGTGAACACCGCCTCGATGTGCGCCTTCACCCCGCAATACGACGGGCTGCAGGCGCTGTGGGAGCGTTATCGCGAGCGTGGGCTTGTGGTGATCGGCGTCTCGTCGGACAGCTTCAACCAGGAGCTCGCGAGCGAGGCTGAGGTGCGCGACTTCTGCACCGTGAACTTTGGCGTCGATTTTCCCCTGACCGCCATCACCGAGGTGCGAGGGACGGCGGCCCACCCCTTCTACGCCTGGGCGGCCCGCGCGCCGGGCTCGGGCGGCGCCCCACGCTGGAACTTCCACAAGTATCTGGTGGACGGACAGGGCCGCATGGTCGCGGGCTTCAGCTCCGGCGTCGGTCCCGCGGCGCCGCAACTCGTGCGCGAGATCGAGCGGCTGCTTCCAGCCGCCTGAGCGGTGGGGCGACGGGTCAGACCCGCCGCTCGACCATCATCTGCTTGATCTCGGCGATCGCCTTGGCCGGGTTCAACCCCTTGGGGCAGGTCTTGGTGCAGTTCATGATGGTGTGGCAGCGGTAGAGCTTGAAGGGGTCCTCCAGCGCGTCCAGCCGCTCCCCGGTCGCCT
>DAINOD010000006.1:0-69248 GCA_036735545.1 Rubrimonas sp. | reverse complement strand
CCGTGGACGCGGCGGTGATGGTCATCGACGGCGCCAAGGGCGTCGAGAGCCAGACGCGCAAGCTGTTCGAGGTCTGCCGCCTGCGCGACCTGCCGATCCTGACCTTCTGCAACAAGATGGATCGCGAAAGCCGCGACGTGTTCGAGATCGTCGACGAGATCCAGGAGGCGCTGGCGCTCGACGTCACGCCGGCGTCCTGGCCCATCGGCGTGGGGCGCGACTTCATCGGCGCCTACGACATCCTGCGCGACCGCATCGAGCTGATGGACCGCGCCGACCGCAACACCCGCGCCCAGAGCGTCAAGATCGACGGCCTCGACGACCCCCGCGCCGCGGCCGTCATACCGCCCGAACTGCTGGGCAAGCTGCGCGAGGACGTCGCGATGGCGCGCGAGCTGCTGCCGCCCTTCGACCGGCCGAGCTTTCTGGAGGGCACGCTGACGCCGATCTGGTTCGGCTCGGCGATCAACTCCTTCGGCGTGCAGGAACTGATGCAGGGCATCGCCGCCTACGCCCCTCCGCCGCAGTTCCGCGCCACGGCGGGGCGCACCGTGTCGGCGGCTGAGGACAAGGTGACGGGCTTCGTCTTCAAGGTGCAGGCCAACATGGACCCGAAGCACCGCGACCGCGTCGCGTTCGTGAGGCTTTGCTCGGGACACTTCATGCGCGGCATGAAGCTGATGCACGTCCGCTCGGGCAAGCCGATGGCCGTCGGTAACCCGGTGATGTTCCTCGCGTCGGAACGCGAGATCACCGAGGACGCGTGGGCCGGCGACATCATCGGCATCCCCAACCACGGCCAGTTGCGCATCGGCGACGCGCTGACGGAGGGCGAGGACCTGCGCTTCACCGGCATCCCCGCCTTCGCGCCGGAGCTGCTGCAGAACGTGCGCGCCGCCGACCCGATGAAGGCCAAGCACCTTGAGAAGGCTCTCACCCAGCTCGCCGAGGAGGGCGCGGCCAAGCTGTTCAAGCCCGCCATCGGCTCGGGCTGGATCGTGGGCGTCGTCGGCGCGCTGCAGTTCGACGTGATCGCCAGCCGCATCAAGGAGGAATACGGCCTGCCCGTGCGGCTCGAGCCGACGCAGTTCACCGGCGCGCGCTGGATCGCCGGGCCGCGGGAGAAGGTCGAGGCCTTCGCCAGCGCCAACCGCGGCCACATGGCGGCCGATCACGACGGCGACCCGGTCTACATGACCCGCCTGCAATGGGACCTCGACCGCGTGGCGCGCGACCACCCGGAGGTCAGGCTGACGGCGGTGAAGGAGTCGCTCGTCTAGACGTAGCGCCGCGCATAGCGCGCCCCCAGCGACGTCAGCACTTCGTAGCCGATGGTGCCTGCGGCCTCCGCCACCGCGTCGGCGTCCTGCATCGGGCCGATGAGGTCCACTAGGTCGCCCGGCCCCAGCGCGCCCTCGGGCAGCGCGCCCACGTCCAGGGTGATCAGGTCCATCGAGACGCGCCCCGCCAGCGGCAGGCGCGTCCCCCCCAGCCACGCGGCGCCACGGGGGCCGAGGCTGCGCAGCCAGCCGTCGGCATAACCGACCGAGATGGTCGCGATGCGCGTCGGGGCCGTCGCGGTCCAGTCCAGCCCGTAGCCAACCCCCTGCCCCGCCGAGACGGCGTGGGTGCGGATCACCCGGCCCTGCAGCCGCACCACGGGGCGCATCGGGTTCGGCCGCGCCGGCGCGAGCCCGTAGAGCGCCGCGCCGGGCCGGACGAGGTCGAGGTGGAAGGCGGGCCCGAGGAATATGCCCGGTGAATTGGCCAGCGACGCTGGCGCCCTGGGCAGGCGCGCGCGGTCCGCATCGAAGCGGTGGCGCTGCGCCTCGCTGGCAGGGTCGGAAGGATCGTCGGCGCAGGCGAGATGGCTCATGACCAGCCGCAGGTCAACGCCGTCGAGCAACGCCGGCTCGGCCGCCAGCCGCCCGGTCTCGCCCGCGTCGAGGCCGAGGCGGCTCATGCCGCTGTCCAGTTGCAGCACGGCGGGCAGCCGACGCTCCAGCCGTCGGGCCAGCGCCGACCACGCGGCCAGTTGCGGGAGACTGTTGAGGACCGGCGTCAACCCCGCCGCCTCGCACTCCGCCTCCGCTCCGGGCGGCAGGCCGTTGAGAACGCACAGGATCGCCCCGGCCGGCAGCAACGGCTTGAGCGCCAGTCCTTCGTCGAGATGCGCCACGAAGAACCAGCGGCATCCCGCCTCGGCCAGCGCCGGTCCGACCCGCGCGGCGCCGAGGCCGTAGGCGTCGGCCTTCAGCACCGCGGCGCAGTCGGCCGGGCGCGCGCGGTCGCGCAGCAGCCGCCAGTTGGCGACGACCGCGCCCAGATCGATGGTCAGCAGGGCGCCCGCGCGGGACTCCGGCGTCATGCGTAGCGGGCGAGGGTCAGCCCCTCCATGTCGATGTCGGGCGTCCGGCCGCCGATCAAGTCGGCCAGCACGCGCCCCGTCCCTGCAGCCATGGTCCAGCCCAGCGTGCCGTGACCCACGGCCAGCCACAGACCGGCGAGCTTCGTCGCGCCCAGGATCGGCGTGCCGTCCGGGGTCATCGGGCGCAGGCCGGTCCAGAAGGTTGCGCGCGATACGTCGCCGCCCTCGGGGAACAGATCCTGCACGACGAACTCCAGCGTGCGCCGCCTTTCCGGATCGAGCGACAGGTCGTAGCCGGAAAGCTGCGCCGTGCCGCCGACGCGGATGCGCTCGCCGAGACGGGTGACGGCGACCTTGTGGGTCTCGTCCATGACGGTCGACTCCGGGGCGCGGTGGTTGTGGGTGATCGGCGCCGTGATGGAATAGCCCTTCACCGGATAGACCGGCGTCCGCAGCCCCAGCGGCGCCAGCAGCTTCGGCGCGTGCGGGCCCAGCGCGACCACCACGGCGTCGGCCGTCAGCCGCTCGGCGCCGCTGCGCGCGGCGGTCACGCGCCCGCCCTCCGCCTCGAGCGCGTCGACCGCGGTCTCCCAGCGGAAGACGACGCCGAGGCGCGCCGCCTCGTCGGCCAGCGCCCGGGTGAACAGGCGGCAGTCGCCGGTCTCGTCCCCGGGCAGGCGCAGCGCGCCGACGAACTTGTCGCGCACCGCGGCCATGGCGGGCTCAGCGGCGACGATGCCGCCGCGGTCGAGCAGTTCGAAGGCGACGCCGCTGTCGCGCAGGACGGCGACGTCCTTGGCCGCGGCGTCGAGCTGCTTCTGGGTGCGGAACACCTGCAGCGTGCCGCGCTGGCGGCCGTCATAGTCGAACGCCAGCGCCGCGCGCAGCGCCATCATGCGGTCGCGGCTGTATTCGGCCAGCCGCACCATCCGCGCCTTGTTCATCGCATAGCGCGCCGCGGTGCAGTTGCGCAGCATCATGGCGATCCAGAGCCACATCGCCGGGTCGAGCCGGGGGCGGATCACCAGCGGCGCATGTTTCATCGTCAGCCAGGTCAGCGCCTTCAGCGGCACGCCGGGCCCGGCCCAGGGGGCGGAGTAGCCGGGCGAGATCTGGCCCGCGTTGGCGAAGCTCGTCTCCATCGCCGGGCCGGGCTGGCGGTCGACCAGCGTGACCGCGTGACCGTCGCGGGCGAGTTCGTAGGCGACGCTGACGCCGATCACGCCGCCGCCGAGCACCAGGACGCGCATGGGCTCAGTTCACGTCGAGCGCATGGGCCGTCAGCGCCGCAATGTCGCAATGGCGCAGCGCCCGCGCATGGGTCGCCGAGAGCCGCACCTTGGGCGCCGCGCCCGCCTCCCACGCCTCATGCCAGCGCGCCGCGCAGAGGCACCAGCGGTCGCCGGGCTTCAGGCCGGGGAAGCCGAACTCGGGCCGCGGCGTGCTGAGATCGTTGCCGCGCGACTGCGAGAAGGCGAGGAACTCGGCGGTCATCACCGCGCAGACGGTGTGCGAGCCGCGGTCGGCCTCGCCGGTGTCGCAGCAGCCGTTGCGGAAGAAGCCGGTCATCGGCTCGGTCGAGCACGCCTCCAGCCGTCCGCCCAGCACGTTCACCGAAGGCTCGATCTCCACGTCGCGCATGGTCTCTCCCGCTTCCTGCCAGAGCGACGATAGCGCGCGGGCGCGCGCACGGCGAATCCGCTTTTCCGAGCCGAAGTGTCATGTTTAATTGACAGCATGTCCGTCACAGAGAATGTCGCGCCGCTCGCCCGTCCCGCCCCCGGCGCGGTGCTGGAGCTGTTGAAGCCGGTCACATGGTTCCCGCCGATGTGGGCCTTCATGTGCGGGGCCGTGTCCTCGGGGGCCGCGATCCTCGGCCAGTGGGAGCTTCTGCTGGCCGGCATGATCCTCGCCGGCCCGCTGGTCTGCGGCATGAGCCAGGCCGCCAACGACTGGTGCGACCGCCACGTCGACGCGATCAACGAGCCGCGCCGGCCGATCCCCTCGGGCCGCGTCCCGGGCCGCTGGGGGCTGTGGATCGCGCTCGGCTGGACCCTGCTGTCGCTGGGCATGGGCCTCGCGCTGGGCTTCTGGGCCTTCGTCGCGACCGTCGTCGCGGTCATCGCCGCCTGGGCCTACAGCGCCGAGCCGATCCGCCTGAAGCGCAACGGCTGGATCAGCGCCGGGGTCTGCGGGCTGAGCTACGAGACCCTGCCCTGGTTCACGGGCGCCGCGGTGATGGCCGGCGGCATGCCCTCGGCCGCCGTCGTGACGGTGGCGGTGCTCTACGGGCTTGGCGCGCACGGCATCATGACGCTGAATGATTTCAAGTCGGTCGAGGGCGACCGCACCTTCGGGCTGGCCTCCCTGCCCGCCCGGCTCGGGCCCGACCGCGCGGCCCATGTGGCGCTATGGGCGATGTTCCTGCCGCAATGGGTGGTGGTGGGGCTGATGTTCTGGTGGGGCTTCGGGCTGCACGCGCTGATCATCGCGGCGCTGGTGCTGGGCCAGACGTTGCTGACGCCGCGCCTGCTGGGCGACCCGCTGAAGCACGCGGTCTGGTTCGCGGGCTTCGGCGTGCTGCTTTACGTTCTGGGGATGCTGACCGCGGCCTGCGCTCTGCATCTGATGCAGGGGACCGTGGGATGAGACCGCTCGGCTGGCTGGGCATCGCCCGGCTCGGACTGGTGCAGATGTCGCTCGGCGCCGTGGTGGTGCTGACCACGACCGTCTTCAACCGGGTGATGACAGTCGAGATGGCGATGCCGGCGATGCTGCCGGGAGCGCTGGTGGCGCTGCACTACGCCATGGGCTTGCTGCGGCCGCGGTGGGGCCACGGCTCGGACCGCTCGCGCCGCCGCACGCCGTGGATCGTGGGCGGCGTGGCTGTGCTGGCGGTCGGCGGGCTGCTGGCCGCGGCGGCGACCGCGACCATGGCGACCAGCGCGTTGTGGGGGATCTGCCTCGCGGTGGCCGCTTTCGTTCTGATCGGGGCCGGCGTCGGCATGGCGGGCACCTCGCTGCTGGCGCTGCTGTCCACCCGCGTCGCGCCGGAGCGCCGCCCTGCCGCGGCGACCATCGTCTGGCTGATGATGATCTTCGGCCTCGCCCTGACGGCCGCCGTCGCCGGGCAACTGCTCGACCCCTTCAGCGGCGAACGGCTGGTGGCCGTGACCGCCGGCGTCTGCGCCATCGCGGTCACGCTGAGCGTTCTCGCGGTGCGGGGCATGGAGGGCGAGCCGGCCCCCGCGCCGCCCGCGACGGCGAAGCTCCCCTTCCGCGCCGTGATCGCCGAGACCTGGGCCGAGCCCGGCGCGCGGCTGTTCACGATCTTCATCTTCGTCTCGATGCTGGCCTACTTCACGCAGGAGCTGATCCTCGAGCCCTTCGCCGGCCATGTCTTCGGCATGACCGTGGGAGAGACCACGACGCTGGCCTCTCGGCACAAGATGGGGATCTTCCTCGGCATGATCCTCGTCGCCGTGCTGGGCAGCGTCGTGCGCGGGCGTGTGTTCGGGTCGCTCAAGCTCTGGACGGTGGCGGGCTGTCTCGGCTCGGCCGCGGCGCTGACGGGCCTCGCGGCGGCGGCCTACGCCGGCGCCTGGCCGCTGCACGCCAACGTCTTCGGGCTGGGCTTTTTCAACGGCATGTTCGCGGTCGCGGCCATCGGCAGCATGATGGCGCTGGCCGGCGCGCAGGCGCCGGGCCGCGAGGGCGCGCGGATGGGCCTGTGGGGCGCCGCGCAGGCCGTGGCCTTCGGCGCCGGGGGGCTGCTGGGCACCGCGGCGGTCGACGGGATGCGCGCGCTGACCGGCGCGCCGGCGCCCGCCTACGCCAGCGTCTTCGCCGCCGAGGCGGCGCTGTTCGTCATCGCCGCGTGGCTCGCCGTTCAGGTCGGCGCCGACGCGGCCCGGCGGGCGCGCGCCGCGCCCGTCCGCCCCGCCATGATCGCAGGAGAATGACGCGATGAGCGAAGAGCCTTTCGACGTCGCCGTTGTCGGCGGCGGCCCGGCCGGCGCCACGGCCGCGCACGACCTCGCCCGCGCCGGACGGCGCGTGCTGCTGCTCGACCGCGCGGGGCGCATCAAGCCCTGCGGCGGGGCGATCCCGCCCAAGGCCATCGCGGACTTCGACATCCCCGACAGCCAACTCGTGGCCAAGATCGAGCGCGCCCGGATGATCTCGCCCAAGGGCCGCAAGGTCACCATCCCGATCGAGGGCGGCTTCGTCGGCATGGTGGACCGCGAGGTCTTCGACGAATGGCTCCGCGTGCGCGCCGCCGAGGCGGGCGCCGAACGGCGCACCGGGACGTTCGAGCGCATCGAGCGCGACGACGGCGGCACCTGGGTCGTCTACCGGCCGAAGGGCGAGGCGCGCATGGGCGCCGAGCAGCGGGTGCGCGCGATCTGCGTGATCGGCGCAGACGGCGCCCGCAGCGAGCTGGCGCGGCGCGAGGTGCCGGGCGGCGACGCCATCCCCTACGTCATCGCCTATCACGAGATCGTCGAATCGCCTCAGGGCGACTGGGACGCGCAGATGTGCGACGTGGTCTACGACGGCCGCATCTCGCCCGACTTCTATGGCTGGGTGTTTCCCCACGGCCGCACGACCTCGGTCGGCATGGGGACCGAGACCAAGGACTTCTCGCTGAAGAAGGCCACCGCCGACCTGCGCGCCGCCTCCGGCCTGACCGACGCGATCACGATCCGGCGCGAGGGCGCGCCGATCCCGCTGAAGCCCCTCGCGCGCTGGGACAACGCGCGCGACGTGGTGCTGGCCGGCGACGCTGCGGGTGTGGTCGCGCCGGCCTCGGGCGAGGGCATCTACTACGCCATGCTCGGCGGGCGCTTCGCCGCCGACGCCGCCCACGCCTTCCTGACCACGGGAGACGCGCGAAAGCTCGCCACCGCGCGCAAGCGGTTCATGCGGCTGCACGGGGGGGTGTTCTGGATTCTCGGCCAGATGCAGCGCTACTGGTACTCCAGCGACAACCGACGCGAGCGCTTCGTCGCCATCTGCCGCGACAAGGACGTGCAGGAGCTGACCTTCGACGCCTACATGAACAAGGAGCTGGTGAAGGCCAAGCCGTTGGCGCATGTGAGGATCTTCTTCAAGAACCTCGCGCACCTGTCCGGCTTGGCGCGAGTCTGACCGATCAGGCGGCCGCCTGCGTGATGACGCCGCGCCAGCCAAGGCCGGCGTAGGTCTCGAAGCCCGGCGTCAGCGCGTGGCCCATGAGGCGGCCGTTTTCGAGCACGACGAACCCCTCGGGGCCGGGGTCGGCCGACAGCGATACCCGCTCGCTCAGCGCGCCCTTGCCGTCGGACGCCGCGAGCACGAGACCCGCGCGGTCCACCAGCATGACGCGGGTGCGCGCGGCCTCCTCGCGGTCCATGCGCACGCCGCGCACCACCGCAGCCGCCTGCGCCTCCCAGTCGAACAGCGCCACCAGAACGCCCGTTGGCGCGCCGTGGCGACCCCCGTCGACGCGCACCGCGGTGGCGTAGCTCAGTGCGACCGCCCCGCCCAGGCCGGGTTCGGGCGCGACGTCGCCCACCGCGTAGGCGTCGCCGTCGCGGGTGCGCAGCGCCTCGGCGAACCAGCCGCGGCCCGAGACGTCGAGCCCCACGGCGCGGAAGCGCGAGGGGCGGCCGTTGGCGATGACGCGGCCCTTCGGGTCGATCAGCCACAGGTCGAGGTAGACCGTATAGGCGTCGAGGATGACGCCCAGCCGGCGGCTGGCGTGCTGGGCCGCCGCGCGGTCATCGGTCCGGGCCGCCGCCTCCACCACCGCCGAATCGGTCGCCCACCACCGCACGTCGCAGGTGCGCTCGTACAGGTTGCGGTCCATGATCTCGATGGCGTTGGCGGCGAGGTCGATCAGGCGCCGCCCGCGCACGCTGCGCCGCATCGCGTCTCCGATCGCCGCAAGGCGGTCCATGCGCTGCAGCACCTGGTCGTGCATGCGCTGCGCGATGGTCTCGATGTCGCCTGAGACGCGCTTCACCTCCTCGGCGACGATCGCGAAGCCGCGGCCGGCCAGACCCGCCCGGGCGGCTTCGATCAGCGCATTGATCGCCAGCATCTTCGTGTGTCCGGTGACGCCCCGGATCACCTCCACGTCGGCCGCGACACGCCCGCGCACGTCGTTCGCCAACGCCAGCACCGCCTCTGGCGTCGCATCCCGAAACTGATCCATTTTGTCGCACCCCCCTTGACCGCCGGAAAGCTGGCTCACCGGGCTTAACAAAGCGTTCATCTGGCGGAGAGATCCCGCCATGCGCCGCCGAGTTGCTCGGCGATCGCCCGGCGATGGCAATGCGCGGCGTCGGCCTCGTAGCACAGCATGGCGATGGGCCGCTCCGCCGCCATCGTCGCGAGGCGGGCCAGCGCGTCCTGCGCCTCGGGCGTCGCCAGATGCGCTTCGAAGATCGCACGCATCTCCGCGATCCGCCCGGCCCGCGCCGCGTCGCGCCCGGCCTTGGGCGTGCCGAGGGCGCGCAGGTGGACGTAGTCGATCCCGGTCTCCGCCAGCCCCGCCGCCAGCAGCGACTTCGAGAACCCCGCGCGCCTCGACGACGCCACCGCCCGCACGTCCGCGACCACGGCGACGCCCGCCGCTTTCAGGGCCGCGATCACCTCCGGCAGGGTGGCGCGCTCGTAGCCGATCGTGAAGCCGCTCACGGCGCCGCGTCCAGCGCGGCCAACCCGATGTCGAGCGCCTTGCGCAGCGCGGTCGGCGCCGCCGCGCGCGCCTCGGCGCAGGCGACGAAACGGCCGCGGCGGGGCGCCGTCGCGACGCGCGCAACCAGCACCCGTAACGACAACGTGAAGTGGGTGAAGACGTGGCGCGCCTGAGCCCCCGCCTCGCGCCAGTCCGCCGCCAGCGGCGCGGCGGCGGCGACGGCCGCGGCGTCGGGCCCTGGCTCGGTCCAGTCGGTGCATGGGGGGCCGGCCATGCCGCCGAGAAGGCCGTTCTCGGGGCGCGTCTCCACCAACACCCGCCCCTGCCGGTCCAGCGCCACGAAGGCGACGCCGAGACGATGCGGCTTGGCCGTCTTGGCGCGCTTGCGCGGCAGTTCCGCGGCGACCCCGGCGGCGCGGGCGGCGCAGGCGTCGGACCAGGGGCAGAGCGCGCAGGCCGGCCGGCGCGGCGTGCAGATCGTGGCGCCAAGGTCCATCATCGCCTGCGCGAAGTCGCCCGGCCGCGCCTGCGGCGCCAGCGTCGCGGCCAGCCGGCGCAGTTCGGGCTTGGCGTCGGGCAAGGGCGCGTCGACGGCGAACAGGCGCGCGACGACGCGCTCCACGTTGCCGTCCACCACCACGGCCGGACGATCGAAGGCGATGGCGGCGACCGCGGCGGCGGTGTAGGCGCCGACGCCGGGCAGCGCGCGCAGGCCGGCCTCGTCGTCGGGAAAGCCGCCTCGCGCCGCCACCGCCTGCGCGCAGGCGTGCAGGTTGCGGGCGCGGGCGTAGTAGCCGAGGCCCGCCCAAGCCGCCAGCACCTCCTCGCGCGGCGCCGCCGCCAGCGCCTCGACGGTCGGCCAGCGCCCGGTGAACCGCGCGAAGTAGGGGCCGACCGTGGCGACGGTGGTCTGCTGCAGCATGATCTCCGACAGCCAGACGCGGTAGGGGTCGGGCCGGCCGGACCCGGGCGGCGCGCGCCAGGGCAGGCTGCGCGCGGCGCGGTCGTACCAGCCGAGAAGGCGCGCGGACATCACGGCGCTGTCAGGGCGACGGGGCTTCATCCCCGGCGCGGCGCGGGGCATGGTGGCGGCGATGGTCGGGGAGAGTCGTTTCATGACGGGCGAGCATGGCGCCGGCGCGCCGCGACGCAAGGCGCGCGGTTTCCAGCGCGCTGCGGCCGTCGCCTCGCCCCTCGTGAAGGCCGCGGGCGCGCCGCGCGGGCTGGCGGAGCCGAGACTGCTGCGCGACTGGCCGCAGATCGCCGGTGAGAGCTTCGCCGCCATCTGCCGGCCGGTGCGGCTGAGCTGGGGCGGGCGCAAGGGGCTGGGCGCGACGCTGGTGGTCTCGGCCGACGGGCCGCGGGCGCTGGAGGTCGAGCACCTCGCGCCTCAACTGATCGAGCGCATCAACCAGAGTTACGGCCATCGCGCCGTCAGCCGGCTGAAGGTGGTGCAGACCGGGGCCGCGCCCGCCGGTCTGGCCGAGGACCCGGCGCGCTTCGAGCCCGCGCCTGCGCTCGACAGGCCGCCCCTGCCCGATATATCCGCAGTCGAGGACCCGTTGCTGCGCGCGGCGCTCGGGCTGCTGGAGCGCAACATCCGCCGCAAGGCCGGCCAGACCGCCGCCCGCAACGCGGCCGACGCCACTAGGAGCAGACCATGAACACCATCGACCGCCGACTGTTCATCGCCGCCGGGCTGGGCGCGCTGGCCGCTCCCGCGCTGGGAAACGGGCTCGAAGACCGGGGCTATGCGCTGGGCGACATGGAGCTGGGATCGGCGGATGCGCCGGTGACGGTCATCGAATACGCCTCGCTCACCTGCCCCCACTGCGCGAGCTTCCACCGCGACACCTGGCCCGCGATCAAGGCGCAGTATGTCGACACGGGCAAGGCGCGGTTCATCTTCCGCGAGGTCTATTTCGAGCAGTTCGGCCTCTGGGCCTCGATGATCGCCCGCTGCGGCGGCGAGAGCACTTTCCACAGCTACATCTCCACCTTCCTGAACCGCCAGCAGGAGTGGACGCGGGCGGAGGATGTGGTCGCGGAGATGATGCGCATCGGCCGCCTCGGCGGCCTGCCCGCGGAGCGCATGCAGGCGTGCCTGACCGACGCCGACTTCATGAACCGGCTGGTGGCCGACTATCAGGCCAACGCGACCGAGCACAACGTGCGCTCCACGCCGACCTTCATCATCAACGGCGAGAGCCACAGCGGCGCTATGAGCGCGGCGCAGTTCTCGGCGCTGCTCGACAAGCATCTCTGACGCAAGATGTAGCGGCGGGTCGCGCCTGGCCCGCGACATCTGTGCGACGCGTTGACGACAGCGCCGCCTTCGCCTATCCGTAGGGGATGTGACGCGGGGGCCGGCGTGAAGGTCGTCAAGCTGCGCCTGCAGGGCTTCAAGAGCTTCGTCGACGCCACCGAGGCGCCGATCCACCTCGGGTTGACCGGCGTGGTGGGGCCGAACGGCTGCGGCAAGTCGAACCTGCTGGAAGCCGTCCGCTGGGCGATGGGCGAGACCTCCGCCAAGGCGATGCGCGGCGCCGACATGGACGACGTGATCTTCGCCGGATCGGCCAGCCGCCCCGCCCGCCCCTTCGCCGAGGTGGTGCTGACCCTGGACAACGCCGCGCGCCACGCGCCGGTGGGCTTCAACGACGCGGACCGCATCGAGGTCAGCCGACGCATCACGCGCGAGGCGGGCTCGGTGTTCCGCGTCAACGGCCGCGAGGCGCGGGCGCGCGACGTGCGCATGCTGTTCGCCGACGCCGCCACCGGAGCCCACTCGCCCGCGCTGGTGCGCCAGGGCCGCATCGCCGAGCTGATCGCGGCAAGGCCCGCCGCCCGCCGCGCGATCCTCGAGGAGGCCGCCGGCGTCTCGGGTCTGCACCAGCGTCGCCACGAGGCGGAGCTGAAGCTCGACGCCGCCGCGCGAAACCTCACCCATGTCGACGAGGTGCTGGCCGGGCTCGTGGAGCGCATCCAGCGCCTCGCCCGGCAGGCGAAGGAGGCGGCGCGCTACCGCGCCATCGCCGAGGCGCTGCGCCAGGCCGAGCGCGCCCTTTTGCTGGCGCGCTGGCGCGAGGCGGACGCCGCCCGCGCCGCCGCAGACAGCGCCCTCACCGACGCCAGCCGCGAGGCGGCCCGCGCGCAGGCCGCCGCCGCCGCCGCCGCGAGCGCCCGCGCCGCCGCCGAGGCCGCGCTGCCGCCCCTGCGCGAGGAGGCCACGGTGGCCGGGGCGGTCCAGCAGCGCCTGGGGCTGGAGCGGGAGGCGCTGGCGGCGCGCGCGACCGCCGCGGCGGAGGCGGCGCAGGCGGCGGCCCAGCGGCTGGCCCAGTTGAACGCCGACGCGGTGCGCGAGGCGCAGTTGAACGCCGACGCCGCCGAGAGCCTCGGCCGGCTGGACGCCGAGATCGCCGAGCTCCAGGCCGCGCAGGACGGCCACGGCGCGGCGCTGGCCCGGGCGCAGGACGCGGCCGGCGCGGCGGCCGCGGCGCTGGCCGGCGCAGAGGCCGCGCACGACGCCGCCGCCGAAGCCGCCGCCCGCGTCGCCGCCCAGGCCGCCGCCGCCGAGCGCCGCGCCGCCGAGACCGCCGCCGCCGCCGACCGCGCCGCCCGCGCCGCAGCCGAGGCCGCACGCGCCGCGCAGGCGCTCGCCGAGGGGATCGGCGCGCTGGCCGACCGGGCCGCCGGGGCCGCCACCGCCGCCGGGGCCGCCGCCGCGGGCGTCGCCGCCGCCGAGGCCGCCTGCGCCCGCGCCGAGGCCGACCGCGGCGAAGCCCAAGGCGTCGAGGCCGCCGCCCGCCTCGCCGCCGCCGAGGCCGACGGCGCCGCCGCCGCCCTGCGCGCCGAGGTGGCCGGCGTCGAGAAGCTTCTGGCGCGCGGATCGGGCCAGGGGGCGCGCCTGCTCGACGCCGTGCGCGCCGACCCGGGCTGGGAGGCGGCGCTGGGGGCCGCGCTGGGCGCCGACCTCGACCATCCGCCCGCGACCGGCGGCGGGGGCTGGACCGAGGCGCCCGCCCTGCCCGACCCGACGCCGCCCCCCGGCGCGGAGCCGCTGGCGCCCCACGTCGCGGCGCCCGCGGCGCTGGCGCGTCGGCTCGCCTATGTCGCCGTCGTGGCGCCAGAGGCGGGAGACGCGGCGCAGCCCGCGCTGGCGCCGGGATGGCGGCTGGTCAGCCGGACGGGCGATCTGTGGCGCTGGGACGGGCTGCGCCTGCGTGCGGGCGAGGCGCCCAACGCCGCCGCGGCGCGGCTGGCGCAGCTCAACCGCCTCGACGCCCTGCGCGCCGCGCTGGCCGAGGCGGAAGCCGCCGCGGCCACGGCGCGCGAAGGCCACGCCGCCGCCCGAGCCCGGGCCGCCGGCGCGGCGCAGGCCGACGAGGCCGCGCGCGCCGCCCGCCGCCGCGCCGAGGCCGCCGCCACCGACGCCGCCCGCGCCGCCGCCCAGGCCGCCGCGGCGCTCTCGCTGGCCGAGGGGCGGCTGGAGACCGCCCGCGCCGCCGACGCCGCCCGCACCGAGGACGCCGCCGCGGCGGCGCGGGAGGCCGAGGCCGCCGCCGCCGCCCGCGTAGAGGCCGGCGACCCGCGCCAAGCCCGCGCTGAAGCCGACGCTCTGCGCGCCGCGCTGTCGCAGGCCCGCGACCACGCACAGACCGCCCGCGCCGCGCTCGACGACCTGCGCCGCCGCGAGGCCGGCCGCGAGCGCCGCCTTTCCGCCGCCACGAAGGAGCGCGCCGGCTGGGCCGCCCGCCGCGAGAGCGCCGGCAAGCGGCGCGCCGAGCTGGAGACCCGCCTCGCCCGCGCCGCCCGCGAGGCCGAGACCGCCGCCGCCGAGCCCGCCGCCGTCGCCGCCGCGACCGCCCGCCTCGACGCCGCGCGCGGCGAGGCCGACCGCCGCGCCTCCGCCGCCGGCGACGCGCTGGCCGCCGCCGAGGCGCAGGCCCGCGTCGCCGCCGAGACGGCGCGCACGGCGGAGACCGCCGCCGCCGCCGCCCGCGAGGCCCGCGCCCGACGCGAGGCGCTGATGGAGGCCGAGGCCGCCCGCGCCGCCGAGGCCGAGGCCCGCCTGCGCGAGGCCGAGCCCGGCGGCCCCGAGGCGGCGTTGGCCGCCGCAGGCCCCGACGCGCCATCCGACCCCGCCGCCGCCGAAATCGACGTCGCCCGCCTGCGCCGCCAGCGCGACGCGCTGGGCGCGGTCAACCTGCGCGCCGAGGAGGACGCGGCCGAGGTGGAGGCCGAGCGCGACCGGCTCGCCGCCGAGAAGGCCGACCTCGAGGCCGCCATCGCCAAGCTGCGCGAGGGCGTCGCGGCGCTGAACCGCGAGGGCCGCGCCCGCCTGACCGCCGCCTTCGCCGAGGTGGACGAGACCTTCCGCGGCCTGTTCACCCACCTTTTCGGCGGCGGTCAGGCGCGGCTTGCGCTGGTGGAGAGCGACGACCCGCTGGAGGCGGGCCTCGAGATCATGGCCATGCCGCCGGGCAAGAAGCTCGCCACGCTGTCGCTGCTGTCGGGCGGCGAGCAGACGCTGACGGCGCTGGCGCTGATCTTCGCGGTGTTCCTGGTCAATCCCGCGCCGCTGTGCGTGCTGGACGAGGTCGACGCGCCGCTCGACGACGCCAATGTCGGCCGCTTCTGCGACCTGCTGGACGAGATGACGCGCCGCACCGACACGCGCTTTCTCGTCATCACCCACCACGCCGTAACCATGAGCCGCATGGACCGCCTCTACGGCGTGACGATGGTCGAGCCCGGCGTCAGCCAGCTCGTCTCCGTAGACCTCGCGCTCGCCGCGGAAATGGCCTCGGGCTGAGCGCGCGGCGGGGACGCGGAGTTGCTTGACGCGCTGCGGCGCCCCCGGTATCGCTGCCCCCGACAACGCCGACCGCGGGCCCCCGGGGTCCGTCCCAGCCCCGGAGACCGCATGGCGTCGCCGACGCAGCCGGACAGCTTCGCCGCCCTCGACGCGCGCATCGCGTCGCTGCGGGCGTCGCGCCGGCCCGTGCGCTCGGCGGGCGCGGAAAAGTTCCAGAACGTCTCGCTCGCCTGGCGCATGATCACGGAGCTGGTGGTCGGCGTGATGATGGGGGCCGGCATCGGCTGGGGCCTTGACAGCCTCGCGGGGACCAAGCCCCTGCTGCTGATCGTGTTCCTGCTGCTGGGCTTCGCGGCGGGCGTCCGGACGATGATGCGCTCGGCGGACGAGATCACGCGGCGGCTGCGCGCCGACGACGGCAAGGCCTGAAGGACGGAGCTGAGAGCATGGCGGGCGCACCCGGCGAGTTGCACATCGACCCGATGAGCCAGTTCCTGGTGAAGCCGCTCTTCACCGAGACGATGGGCCTGTTCAGCATCACCAACGCCACGCTCTGGATGGCGCTGGTCGTCGGCGCGGCGACGCTGCTGCTGGTCGGCGGCAAGCCGGCCCGCGACATGGTGCCGACCCGGCTGCAGTCGGTCGGCGAGCTGATATACGGTTTCGTGCGGCAGATGGTGGTGGACATCGCGGGTGAAAAGGCGATGGCCTATTTCCCCTACATCTTCACGCTGTTCATCTTCATCCTGATGGCGAACCTGCTGGGCATGCTGCCCTACGCCTTCACCGTGACCAGCCACATCGCGGTCACCGGCGTGCTGGCGCTGCTGGTGTTCGTCACGGTGACGGCGATCGGCTTCATCAAGCACGGCGCGCACTTCCTGACGCTGTTCTGGCCGAAGGAGGCCCCGGCGCCGCTGCGGCCGATCCTCGCGGTCATCGAGATCATCTCCTACTTCGTGCGCCCGGTGAGCCATTCGATCAGGCTCGGGGCCAACATCCTCGCCGGCCACGCGCTGATGAAGGTCTTCGCGGGCTTCATCGCGCCGCTGGGCCTGCTGGGCGTGGTGCCCATGGCGGCGATGGTGGGCTTCACCGGCTTCGAGTTGCTGGTGGCGGTCATCCAGGCCTACGTCTTTACAATTCTCACCTGCGTCTATCTCAACGACGCGCTCAACCTGCACTGAGCGCGCCCGCCCACGACGCCAAACCATCTTCGCATCTCAAGGAGCGTAACCATGGAAGTCGAAGCCGCAGCCGCCCTCGGCAAGTATCTCGGCGCCGGTCTGGCCTGCCTCGCCATGGCGGGCGCCGCCATCGGCGTGGGCAACGTCGCCGCGAATTTCCTCGCCGGCGCCTTGCGCAACCCCGCCGCCGCCAAGGAGCAGACCGCCACCCTGTTCATCGGCATCGCCTTCGCCGAAGCGCTGGGCATCTTCGGCCTCGTGGTCGCGATGCTGCTGCTGTTCGCCGTCTGACACCCCCCTGGCCGCGGGCCCGTCCCGCGGCCGCCTACCCCTGACGGGAGCGCGTGATGGCCACCCCCGCCGATTCCGGCGCCATCGGCATGCCGCAACTCGACTTCACCACCTTTCCCAGCCAGATCTTCTGGCTGCTGGTGGCGTTGATCGCCCTCTACTACGTCGTCAGCCGTCTCGCGATCCCGCGGATCGCCGGCGCGATCGAGGAACGGCACGACGCCATCGAGGACGACCTCGACCGCGCCGCCGAGTATCGGCGCCGCGCCCAGGAGGCCGAAAAGGCGCTTGAGGCCGCCGCCGCCGCGGCCCGCGCCCGAGCGCAGAAGATCTCCGCCGAAGCGCGCGCCGAAATCCAGAAGGAGCTCGACGCCGCCATCGCCCGCGCCGACGCCGAAATCGCCGCCCGAGCGGGGGAATCGGAGGAGCGGATCGCCGCCATCCGCGACAGCGCGCGGGCGAGCATCGAGGCTGTCGCCATCGAGGCGGCCGAGGCGCTGGTCGAGGCCTTCGCCCCCGGCGCCGCGGGCCGCGACGCGGTAGCCTCGGCCGTCGCCGAGCGCATGGGAGCCTGACGCCATGGCGCTGCTCTACGACACCTACCTGATGGTGGCTGTAAGCTTCTTCATCTTCTTCGCCCTTCTGTACCGCTACGACGTCCACGGCATGGCCCTGCGCGCGCTCGACGCCCGCGCGGAGCGGATCCGCGCCGATCTCGATGAGGCCAAGCGCCTTCGCGAGGAAGCGCAGACGCTGCTGGCGAGCTATGAGCGGAAGCAGAAGGAGGTGGAGGCCCAGGCCGACGCCATCGTCGCGCGCGCCAGGGAGGACGCCGAAATCGCCTCGAAGCAGGCGCAGGCCGACCTGACCGCCGCGGTGGATCGCCGTATGCGCGCCGCCGCCGACCAGCTCGCCGCCGCCGAGGCCGCCGCGATGCGGGCTGTGAAGGACGAGGCGGTGCGTGTGGCGGTCGAGGCGGCCGCCGCCATCATCGCGCGGTCAGTCACCGCGGAGCAGTCGAACCAACGTATCGACGACGCCATTGGCGAGGTCGGTCGCCGTCTGAACTGAGAAGCGGCGCGGAGAGGCTCTGGCGCCGCGTCAATTCCGGGGTCGCGCCACGACACGCGCATCCCCGGCGACGTGACAGGGCCGTCCGCAGCGCCGGAGGCGTCACGTCACGCCGCCCCTTCGCCGAAGGCGTCGCGCCGCGCGCGGTCCATGACGTCGCGCATCCGCCGGATGGCGCTGTCCAGCCCCGAGAAGATCGCCTCGCCCACGAGGAAGTGGCCGATGTTCAGCTCCATGACCTCGGGAAAGCCGGCGACGCGGGCGGCGGTCTCGAAGTTCAGGCCGTGGCCGGCGTGGACCTCCAGGCCCAGCCCGTGGGCGAACGCCGCGCAGCGGGCGAGCCGCACCAGCTCCGCCTCCGCAGCTTCACGCTTTCCCTCGGCGGTCAGGTCGCAATAGGCGCCGGTGTGCAGCTCGATCACGGGGGCGCCGATGCGGGCGGCGGCCTCGATCTGGCGCTCGTCGGCGGCGATGAAGATCGAGACGCGGCAGCCCGCCTCGCGCAGCGGCGCGATGAAGTGGGCCAGCCGGTTCTCCTCCCGCGCCACCTCCAGCCCGCCCTCGGTCGTGCGCTCCTCGCGCCGCTCGGGCACGACGCACACGGCGTGCGGGCGATGGCGCAGGGCGATGGCCTGCATCTCCGCGGTCGCCGCCATCTCGAAGTTCAGCGGCAGCCCGAGTTCGCCCAGCAGCGCGGTCAGCGCCGCGATGTCGGCGTCGGCGATGTGACGGCGATCCTCGCGCAGGTGCGCCGTGATCCCGTCAGCGCCGGCGCCGGCCGCGACGCGGGCTGCGCGCAGCGGGTCGGGATGCGCTCCGCCGCGCGCGTTGCGGATGGTGGCCACGTGGTCGATGTTGACCCCGAGCCGAAGCCTGCCGAGCGGTCGCGCCATGCCTGTCTCTCCTACTCCGCGGCCTCGGGCGCCGGCGCCTTCACAGCCTCGCCGCGCAGCAGATGCGCCGCCACCCGGGCCTTGGCCGCCGCCATCAGCTTCAACCGCCGGCGGTTCTGATAGGCCGCCACGACCGGCCGCAAGGCAAGGTAGAACGCCACCGCCGCGAGCAAACCCGGCAACAGTCCGCCCACGAGATATGGGACGAAGATGCGGTCCATGAAGCGGTCGAGATCGCGGAACACCATGCCGACGTTGAAGCGCTCGGGATCGATGCTGCTGCCGACCAGCCAGTTGCCCACAGTCAACGCCGATCCGGCGATCAGCGGGAACGTGATCGGGTTGCCGACGAGCGTGCCGAGGGCGGAGGCCAGGACGTTGCCACGCACCGCCAGCGCGCAGAGGGCCGCCACCACGAAGTGCAGCGTGAAGAAGGGGGTGAACGACGCGAAGACGCCGCAGGCGAAACCGATGGCGATGCGGTGGGGATTGTCCGGCAGCCTCTGCACCCGGCGACCGACATAGGTGAAACCGCGCCGCCAGCCCTTTCGGGGGCTGACGACATCACGCAGGCGGCGAAAGATCGGCCGTGGGTCGCGACGCCGGAAGATCATGGCTGCAGCGAGACCTCCGGCTCCTCGGCCCCGCGTACGGCGGCGTCTCTCGTCACGCCATGCTCCTCCCCTCCCCGCGCCCGCGCCGCCGCGCTGACGATCGGCTGAGCCTGCAGCGCCGTCAGGATTCTCTCCAGATGTTTCACGTCCCGCACCTCGACGTCGAGCAGCATTCTGAAAAAGTCGGGCGTCCGCTCGGCGGTCAGCAGATTGTCGATGTTGGCGCGCTGCTCCGCGATCAGGGTGCAGATGCGCGCGAGGGAGCCGGGCTCGTTGGCCAGCGTGATCGCGACGCGGGCCAGGTGGGTCGCGACCTGCGCCGCGTCCTCGTCCCAGCGCAGATCGAGCCAGCGATCCAGTTCGCCCTCGTGCGCCTCCAGCACCGGACAGTCGATGGCGTGCACCACCACCCCCGTCCCGTCCTGGATGCCGACGATCCGGTCGCCCGGCACGGGGCGGCAGCAGGCGCCGAATCGCATCGCCGTGCCGCGCCTCACGCCGCGGACGGTGGGCATGCCGGGGTCGAGGCGCGGCTCCAGCGCCTCGCCGTTCTCCGGCGGATAGACCGCCTCCACCACGCGGCGGCCGGTGATCTCGCCGGCGCCGACCGCCTCCAGCAATTCGTCGACCGTGGCGCGGGCGTGCTTGCGGGCGGCGGTCTCCAGCGCCTTGTCGGTCACGGGCTTGTCGCGGCGTTCGAAGGCCTGGCGCACGATCTCGCGGCCGATGCGCACGTTCTCGTCGCGCGCATCCTCGCGCAGGGCGCGCTTGATCGCGCTTCTGGCGCGACCGGTCACCGCCATGTCCATCCAGACCGGCGAGGGCCGCTGCGCCTCGGCGCGGATGATCTCCACCTGCTGGCCGTTGCGCAGCCGCGTCCAGAGCGGCGCGCGGCGCCCGTCGAGCTTGGCGCCGACGCAGCTGTCGCCGACGCGAGAGTGGATGGCGTAGGCGAAGTCGATGGCCGTCGCCCCCATGGGCAGAGGCACGACGTCGCCCTTCGGGGTGAAGCAGAAAACCTGGTCGTGGAACATGTCGAGCTTGACGTGCTCGATGAACTCCACCGCCGGATCGCCCTTCTCGATGCGCTCGGCCAATTCGCGCAGCCAGCCGAAGGGGTCGACGGCGTAGCCGTTGCGCGCAGGCGCGCCGTCGCGATAGGACCAGTGCGCCGCGACCCCGGACTCGGCGACCTCGTCCATCTCCCGCGTGCGCAACTGGATCTCGACGCGCATCGCCTCGGGGCCGGAAACGGTGGTGTGGATCGAACGGTAGCCGTTCGACTTCGGGCTGGAAACATAGTCCTTGAAGCGCCCCGGAACCGCCCGCCAGCGCCGGTGCACGGCCCCGAGCGCGGTGTAGCAGTCCTCAACCCGGTCGGTGACGATGCGGAAGGCGTGGATGTCGGAGAGCTGGGAGAAGCCGACCCCCTTCTCCTCCATCTTGCGCCATACCGAATAGGGCCGCTTCTCCCGCCCGGTGACGCGGGCGACGACGCCCGCCTCGGCCAGCGCGCCCTCCAGCGCCGCGACGATGACCGGTATCAGGTCGCCGGTCTGCTTCTTCAGGCTGACGAAGCGGCGCATGATCGAGGTGCGCGCCTGGGGGTTCAGCACGTCGAAGGCGAGGTCTTCGAGCTCCTCGCGCATCCGCTGCATGCCCATGCGCCCGGCCAGCGGCGCGAATATCTCCATCGTCTCCCGCGCGATGCGCTGGGCCTTGTCGGGGCGCAGCGCGCCGATGGTGCGCATGTTGTGCAGCCGGTCGGCGAGCTTGACCAGCAGGACGCGCACGTCGCGCGCGGTGGCCAGCAGGAACTTGCGGAAGTTCTCCGCCTGCGCCGCCTCCTTCGAGGTGAGTTCGAGGCGGGTGAGTTTGGTCACGCCGTCGACCAGCCCGGCGATCTCGTCGCCGAACAAGCCGGCGATGTCGTCGCGGGTGACTTCGGTGTCCTCGATGGTGTCGTGCAGCAGCGCGGTGACGATGGTGGCGTCGTCCAGCCGCAGATCGGTCAGGATCGCGGCGACCTCCAGCGGGTGGTTGAAGTAGGGCAAGCCCGAAGCGCGGGTCTGGGTGGCGTGAGCCTTGGCGCCGAAGACATAGGCGCGGTTCAGCAGCGCCTCGTCGGCGTGCGGGTTGTAGGCCTTAACTCGTTCGACAAGCTCGAACTGGCGGATCACGACGAAGAACCTCCCGCGGGCTGTCCTTCAGATGACGCGGCCCCTGCGCGCTTGGCAAGCAAGGCGGAGTCCGCTTCGCGGCTATTTCAGCGCGAGCGGGGAAACGAGCTTGTGCGGCGACCCCGGTTTCCCGCGATGCGTCAGCCGCCAGGTCACCGGCGACTGTCGCAGATCATGCGGCCTTCAAGACAGTCGGCCTCAGCGGCCGCCCTGCTCGGCGAGCAGCGCGCGCAGAAGCTGCTCCTCGGAGATGTCGTCCTGCGGCCGGTCCGCCGAGGGCGCGGCCATGAGCGAGGCCATGCGGTCCTCCTCCGGCTCGTCGACCTCGATCTGGCGCTGCAGCGCCTCGATCGCGTGCTCGCGCAGATCCTCCACCGGGATGGTTTCCTCGGCGATCTCGCGCAGGGCGACGACGGGGTTCTTGTCGTTGTCCCGCTCGACGGTCGCGCCCGACCCGGACGACAGCTCGCGCGCCCGGTGCGCCGCGAGCAGCACGAGATCGAAGCGGTTCGGCACCTTGTCGACGCAATCCTCGACGGTCACGCGCGCCATGGCGGTCCCTCCCGGAACTCAAAGATCAAGATCGGGCGTGTATCCCACCCGTTGCGGCGGCGCAAGGTGCGCCGGGTCAGGCGGCCTTCGCCGCGGGGGCGAGCGCGCCGGCGCACAGGCGGTGGGCGGTCGCCAGCGCCTCCCGCGATCCGTAGGGCGGGTTCAGGATGATCAGGCCCGAGCCGACCATGCCGCGGGCGGGTCGCTCGGCGAAGCTGACCTCGTCGCGCAGCAGCATGTCCTGCCCGGCGGCGCGCGTCATGGCCTCGATGGGCCCGGTCAGCGCCTCGTGGCGGGGCTCGCTCAGGATCGGATACCACAGCAGGATCACGCCCTGCGGCCAGCGGCTCCAGACCTCCAGCGCGGCCATGGCGACCTCGTCGTATTCGCTCTTCAGCTCGTAGGACGGGTCGATAAGGGCGAGGCCGCGCAGCGGGTCGGGCGGGGTCAAGGCGCGCAGGCCCTCCAGCCCGTCGCGGCGGTGGATGCTCACCGAGGGGCCGCCGCGGCCGGTCATGGCGCGGCTGAGCGCGGCGTGCTCGGCGGGGTGCAACTCCATCAGCGTCATCCGGTCGCCGGGGCGCAGCAGCGCCTGCGCGACGCCGGGCGAGCCGGGATAGGCCGCGGGGCCGCCCGTCGCGCGTGCGGCGTCGATCGCCTGCCACCACGGGTGCTCGGCCCGGCGCAGCAGGCCGACGCCACGCGTCGCCTCGCCGGTCTTGGCGGCCATCGGGTCGGAGAGGTCGTAGTAGCCGCGCCCGGCATGGCTCTCGAGGTAGCTGATCGGCCGCGGCTTCACCCGCAGCAACGCCAGGAGCGCCGCCAGCACGGCGTGTTTGTGCGCGTCCGCCGGCCCGCCGGCGTGATAGCCGTGCTGATAGGACAGCATCCGCCGTTCCGATCCTCTCAAGCGCCCCGTGCGGGGCCGATCCGGCGCTGCGCCGCGCCGGACTTGCGCGCTATGTTTACACTCATGACACCCTTCGCACGACTTCTCGAAGAACTCGTATACAGCCCCGGCCGCAGCGCCAAGCTTGCCTTGATCGCGGATTATCTCGACGAGGCGCCGGACCCGGACCGCGGCTGGGCGCTGGCGGCGCTGGCCGACGGGCTCGACATGCCCAACCTGACCGCCTCGCTGTTCCGCGCTCTGGTCGAAACGCGGGTGGACCCGACGCTGTTCCGGCTGTCCTACGACTTCGTCGGCGATCTGGCCGAGACTGTCTCGCTGATCTGGCCCTCGCCCACCCTTGACGGCGACGCCCCGCGCCTCGGCGTCGTGGTGGCCGCCCTGCGCGAAGCGCCCCGCGCCGCCCTGCCCGGGGCGGTGGCGGCGCTGTTCGACCGCATGGGGCCGTCCGAGCGCTTCGCGCTGGTCAAGCTCTGCGCCGGGGGCCTGCGCGTGGGCGTCTCGGCGCGGCTGGCGCGCACGGCGCTGGCGCAGTGGTCAGGCAAGCCGGTGGAGGACATCGAGGAGTTGTGGCCCGGTCTGACGCCGCCCTACGAGGACCTTTTCGTCTGGCTCGCCGGCGGCCCGGAGCCCGTCGTGGACCGCGCGCTGGGTTTTCGCCCGATGATGCTGGCCCATCCGGTCGAGGCGTTTCTCTACGCCGCCGCCGAGACGCGGGAGAACGCCGAGACCGACGCCGAGACGCTGGCGCGGCTGGCTGACCGGATGAACCCGGCCGAGTGGGCGGCCGAGTGGAAGTGGGACGGGGTGCGCGTGCAGGCCGCCGCGGGCCCCTCCGGCCGCGCGCTGTGGTCGCGCACCGGCGAGGACTTCGGGACCGCCTTTCCCGACGTGCTGGCCGCCATGGACTGGCGAGGCTGCGTCGACGGCGAACTGCTGGTCCGCGGGCCGGACGGCGCGGCGGCGCCCTTCTCCGACTTGCAGAAGCGGCTGGGTCGCAAGCGCGTCACGGCGCGCGACCTCGCCGAGCGGCCCGCCTTCGTGCGCGCCTACGACCTGCTGCACGACGGGCGGGAGGACCTGCGCGCCCTGCCCTTCGACGAGCGTCGCGCGCGGCTGGAGGCCTTCGCCGCGGCGCACGGCCTCGACGTCTCGCCGCTCGCGCCCTTCGCCGACTGGGCGGCGCTGGCGGCCCTGCGCGCCGGCGCCCGCGACGCGGCGCAGGAGGGGCTGATGCTCAAGCGCCGCGCCGGGGCCTATCTGCCCGGCCGGCCGATGGGCGAATGGTTCAAGTGGAAGCGCGCGCCGCTGACCGCCGACTGCGTGCTGATGTACGCCCAGCGCGGCCACGGCAAACGGTCGAGCTTCTACAGCGACTTCACCTTCGGCGCCTGGCGCGAAGGGCCGGAGGGGCCGGAGCTGACGCCGGTGGGCAAGGCCTATTCCGGCTTCACCGACGCCGAACTGACCAAGCTCGACAAGTTCGTGCGCGACAACACCACCGAGCGTTTCGGGCCCGTCCGCGCCGTGCGCCCGGCGCTGGTGCTGGAGGTGGCCTTCGACGCCGTTCAGCGATCGACGCGCCACAAGTCGGGGGTGGCGATGCGCTTTCCCCGCATCAAGCGCATCCGGTGGGACAAGCCGGCCGCCGAGGCCGACCGGTTGGAGACCCTTGAGCGCTGGGCGGGCTGAGGCGTCAGTTCCCGAACAGGCCGCGCAGCCCGCGCCCGACGCCCTCCACGGCGCCGCCCACGGCCCCGCCGAGCCCCTCCGCCGCGCCGCGCGCGGCCCCGCCTACGGCGCCCGCCGCAGCGCCCGCCGCAGCGCCTGCGCCCCGCCCCGCGGCGCCGACCGCGTCGCCGACCGCGCCCAGCGCGGCCCCGCCGATGGCGGCCAGCGGCAGGGCGGGCAGGCTCTCGGCGCGCTCCAGCGCGGCGGCGCAGCCGGGCGCGCGGTCGTTGGCGGCGTGGGCGACCGCCAGCGCGGCGATGGCGCCGAGCGGGTTCACCCGCGCCGCCGCCCCGGCCAGCGCGCCCGCCGATGTCAGGAGCGTCTCCGGCGCCAGCGCGGCCCGGGGCGCCGCCAGCGTGCCGCCGACGCGGAACACCGCTGCCAGCGGCAGCAGCGCGCTGTCGAAGGGGCGTGCGGCCACCACAAGATCGAGGCTCTCGTCGCGCAGGTTCACCGTCCCGCGCCCCGACGCCGAAAGCCCCTCGCTGTCGAGCACCATGCCGAGGCTCGTGGCGACGCCGCGGTCGATGCGCCAGCGGGTCAGCGCGCAGCGAACGGCCTGGCCGCCGCCGCCCATCATCGGGTCGAGGACGTCGCCCAGACCGGCCACCGGCGACCGCCCACCCGTCAGCCGCAGCCGCCCCCCCGACAGCCGCAGCTCCGCCCGTCCGTCTAGCGTCGCCGCCAGCGCACGCAGGTCGCCCCCCGCGCCGGCGAGGTCGAGGTCCAGCCCCACCCGCGCGCCGCCGAGATCCAGCGCCGGGGTCGAGGCCGCCAGCGCCGTCGCGGCGAGCCCGTTCGCCGTCAGGCGCAGCGAAAGGCGCCCTGTCGCGGGCGCGTAGCGTCCGCCGCCGGAGATGCGCCCGCCCGCATGGCCCGCCTCGAATTCGGTCAGGGCCAGCGCGCCATCGCCCAGCGTGACGGTCCCGCGCGGCGCCTCCAGCACGGCGCCGCCCGGCGCTACCACCCGCCCGGCCGACAGCCGCAGCGTCGCCGTCAGCGCCGGCAGGGCGAAGCGCGGCAGCGGCGTGGGCGGGATCAGGCGGCCGTCGCGCGGGGCCGGGGTCGGCGCGCCGCCCAGCGCCGCGAGGTCGAGGACGCCGAAGTCCACGCGGGCGTCGAGCGCGGGCGCGGCGCCGGACAGGTCGAGCGCCAGCGCGCCCGAGGCGTGCGAGGACGCCTCGCCAACCTTCGCCTCCGCCGCGAAGACCAGCGGCTCGCCGTCGAGCGCGCGCAAGGGATGGTCGAGATCGACGCGCAGGGCCAGCGATGCGCCGTCGGCCACGCCCTCCATCGTCACCCGCCACTGACCCTCGCCGACATAGGCCGCCGTCGCGGCCGCCCCGGTCAGCCGGCGCCCGCCAAGCGCCAGCGTCGGGGCGCGCGCCGCGACCTCGCCGGTCAGCGCGGCGAACAGCGCGGCGCGGTCGGGGCCCGCCGCGGCGAAAGCCGCCTCGAACGCCACCTCCTCGACGACCTCCTCAGCCCCCTCGGGCCGGGCCATGAAGCTGAGCCGCTCCAGATGAACGGCGCCCCGGCGCAGGACGACCGCGGTCGGTGTCCAGCCCTCGCCGCCCGACGGCCGGGCGCGCTCGCGCGAGAACTCCCAGTTGCCCCGCCCGGCGCCGTCGCGCGCCAGCGAGAGCCGGAGCCCGTCCACCTCGGCCGAGGGGAGATCCGCTTCGCCGCGCCACAAGGGCCCCACGGCCAGCGACAGGCGCACCAGGGTCGCCTCGGCCAGCGTCTCCGGCCCGAACTCGGCCCCGGCGACGCGCACCTCGCGCAGTTCGATCCACGGGAACGGCAGCAGCCCCACCGAGACGCCGCCCGAGGCGGTGACGGCCCGCCCCAGCGTGGCGGTCAGCGCGGCCTCGACGCGCCCGCGCCAGTCGACCATTGCGACCAGGCCCGCCGCCAGCAGCGCCAGGAGCGCGACCACGAACCCGATCCGCTTCGCCCAACCCATGGCCGCCTCCCGCGCAACGACTTCAGGCTAGCATGGCGACCGGGCGGCTCACATCCGCAGAACGATCCGGCCCTCGATGGCGCCCTGCTTCATGCGGTCGAAGATCGCGTTGATGTTGTCGATCTCGTCCCACGCGAAATGGCTGGCCACCAGCCCCTGACCGGCGAAGTCCAGCGCCTCCCGCAGATCGTTGCGCGTGCCGACGATGGAGCCGCGCACGGTGATCCGCTTCAGCACCACCTCGAAGATTGGCAGCGGAAAGGCGCCGGGCGGCAGACCGACCAGCGACAGGAATCCGCCGCGCCGCAGCATCCCCACCGCCTGCGCGAAGGCCTGCGTGCTGACCGCCGTCACCAGCGCGCCATGGACGCCGCCGACCAGTTTCTGCGCCTCGGCGGCCACGTCCACCTCCGCGGCGTTCAGCGCGATCGCGGCGCCAAGCCGGCGGGCCAGCGCCAGCTTGTCCTCCGCCACGTCCACGGCGATCACATGCAACCCCATCGCGCAGGCATACTGCACGGCCATGTGCCCGAGCCCGCCGATCCCCGACACCGCGACCCACTGGCCGGGTCGCGCCTCGGTCTCCTTCAGGCCCTTGTAGACGGTCACGCCCGCGCACAGCACCGGGGCGGCGGCGCCCCACTCCAGCCCGGCGGGCAGCAGCCCGACATAGTCGGCGTCGGCGCGGACATACTCCGCATAGCCGCCGTCCACGGTGTAGCCTGTCATCTGCTGGCTCTCGCACAGCGTCTCCCAGCCGCCCACGCAGTGGGGGCAGCGGCCGCATGCGGAGTGCAGCCACGGCATCCCCACCCGGTCGCCTTCCTTCAGGTGGGTGACGCCCGGGCCGATCTCTGCGACCTCGCCCACGCCCTCGTGGCCGGGGATGAAGGGGGGCGTCGGCTTGACCGGCCAGTCGCCCATCGCGGCGTGCAGGTCGGTGTGGCAGACGCCGCTGGCGCGCACGCGCACGAGGATCTGCCCCGGCCCGATCGCGGGCACGGGGACGTCGCGTATCTCAAGTGGCGCGCCGAGGCGCGTTACGACGGCGGCTTTCATGGTGCGGGGCATCGGCCGGTCTCCTCCAGGGGAACACCGCCGCAGCCTAGGCGGGGGGCGTCGCCGGCGCTTTGGTCGATGTCAAACGGCGCTCACATGGTCGCGCCGATCACCCACGGGTTGAACTCCGCGTCGCCGTAGCCCAGCGCCTCGGACTTGGTGCGCGCGCCCGACGCGGCGGCGAGCAGGGCGTCGAAGATCTCGCGTCCCTTTTCTGCCAGCGACACGCCGTCGAGCACGTCGCCGCAGTTGACGTCCATGTCCTCGACCATCTTCTCGAACATCGCCGTGTTGGTGGCGAGCTTCAGCGACGGCACCGGCTTGCAGCCATAGGCCGAGCCGCGCCCCGTGGTGAAGGCGATCAGGTTGCAGCCGCCCGCCACCTGCCCGGTCACCGAGACGGGATCGTAGCCGGGGGTGTCCATGAAGCTGAAGCCGCGCGCGGTGATCGGCTCGGCGTACTCCCACACCGCCGCCAGCGGCGCCGAGCCGCCCTTGGCCGCGGCGCCCAGCGACTTCTCGAGAATCGTGGTCAGGCCGCCCTGCTTGTTGCCGGGCGAAGGGTTGTTGTTCATCGCCATGCGGTTGCGGGCGGTGTAGTCCTCCCACCAGCGGATGCGCTCGAGCAGCTTCTCGCCGACCGCGGGGCTGACGGCCCGGCGCGTGAGCAGGTGCTCGGCGCCGTAGATCTCGGGCGTCTCGCCCAGCACCGCGGCCCCGCCCTGCGCCACGAGGATGTCCGACGCCACGCCCAGCGCGGGGTTCGCCGTGATCCCCGAATAGCCGTCCGAGCCGCCGCACTGCAGCGCCAGCGTCAGCGCCGAGGCGGGCGCCGGCGCACGGCGGCAGGCGTCGGCCGCGGGCAGCATCTCGGTCAGCATCGCCACGCCGCGCTCGACGGTCTTCCGCGTGCCGCCGACCTCCTGGATGGTCATGGAGCGGAAGCGGTCGCTCTCCTGAATGCCGTAGAGATCCTTGAAGCGGGCGATCTGGAAGCCCTCGCAACCCAGGCCCACCATGATGACCGCAGCCATGTTGGGGTTGGCGGCGTAACCCCACTGGGTGCGCTTGAGCACCTCGTAGCCCTCGCCGCCCACGTCGAGCGCGCAGCCGCCGCCGTGGGTCAGCGGGATCACGCCGTCCACGTTGGAAAAGCGGTCGAGCAGGCCGGAGCGCTGCGCCTCCCGCGCGATGAAGGTGGCGACGGAGGCCGAGCAGTTCACCGAGGTGAGGATGCCGACATAGTTGCGCGTGCCGACCTTGCCGCCCTCGCGGTGGAAGCCCTTGAAGGTCTCCACCGCAAGCGGATCGACGGCCCGCGCCTCGACGCCGAAAGCGTGGTCGCGGGCGAAGTCGGCCATGCCGAGGTTGTGCTCGTGGACATGCTCGCCCGGCGCGATGGCGGCGGTGGCGACGCCGATGATCTGGCCGAACTTGCGCACCGGCTCGCCCGCCGCCAGCGGCCGGGCCGCCGCCTTGTGCCCGCGCGGGATGCGCGCCGCCGCGACGATCCCCTCGCCGAGCGGCTGGCCGGGCTCGGCGCGGTCGACGGCGATCAGCACGTCGTCGTCTGGATGCAGGCGCAGGATGCGGGGGGTCACGGGTGCGGCGATGTTCATGGGGCGGCTCCTCCTGCCGCGCAGCCTACGCCTGCGGGGCGGTCACCGTCCACGCCTCGGCCCACCGATGCTCCTGCAGGTTCGCGCCCGGTCCGATGCGGTCCACGACGAGGAACCGCTGTGACGCCTCCAGGGGCGTCAGCACCCCGTGCCACACGCCCGCGCGGTAGCTGACCCCCTGCCCCGGCGCCGTGACGAAGGCCAGCGGCGCTCCCGGCGCTCCACCCGCATCCGGCGCCACGATCACGAGGAAGGGCGCGTCGGACAGCGGCATGAAGGCCTGCGACCCCTCCGGATGGCGCTCCATCAGGTCGAAGGCGTGGGGCAGGCTCACCGGCTCGCTGACGAACAGCGACAGCCCCGCGCGGCCGGAAAGGACCTCCACCGGCGCCAGGTCGTGGTGGCGGATGCAGCGGCCGGCGTTGATGGCGCGTCGCTCCGCCCCCGGCGTGGCGATGACATGGCCGAAGGGGGCGAAGACCGCGGCGCTCAACGGCGCGGCGACGATCGCCCTCACGCCAGCCGGCCGAACAGCCGCAACCGGCTGATGCCGCCGTCGGGGAAGATGTTCAGCCGGACATGGGTGACGGGGCCCAGCGCAACGGGCGCGATCTCGTGCAGGCTGTCGGCGGTGAGGGTCGTGCGGGGCGCCAGTTCCGGCCAGAACATCGCCGCCTGCGTCACGGCGGCGTCGAGGCCGTCGCCCATCGCCCCCATGTCGGCGCCCTGCAGCGAGCAGTTCTCGGGGAAGTTGCCCTTGTTGTGCAGGGTGTCGACCACGATGCGCTCGACCAAGCCCCGGCCCGCCAGCCGCAGCACCAGCCAGTCGTTGCCGGGAACGCGCAGCCGCCGCGTCTCCCAGCCGTCGCCCATGGTGAGCCCGCGGTCGGGGAACAGGACATGCTGGATGTCGCCGTAATGGGCGTTGGACCAGCCAAGCACGCGGCCCCCGTTCAGCGCGCCCGACAGCTCGATGGTCCCCTCGGCCGCGAGCACGGGCCGGCCGTAGACCCGCAGCCGCGCCACGCCGCCGTCGGGGTGGATGTGCAGGCGGATGTGGCTGACGGCGGCGTCCGAGACGGCGGGCAGGAAATGCTGCGCGCTGGGGCCCAGCGGCGCCATGGGCGACAGCTCGACCCAAGCCGCATCGTCCGCCGGGTCGCCGGCGCCCATCCAGCCCTCGATGCGGCAAGCGGGGGGATAGTTGCCGGTGAAGTGGCGGGTGTCGACGTCGAAGCCCGCGATCCGCCCCGGCGCGGCGAGGCGGACCACCGCCCAGTCGTGGCCCGGCACGCGGCGGCGCCGGCTCTCCCAGCCGTCCATCCACTTGCCGTTGTCGTCGTAGCGGTCGGGGAAGAACTCCGCCGGCCGGTCGTCCAGCATCCGCGACAGCGGCGCGAAGAACTCGTCGGTCGTGGAGAGGCCGACCGCGCCAAGCCGCGCCGAGGCGAGGTTGACGCAGCCGCGGGCGAAGTCGGGAAGGTCTGTGGCGTTCATGGGCTCTCTCAGGGCAGCAGGGCGTCGATGCGCAGGCGGGCGATCCGCTCCACCTGCGCGCAGGCGGCGGCGAACTCCTGCGCCGGCGTGTTGGCGATGCGGGCCTCGAAGGCGGCGAGGATCCCCGCCTTGTCGTGGTCGCGCGCGGCGATGATGAAGGGAAAGCCGAAGCGATCGGCGTAGGCCTTGTTCAGCACGGTGAAGCGCGCCCGCTCGGCATCCGTCAGCGCGTCGAGGCCGGCGGCGGCCTGCTCCGCGGTCGACTCCGCCGTCAGCCGCTTCGCCGCCGCGAGCCTGCCGGCGAGGTCGGGATGGGCGCGCAGCACGGCAAGCCGATCGACCTCAGGCGCAAGGCGGAACTGCATCGCCAGCGCGTGCCAGAGCCCCACGGCGGTGTCGTGGTGCGGGCCCAGCTCCCCGTCCCAGGCGCGTTCTGCGACCCAGGGCGAGTGCTCGAACACGCCGCCAAAGGCCGCCACGAAGGCGGCCCGGTCCATGGCCGAGGGGCGTTCGCGCGGCCGCCACGGATGCGTCGCAGCCCAGTGCCGCGCCAGCGCCAGACGGGTGCAGAACCAGACGTCGCCCTGCCCCTGCGCATGGTCGAGAAACCGCGCCAGCGCCGCCGCCCGCCCCGGCCGCCCGACGAGGCGGCAGTGCAGCCCGACGCTCATCATCGACGGCCGTCCCGCGCGTCCCTCGGCCAGATGCACGTCGAGCGCGTCGCGCAGATAGGCGAAGAACTGGTCGCCCGCGTTGAAGCCCTGCGCCACCGCGAAGCGCATGTCGTTGGCGTCGAGGGTGTAGGGCACGAAAAGCTGGGCCCTGTCGCCATGCTCGCGCCAGTAGGGCAGATCGTCGGCGTAGCTGTCGGCGACATAGGCGAAGCCGCCCTCCTCGCTCGCGAGGTCCACCGAGTTCTCGGAACAGCGGCCCAGATACCAGCCCAGCGGCCGCTCTCCCACCGCCGCCGCATGCAGCCGGATGGCGGCGAGCATGTCGGCCCGCTCCGCTTCGCGGGAATGGTCGCGGTAGTCGATCCATTTCAGCCCGTGGCTGGCGATCTCCCAGCCCGCGGCCTTCATCGCCTCCACTTGCGCCGGGGCGCGGGCGAGCGCGGTGGCCACGCCGTAGACCGTCAGCGGCAGGCCGCGCTCCGTGAACATGCGGTGGATGCGCCAGAAGCCGGCCCGGGCGCCGTATTCGTAGATCGTCTCCATGTTCCAGTGCCGCATCCCCGGCCAGGGCTGGGCGCCGACGATCTCGGACAGGAAGGCCTCGGAGGCGGCGTCGCCGTGAAGGACGCAGTTCTCGCCGCCTTCCTCGTAGTTGAGCACGATCTGCAGCGCGACCGCGGCGCCGCCGGGCCAGTCGGCTTTCGGCGGCTCGGCGCCGTAGCCGTGCATGTCGCGGGGGTAGCGCATGGGAACTCTCTCGGCGGGCTTGCAAGCGACGGGTTTTGAGTGACGCTATACGCGGATGCGAGGCGGCGTAAGGGGAAGTCGATGGCCGAGGCGAAAGGCGCGAGCCTGAGCACCCATGTGCTGGACCTGGCCAAGGGGCGCCCGGCGGCGGGGATGCGGATCGAGCTGTACGGCCCCGACGACGCGCGGCTCGCCGATTTCCGCACGAACGCCGATGGGCGCGGCGACGGGCCGATTCTGACCGACGCTGCGACGGGCGCCTACGAACTGCGCTTTCACGTCGCCGAATATCTGGGAAGCGGGCAGACGCAGCCCTTTCTCGACATCGTGCCGATCCGCTTCGGCGTCGACGCGGGCGGCGGCCACTATCATGTGCCGCTGCTGGTCTCGCCCTTCGGCTATTCGACCTATCGGGGAAGCTGATGCCGCCCATTCGGCGCGAAATCCGGTTCCTGCTGAACGACGCTCCCGTGACCGAGGCGCGCGTGGGCCCGCGCGACACGCTGCTCGACTGGCTGCGGCTGGAGCGGCGGCTGTGCGGGACCAAGGAGGGCTGCGCCGAGGGCGATTGCGGCGCCTGCACGGTGCTGGAGGGGCGGCTGGAGGACGGCGCCCTCCGCTACGTCCCCGTCAACGCCTGCATCCGCCCACTGGCGGCGGTGGACGGCGCGCACGTCGTCACCATCGAAGGGCTGACGCCGCCTTCCGGCCTGCACCCGGTGCAGGCGGCCATGGTCGAGCGGCACGGCAGCCAGTGCGGCTTCTGCACGCCGGGGATCGTGATGGCGCTGGCGGCCTTTCGCATGACAGGCGTGGCGCCGACCGACGATGCGGTCGACCGCGCGCTGCAGGGCAATCTCTGCCGCTGCACCGGCTACGCCCCGATCGTGCGCGCCGCCCGCGACGCCTGCGCGGCGCCGGGCGAGCCGCTGGTCGAACGCGCCGCCGAAACCGCCCGGGCGCTGGCCGCGCTGGCGGACGGCGCCCGCGTCGACATCGGCGAGGACGACGACCGGGTGGTGATCCCGCCCGACGCCGAGGACCTCGCGGCCGTGCTGGCCGAGACGCCCGGCGTCACCTTGGTCGCGGGCGCGACCGACGTCGGGCTTTGGGTGACCAAGCGCAGCCGTCCGGTCGGCGCCACGGCGCTGATCGGGCGCATCCCCGAACTGCGCCGGATCGAGGACCGCCCCGAGGGCCTGACGCTGGGCGCCGCCGTCACCTACGCCGAGGCCGAGGCGGCGCTGCTGGGCCGCTTTCCGCAGATCGCCGAGTTGTGGTCGCGCATCGGCGGACCGCAGGTGCGCGCGGCGGGCACGATCGGCGGCAACATCGCCAACGGCTCGCCGATCGGCGAATGTCCGCCGGCCTTCATCGCGCTGGGAGCCACGCTGACCCTGCGCCTCGGCGCGGCGCGGCGCACGGCGCCGCTGGAGGCGTTCTTCCTCGACTACGGCCGGCAGGACCGCGCGGCGGGCGAAGTGGTGGAGAGCGTCTTCCTGCCCGCCCCTGGCGCGCACGACAGGCTGGCGGTCTACAAGGTCTCCAAGCGCCGCGACGAGGACATCACCGCCGTCTGCGGCGCCTTTCTGCTGCGGCTGGAGGGCGGTCGCGTGGCGCAGGCGCGGCTCGCCTACGGCGGCATGGCCGGCACGCCGCGCCGCGCCCCGGCGGCCGAGGCGGCGCTGACCGGCGCCGTCTGGGGGCTGGAGGCGGCGGAGCGGGCGGCGGCGGCGCTGGCGCACGACTTCACGCCGCTCAGCGACCTGCGCGCCAGCGCCGCCTATCGCGCCCGGGTCGCGGCCAACCTGCTGATCCGCTTCGCGCTGGAGGACGCCGGCGAGCCGGTCCGGCTGGGGGTCGCATGAACCGCGAGGCGCCCATCGCGGCGGCCAGGCCGCTCGATCTCGCCCACGAGTCCGCCGCGCTGCATGTCGCGGGCCGGGCGGAGTACATCGACGACATCCCCGAGCCGGCGGGGACGCTCCACGCCTGTCTCGGCCTGTCGCAGCGCGCCCACGCCGAAATCGTGGCGATGGACCTCAGCGCCGTCGCCGCCGCCCCCGGCGTCGTCGGCGTGCTGACCGCCGCCGACATTCCCGGGGAGAACGACGTCGCCCCCACCGGCAAGCACGACGAGCCCGTCTTCGCCGAGGGCCGCGTCCAGTTTCACGGCCAACCCCTGTTCGCGGTGGTCGCTCGAACCCGGGCGCAGGCGCGCGACGCGGCGCGGCTGGCGCGGGTGGACTATCGCGCATCGCCCCACGCGCTCGACATCGACGCCGCCGAGGCGATGGGCCTGCCGCTGGTGACCGAGCCGCTGACGCTGGCGCGCGGCGACGTGGACGCCGCGCTCGCCGCCGCGCCGCGCGTGCTGCGCGGCGAGATGCGCATCGGCGGACAGGACCATTTCTACCTCGAAACCCATCTCGCGCTTGCCATCCCCGGCGAGGGCGACGCGGTGACGGTCTGGTCCTCCACCCAGCACCCCTCGGAAGTGCAGCACATGGTCGGCCATGTGCTCGGCGTTCCGTCCAACATGGTCACGGTGGCGGTGCGCCGGATGGGCGGCGGCTTCGGCGGCAAGGAGACCCAAGGCAACCTGTTCGCCTGCGTCGCCGCGCTGGCCGCGAAGCGCTGGGGCCGCGCGGTGAAGATCCGCCCCGACCGCGACGACGACATGATCGCCACCGGCAAGCGCCACGACTTCCGCGTGCGCTATGCGGTGGGGTTCGACGACGCGGGGCGCATTCTCGGCGTGGACGCCGAGATGGCGGCGCGCTGCGGCTTCTCGGCCGACCTGTCGGGCCCCGTCACCGACCGGGCTCTCTTCCACGCCGACGGCGCCTGTTATTATCCGGCCGTAAGGTTGCGCTCCAAACCACTGAAAACGCATACCGTCTCCAACACCGCCTTCCGCGGCTTCGGCGGTCCGCAGGGCGTCGTGGCCGCCGAGCGGATGGTGGAGGAGGTCGCCTATGCGCTCGGCCTCGACCCGCTGGAGGTGCGCAAGCGCAACCTCTACGGCGTCCACGGCGACGTGACGCCCTATCACCAGCGCGTCGATGACAACATCCTGCCCCGCCTGATCGCGGAACTGGAGGCGTCGAGCGACTACGCCGCGCGGCGGGCGGCGGTCCTCGCCTTCAACCGCCGCTCCCGCGTCATCCGGCGCGGGATCGCGCTGACGCCGGTGAAGTTCGGGATCAGTTTCACCGCAACCTGGTACAATCAGGCTGGGGCGCTGGTGCACGTCTATCAGGACGGCTCGGTGATGGTCTCCCATGGCGGGACCGAGATGGGCCAGGGCCTTCACACCAAGGTTCAGGCGGTCGTCGCCGACGCGCTGGGGCTGGCGCCGGACCGGGTGCGCGTGGTGGCGACCGCCACCGACAAGGTGCCCAACACCTCCGCCACCGCGGCCTCCTCCGGCGCCGACCTGAACGGCATGGCGGCGCTGGAGGCCTGCCGCATGATCGCCGCCCGACTGGCCGCCTTCGCGGCGGAGAAGCACGGCGGCGCGCCGGAGGCGGTGCGCTTCGCCGGCGGCTGCGTGCATGTCGCAGGTCAGGCGATCCCTTTCCCCGCGCTGGTGCGGCAGGCCTATCTGGGGCGCGTGCAGCTCTGGTCCGACGGCTTCTACCGCACGCCCAAGATCCATTGGGACCGGGCGAAGGGCACGGGGCGACCGTTCTACTATTTCGCCTACGGCGCCGCGGTCTCGGAGGTCGAGATAGACACGCTGACCGGCGAATACGCCGTGCGTCGCGTCGACATCCTGCACGACGTCGGCCGCTCGCTGTCCCCCGCCATCGACGTCGGCCAGATCGAGGGCGGCTTCGTGCAGGGCATGGGCTGGCTGACCACCGAGGAACTGTGGTGGGACGACGAGGGCAGGCTGCGCACCCATGCGCCCTCGACGTACAAGATCCCCCTCGCCTCCGACCGCCCGCGGGTGTTCACGGTGACGCTGGCGGACTGGTCGGAGTGCCGGGAGATGACCGTCAAGCGCTCCAAGGCGGTGGGCGAGCCGCCCTTCATGCTGGCGACTTCGGTGCTGGAGGCGCTGTCGATGGCGGTGGCCAGCGTGGCGGACTATCGCGTCTGCCCTCGCCTCGACACGCCCGCGACGCCCGAGCGGGTGCTGCTGGCGGTGGAGCGGCTGCGTGACGCCTGAGGCGCTGCTGACCGACCCCTGCGCGCTGGTGTCGGTGACCCGCGCGCTCGGCTCGGCGCCCCGCGAGGCGGGGGCGTGGATGCTGGTCGGGCCCGGCGCATGCTGGGGCACCATAGGCGGCGGGCGACTTGAATATCTGGCCATCGACGCCGCGCGCAGGCTGCTGCGGGACGGGGCCGCCGCGCAGGTTCTGGACGTCCCGCTCGGGCCCGAGATCGGCCAGTGCTGCGGCGGTCGCGTCGAAGTCCGTCTCACCCGCGCCGAGCCGGCAGCCATCCGCGCCCGCCTCGCGGCGGAGGCGGCGGCGCGGCCGGCGGTGATGGTGCATGGCGGCGGCCACACCGGGCGGGCGCTCTGCGCAGCGCTGGCGCTGCTGCCCTTCCGCACGACGCTGGTGGAGAGCCGGCCGGCGACGCTGGAGGCTGCGCCCGTGGGGGTGGCCCGCCTGCTGGCCGCCCTGCCCGAGGCCGCCGCGCGCGCCGCGCCGCCCGGCGCGGCGCATGTGATCCTGACCCACGACCACGCGCTCGACTTCCTCATCGCCGCCGAGGCGCTGGCGCGCGGCGACAGCCCCTGGGTCGGCATGATCGGCTCGGCCTCCAAGCGCGCCCGTTTCGCGACGTTCGCCCGCGCCCGCGGGATCGACCCCGCGCCGTTGCGCTGCCCCATCGGCGCGAAGGCTGCGGACAAGCGCCCCGCCGTCATCGCCGCGCTGGTCGCGGCGGAGCTGGCGACCGCGCTCGCGCCCTGCCCCGCCCTCGTGGAGACCGCATGACCGAAACCGCCATCCTGTGGGACTGGAGCATGTTCGCGCTGCGCTGGCTGCACGCGATCACGGCGATCGCGTGGATCGGATCATCGTTCTACTTCATCGCGCTGGACCTCGGCCTTCGCAAGACGGACGACCTGCCGAAGGGGGCCTCCGGCGAGGAGTGGCAGGTGCACGGCGGCGGCTTCTACCACATCCGCAAATTCACCGTGGCGCCGGAGCGGATGCCGGAGCACCTGACCTGGTTCAAGTGGGAGGCCTACGCGACCTTCCTTTCGGGTTTCGCGCTGCTTGTGGTGATGTACTACTTCGGCGCCGAACTTTACCTGATCGATCCCACGGTTCGCGCGCTGTCGCCCGCAGGCGCGGTGGCGTTGTCTCTGGGGTCGATCGCCGGGGGCTGGCTGGTCTACGACCGGCTCTGCAGGTCGAAGCTCGGCGCCGACCAGACGCGGCTCATGCTGGCGCTTTACGGCGTGCTCGTGGTCATGAGCTGGGCCTATGCGCAGCTTTTCTCGGGCCGGGCGGCGCTGTTGCACCTCGGCGCCTTCACCGCGACGATCATGGCCGCGAACGTGGCCATGATCATCATCCCCAACCAGAAGAAGGTCATCGCCGACCTGATCGCCGGTCGCGCGCCCGACCCCGCGCTGGGCGCGCAGGCCAAGCAGCGCAGCCTGCACAACAACTACCTGACGCTGCCGGTGCTGTTCCTGATGCTGTCCAACCACTATCCGCTCGCCTTCGCCACGCAGTGGAACTGGGTGATCGGCGCGCTGGTGTTCCTGATGGGCGTGACGATCCGGCACTTCTTCAACACCCTGCACGCGCGGCAGGGGTGGCTCTGGTGGACATGGGGCGCGACGGCCGCGATCTTTCTCGCCATCGTCGCCCTGTCGCGCGCCGGCCCGGCGGCCGAGCGCGACTTGGCGATGACCCCTACCGAAACCCGGCTGGTCGCCTCCGCGCACTTCGAGGACGTGCGCGATCTCGTGCTGTCGCGCTGTTCGATGTGCCACGCCGCCGAGCCGCTCTGGCCCGGCATGGCGGTGGCGCCCAAGGGCGTGATGCTGGAAAGCGACCGCGAAATCGCGCGCCATGCGCGGGAGATCGTGCTGCAGGCCGGCCTCAGCCGCGCCATGCCGCCCGGCAACCTGACCAACCTCGAGCCCGCAGACCGCGCGCTGCTGGTCGCCTGGCTGCGCGAGGCGGGGTGAGCCGGCTTCTTCGCGGCCGGCTGGTCAGCTTCGACGCCGCCGAGGGACCGCCGGCCCACGTCGAGGACGGCGGCCTGCTGATCCGCGACGGGCGCATCGCCGCAATGGGCGACTGGGCCGACGTCGCCGTTCCGGGCATGGCCGTGGAGGACTGGCGGCCGCGGCTGATCCTGCCGGGCTTCGTGGACCCCCACATCCATTTCCCCCAGACCCACGCGCAGGCGGCCTATGGCGGGCAATTGCTGGACTGGCTGAACGGCCACATCTTCCCCGCCGAGCAGCGCTTCGCCGACCCCGCCCACGCCGCCGCCGTCGCGCCGCGCTTCCTCGACGAGACGCTGCGCCACGGCACGACCACCGTCTGCGCCTTCGGCTCAGTCCATGCGGCGAGCGTCGAGGCGCTGTTCACCGAGGCCGGGCGACGCAACCTGCGCCTGCTCGCCGGCAAGGTGCTGATGGACCGCAACGCGCCCGACGGCCTGCGCGACGACCCCGAGACCGGCGCCGCAGAGACGGCCGCGCTGATCGCGCGCTGGCATGGCCGCGGGCGGCTCGGCTACGCCATCGCGCCGCGTTTCGCGATCACCTCCACGCCGGCGCAACTGGCGGCGGCCGGCGCGCTGGCGGCGGCGCATCCCGGTTGCCTGATCCAGACCCATCTCAGCGAAAACCGCGCCGAGATCGACGCGACCCTCGCGCTCTATCCGCAGGCGCGCGACTATACGGACGTCTACGCCCGCTTCGGCCTGCTGACGCCGCGCAGCCTGATGGGCCATTGCATCCACCTGAGCGCCCGCGAGCGCGGGGCGATGGCCGAGGCCGGGGCCGTGGCGGTGTTCTGCCCGACCTCGAACCTCTTTCTCGGCAGCGGGCTGTTCGACCTCACCGCTACGCGCGCGGCGGGGGTCAGGGTCGCGGTGGCGACCGACGTGGGCGCCGGCACGGCCTGGGGCATGCCCGCGACGCTGGGCGCGGCGCACGGGATCGGCCAGCTTCTGGGGGCGCCGCTTCACCCCTTCGACGCCTTCCGCCTCGCCACCGCGGGCAACGCGGCGGCGCTGGGGCTGGGCGCGGTCATCGGACGGCTGGCCCCGGGCTACGAGGCCGATCTCGTGGTGCTGGACCCGCGCGCGACGCCGGCCATGGCCCTGCGGGCGACTGCGGCGGAGTCGTTGGCGGACGAGTTGTTCGTGGTTCAGACGCTGGGCGACGACAGGGCCGTGGCGGCCGTCTACGTCGCGGGCGAGCCGGCGCGGCCCTTGGACTGAGGCGCCCGCGCTCAGCGGTCCTTGTTCCGGTCGCGGTTCAGGCGCAGGGCGTGCAGGTCTCGCCATGCGAGCAATTGGGCGGCGGCGTCGTGGCGGCCGGCGGCGCGCAGCGCCTCGGCCTCGGCCTCGAGCCTTCGCAGGTCCTCGGCAGGGTCGCTGTCGGGGGCGCCGGTCTGCGGGTCGACGGGATCCATGGATGCGGGATTCTTGGCTGCGGACATGGCTTCTCCCTTTCAACCGGCTCGCCGTCTCTGCGGATCGGGCGAGTTAAAACGTTTGCATGACCTTGACGTACGCGTAATGCCGAGTCGGCTCAAGCGGAAAATTGATTGACTGATCAAAAAACGCCGAGGCCGCCCGCTTTGCGCCGCATGTGGACGGGCGCGCGGCGCGCTGATAACAGGCGCGGATGCGAACGCGGGTGGCGATGCGAATTACCGGCCCGGCCTCCTGAGCGGAGCGCCGGGAGACCGAGGGCGCGCGCCCTGACACCCTGACCCGTCACCGACCCCGTGGAGCCACCATGGCCGACGACGCCGCCAGCCCCAGCATGGGCCCCAGCACGGGCCAAAGCACGGGCCACGACTATCGCCATACCCTGTTCCTGCCGGACACGGCCTTTCCCATGCGCGCCGGGCTGCCGAAGCGCGAGCCGGAATGGCTGGCGCGCTGGGAGCGCGTCGGCCTGTGGGACCGCCTGCGCGACCAGGCGAAGGGACGCGAGCCCTTCGAACTGCACGACGGGCCCCCTTACGCCAACGGCCACCTGCATATCGGCCATGCGCTGAACAAGGTGCTGAAGGACTTCGTGGTGCGCTCGCACCAGATGCTGGGGCGCGACAGCAACTACGTCCCCGGCTGGGACTGCCACGGCCTGCCGATCGAGTGGAAGATCGAGGAGCAGTATCGCGCCAAGGGCCGCGACAAGAACGCCGTCCCCATCAACGAACTGCGCGCGGAGTGCCGCAAGTTCGCCGAGGGCTGGGTGGACGTGCAGCGCGCCGAGTTCAAGCGGCTGGGCGTGATGGGCGACTGGGACCGGCCCTACCTGACGATGAGCTACGACGCCGAGGCCGCCATCGCGCGCGACTTCATGGCCTTCGTGATGAACGGCTCGCTCTACCGCGGCTCCAAGCCGGTGATGTGGTCGGTGGTGGAGCAGACCGCGCTGGCCGAGGCGGAGGTGGAGTATCACGAGCACCAGAGCCATACGGTGTGGGTGAGGTTTCCCGTCATTCATCCGCTGAAGCCAATCTACCAGCGTGGACAAACGTGGGATCCTAGCGATCTTCTCAAGGCATCGGTCGTCATCTGGACCACCACCCCCTGGACCATCCCGCAGAACCGCGCCGTCTGCTTCAACGCCGATCTGCCCTACGCGCTGTTCCGCGTCACCGACGCGGCGGAGGATAACTGGGCCAAGGTCGGCGAGACCTTCCTCCTGGCCGACCGGCTGGCAGAGGAGGTGTTCCGGGCCGCGCGGGTCGCCGCCTACGAGCGCGTCCGCCCCGTGGAGGCGGCGGAGCTTCAGGCGCTCACCCTCGCGCACCCGTTCCGCGATCTTGACCCGGAATGGGCCTACGACGTGCCCATGCTCCCCGGCGAGCACGTCACCGACGAGGCCGGCACGGGCTTTGTCCACACCGCCCCGTCGCACGGCCTCGACGACTATCTGATCGGCCAGCGCCACGGCCTGCCGATGACCCACAACGTCGGCCCGGACGGGCGCTTTCGCGACGACCTGCCGTTCTTCGCCGGCCTCGACATCCTCGACGCCAAGGGCAAGGAGGGGAAAGCCAACGCCGCGATCATCGCCAAGCTGCAGGAGGCGGGCGCGCTGGTGGCCCGCGGGCGACTGAAACACTCTTATCCCCATTCCTGGCGCTCCAAGGCGCCGCTGATCTTCCGAAACACGCCGCAGTGGTTCATCGCCATCGACAAGCCGCTGGACGACGGCCTTTGTGACAGTGGCACGACGATACGCTCGCGCGCGTTGACGTCGATCAACGAGCTGGTTCGTTTCACGCCGAAGACCGGCCAGAACCGCCTGCGCAGCATGATCGAGAGCCGCCCGGACTGGGTGGTGTCGCGCCAGCGCGCCTGGGGCGTGCCGCTGACCTGCTTCGTCCATCGCGAGACCGGAGAGCTGCTGCGCGACCCGGAGGTGAACGCCCGGATCGAGGCCGCCTTCCGCGCAGAAGGGGCCGACGCGTGGTTCGCCGACGGCGCCGCGGCGCGCTTTCTCGGAAACGCCTACGACCCGGCGGACTGGGAGATGGTCACCGACATCCTCGACGTCTGGTTCGATTCAGGCTCGACCCACGGCTTCGCGCTGGCCGATCGCGGCGGGCGCTGGCCGGCGGACGTGTATCTGGAGGGCTCGGACCAGCACCGCGGCTGGTTCCACTCCTCGCTGCTGCAGGCCTGCGGCACGCGGGGTCGCGCGCCCTATCGCAACGTGGTCACCCACGGTTTCACGCTCGACGAGGACGGGCGGAAGATGTCGAAGTCGCTCGGCAACACGGTCGCGCCCGAGCAGGTGATCAAGGAGTACGGCGCCGACATCCTGCGCCTGTGGGTCGCGACCACCGACTACACCGACGACCAGCGGCTGGGGCCGAACATCGTCAAGGCGACCGCCGACGGCTATCGCCGCCTCCGCAACGGGTTCCGCTACATGCTGGGCGCGCTGCGCGACTTCGACGACGCCGAGCGCGTCGCGCCGGCGGACATGCCGGAACTGGAGCGCTGGGTGCTGCACCGGCTGGCCATGCTCGACGCCGAGGTGCGCGCAGCCTACGCCGGCTTCGCCTATCAGCGCGTCCACGCCGCGCTGTTCCAGTTCGTCACCGCCGATCTCTCGGCGCTGTGGTTCGACGTGCGCAAGGACGCGCTCTACTGCGACCCGGCCGACAGCCTGCGCCGCCGCGCCTGCCGCACGGCGATGGATCTGGTGTTCCGCCGGCTGGTCACGTGGCTTGCGCCGATCCTGCCCTTCACCATGGAGGAGGTGTGGCTGGAGCGCTTCCCCTCCGAGGACGGCTCGGTGCATCTTCAGCTGTTCCCCGACACGCCCGCCGACTGGCGCGACGACGCGCTGGCCGCGCGCATGGCCCGTCTGCTGGCGGTGCGCGACGTGGTGCTGGGGGCGCTGGAGGTGGAGCGGCGCGAGAAGCGCATCGGCTCGGGGCTGGAGGCCGCGCCGGCGATCCACCTCGCCGACGACGGCCTGCGCGCGCTCTGCGCCGGGCTGGACATGGCCGAGCTCTGCATCGTCTCCGCCGTCACGCTCGCAGCCGGCGACGGGCCGCCCGACGCCTTCCGGCTGGCGGAGGCGCCCGGCGTCGCGGTCGTCGCCGGGCTCGCGCCGGGCGAGAAATGCGGCCGGTGCTGGCGGGTGCTCCCCGACGTCGGCACGCACCGCCACCCGGCCGTCTGCGCCCGCTGCGACGCCGCGCTGGGCTGATCCGGCGGGTTCAGCCCGTTCGGGCGAAGCCGGCCGCGCTGCGCGCCGCCGCGCGCTCGTGGGCCGCGGCGCGGGCCTTCGCATCCGCCGCTTCGGCCTGCCCGGCCGCCGGGATGACGACATTCAGCGTGATGGCGCCCGCGGCGTCGACATGCGCCATGCCGCGGCCGCCCAGACGACGGGTGTGGCCACGCGCCACCGCAGCGCCGACCGCGTCGGCGGGGATGTTGGCGCTGTCCACGCCGATCAGCGGCCCGATGAAGACGTCAGGGTTCCAGCGCGTCGCCGGGGGCTCGTCGGAAGCCAGGCAGGCGCGGATCTCGCCCGGCCGGACTTCGATGGTGAGGCACGCCCGCTGGACGCCAAGGCGATGAAGATAGAACAGCGCCATGTGCCCGAACGCCTTGCACAGGCACGCCTTGCTGACCAGCACGCGCATGTGCGGCTCGCCGGTCGAGACGATGCGGAACCCGTGCGCCACGTCGCCGAGCCGGCGCTCCAGCATCGCGCGCACGTCTTCCGCGACGTCGCAGGCGGTCACGGTCTCCAGATGCAGGACCGAAGCGCCGGTCTCCAGTTCCGAGATGTCTAGGATGTCCTCGATCAGGCCCAGCATCTCCATCGCCGAGCGTCGCGCCACGCTGACTGCGGCGCGGTGCATGGGCTCCGTGGTGCGGTGCTCCACAAGCGCGAGCATGCCGAGGACGCCGTTCATCGGCGTGCGCAGCTCGTGGCTGATCATCGTCAGGAAGCGGCTGCGCAGGGCGGCCGCCGCCTCGGCCTCGGCGGTGCGATTGCGCTGCTCCTCCAGTCTCCGGCGGTTGGCCATGGCCAGCGCCCACGCCGCCAGCAGCATCGCAGCGGTCGCCGCCATGGCGACGACGATCTTCAGCGTCGCGGCGCGGCCGCTCTCGATGATCGCATTCTGAACCGCCGCCATGCGGCGTTCCTCGAAGTCGAGCACGCGCGCGTTGTAGCGCTGCATGGCGCGTTGCAGCGCGCGGAGCTTCGCAAGCAGCAGGTCGAATTCGCTGTCCGACCCTCTTCTTGGGTCGGACCCGAGGGCTTCGTGCTTCTCCAGAAGGCCAAGGATCGCTGGCGCGACCCCGTCCGTATCCAGTTCGGCGAGGCGTCGGGCGGTCGTCCCCTGGGTGAACAGCGTCGCGCGGCTCCAGAGCACGTCGAACCGCACGACTGCCTCCCCGGCGGCCTCGTCTGTCGGCGCAAGGCGGAACGCGCTCAGCGCCTCCGCATAGCGTATCGTCTCCGATTGCAATTGCATCGCGTTCCACAGCAGGTTCTCCTGCCGGAAGTCGGCGATCCCCTGGGCGTCGATCTGGCGCGTGCGCAGGTCGATCGCGACCATGCCCAGAACGAGGGCGACAGCGACGGCCAGCGCAACCGCGATGAGGATCGCCGCCCTGCTCACCTGAAGGAGATTTCGCGGAGCTGCCAGATCAGGCGGGTGTCCACGTGCTGGCGCAGAGCGGCATCGACGTCGGCCAGCGGATACATCACCCAGACCGGCCCCTTGTCGCGACGCGTCAGCGGCTTGCCGTCCATCTCGAGCGCGAGGATCACGTCGAAATTCTGGAAGTCCTCCAGCGGCACGTCCACGCTGTAGTCGTTGATCGCGGTCATCACGGCGACGGTCGCGCCGGGCGGCGGCGTCACGACGTCGCGCGCAAGCGGCCCGGTGAAGGTGACGATGCCGTCGGTATAGTCGGTCGTCTGGGAAATACTGTGTTGGGGCAAGGCGGCGAGCGCCTCGCGCGTGAATTCCGCAGCGCCGCCGATGCGCAGCACGGGCTCCGCCGCGCGGGCCGGCGCCACGGCGACGATGATGGCCGCCACCATGGCGAGAAAGACGAGTAAGCGGGACACGGGAACACTCCTGCGGCACACGCGACCGGCCAGTAGGCGCCGGACACCGCGGGTGTGCGGCGGGCCCGGTTGCCGAAACGTGAACGAGGCGTCAATGCGCGACAGCTGCGGCGACGCTCTCGTCGATCATGCGCCCCTCGCGGAAACGCTCCAGCGAGAAAGGCCCCGCCACCGGGTCCTCGCCGCGCGCGATCAGTCCGGCCATGGCCCAGCCCGAGCCCGGGATCGCCTTGAAGCCGCCGGTGCCCCAGCCGCAGTTCAGGTAGACCCCCTCCACCGGCGTCCTGGACAGGATCGGCGAGCGGTCGCCGGTCATGTCGACGATCCCGCCCCACTGGCGCAGCATCGTCATGCGCCCGATCACCGGGAACAGCTCCACCAGCGCGCGCACCGTCTCCTCGATGTGCTGGAAGCCGCCGCGCTGGCTGTAGCTGTTGTAGACGTCGGTGCCGCCGCCGATCACCAGTTCGCCCTTGTCGGACTGGCTGACGTAGCCATGGACCGCGTTGGCCATCACCACGATGTCGAGCATCGGCTTCACCGGCTCGCTGACCAGCGCCTGGAGCGCGACGCTTTCGATCGGCAGGCGGAAGCCCGCCATCCCGGCGAGCACCGAGGAATGACCGGCGACGACCAGCGCCAGCTTGTCGCAGCGCGCGGCGCCCTGCGACGTCCGCACGCCCATGACGCGGCCGTTGGAGACGTCGATCCCCTCCACGGCGCAGTTCTGGATCACGTCCACCCCCAGCGCCGAGGCCGCGCGCGCATAGCCCCACGCCACAGCGTCGTGGCGGGCCGTGCCCCCGTCGGCCTGCCACAGCCCGCCCAGCACCGGGAAGCGCCCGTCCAGCTTCAGGATCGGACAGAGTTTGGCGATCTGCGCCGGCGTCAGCATCTCGGTGGCGATCCCGGCCAGCCGGTTGGCGTGCTGCGTGCGCGACAGCGCGCGCACCTCGTGCTCGGTCAGGCACAGGGTCAGCACGCCGCGGGGGCTGAACATGACGTTGAAGTTCAGGTCCTGGCTCAACCCCTCGTAGAGCGTGCGGCTGAGTTCGTAGATCGCGGCCGATTCCGGCTGGAGGTAGTTGGAGCGGATGATGGTCGTGTTGCGCCCGGTGTTGCCGCCGCCGAGCCAGCCCTTCTCCAGCACGGCGACGTCGCGCAGCCCGTGGTTCTTCGCCAGATAGTAGGCGGTCGCCAGCCCGTGCCCGCCGCCGCCGACCACGATCACGTCGTAGCGATCCTTCAGCGCCGGCGCGGGCCACGCGCGCTCCCAGCCCCGGTGGTGGGTCGCGGCGCGGCGGGCGAGGGCGAAGGCGGAATAGCGCTGCATCGACGGCTCCGTTGTTCCCGCAAGCCTAGCCCCCCGGGCCGGGTCTGTCGCGCCGCTTGCGCCGGCCTGCGAGGCTTTCGCGACGTCGCGGCGCAGACGGCCGCATTGCGGGGGGCGCCGACGGGGCCTAGTTTCCCGAAAGAGGTGACGGGAGAAATCGATGCTGTTCTGGATCGCGGCCGGGCTTCTGGCGTTGCTGACGGCGGCCTACGTCGCCCGCCCGCTGGCGCTGGGGCGCCGCTCGTCGCGGCCGCGGGCGGCGCATGACGAGCAGGTGTTCCGCGACCAGCTCGCCGAGGTGGAGCGCGACCTGGAGCGCGGCGTGGTGACGGCGGAGGAGGCGCGCTCGGCGCGCATCGAGGTGTCGCGCCGCCTGCTCGGCGCCGCCGCCGAGCGCGAGCGCCAGCCCGACCACCAGCCCGCGCCCAAGGCCGCCTCCTACGCGCTGGCGGCCGCCGTGCTGCTGGGCGCGCCGCTGGGAGGTTGGGCGCTCTACGAACGTCTGGGCGAGCCCGGCCTGCCCGACCAGCCCTTCGCCACCCGCGCCGAGAGCCGGCCCGGCCAGGAGCTGGTCGAGGCGCGGCTGCCGCCGGTTCCCGCCACCGTAGCGCCGGGCATGGACGACCTGCCGGACCTCGTGGCGCAGCTCGAGGCGCGGGTCGCAGGCAATGACGCCGACAGGCAGGGCATCTACCTGCTCGCGCGCTCCTACGCGCAGGTCGGCCGCTTCGCCGAGAGCTGGCGCGCCTATCGCCGCCTGTTGCGCGCGACCGGGGGCGATGTTCCGGCGCAGGTGTTCGCCGGCATGGCGGAATCGATGATCCTCGCCGCGCGCGGCTATGTCAGCCCCGAGGCGGAGCAGGCGCTGGGCGAGGCGCTGCGCCGCGACGGTCGCGAGCCGGTGGCGCGATTCTACATGGGCGAGGCCTTCGCCCAGACCGGGCGGCCGCAGTCGGCCATCGAGGTATGGGCCGGCCTGCTGGCCGACAGCCCGCCCGACGCCCCGTGGCGCGAGGCGACGCGCCAGCGCATCCTCGACGTGTCCACCGAAAGCGGGGTCCAGCCGCCGCCCGCGGTCGCCGCCGCCTCGCCGCCGCAGCGCGGACGCGACGAGATCATCGCCATGGTGCGCGGCCTCGACGAGCGGCTGAGGACGCAGGGCGGCGAGCCCGGCCAGTGGGCGCAACTCGCCCGCTCCTACCGCGTGATCGGGCTGGAGAGGGAGGCCGAGGACGCCAGGGCCCGCGCTCGCGCCGCCTTCGCCGCCGAGCCGGAACAGCTCGCCGCCTTCGAGGCCGCGCTGGCCGACGACCGGCCCGGCCTCGCCCCCGTGGAGGCCGCGCCCCAGTTGGGCCTGCCCCCGATCGCCCAGGTCGCCCCGCCGCCGTCGCAGATGCGCGGCCCCGACGCGGCGGCCATCGCCGCGGCGCAGGACCTCGCCCCCGAGGACCGCATGGCGATGATCCGCGGCATGGTCGAGGGGCTGCGCGAGCGGCTCTACGAGGACGGCGGCGAGATCGACGACTGGTCGCGTCTGATCCACACGCTGGGCGTGCTGCGCGACACCGACGCCGTCGCCGAGGCCTTCGAGCGCGGAGCCGCCCAGCACGCCAGCGACCCCGCCGCGGTCGCCTTCCTCAAGGAGCGGGCGCTGGTGGCCGGCGCGCGCATCGAGTGAGCGCGGTCTTCGAGGGGCCGGTGGAGATGCTGAGCGCGGCGCCCACGGGCGCGCTGATCGGGCTGGATCTCGGCGCCAAGACCATCGGCGTCGCCGCCTGCGACCCGCGCCGCAGCCTCGCCTCGCCGCTGGAGACGCTGCCGCGGCGCAAGCTGACCGGGGACGCGGAGCGGCTCGCCGCCATCGCCGCCGGGCGCGACGCGCGGGGCTTCGTGCTCGGCCTGCCGCGCAACATGGACGGGAGCGAAGGTCCGGCGGCGCAGGCGGCGCGCGCCTTCGCCCGTGGTCTCGCGCGCATGACGGGCCTGCCGGTGGCGTTGTGGGACGAACGGCTGAGCACGGTCGCCGTGCAGCGCGCGCTGATCGACGCGGACGCGAGCCGGGCCCGGCGCGCGGAGGTCGTCGACCGCATGGCCGCCGCCTATATCCTTCAGGGCGCCATCGACCGGCTGCGCCACGCCGCCACGGAGACCCCATGACCGATGCTGTCTGGCGGCGCGACGAGATCGCCAGCCCCTGCGTGAAGATCTGCGCGATCCATCCCGGCGCTCGCCTCTGCGTCGGCTGCGGCCGGACGCTGGAGGAGATCGGCGGCTGGTCGGCCATGTCCGACGCAGACCGGGCGGCGGTCATGGCCGCCCTGCCCGCCCGCATGGCGCGCCTGACCGACCCGGAGAACCGCCCCAGCCGTCGCCGTCGGCGCGCAGGCGACGCCGGCTCGTGACGCGGCGGGGCGGCGCCAGACGACGCCGTGGCGCAGGGCGCGCGGCCTACTCCGCGGCGGCGCCCTGCTCGGCGGTGTCCTGCGCGGCGGATCCAGCGCGCGCCAGGCGGGTCGCCGCCGCATCCAGCCGGCCCGCCCCGTCGGTGACGACGCCGTAGGCGAGCCGCGCCGCGGCCGGCGAGACATAGCCGGCGGCGACGTCGCGGGCGACGGCCTCGGGCGCGCGGGCCGAAGGCGGGCCGAAGCCGCCGCCGCCGGGCTGGCTCAGCGTCACCCGGTCGCCCGGCGCCAGCGTCGCGGGTCCCGGCCGGGAGAAGGGCGCGCCATCGTTGATCCGGATCGAGCCCGCGCTCCCGGGTTCGCCGCCCGAGAGGCCGGGCGCGCCGCCGTGGAAGCGGCCGCCGCTCAGCGCCGCGCGGATCGGCGCCAGCGCCTCCAGCACGGTTTCCTGCCCCAGCCCGCCGCGCATCCGCCCCGGCCCGCCGCTGTCGGGCCGCAGCCCGCGGCGGAGCACCAGAAGCGGCGCCTCCCGTTCGAAGGCTTCCGCAGACGAACCGGCGACGTTGCCGGGAAAGACGGTTGCGGCGTGGCCGTCCAGATCGTGGAACGCCCCCTGCCCGCCCTGGGCGTTGTAGTGGGTGACGAAGGGGCGCCCCTGCGCGTCGCGGCCGGCGAACTTGTGGATCCACAGCGGATAGCTGCCGCTCGGGGCCATGGCGCGCTCGGGCGCCAGCCTGTGCAGGGCGCCCATGATCGCCTCGACGGTGAAATAGGACAGCAGGCTGCGATACATGCCGGCCGCCGGAAAGGTCGGGTTCAGGACCGTGCCTTCGGGCACATGCAGCCGCACCGGGCGGAAGGCGCCGGCGTTCATGGGCAGTTCCGGGCACAGCGCGGCGATGAAGGGAAACACCGCATAGGCGCGCGTGATGTTCAGCACCGCGTTGACCGGCTTTTGCACCTGCGCCGACGTGCCGGTGAAGTCGAGCCGCGCTTCGCCGTCGGCCACCTCCAGCCGGACGCGGATGCGGATCGGCCGGCCATCGTCGTCGGTCATCTCGTGGGCCACGTCATGCTCCGCCACGCCCTGCGGCAGGGCGCGCAGCCGGGCGCGCAGGGCTGCTTCGGAGCGGGCGGCGACCGCGTCGAACAGGTCCTCCAGCGCGTCGAGGCCGAAAGCGTCCATCATCCGCCGCACGCCGGCGGCGCCGACATGGTTGGCGGCGATCTGGGCGCGCAGGTCGCCCATCACCTTGTCGGGCGTGCGCACGTTGCGCCGGATCAGCCTGAACAGCGCGTCGTTCGGCCGGCCCGCCTCGATCAGCTTCGAGACGGGGATGATCACCCCCTCCTCGAACACCTCGCGCGCGTCGGTGCCGCCCAACCTGCCGCCCATGTCGACATGATGCGCGCAGGTGCAGGCGAAGCCGGCCAGCCGACCGCGGTGAAAGATCGGCGTGGCGATGAAGACGTCGGGGCAGTGGCCGGCCCCCACCCAGGGATCGTTGCAGATCAGCACGTCGCCGTCCGCCAGCGCCTCGGCGGGGTAGACCGCCAGCATGTCGCGCAGAACGGTGGGCGTGGAGCCCGCCTGCCCCGGCGTGCACTGGGTGGACTGCGCCAGCATCCGCCCCCGCGCGTCGTAGAGGCCGCAGGCGTAGTCGTGGTTGTCGCGCACGACCAGCGAGAACGCGGTCTTGACCAGCGTCGCCGCGATCTCGTCGGCGACCGCCACGAGCCGCGAGCCCAGCACCTGCAGCCGCACCGGATCGAGCGTCATGCGCCCGCTCCCGTGACGATGCGCAGCCAGCCGCCGGCCTCGCGCTCGGCGACGGCGCCGGCTGGGATCAGCACCGTGGCGCCGGGTTGCTCCAGCAGCGCCGGGCCGGCGACGCGCCCGGTCAGCGCGGAGAAGGGCGTCACGGCGTGGACGACCATGGCGCGGGCGCGGGCGCACCATGCCGGCCGCTGCGCCTGCGCGGCCGCGGCGGCGACGCCGCCCTGCGCGATCGGCGCGGGCGGCAGCGCCGCTTCGGCCAGAAGCCGCAGCGTGACGATCTCGGGCTCGAGGTCGTCGTAGGCGTAGCCATAGGCGGCCCGATAGGCGACCGCGAAGGCCTCGGCCAGGGCGTCGCGGTCGAGCGCGCCCGCCTCGACGCGCAGCTGGTGGCCCTGCCCGACATAGCGCATCTCCAGCACGCGCCGCTCGACGAGCGCGGCGTCGGGCGCGGCTTCGGCCAGCACGGCGCGCGCCTCCGCGGCCAGTTCGGCGAAGGCCGCGGCAAGCGCCGCGGGATCGGCTTCGGCGAGGCGGACGGGGCGGCTGCGCGCCACCTCGTAGGCCGGCGGCGCGGTGAGAAAGCCCAGCGCCGAGAACACGCCCGCCGCCTCGGGGACCAGCGCCTCGGCGACGCCGAGCCTGCGCGCCACATCGACGCCGTGCAGCGGCCCGCCGCCGCCGAACGCGACCATGGCGGCCGTGGCGACGTCGCCGCCGCGTTCTGCGGCGTGCATCCGCGCCGCCTGCGCCATGTTCTCGTTGACGATCTCGACGACCGCCGCCGCCGCGCCCAGCGCGTCGAGGCCGAGCGGCTCTCCCACGTCGCGCAGCAGCGCGACCTCGGCCGCGGCGCGGTCGAGCGGCAGGGCGCCGTTCAGGAAGGCGGCGGGGTCGAGATAGCCCAGCACGAGATTGGCGTCGGTCACGGTCGCCCGCGTCCCGCCCCGGCCATAGCAGGCGGGCCCCGGATCGGCGCCGGCGCTTTCGGGCCCGACGCGCAACGCGCCCAGGTCGTCCACGGCGCAGAGGCTGCCGCCGCCCGCGCCGATCTCGATGAGGTCCACGGTGGGCGCCGCGAGCGGCGTGCCGGACCCGCGCTTGAAGCGGTGCACCCGGTCCACCTCGTAGGCGCGCGTCACCGGCAGACGTCCGCCCTCGATCAGGCAGGCCTTGGCGGTGGTGCCGCCCATGTCGAAGGCCAGCACGTCCCGCACCCCCGCCGCGGCCCCCAGCGCGCGCGCCGCCAGCGCGCCGCCCACGGGCCCGCTCTCGGCCAGTCGCACCGGCGCTGCGCGGGCGGCGCGCACGCCGACGACCCCACCCCCCGACAGCATCAGGAACAGCGGTCTGGCGTAGCCCGTGGCGGCCAGCCCCCGCTCCAGCGCGGCGAGGTAGGCCGCGACCATGGGGCGGACATAGGCGTTGATGGCGGTGGTTGCGGTGCGCTCGAACTCGCCGATCTCGGGCAGCACGTCCACCGACAGCGAGACGTCGAGGCCGACATCCTCCGCAATGGCGCCGAGGCGGCGCTCGTGGTCGGGGTTGGCGTAGCTGTGCAGCAGGCACACCGCGACAGAAACGGCGCCGGCGGCCTTCAGCTCTGCAAGCACGGCGCGGGCGTGGTCTTCATCCAGCGGCGTCCGCACGGTCCCGTCGGCCAGCACGCGCTCGCGCGCCTCGGCCCGGCGCGGACGCGGGATCAGCGGGGCGGGGAAGCGCTGGCGGACGTCGTAGATGTCGTAGCGGATCTCGCGGCGCAACTCGAGCACGTCGCGGAAACCCTCGGTGGTCATCAGCGCAGCATCGGCGCCCTTGCGCTCTATGATGGCGTTGATGACCAGCGTCGTGCCGTGGATCAGCGCCTCCAGCCCGGCGATCAGCCCGGGCCGGTCCGCGGCGAGCCGGCGGAGCCCCTCCAGCACCGCCCGATCCGGCGCTGCCGGGTCGGTGGGCAGCTTCAGCGTCTCGATCGCCCCGGTCGCGGCGTCGTGCAGCACGAAATCCGTGAAGGTGCCGCCGACGTCGCAGCCGAGCCGCAGGCTCACTCCAGCGTCTCCAGCAACCGCCGCATGAGGTCGCGCCGCTCGACGAGCGAGGAGACGCGGAGCTGCTCGTAGTCGGTGTGGCCGCCCTTGCCGTCGACGCCGAGCCCGTCGAGGGTGGGCGTGATCGGCGCGGTGAAGTTGCCGTCGCTGCCGCCGCCGGTGTGGATCTCGCCGAGCGGAAAGCCCAGCGCCGCCGCCAGCCCCTTGGCGTGCTCGTAGAGCGCGGCGATCTCGGGTCGGCGCTCGTAGGGGGGGCGGTTCAGCCCGCCCGATATCTCCAGCCGCGCCTCCGGGTGGGCGGGCGCCAGCGCGGCGACAAAGGCCTCCACCTCCTCGGCCGCCGCGGCGTCGGGGACGCGCACGTCGATCCCGGCCCAGGCATGGGCGGGGATCACGTTGTCGCCCGTGCCGCCGCCGATGCGGCCCACGTTGCAGGTGATCCCGCGGTCGTAGTCGGTCAGTCCCTCGAAGGCGAGGATCAGCCGCGCCAGCTCCTTCACCGCGCTGACGCCGTCCTGATGGCGGGCGCCGGAATGCGACGCGCGGCCGTGGACGGCGAGTTCGTAGCGCATGACGCCCTTGCGGGCAGTCACGACCCGACCGCCCTCGCGCGCCGGCTCGGTGACAAGGACGTATTTCGCTCCCCGCGCCAGCTCCACGATCAGGTCGCGCGAGGTCGGCGAGCCCACCTCCTCGTCGGAGACGAAGAGGTGCGTTACCGGCAGCCTCGCCCCGCCCGAAGCGGCCAGCTGCCCCACCGCGTCCATGGCGATGAAGGCGCCGCCCTTCATGTCGTAGATGCCCGGCCCGAAGGCGAGGTCGCCCTCCACCCGGAAAGGGAAGCCCGCCAGCGTGCCGCGCGGGTGCACCGTGTCGATGTGGCTGAGGATCAGCACCCCCGGCGCGTTGGACGCACGCGCCCACGGGGCCCGCGCGATGACGTGGTCGCCGAAGCCGTCGCGACCCGGCACCCGCTCCACCGCCGCGCCGCGGGCGGCGTAGTCGGCCGCCACCCGGTCGGCCATGGCGTTCACGCCGGCGACGTCGGCCGTGTGGCTCTCGATCTCGACCCAGGCGCGCACGCCCTTCAAGAGCGCCTCGGTGGTCATGGTCGTCCCTCCGTCTCGCCAAGGTCCCAGAACAGCCCGGCCATCATGCCGAGGCCCTCGCGCGCCAGAGGCGCCAGCAGGTGCTCGTCGGGTCCGTGCTGGCGGCAGCCGCCGTAGGAGTGCGGCAGCCAGATGATCGGGCAATCCAGCGCCCGGGCGAACAACTCGCTCGGCAGGCCGCCGGAGGAGTTCGGCACGAGGTTCGGCTGGTGGCCGACGCTGCGCGCGACGCTGCGCACCGTCCAGTCCACCCACGGATCGTCAGGGTCGGTGCGCCAGGCGGGAAAGAAGTTGCCCGACGCCGGGGTGATCTCGATCTGCTGAAAGCCGTGCGCGTCCAGGTGCTCGCGCAGCGCGGGCAGAAAGCGTGTGTGGTCGGCGTCGGCGGTGAAACGGATCTGGCAGCGCGCGCGGGCGTCGGGCTGCACGCCGTTCACCGGGTTCTCGGGCCGGCCGGTGATGAAGGCCAGCACGATGAAGCTGGTCCAGCCGTACATCTTCTCGGGGATCGACAGGCCCGCCTCGCCCCAGTCCGGCGGCATGACGAGCGTCGGGTCGGCGGGGTCGACGTCGAGCGACTTCAGGACCTCGGTGATGCGTGGCGGAATCTGGCGCGGCAGCCAGTCCTCCACGAGAATCCGGCCGCGCGGGGTGGTGATGCAGGCCAGCGCGTGGGCGAGGATGACGCCGGGGTCCTCCAGCACGCCGCCCCAGTGGCCCGAATGGCGCGAGCCCTCGCGCAGGCTGATCGACAGGTCGAATGCGATCCCGCCGCGGTTGCCGAGTTTCACGTCCGCCCGGCCCGGGCGCATCCGCGGCCCGTCGGAGGCGATCATGACGTCGGACGCCAACCTTTCCTTGTGGGCCTGCAGGAAGGCGTCGAGGCCTGGCGAGCCGATCTCCTCGCTGGTCTCGATCAGCAGCTTGACGTTGGCGCCGAGCCGCCCGCGCTCGGCCAGCGCCGCGGCCAGCCCGTCGATGACGATGGAGTGCTGGCCCTTGTTGTCGGCCGTGCCGCGGCCGTACCAGCGCTCGCCCTCGATGGTGATGGTCCAGGGGTCGAGGCCCTCGCGCCACTGCTCCGGGATGCCGCGCACCACGTCGCCGTGACCGTAGCTCATCAGGGTCGGCAGGCCGGCGCCCTCATGCCGCTCCGCGACGAGGAACGGGCCGCCGCCGGCGACCGGGTTGTCGTGGGTCTGGCACGCGAAACCGAGCGTCTCCAGCGCCGGGGTCATCACCTCCGCGCAGTAGCGGCGCAGGTCGGGCAGCCGCCCCGGCTCCTGGCTCTCGGTCGGCACGGCGACGCGGGCGCGCAGCGTCTCGAGGAACGCGCCGCCGTCGAAATGGGCGTGGGCGCGGGCGACGGCGCCCTCTCGCGACGCCATCTCAGGCGCCCCGCACGAGGCGCTCGGCCTCGCGCAGCGCAGCGACCACCCGGTTGCGCCCGCGCAGCGCCTGCGTCTGCGCGAAGCCCACCGTTTCGGGACCATGGCCCGCCAACTCCTCGCAGACCGCGAGCGCCGGCAGCGGCGCCACCGGCAGGGCGGGGTCGTGGCGGAAGCGCGGGGCGACCGCGTGGTTGACGGGCACGAGGATGCGGGCGAGGCGCTGGATCACGGCGTTGGCGCGCGCGGCGTCGATGCGCCCGGCGTCGAGCGCGGCGTGGAAAGCCTCCAGCGCCGCGGCCAGCGCCGAGGCCGCGTCGGCGGCGGGCGACAGGTCGGCGAGATCGCCGGCGGCCTTCTGGCGCCGGGCGATCGTTTCGGCGAACTCCGCCGCGATGGCGCGCCAGTCGAAGGGCAGCACCTCGGCGTTGGCCACGCCCACGACCGCGGCGAGATACACCCTGATGTCCCGCAACAGGTTGTCGCGATCGGCGATCTCGATCAGGTCGTGCTCGGTATGCCATGCGATGTTGCCGCCGCAACCGCCGACGACATAGTAGCCCTTCTCGCGCCGCAGCGCCTCCGGCATCGTCGAGCTCAGCATGAGAAAACTCGACAGGCCGATGTTGTTGAAGGCGTAGTCTCCCGCCCGATGCGGCCGCTCGGGGCTGATCCCGAGCCCGGTGACGGCGCGCACGGCGCGGGCGACGTGGCCCTCGGTCTCGGCCGTCAGGCTGAGGTCGTTGAAGGTCGAGGCCCAGCGACAGCCGGGGCTGTCGCAGTTCACCTGCGCGACGCACTGCTCGTCGAGTTCGATGGCGAAGCGGTCGGCGTACCAGGTGGAGCCGGCGTAGCGCCCGGTCGAGTGCCCCGGCCACCATGCGATCTTCACCGACCGCTTCAGCCCGTCGCGGTGTGTCCAGAGCACGCGGGCGAGCTCCAGCAACGTGGCGTCGCCGGTGGCGTTGTCGCCGACGCCGACGTCCCAGCTGTCGTAGTGGCCGTGGACCAGCACGAAGCGGTCGGGCTCGGTCGCGCCGGGGATGGTCACCTCGGGGATCAGCGAGCGATACCAGCCCTCCTCCATCTCGGTGCGCAGGGTCGCCGAGCCGCCGGCCCTGGCCAGCGCGATCAGTTTCGCGCCGTCAGGGTTGTTCACCGCGGCGACGGGGATCGTCGGCTTGCGCGGCAGGTCGTCGAGGTCGGGCGTGCCCCATATCGAGGTGCAGATGCCCCAGTGCGCGTCCGCCCCGGGGTTGATCGCGATCACGCCAAGCGCGCCCTTCTGCTCGAATTCGAGGATCTTGCCGGGAAAGGAGAAGCCCTCGGAGACGACGATCCTGCCGCGGATGCGGTCCTCCGACGACGCCGCCTCGTCCTGGCTCTTGTGGAACAGGGTGTTGATGCTCTGGCTGACGGTGGCGGGGACATAGGCCAGCGGCGCGGTCAGCCCCTCGCGGCAGTCGCGGGCGTAGGAGGGGGGCTTGGCGCGGAACGTCTCGCCGCCGGCCTCGACCGAGGCCGAGAACGGGATCGAGAGGTAGAGGTCGGCCTCGTGCAGCGTCACCGGCACGCCCAGCGCCTTCAGGCGCGCGGCGATGTCGTGGGCGGCGGTCGCGACGTCCGCGGGTTTCCAGCGCGGCATGGTGGCGAAGGCTTCGACCAGCGCCCACGGCGCGTCGAGGCTCACCGCGTCCATCATGGCGGCGGGCACGCCGAGGGCGGCGAGAGGGTCGGCGTGCTGGTCCATGGGGCGACTCCGTCTGGGTGTTTCGATGGATGAAACTCCGTTTCACCCCAAGGCGCAAGCGCCCCGGTCACCCCGCCAGCGACGCCGCCCCCCGCCAGCCCAGCCGAAGCGACAGCCGCGCGGCGGCGTCCCGCACCGCCGCGCGCACCCTGTCCTGCGCCGGCGCGTCGAGCCGCGCGGCGGGCCCGGTCACGCTGAGCGCCGCGATCACCCCGCCGGAATGGTCGCGCACAGGCGCGGCGATGGAACAGATCTCGGGGTCGATCTCGCCCTGCGACACGGCAACGCCGTCGCGGCGGATGGTCTCCAGCGCCGCCTCCAGGATCGCGGGATCGGCGGGGGTGGCGTCGGTGAAGCGCGGCAGGGGACCGGCCATCACCGCGCGGCGCACATCCTCGGGCGCGAAGGCCAGCAGAACCTTGGGCCCGCCGCCGGCGTGCAGCGGTCCCACTCGACCCACCGCCGCGAAGATGCGCAAGGGTTGCGGCGAGGCGTGCAAGGCGATGCAGACGCTGTTCGCCCCCTCGCGCAGCAGCAGCAGCGCGTTCTCCCGCGTCTCGCCCGCCAGCGCTTCCAGAAAGGGCTCCGCCTCCGCCACCAGCCGCGACTGGCGCCGGCCCTGGTCGCCGAGCAGCATCGTCCGATAGCCGAGCGCATAGGTGCGCCGGTCGGCGTCCTTCACCACATAGCCGCGCGCCTCCAGCGTGTAGAGCAGCCGGAAGGTCATGCTCTTGGTGGCGCCGGTGCGCTCGGCCAGTTCGGTGACGCCGCTGTCGGGCGCGTCGGCCAGCGCCTCGAGCAGGCTCAGCGCCCGGTCGACCGCGCCCACGGTGTAGGAGACCGCGACCCGTGGGCTGTCATGCGAATTTCCGTCGACATCCTCCACCGCCAAGGTATCCTCCCTAAAACACCGTTTCACTCAACGAAACGCTCACTCAATCGAAACACAGGGGCCACGCCATGTCGCCGCTCGACGACGCCGCACCCACTCTGGACGCTCCGTGGGCTCTTATCGAGAAATTCGCCCGACAGCACCGGGAAACGCCAGAGGACGCCAACACGGGCGCGGAGATGATCGCCGAGGCGCTGCGCGCCCATGGCGTCCCCGTGACCATGCACGCGCCGAAGCTCTACCTGTCGCTGCCGCAGGAGGCGGAGGTGCGGTGCGGCGGCGCGCGATTCGCCGCCAAGCCCCCCGCCTTCGCCACGTCGGTCCCCGAGGGCGTCGAAGGCGCGCTCGTCTATCTGCCCGCCGCGGGCGGCGGCACGCCGCTCGACCGCAACCCCGGCGACCCCGCAACCCTGGGCGACGTGGCCGGCAGGATCGCGATCATCGAGGGCTTCGCGCTGCCCAACTTCGTCGCGGGGCTGGAGGCGGCGGGCGCGGCGGCGGTGATCGCGGTCAATCCGGGCGCGCGCATCCACTGGGGCACGGTGTCCACCATCTGGGGCACGCCGGAGCCAGCCGACCTCGCTCGCCTGCCGCGCATCCCCTCGGCGGCGGTCAACCGCGAGGACGGCGACCGCCTGATCGCGCTGGCGAAGGCGGGAGAGCGCGCCTCGGTCCACACGCGGCTGGAGACGGGCTGGTTCACGCAGAAGATGCCGGTGGTCGAGATCCCCGGCGCGGTCGAACCGGAGAGCTTCGTCCTGCTGCACGGCCATTACGACAGCTGGCGCGAGGGCGTGGGCGACAACGGCACCGGCAACGCCTGCATGGTGGAGATCGCCCGCGTGCTGTGGGCGCGGCGCGCCTCGCTGCGCCGGTCGGTGCGGCTGGCGTGGTGGGCGGGGCACTCGACGGGCCGCTACGGCGGCTCGGCGTGGTTCGCGGACACGTTCGCGCTCGATCTCGCCGAGAACTGCGTCGCGCAGATGAACTGCGACAGTCCGGGCTGCCGCTGGGCGACGAGCTACGAGACCATCTCGGCGATGAGCGAGTGCGAGGGGCTGGTGCGCGAGGTGGTCGCGAAGGTCTCCGGCCAGACCGCGCGGCGCAAGCGCCCGCAGCGCAATTCCGACTACAGCTTCAACAACATCGGCGTCGCGGGCTGCTTCATGGCCTCCTCGATGATGACCGACGCCGCCCGCGCGGAGCGCGGCTACTACGTCGTCGGCGGCTGCGGCGGCAACATCGCGTGGCACACAGAGGACGACACGCTGGAGATCGCCGACCGCGAGGTGCTGGCCAAGGACATCGCCCTCTATCTCGAGGCGACCCTGCGCTGGGCGAACGACCCCGTGTTGCCGCTGGACTACCGCGCCACCGTCGCCGAGTTCACCGAGACGCTCACCGACTACCAGAAGGCCGCCGGCGAGCGCTTCGATCTGGGCCCGGCCGTCGCGGCGAATGCGGCGCTGGGCGTGGCGCTCGACCGCTTCCACACAGCGCTGGACGGGGGGCGGGTCGCGGAGGCCGCGGCCAACGCCGCGCTGCGCGATCTAGGCCGCATCCTCGTGCCGCTGAACTACACGCGGGGGCCGCGCTTCACCCACGACCCGGCGCTGAACGTGCCGCCCCTGCCGACCGTGGCCGAGGCCGCTTCGCTCGACGCGGTGGCGCCGGAGCGGATGGGCTTCGCGCTGACGCAACTCCTGCGCGGACGCAACCGGCTCGTGGCCGGGCTGCGGGAGGCGACGCGGCGCGTCGAAGCGGCGCTCTAGCCGCGTGCGCGCGCTGCTCTATCGCCGCACCGGCCCGGCTCGGGAAGTGCTGGAGGTGGTCGACCTCCCGGACCCCCTCCCCGGCCCGGGCGAGGTGCGGGTGGCCGTCGCCGCCTCCGGCGTGAACCCCCACGACACCAAGCGCCGCTCCGGCTGGACCGGGGCGAGCGCGCCGGCCGAGGGCTACATCCCCCACAGCGACGGCGCCGGCGTCATCGACGCCGTCGGCCCCGGCGTCTCCGAGGCGCGGCTGGGCGAGCGCGTCTACCTCCTGCGCGCCCCCGAGGGTCGCGGCGCCGCGGCGCAGAAGGTGGTGATCGGCGCCGGCTGGGCGCTGCCCCTGCCCGACGCGCTGGACTTTCCACAGGGCGCCTCGCTCGGCGTGCCGGCCTTCACGGCCTGGCTCGCCGTGCTGGGCGACGGGCCGGTGACCGGCGAGACCGTGCTGATCCACGGCGGCGGCGGAGCGGTCGGCAGGGTCTGCGTCGAACTGGCCGCGTGGAGCGGGGCGCGGGTCGTCGCGACAGCGGGCTCGGCGCGGGGGCGGGAGACGGCGCGGGCGAAGGGCGCGGACGTCGTGCTGGACCGCCACGCCGACGACGTGGCGGCGGCCGTGCTGGCCGAGACGCGAGGCCGCGGCGCGGCGCGGATCGTGGACGTGGATTTCGCCGCGAACCGCGAGACGAACGCCGCCGCCCTCGCCGAACACGGAACGGTGGCGGCCTATTCCTCCACCTCCGACCGCAGGCCGGCGCTGGACTACTACGCCTTCGCCCGCAAGGGCGCGACGCTGCGCTTCGTGCAGGCCAGCAACATCACGCCGCCCCGTCGCGACGCGGCGGCGCAGGTGATCGGCGCGCTGCTGGCGCGGGGTCGGCTCACGCCGGACGTGGGCGGCGTGTGGCCGCTCGATCAGGCGGCCGCGGCCCACGAGGCGGTGGAGGCGGGGGCGCCGGCCAACGTGGTCGTGACGCCGTAACGGGAGGGGACGATGGGAACGCTATATCGGGGTGGCCGCATCTTCGACGGCGCCGGCGCCACGCTCGACGGCCACGCCGTCATGGTCGAGGACGGCCGCATCGCCCGCCTCGCGCCCGAGGCCGAGTTCGTCGGCTGGACGGGGCCGGTCGAGGACTGCGCCGGCGGCACGCTCATGCCCGGGCTGATCGACGCGCACATGCACCTGCTGCTGACGGGAGGGCCGGACCAGCTCGGCCCCGTGCTGAACCTTCCGGCGGCGACCATGGCGCTGCACGCCCTGCGGGCGGCGCAGGCGGCGCTGATGGGCGGGATCACCACGCTGCGCGACGTCGGCGGCTACCGCTTCATCGAGATGAGCGTGCGCGACGCCATCAATCGCGGGGATTTCGTCGGACCGCAGGTGCTGTGCGCGGGGCACATCATCGTCATGACCGGCGGCCATGCCGGGCGCATCGGGCGCGAGGCGGACGGGACGGACGAAATCGTCAAGGCGGTGCGCGAACAGCTCAAGGGCGGGGCCGACTTCATAAAGCTGATGGCGACCGGAGGCACCTCCACCGCCGGCAGCGACCCCTCCATGGCCGAGTTCACCGAGGCCGAGATGGCCGCGGCCTGCGGCGAGGCCGCCCGCCGCGGCAAGCGCGCCGCGGCCCACGCCCATGGCGCCGGCGGGATAACGAACGCGGTGAAGGGCGGGATCACGTCCATCGAGCACGGCAAGTTCCTCGACGAGAAGACCGTCGCGCTGATGGTGGAGCATGGCGTCTGGCTCGTGCCGACGCTCTCGGTCGGGCACTGGACGCTGGCCAACCGCGACCGCGGCGCGATCCCCGGCCACATTCTGGAAAAGACGGAAGCCTCGCGCGAGCGCCACCGCGAGAGCCTGCGGATGTTCCACCGGGCCGGCGGCAGGCTGGCGATGGGGACCGACGCCGGCACCCAGTACAACATGCACGGAACCAGCGCCTTCGAGCTGGCGCTGATGGTCGAGGCGGGGATCCCGGCGACGGACGCGCTGGTCGCGGCGACCGGCTCGGCCGCGGACCTGCTGGGACTGTCGGATCGCGGGCGTATCGCGGAAGGGCTGCGGGCCGACCTGCTGGTCGTGGCGGGCGATCCTTCGGCCGACATCGCCGCCGCGGCGCTCGCCGCCAACCACCGGCTGGTCGTGCGCGGCGGACAGGTCGTCCGCCGCGCCGGCTGAGGCCGATCAGGACGCGAGGGCGCCCTCGACCAGCCGCGTCGCCTCGCGCAGCGCCGCGACGACGCGGTTGCGGCCGCGCAGCGCCTGGGTCAGCGCGAAGCCCTGCGTCTGCGGCCCGTGGTCGGCCAGCGCCGCCACGACGTCGAGCGCGGGCAGCGGCGGGCAGGTCACCGCCGGGTCGTGGCGGAACCGCGGCGCGCGCGTGTAGTTCAGCGGCGTCAGGATGCGCGCCAGCCCCATGCGCGCCGCATTGACCCGCGCCGCCGGCGCAGCCGCAGCGTCGAGCCGCGCGAGCGCGGCGTGCAGCGCCTCGACGGCCGCCATCGCCGGCGCGAGGTCGAACAGATCGCCCGCCGCCGCCTGTCGCTCAGCCAGCACCGCGCGGAACTCGGCGCAGGCGGCGCGCCAGTCCACCGGCGGCGTCTCGGCGGTGGCGAAGCGCCAGACGCTGGCGAGATAGATGCGCATGTCGCGCAGCAGCACCTCGCGGTCCGCGATCTCCAGCGTGTCGTTCTCGGTGTGCCAGGCGATGTTGCCGCCGCAGCCGGACACCGCATAGTAGCCCTTTTCGGCGCGCAGGTCGTCGGGCATGGTCGAACTGAGCATGAAGAAGCTCGACAGGCCGATGTTGTTGAAAGAGTAGTCGCCCGCCTGGTTCGGCCGCTTGAACTTCGGCGCCTGCCCCGCCACCGCGCCGATGATCTCGGCGACGACGCCCTGCGTCTCGGTCATCGCCGTGGTCTGATGATAGCTCGTCGCCCACCGGCAGCCGGGGCTGTCGCAGTTGATCTGCGCGACGCAATGCTCGTCGAGGTCGATCGCGAAGGCGTCGGCGAACCATGTCGAACCCGCGTAGCGCCCGGTCGAGTGTCCGGGCCACCACGCCACCCGAACCGACCGCCGCAGCCCGGCGCGGTTGTTCCAGAGCACGCGGGCAAGCTCCAGCAACGTGGCGTCGCCGGTGGCGTTGTCGCCGACGCCCACCTCCCACGAATCGTAGTGGCCGTGGACGAGCACGAAGTCGTCGGGCTCCGTAGCGCCGGGGATGGTGGCGACCGGGATCGGCTGCTCGAACCAGCCTTCCTGCAACTCGGTCCGCAGGGTCGCCGAGGCGCCGGCCTGCGCCGCCGCGATCAGCTTCGCGCCGCTTTCGGCGTTGACGGCGGCGACCGGGATCGCGGGCTTGCGCGGCAGGTCGTCGAGGTCGGGGTTGCCCCAGATCGTGGTGCAGGTGCCCCAGTGGATGTCCACGCCCGGGTTGATGGCGATCAACCCGACGCAGCCCCACTCCTCGGCGAGCGCGGTCAGCGCCGGGTTGCCGAAGCCCTCGGTCAGCAGGATGCGGCCCTGCAGGCGCGCGCGCATCGCGTCGCCGTCGGCGGCGGCCTCGCCGAAGAAGCCGCGGGCGCTCTTGTCGTAGGACCGCAGCGACGCCTTGTCGGACGGCAGGTAGGCGAGCGGGGCCGCGACGCCCTCGGGCCGGCTGGCGGCGCCGGAGGGCGGCTTGGCGCGCAGCCTCTTGCCGGCGACCTCAACGCTGGCGCCCAGGGGCACGCTGAGCCACAGTCGCGGCGTGTGCACCTCGACCGGCACGCCGAGGGCGCGAAGGCGGTCGGCGATCAGGGCCCCGGCCCTGGCCACGTCCTCGGGCCGCCAGCGGTGCATACCGGCGAAGCTCTCGACCAGCGCCCATGGCGCGTCGAGCGTCACTTCGTCGAGGATGCTGCTCTCCTGCGCATCAAGCATGGGGTGGGGCCCTTCCGATTGTCCAGAATCTGTTGTGGACGCCGCAGCGATCGTGCAGTGTTTTAAAACGGCGTTTCGATGGATGAAAAATAGCAGGGTCATGGACCGCGGGGAAGCGTTGATCGCGCGCCGCGGAACCGGCTCGGGGAAACCGGCGCCGCTGACACAGGAGGTTGCGATGCTGAGAGGAACTTCACTGGCGCGGCTGGCGACCGGGACGGCCGCGGCCGCGCTGTTTGCGGTCGGCGCGCTCGCCGAGGCCGGCGGCCCGGTCCGTGACCTGTCGCTGCTCGCCCGCGCGCAGGCGGCCAACCCGCAGCAGTACCAGGCGGCCGAGCTTATCGCGCAGATCTGGGGCCGGCTGGGGCTGAACGTCTCCGTCCAGGGCCTGCCGCGGCCGCAGCAGTCCGACATCGTCTGGTACAACCGCGACACATGGGACCTGACCATGTGGCAGATGGTCGGCCGGCCGGAGCGCTCGGACCCTGACGAGTTCGTCTTCAACCTGTTCCACAGTTCGACGGCCGCCAACGGCTTCAACTTCGTCGGCTACAACAATCCCGAATACGACAAGATCGCCGAGTTGCAGCGGCTGACGCCGGACCGCAACGAGCGTCAGGCGCTGGTCAAGCAGGCGCAGGAGATCATCGACGCCGATCAGCCCTACGCCTTCCTCGTCTATCCGACAAAGCTCTACGCCTACGACAACACCGTGTTCCGGGCCGGCTCGGCGGTGGACCAGCCGGGCCTCGGCATCAAGAACATCTGGACCTTCCTGCAGATCGAGCCCATCGGCGACCAGAAGGACCTGATCCTGAACTCGTCCGACGAGATCAACGCCATCAACCCCTTCTACATCTCCGGCGCCTCCGACAGCTGGATCACCGAGCTGATCTGGGACCGCCTGATGCGCATCGGCCCGGACGGCCTGCCCCAGCCCTGGGCGGCCGAGACGGTGAGTTGGTCCGACGACGGCCTGTCGGTGACGGTCACGCTGCGCGACGGCATGATGTGGCACGACGGGACGCCGGTGACGGTCGAGGACGTCATCTTCAGCTTCGAAGCGCCGGCGCAGGGCACGAACGCCCCGATGTACAAGCCCTTCGTGACCATCATCGACAGCATGGAGGCGCTGGACGAGCGCACCGTCCGCTTCACGCTCAACGAGCCGAACGCGGCGTTCGAGACGTCGACGCTGGCCAAGCTGAACCTCGCGCCCAAGCATGTCTGGGAGCCGCTGCTGGCCAACCTCGGCGAGGGCGAGACCGCCGAGGCCATCCTCGAGGAGAGCCGCATCGGCTCCGGCCCGTTCCGCTTCGACCGCTGGGTCAGCCAGCAGGAGGTCGTGCTGTCGGCCAACCGCGACCATTGGGCGGCGCCCAAGGTCGACCGCTGGATCCTGCGCATCGTGCTGAACGTCGAGGCGGGGCTGGGCATGCTGCGCTCGGGCCAGATGAACTTCATGGCCGACTACACGGGCGACCCCGCGCTTCTGGTCGAGGCCGCGCAGGCCGACGGCGACCTGGAGCTGGTCGATTCCGTCGACATCGGCTTCCAGTTCCTCGCCTTCAACAACCGGCGCCCGCCCTTCGACGACCCCGCCTTCCGGCGCGCGCTGTCGCTGGCGATCAACCGCGACCTGATGCAGAACGCGGCGTGGAACGGCTTTGCGGTCAAGGCCAACAGCCACGTCTCGCCCGCCCTGCCCTTCTGGCACGCAGAGAGCACCAACGAGATGACCACCGGCCTCGACGTCGCCAAGGCGATCCTCGAGGAGGCGGGCTACACGCTGGTGAACGGCCGCCTGCACTATCCGGCGGGCAAGAACGACCCGTTCTCGAACTGACGGCGGAGGCGGCTCGGACATGGGGTATCTTCTGAACCGGCTTGGCCACGCGATCCTCGTGCTCTGGATCGTCGCGACCATCCTGTTCTTCATGTTCCGCCTGATGCCGGGCACGCCGCTCGCCGCCTTTCTCGACAGCACGACGACGGTGGAGCAGCAGGAGGCGCTGATCCGCCAGTTCGGCCTCGACCGCTCGCTGGGCGAGCAGTACTGGCTGTTTCTCGTCAATCTGGCCCAGGGAGACCTGGGCCAGTCCTTCTTCTTCAAGCGCCCCGTCGTCGACATCGTGCTCGAGGTGTTCCCCAACTCGGTGATCCTGACCCTGACGGCGCTGATCGTGGCCTACGCCTTCGGCGTCGTCGCCGGCGCCTATCTGGCGTGGAAGCGCGGAAGCTGGATCGAGGGCGTCGGCATCCCCCTCGCGCTCACGACGCGGGCCGCGCCGGAATTCTGGCTGGGGATGGTCATGCTGGCGGTGTTCAGCTTCCATTTCGGCTGGCTGCCCTCGGGCGGGTCGAACACCGCGGGCATGGTCTACGACAGCGGCTGGGCGCGGGTCTTCTCGGTGGACTTCCTGACCCATCTGACGCTGCCGGCGATCACGCTGGCGATCTACCTCCAGGGTCTGCCCCTGCTCCTCATGCGCTCGAACATGCTCGAGGTGCTGCAGGAGGAGTTCATCACCATGGCCCGGATGAAGGGCCTCTCCACAAGCTCCATCGTGATGCGCCACGCCGCCCGCAACGCCTTGCTGCCCGTCGCGACCGCCTTTGCGCTCGGAGTGGGAGGCGCGGTCGGCGGCAACGTGGTGGTCGAGACGGTGTTCAGCTGGCCCGGCGTCGGGCGGCTGCTGGTGAACGCCGTGGCCAGCAGCGATTATCCGCTCGCGCAAGGAGCCTTCCTGATGATCACGGCGGTGCTGATCGCGATGAACTTCGTCGCCGACCTCACCTATCACCTGCTGGACCCGAGGGTCCGCGTTGCGTCCCGTGGCTGACCTCGCAGCGCCGCCGCGCGCGGGCTTCGGGGCGAAATTCGCGCGCGGGCTGCGCGCGGCCTGGCGCATACCCTCGCGCGACCCCTATGCGCTGATCGGGCTTGCGCTCTACGCCCTGTTCATCGCCGTGGCGCTGTCGGCCGACGTGCTGGTCACCCACGACCCGCGCGAGATCCTGTTCGACGACAACTTCAACCTCGCGCGCAACCTGCCGCCCGGCGGCGACCATCTGCTCGGCACGACCTTCTCCGGACGCGACATCTACTCCCAGCTCGTCGTCGGCGCGCGGGGGGCTCTGATCGTCGGGCTCACCGCCGCGGTCTGCGTCGTGGCCATCGGCACGCTCGTCGGGCTGATCTCCGGCTTCTTCGGAGGCTGGGTGGACACGGTGCTGATGCGGCTGGCCGACATCGCGCTGGGAATCCCGTTCCTGCCCTTCGTCATCGTGCTGGCGGCCTTCCTGACGCCCAGCCAGTGGAACGTCGTGCTGGGCATCGCGCTGCTGCTGTGGCCGAACTCCGCCCGCGTGATCCGCGCGCAGGTGCTGTCCTTGCGCGAGCGCGCCTTCGTCGAGGCGGCGCGGGTGACCGGCGCGGGGCCGTGGCGCATCCTGTTCGTGCACGTCGCGCCGAACGTGATGGCGATGTCGTTCCTCTACGCCTCGATCGCTGTGGGCTGGGCGATATTGACCGAGGCGGCGATCAGCTTCCTCGGCTTCGGGCCGTCCAACACGGTGACCTGGGGCTACATGCTGCAGGACGCCTATGCGAGCCAGGCGCTGGGGCGGGGTCAGTACAACTGGTTCGTGCCGCCCGGCCTGTGCATCGTGGGCGTGGTGGTCGCGGGCTTCTTCATCAGCCGCGGCTACGAGGAGTTCCTGTTCCCGCGGCTGAAGGACTGAAGACCCATGCTGTTGCGGGTGCGCGATCTTTCGGTGGACTACTTCGCCGGCCGCGGCCGGGTGCGGGCCGTGGAGGGCGTCTCCTTCGACGTGCCGCAGGGCGCGGTGGTCGGCGTCGTGGGCGAGTCCGGCTGCGGCAAGACCACCGCCGTGCGCGCAGTCACCCGCGTCATGCCGCCCGCCGCGAGGGTCGGCGGCGGCGAGATCCTGTTCGAGGGACGCGACCTGCTGAAGCTCTCCGACCGGGACATGCGCAAGCTGCTGTGGCGCGAGATCGCCTATGTCCCGCAAAGCGCGATGAACGCGCTCGATCCCGTGTGGCGGGTGGGCGACCAGATCGTCGAGGTGCTGCGCGACCGCGGCGGCATGGGCCGCGCCGAGGCCGATGCGCGCTCGGCCGAACTCTTCGCCATGGTGGGGCTGGAGGCGCGGCGCCTGCGCGACTATCCGCACCAGTTCTCCGGCGGGATGCGCCAGCGCGCGTCCATAGCGCTGGCGCTCGCGCTGTCGCCGAAGCTCGTCATCGCCGACGAGCCGGTGACGGCGCTCGACGTGATCATCCAGCGGCAGGTGCTGGACGTCTTCGCCGAGCTGCAGCGGCGGCTGGGGCTGTCGGTCATCCTCGTCACCCACGACATCTCCGTCGTGGCCTATCTCTGCGACCGCATCGTCGTGATGTACGCGGGACAGGTTGTGGAGCAGGGCCCGGTGGCGGAGGTGCTGGCGCGCCCCTGCCATCCCTACACCATGGGCCTCTACAACGCCTTTCCCGACCTCGAGGGCGCGGCGAGGGAGCTGACGCCGATCGAGGGCGCGCCGCCCGACCTGCTGGACCCGCCCGAGGGCTGCCGCTTCCGCGCGCGCTGCCCCTTCGCGCAGGCCGCCTGCGCCGCGCCGCAGAACCCCACGGCGGTCGGCCCGGACCACATGGCGGCATGCCGCCGCTCCGGCGAGGCGGTCGCGCTGCGCGCGCAGGCCGGGCGCACCGAGACATGGGCGGGGGTGGCGTGATGGACGCGAGCCCCGCCTCCCGGCCGATCCCGCCGCTGGTCGCCGCGCGCGACGTCGGCCGCCGCTTCGCCCTGTCGCGCTCGCTCGCCGACGTGCTGTCGGGCCGTCGTCCGTCGGTGGACGCGGTGTCGGGGGTCAGCTTCACGCTGGCCCGCGGCGAGACGCTGGGCGTTGTGGGCGAGAGCGGCTGCGGCAAGACCACGCTGGGGCGGATGCTGCTGCGGCTCGTCCCGCCGACCGAGGGAAGCATCCTGTTCGACGGCGAGGACGTCTCCGGCATGAACCGCGCGGCCGAGTTGCGCTTTCGACGACGGGCGCAACTGGTTTTCCAGAACCCCTTCGACGCGCTGAACCCCCGCTTCACCATCCGCCGCAGCCTCGCCGAGCCGCTGCTGAACGGCCGCATCCCGCGGGAGGAGCACGGCGAGCGCATCGCCGAGGCGCTGCGCATGGTGCATCTGCGCGCCGCCGAGCACCTGATGGAGGGCTTTCCGCACCAGCTCTCGGGCGGGCAGCTGCAGCGCGTCGTGCTGGCCCGGGCGCTGGTGCTGCGGCCGGAGTTCATCGTCGCCGACGAGCCGGTGTCGATGCTCGACGTCTCGGTGCGCGCGGGCATCCTGAACGTGCTGCGCGAGGTCCGCGACCGCATGGGGCTCGCGGCGGTCTTCATCAGCCATGACCTCGCGCTGGTGCGCTATGTCTGCGCCCGGACGATCACGATGTATCTCGGCGTGGTCGTGGAGGACGGCCCGACCGCGGAAGTCGTCGCCAACCCGCTGCATCCCTACACCCGCGCGCTGGTGCAGGCGGTGCCGGTGCCGCGGGTGGATCAGTCCCGCGCCGCCCTGCCCATCGGCGTCGGCGCCCCGGATGCGCGCGAGCCGCCCTCGGGCTGCCGGTTCCGCGACCGCTGCCCGCTGGCGGAGCCGCGCTGCGCCGCCGAGCGCCCCGCCCTGCGCGAGATCGCGCCGGGACGACGCGTGGCCTGCCACCTGGTCTGAGACCGACCCGCACGCGATGTCGACCCGCTGGGCGCCCGCCGCGCCGCCCGGGCGGGCGAACCATCGCGAGCGCGCGCGTCCGGGCTCCGGATCGAACCATGACGCCGCGACGGGGTATCCTGCCGGGGACTTGGCTCCGGCGGTAGGACCCGGAGCGGAAGACGAAAAACCATTTTATTTCAAATTTCTGCGGTTGCCGATCCCTCCTTTGGAGGCCCTTTGCGCTACAGGGCGGCGCCACGGGCAAGCGCTACAGTCTCCGACGCTCGGCCGGCGGAGACCGCCGCGCCGCCGGCCCGGCTCGAACGCCGGCGCGCGCGAGGTCGGGCCTTGCGGTGGACCACTTGTTGATCCATTTGCCGGCGAAGCTCACCAGAGCGCCTGTCATGGAGGTTCCGGTCTCCGATGCGAAGAGCCGCCTGACCTATCTCGTGCGCCGCGCGGAGG